>NZ_JBQBLX010000003.1:0-464544 GCF_051917725.1 Halomicrococcus pelagicus
TCCGCGGAGAACCCCGCGAACACGACGCTGTGGGGTGCGCCGATGCGGGCGCACGCCAGCATCGCGATGGGGAGTTCCGGTACCATCGGCATGTACATCGTGACGACGTCGTCCTCCTCGACGCCGAGGTCGCGCAGCGCGGCCGCGAACTCGTTGACTTCGCGATGTAACTCCTCGTACGTGTACGTTCGCGTCTCGCCGAGTTCGCCGACCCACTCGATGGCGGCCTCGTCGCCGCGCTCGGCGAGGTGGCGGTCGAGACAGTTCGCCGAGGCGTTCAGCGAGCCGCCGGTGAACCACTCGTAGAACGGGGGGTTCGAATCGTCCAGCACCGTGTCGTAGTCGTCGTCCCAGTCGAGCAGGTCGGCGGCCTGCTCCCAGCAGTCCGGCCAGTTCTGCTCGAACTCCTCGTAGATGGAGTCGTCCGAGACGTTCGCCTGCTCGACGAACGACTCCGGTGGCTCGAAGGTCTCGGCTTCCTCCAGGCGCGCCTCGAGTTCCACGGTATCGTCTGGCATATCCATACTAGCGTCCCTTAAGGAAATGCATAAAGATTCCCCATCCTTCGGTTGGTTTTGGTAGTGACTGGTTTCTAACGTATAAATAACCGCACATATATTCGTCGAACCGGCGATTCGTTCGACGGACGGCTACTCCTCGTCCGACTCGACCACTTCGACGCGGTCGCGAAGCCACGCCGCGGCGTCGGCGACGGCGTCCGGGTCGGTACCGGTGACCTTCAGCCGGCCGGGGTCGCCGTCCCGCCCGGGGTAGCTCCCGACCGCGACGTCGAACCGCTCGCGGACGCCTTCGAGGACTCCACCCAGCGCCCCCTCCGGCGCGGGGGTGTACAGCGTCTCGGCGACCGCGTCGCCGCCGAACTCGTCCGCGACGACCGCGAACGTCGCCTTCATCTCCTCCGGGATGCCCGGCAGGACGTACACGTTCTCGACGACGCAGCCGGGGGCCCAGCCCGCGTCCGTGAGCAGCGGGCGACTCCCCGCCGGCAGCGTCGCCGCCGCGTCAAGGTCCATCTCCAGGTCGTACTCGTCGGTGAGTTCGGGGTTCTCCGCGACGAACTCGCGGGCCTTCTCCCGGAGCCGGTCCCGAACCTCGTCGTCGACCGCGAGGTCCCGGTCGAGCGCGGCCGCGACCGCGTCCATCGTCACGTCGTCCGGCGTGTGGCCGAGTCCGCCGGTCACGACGACCGCGTCGAACGCCGCGTGCCAGTCGCGGACGGTCTCGGCGATGACCGACCGGTCGTCGGGAACGGTGAGGATGCGTCGCACCGACCCGCCGCGCTCGTCGACCTGCGTGGCGAGCCACGTGGCGTTCGTGTTCACCGTGTCCCCCGCCAGAATCTCGTCGCCGACCGTCAGAACGGCTACTCGCATACCGGAACGGTTTCTTCGCGTCCATCATAAACGCACCCGCGAACTGTCGACCGCGGAGGACGCCGGACGGTGGTTACACCGTGACCGCCGACTCGCCCGCCAGCGACGTCGGCACGGTGATTCGATATATCGTGACGGCACCGCTCTCGGTGGTTATCTTGAGCTGGGCCGCCTGGCCCTCCTCGAGTGCGCCGCCGATTTCCGAGGCGTCCAGGACGACGGTGAACCGGTCGTCCTGACCGTTTAGGACCGGCACCGAACCGTCGGGGTCCTTGATGGCCTCGACCGCGAAGCGGTTCGCCGACGCGCGTTCGCCGTACGTGAGCGTCGTCGCCGTCTCGGGACCGATCCACTCGACGGTGGCGGTCGAGAGGTCGACGTCGTCGGACCCCGCCGCGCGCATCACGGTGAGCGTGACGCGGTCGACGCGCTCGCTCTCGGTGACGTTCCCGAAGGCCGAGACGACCTGCACGCGGTTCGAGACCCGCGCATCGGGGTCGTCGTCGGATTCGTGCCGTTCGACCGCCTCGCTCACCCAGCCGGGTTTCTCGACGTCGACGTCGCCGAGTTCGCTCACCCGGTACTCGAACTGCGTGCGCTGTTCGGTACCGTCAACCCGTTGCGTGACGTTCACCGAGACGCGGTGGACGACGCCCTGCTCGTCGACGAGCACCGACCCCGACGCGTTCGTCACCGTCTCCGGGTCGAAGAGGCGGGTGTCGTTGGCGACGTCGTCGAGTCGATACTCGACGAGCGTCCGGTCCTTCCACGACGCGACGCGTGGGTCCTCGAACTCGCCGGCCCCCAGCAGCGGTCGGACCGCGGTCACGATGTCGTTTCTCGCGAGGTCGTCGCCGGTCTCGGTCCGGCGCACTTCGTACGTCACGTCGTCCGTGCCGCGTTTCTCGTAGACGCCGCTCCCGTTCGCGTACGCGAGGGTGCGTTCTCCGCCGTAGGTGGACGACCGTTCGTACGTCTCGCCGGTTTCGGCGTCGTGCTCGACGACGTACGTGCTCGTTCCCGACTCCCCGTCGGACGAGTGAGAGACGTCGATTTCGACCACGTACCCCCGGTCGCCTATCGTCGACATGTGCGATTCGGCGAGCGCCGTGGCGTTCTCGACGGCCTCGTCGCTCGCTCCGTCGGGGTACGTCAGGTCGTCGAGCGTCGTGGTCGTCGTGGTCGACGCTACGTCCGTCGCGGTGGTCGTCCGGTCGTCCCCGGACGAATCGCCGGAGGGCCCCGTCGTACAGCCCGCGAGCGTTACGAGAGCGACGAGAACGACCGCCACGACCAGTTTTCGTCTCTGTTTCACGACGTGTCTTTTTCTATATACTATTATAAATCTGTCTCGACGTGCGCCGGCGAAAAGGGCGGCTCTGTCGCGGCGTCAACTACGGTCGAGCGAAACGGGGCGGCGTCGTCAGGCCAGTCCGACCTTCTCCTGGTAGCCGCCGTACTCGGCGCGGAACACGTCCATAATCTCGCCCATCGTGGCGTACGCCTTCACCGCGTCGACGATGTAGGGCATGACGTTCTCGTCGTCCCGAATCGCGTCTTCGAGCGCGGCCAGGGTCTCCTCGACCGCGTCGTCGTCGCGTTCCTCCCTGACCGCTTCGAGGCGTTCGAGCTGGCGGTCCCGGGTGTCTTCGTCGACCTGGAGGATGTCCGGCTTCGTGTCCTCCTCGATCTGGTACTCGTTGACGCCGACGACGACCTCCTCGCCCTCCTCGACGCGCTCCTGGTACTCGTAGGCGGAGTCCTGTATCTCGCGGTGGAAGTAGCCCCGCTCGATGCCCTCCAGGACGCCGTCGCGGACGGAGCCGTCGCCCATCTCCTTTATCTCCTCGATGTACGTCATCGCCTTCTCCTCGACCTCGTCGGTGAGGCTCTCGACGGCGAAACTCCCGCCGAGCGGGTCGATGATGTCCGCCGCACCGCTCTCCTCGGCGATTATCTGCTGGGTGCGGAGCGCGACCCGCACCGCCTGCTCGCTGGGCAGCGCCAGCGCCTCGTCGAAGCTGTTGGTGTGGAGGCTCTGGGTGCCGCCGAGCACGCCCGCGAGCGCCTGGATGGTCACCCGGACGATGTTGTTCAGCGGCTGCTGGGCGGTCAGGCTCTGGCCGGCGGTCTGGGTGTGGAACTTCAGTTGCTTGCTGGCCTCGGCCTCCGCGCCGTACCACTCCTCCATGACCTCGGTGTAGATGCGGCGGGCGGCGCGGAACTTCGCCACCTCCTCGAAGATGGAGTTGTGGGAGTTGAAGAAGAAGGAGAGCTGGGGTGCGAACTCGTCGACGTCGAGGCCGCGGTCCATCGCGTCCTCGACGTAGGCGAAGCCGTCCGCGAGCGTGAACGCGAGTTCCTGGACCGCCGTCGACCCGGCCTCGCGGATGTGGTAGCCCGAGATGGAGATGGGCTTGAACTTCGGCGTCTGTTCGACGGCGAACTCGATGGTGTCGGTCACCACGTCGAGGCTCGGCTCCGGCGGAACGACCCACTCCTTCTGGGCGATGAACTCCTTCAGCATGTCGTTCTGGAGCGTCCCCCGAATCTCCTCGCGCGGGACGCCCTGCTGGTCGGCCAGGGCGATGTACATCGCGTAGATGACGGGCGCGCTCGGGTTGATGGTGAAGGAGGTCGAGACCTCGTCGAGGTCGATGCCGTCGAACAGTATCTCCATGTCCCGCAGGGTGTCGACGGCGACGCCCTCCTTGCCGACCTCGCCGGCCGACATCGGGTCGTCGGAGTCGATGCCCATCAGGCTCGGCATGTCGAACGCCGTCGAGAGACCGGTCTGGCCCTCGTCGATGAGGTAGTGGAAGCGCTCGTTGGTCTCCTCGGCGGTGCCGAACCCGGCGAACTGTCGCATCGTCCAGGTTCGACCGCGGTACATCGTCGGGTAGACGCCGCGGGTGTAGGGTGCCTCGCCGGGGAAGCCGAGGTCCTCGTCGTAGTCCACGTCCTCGACGTCGGAGGGGTCGTAGAGGCGGTCGACTTCGAGGTTCGAGACGGTGGCGAAGCGGTCCTTGCGCTCGCCGAACCGCTCCAGCGTCGGGTCGAGGGTTTCCTCCTCCCACTCGTCCCGCGACTGCCGAATCTCCGCCAAGTCGTCCTCGTCGTACATGGGCGTACGTTCTGCAGGACAGTCCATTAAGGATTCGGTGATACGTCGCAGGGGCGGTGAGACGTGCGACTGGGACGTTTCGGGCGTCAGTCGGCGGACCCCGCGGTCGACTCCCGGTCGTGGTAGTAGGCGTTCTTGTCCACGACGACGGTGTCGTCGGCGGACGACTCGGGGATCGAGCGGGTGGGCCGCCGGAGCGCGACGACGCGGCGCTTCAGGGTGGCCGACTTCAGCAGCACGAACCCGGCGAGGATGACGAGGAATCCGAACATCGTCTGCGGGGCGACGGACTCGCCGAGCAGGAGCCAGCCAGCGAACGTCGCCACGGCGGGGACGACGTAGTTGACGAGGCTGACCTCGTTCGGGCCGAGGCGTTCGAGCAGGTCGAAGTAGACGAGGAAGCCGCCGACGCTGGCGGCGAGCGCGAGGTAGCCCAGCGACGCGAGCGCGGCCGGGGTGGGAGAGACCGGCGTGTTCGTGGGCATGACCGCGGCCAGCGCGTGGAGGACGGCCGCGCCGACGAGCATCATCCACGCCTGCAGCGGAACGGTCGGGAGCGTCGTCGGCATGCGCTGGGTCAGCACCGCGCCGAGCGCGAACACGACCGCGGAGCCGAACAGGAGACCGACGCCGACCAGCGTTCCGTCGAGCGCTCCTGGGCTGGGACGCGCGATGACGACCACGCCGGCGAAGCCGAGGAGGACGCCGAGCGCCTCGACGGGGGCGAGGCGCTCGTTCGGGAGGAGGACGAAGGCGAAGATGGGCGTGACGACGGGCGTCAGGCTCAGGACGACGGCGGCGACGCCGCTGGTGACGTACCGCTGGCCGACGAACAGGAGCGCGAAGTGCAGGCCGAACACGAGCAGGCCGCCGACCGCGACGATTCGCCAGTCGGCGCGCGTCGTCGGTCGCCACTGGTAGTCAGCGCGGCGCAGACCGACTATCCCGGCGTACGCGAACATGGCGACGCTGGCGATGTCGTAGCGTAACGCGGCGAACAGGATCGGCGGGAAGGCTTCGAGGCCGGTCTCGATGGCAGTGAAGGAGGTACCCCAGACGATGGCGAGGAGCGCGAACAGTGCGGTGTTTCGGTAGTGAGAGAGATTCATCGTTTCGATCACCTCTGCGAGGTTGGTATCAGTCCTAGCCGACCCCTACACTTTAAAATTCCGCTATTGGCTGCATTTCTAGACCACGTATTTGCGTATAGTTGTAGAAATATCCAACCCCCTCCTCGGCCGCCGGCGACCAATCCTTTTGTCGTCTCGCGATGACGCACCGGTATGCCAGAATCTCACACCGGAGCGGACCTGTTCGTCGACGCGCTCGAAGCGTACGGAGTCAGGTACGTCTTCGGCAACCCGGGGACGACGGAGCTTCCGGTCATGAACGCCCTGGCGGACAGCGACCTCGACTACGTGCTCGCGCCGCACGAGGACATCGCGGTCGGGATGGCCGCGGGCTACGCCAGCACGCGGCGGTACCGCGCCGACGAAGAACCGGGGACGCCCGCCGGCGTCGTCAACCTCCACGTCGCCCCCGGCGTCGCCCACGGCCTCGGCAACCTCTACGGGGCGTCGGTCGCGGGCGCACCGCTGGTCGTCACGGCGGGCGCACACAGCCTCGACTTCCGCCACGAGGAACCCATCCTCGGCGGCGACCTCGAAGCGCTGACCGAGCAGTTCACGAAGTGGAGCGCGGAGGTGACCGACGTGTCGGCCCTGCCGACGATGCTCCGCCGGGCGTTCCGCGTGGCGACGACGCCGCCCACGGGTCCCGTCTTCCTCGCGCTCCCGCTGGACGTGACGATGGCCGCGACCGAGGCCGACCCGGAATCGCTCGGCCCGATACAGAACCCCGGTGGGGGCGACCCCGGGGCTATCGAGCGCGCGGCCGACCTGCTCGTCGAGGCCGACGACCCCGTGTTCGTCGTCGGGGACCACGTTCCCCGCCACGGCGCGTGGTCCGACACCGACCCCGTCGACGCGGCGGTCCGGCTCGCGGAGGCGTCGGGAGCGCGCGTCCACGCCGAGATACTGGCCTGCGAGGTCGACTTCCCCGCCGACCACGACCAGTGGGTGTCGTACGTTCCACCGGACGAGGACCTGGCGGCGGCCGCGATGAACACCGACACCGTCGTCCTCGCCGGCTGTTCGACCCACACGACGCTGACCCGCCACGAGCGCGAACTCATCCCCAGCGACGCCACCGTCGTCGACCTGAACGACGAGCCGTGGCAGGTCGGCAAGAACCATCCGGCCGACGCCGCCGTGGTCGGCGACCTCGGCCTCGTGATGGACGCCGTCGCCGAACGCGTCGAGGGCCGCCTCGACGACGAGGAGCGCGAGGCGCGACTGGAGCGCGTCGCGCAGTTCAAGACGTTCGCCCAGCAGCAGATGGCCGGTATCGGCGAGGACGACGCTCCCGACGACCCCCGCGCCTCGAAGGCGGAACTCGTCGACGCGATGCGGTCGGTCGCGCCCGACGCTTACGTCGTCGACGAAGGCGTCACCGCGAAGTACGCCCTGCTGACGCGCTGGCCGTTCGCCCGCGAGAGCTACATCTCGAACAAGGGCGGCGGTCTGGGATACGGCCTCCCGGCGGCGGTCGGCGCGGCGATGGCCGAGGCGGAGCGCGACGACCCTCGCGAGGTCGTCGGCTTCGTCGGCGACGGTTCCTATCTCTACTACCCCCACTCGCTGTACTCGGCGGCGCGCTACGACGTGGACCTCACGGTCGTCGTCCCGGACAACCGCAACTACCGCATCCTCAAGGACAACACGCTCGACCTGTTCGGCGGCGACGAGGACGAGTACGAGTTCGTCGGCATGGACTTCGACCCGCCCGTCGACCTCGCCAAGAACGCCGAGAGCCACGGCGCCAACGGCCACTTCGTGGAATCGCCCGACGACATCGAGGAACGGCTGGAAGCCGCGCTCGCCGAGGACGGCCCCAGCGTCGTGGACGTGCTGGTTCACGACTAGGGCCACCGGAAGCCGGTACGGTTTTGTTCGCGGGCATCCATCGCCGTGATATGAGTTTACATGGGGAACGCGAGGACCCCGCACGCGAATCGCAGGCGAACCGTTCGTCGGTCGGCGAGTCGACGCCCGGACATCCAGTGAGCTGGCGTCTCGGCGACCGACTGGCGAGCCGGGACGACGTGTCGCTCGTCGGGGAGCTACACGGCTCTGGGGCCCGGACACGGACGGTGTTCGACCTCACCAACGAGACGTATCTCGTCCGGACCCGGACGCCGGCCGGGCGCGAGCACTACCGCGAGGTCCCCAAGGACGACTGCGAGGTCTGAACACCGTCAGTCCCCGACGCGTCCGCCGCCGACCGTCTCCGGGAATATCTTCCCTGGATTCAGCGTGTCGTTGGGGTCGAGCGCGCGCTTCACGCGGCGCATCGCCTCGACGCTCTCCTCGCCGTGTTCGTCGACGAGATACTCGCGTTTCCCGCGACCGATGCCGTGTTCGCCGGTCGAGGTGCCGCCCATCTCGATGGCCCGGCGCACGATAGCGTCCTGGACCTCCTCGCCGCGCGCGACCTGTTCGTCGTCGCGCTCGTCGACGAGCACGGAGAAGTGGAGGTTGCCGTCCCCGGCGTGACCGAAGCAGGGGACGAGCAGGTCGCGTTCGTCGGCGAGGTCAGTCACAAACCGGACCAGTTCGGGGTACTTGCTGATGGGGACCGTGACGTCGCCCGGGTGGAGCGGCGTCAGATGGGGGTCGTACGACTGGACGGCGTAGGCGAGGTCCCGCCGGGCCTGCCAGAGGTCGTCCATCTCGTCCCCGTCGACGACCTCGAACCGACCGACATCGTGGCTCTCGAACACCGACCGACAGAACGCGACCTCCTCCTCGACGCCGTGGTCGGCGTGGAACTTCAGGAAGACCGTAGGTGCGTCCGGCAGGTCCGACCCGGTGTAGGCGTTCGCCATCCTCGCGCTGGTCGCGTCCACGAACTCGATCGTCGCCACGTCGACGCCCGACCGAACGGCGTCGGCGACCGCGGCGACCGCGTCGTCGAGCGACGAGAAGAGGGCCCGCCCCGCCCGGATCTGCTCGGGACGACCGGCCAGTTCCAACGTCGCACGCGTGACGACCGCCAGCGTCCCCTCGCTGCCGACGAGCAGGTCCTTCAGGTTGTATCCGCTCGAGGTCTTGACCGCCTTGCTCCCGGCCGTTATCACCGACCCGTCGGCCAGCACGGCCTCCAGCTCGAGCACCCAGTCCGCCACCTCGCCGTACTTCACGGTCTGCATCCCGCTGGCGTCGTTCGCGACCATCCCACCGACGGTAGAGATGTCGCCGGAGGACGGCAGCGGCGGGAAGAAGAGGCCTTCCGAGGCGACCGCCTCGTCGACGGCGGAGCCCATCACGCCCGGTTCGACGTCCACCTGGAAGTCCGCCGGTCGTACGTCGAGCACGGCATCCATCCGCGTCACGTCGAGGCTGATGCCGCCCCGTGTCGGGGTGGCGTTACCCTCCAGACTCGTTCCGGCGGCGTACGGCGTCACCGGAACACCGCGGTCGTCGGCGGCCGCGAGGACCGCCGACACGTCGTCGGTCGACTCGGGCCAGACCACGACGTCGGGACGGACCTGCTCGTCGTCCGGCGTTCCCCAGTCGCCGGCGTGACCCTCGCGGTGGGAGTCGCCGAGCGAGAACTGGTCGTCGTCGAGCAGGTCGGCGAGGAACGAACAGTCGTGTGTCATATGCTACCAGTGGCTGTGTCGGGGCATAAATCCGGGTGTCGGGACCGCTGTCGTCGCGTCAGAAGCTCCGGCGTCGTCACTCGGGCAGGGCGCTCGCGTCGATAGCGTCCCGTCGACCGTCCAGTACGGCGAAGCGGTCGCCGCGCCGTCGCTCCAGCCAGTACAGCAGCCGCTCGGCCCACGCCAGCTTCCGCCGTTTCACCGGACCGACCGAGGAGTCGTCGACGTCCCACCCGGGAAAGACGAGCTCGGCCGCGCCGAAGTGGTCCACGAGGAACGCCGCACGGTCACCGTCCGTGAACCCGCCGAAGTTCTCGACCGGTCCACGAGGTTCGGCCTGCGTCGTCGCCAGCACGTGCTCGCGGTCGAACGTCGGAACGTGCTCGCGGACCGCAGGCACGTTGTCGCCGTGGGCGTGTGCGACGACCGGAACGCCGCGCTCGGTCAGCGCGCGCGCCGTACCGGGATTGCCGTCGAGGTCCGTCACCAGCAGGTCGACGGCGACGCCGGCGTCGAGCAGGACGTCGGCGGCGGAAGAGGCTGCGACGACCGCGTCGGCCGAGCGGACGCTGTCGAGGTCGTCTTCGAGCGACGGACCGGCCCCGGCGATGGCCACGGTCGCCCCGTCGACGAAGGCGAGTCGGTCGTAGTCGAACGGGCCGACGTACTCGCCGAGTACGTCCCGAGCGTGCTCGTCGGCGACACGTTCGAAGCCGAAGTCGGCGATGATGGCCTCGTAGACGGGGTTCCAGGTGTCGAAGTCCATGGTCTCTCGGAAGGTAGTGTCGCGCCAGAAGCCACCCAGTGTGTACCCCTACCCACGGGAGCGTTCTGGCTCGTATCGCGCTGGTGCGTCGTCCGGCATAAGTTTTCCGCCGTTCCGGACGGCGTTCGACGGAGTGACGAGGGCTGGGTCGAGAGGCGCGCCGAGTGCGGTCGACGCACCGGCGGGGGAGGCGAGCAGGCAACGCGTGGCGAGATTCGTCGCGAGGGGCGCGTCGCGCTCCGGCCTCGACCCCGTCGCGACGGTCGGTCAGGTCACGACTGGCGGTGGCCGCCCGTTCGGATTTAAACCCTCGCGTCGCGGCCGGCGTCGGGCGCTGGAAGGGAGACGGGGAGCCGACGACCGGTCAGCACTCGCGACCGAAGGTATGACCGATGGTCGCAGCGTCGACCGTCTCGGCGACGTCGTGGGTTCGGACGACGTCCGCGCCGCGCTCGACGGCGAGGGCGGTGGCGGCGAGGCTCGCGGGCAGGCGCTCGTCGGTGTCTCGTCCGACGACGTCGCCGAGGAAGTTCTTCCGGTTGATCGAGATGAGGATGGGTCGGTCGAGATCGCGGAACTCGCCGAGCCGGTGGAACGTCTCGCGGTCGTCGTCGAGCGTCTTCTCCTCGCTCCAGCCACCGAACGCCGGGTCGACGATGGCGTTCTCGGGAAGCGGGTCGCGTTCGAGGGTGGCGTAGATGTCGTCGACCGACGCTATCGCTCCGGGCCGTTCGAGGTCGGGGGGGCTCGCCATCTTCACGACGGGGGCGTCGTGGGCCAGGCACACGTCGGCCATGTCGGGGTCGGCGAACCCGCAGATGTCGTTGACCATGTCGAACCCTCGAGAGAGCGCGGCCTCTGCCACCTCCGCGTACCGCGTCTCGATGGAGAAGACGGCGTCGCCGTCGACGCGCTCGACGGTCTCGACGGCCGCGTCGAGGCGTTCCAGTTCCTCCTCGGCGGAGAGGACCTCGAATCGCTTGTTCGCCGACTCCAGGCCGACGTCGACGATGTCCGCGCCTTCGCCGACGAGTTCGTCGTCGACGTACGCCGCCGCCTCCGCGGGGTCGTCGTAGACGCTCGGGTCGTACGGCGATTCCTCGCTGACGTTCAGGACGCCCATGACGCGCGGTGGATGGTCCGGACCAATGTGCAGTCCGGCGGCCGAGACGTTCGTCATAGGTGGTCCCTCCGGAAGGGCGCGTATTAATCGACTCGTTCTCGGTCGGTGGTGTCGTCGGACGCGACCGGTACCGGGCCACCGGTCGTGCAGTCTCCCGCCCCCTCGTCTCGTAGACGCGCTCTTTTTGTCGCTGCGGCCGATACGTGGGAACGATGGGAAAAGTGAGCATCGGGGTTCGCGGCTGGCGGTTCGACGAGGAGGAGGTGTTCACCGAGGACGGCGACTACCGTCCGATGGACGACATGGACGCGGACACGCGCAAGCGCCTCGCTCGCCTCTCCGCGCTCGTCGGGTCGCCCTGCGACGCCTGCTGGCTGATTCACGGAGACGCCAACGTAGAAGAGTGCAACGTCATCGAGGTCGTCTACGGCGAACCGCTCGCCGAAATCGCCGTCTGCGAGGACCACGAGAACGACTTCCTCTACTGGTACTTCGAGGAGGGCGGCGAGCGGTACCGCGGCGAGGAGGAACTTCAGGACGAGTTCCACGAGTGGTTCGCCGACGGCGGGCGCGCCCCGGAGGGATACGTCGGCGTCGAACACGTCGAGACCGACCCCGACGACCTGCCGGAGCCGCCGGACCCCGACCTCGAAGCGATGAACGTCGAGATTCCGGACGAGGAGCGAACGGAGATAGACCTGCGAGACATGGACATCGACCAGGACTACCCCTCATGAAACCCGCCGTCGCCGTCGTCGAGCCGAAGACGCCCGGTAACGTCGGCACCATCGCGCGTGCGATGAAGAACTTCGGCATGGACGACCTGAAGATAGTCGACCCGCCCGAACTCCACCGCGACAGCGAGGCGTACGGCTTCGCCGGCCAGGCCCGCGAGGACGTGTTGCCGAACTACGACGCGGTGACCTTCGACGAACTGGTCGCCGACTACCACACCGTCGGTTGCACCGCGACGACCAACGAGGACGCTCGCAAGCACGTCCGGTTCCCCTTCCGGACGCCGTCGGACCTCGCCGACAGCCTCGCCGAGGTCGACAGCGACACGGTGCTCATCTTCGGACGGGAGTCGAACGGCCTGACGAACGAGGAACTCGCGCGCGTCGACGAGGTGTGTTCCATCCCCGCGAGCGCGGAGTACCCCTCGCTGAACCTCGGCCAGGCCGCGACCGTGACGCTGTACGAACTCCGGGAGCTGACCGTCGAGGAGACCCAGCATCCCGACGTGGAACGCGAGCGCGCCGACGAGCGAGAGATAGAGGGATTCTACGACGGGTTCGACGAACTGCTCGAGGCCATCGACCATCCGTCGGAGAAACGCGACAAGACGATGCGGCTCGTCCGCCGGCTGGTCGGCCGCGCACACCCCACCGGTCGCGAAATATCGACGCTGCGGGGAGTCGTGCGCCGCGCGAAAGAACGCGCACGAGACGCGGAGCCGCCCCGGACCCGGTGAGTGCGGGGACGGCCCGCGAACGGTTCGCCGACGGCCCCTGACGACCGCCGATTCCGGCGCGAACGGGCGAGAAACGTGCCGAGGACGCCGAAACTCACCACCGAAGTACAGAATAGATAAAGTATTTAGGCACGCTCGTGACATTTATTGAATAGTCATGCTGTCTGCCCTCCCCGTCCGCTTCCACGCCCTCCCGCTCGGGACGCAGTTCACGCTGCTGGTGGCGGTGCCGAGCGTCCTGCTGTTGCTCGTCGGCAAGCAGGTCTTCCTCCGCGACGCGAGCCTGTGGGGACTGTTCAAGGAGTTCCTCCGGACCGACTGGAAGTATCTCGGCGTCGCCTGGGTCGTCACCCAGGGGGTCAACACGCTCGCGCTGCATTTCCACGCCGGTCGGACGTTCACGGGCGTCATCTACGCCATCGAGGGAGCCACGGTGACCGCCTTCCAGGCCATCGCCTCGACGCCGCTCACGATGTTCTTCACCGCCGTCTACCTCGCCGGCTTCCCGTTCGTCGTCCTGTTCACCTACTTCAAGCTGAAGGTCCACGACGAGGAGCAGGCCCGGCGGTACGCGGTAGCGTACGTCATCCTCGTGCTGACGGCGGTCCCCTTCTTCGTCCTCTTCCCGGTCAAGGTGTCGTCGCTGTACCTGACGACCGTCGAACCGCTGATGTACGAACTCAGCCCGGCCATCCAATACGGCATCTTCTCGACGGACACGCTGGTGAAGGCGTTCCCGAGCCTCCACACCGGCCTGTCGGTGCTGGCGGCGCTGTACGCGCGGAAGGCCGAGAACGCGTACGCCTACACCGTCGCCGCGCTCTCGACCGGCATCGTCTTCTCGACGCTGTATCTCGGAGTGCACTGGGTCACCGACGCCGTCTTCGCGGTGGTGCTCGTCGCGTTCGCGTACTACTGCTCCCAGCGAGTCAGCGAACCCCGCTGGTCGGTCGTCTCCCGCGAGATGGTCGCCGCCCTCCGCCGGACGGCCGCCCGGGTGAGCTGACGCTCGTCGACCGCTCTTCGCGCCGGCTCGGCCCCCGGACGGCGTCTCGTCGCACGCCGAAGGGTCAGATGTTCCCCCGGTTCTCGTACGGGAGATTCCATATCGACAGTCGCTTCCCGACGCCCTCGTGGACCGCGACCATCGCGAGGAGGGCGACTCCGAAGATGAGAATCTGGGGAGGACGGGTCAGAATGCCGAGCGAGACGATGAGCGTCGTCGCGTACGCCGGCGGGTGCTGGGTGTTCGTTGCGTACGTTCCGACGGTCGTGAGGACGGTGGCGGTGAACGCCGACAGGACCTGCCGGAACGCTTCGAACGACAGCGGCGGCGTCGCACCGACGGACCCCACGAGCAGGTGGAACGCCGCGTACCCGGACAACGCGCCGATGCACTCGCCGCCGATGATGCGTTCGGGATAGTTCATCCGACTGTCGGGGAGCGTGGCCAGGAGAAACACCGACGGACCGAGGCTCGGAATCAGGAACGGTTGCCCGGTCGCCCAGGAGACCAGGCCGAGGACGGCGAGGTGGAACCCGATGTAGCTCCCGACGTCGAGTCCGAACGTCTCGCGGTCCACGTCCATGCTCCAACGGTGGGAACGGTGGCGTGAAAAGCGTCGTGGCGTCCCTCCCGCGACGCTCCGCCGAGTAACCGTCGAGCAGGGGCCAGCGGCGCGCTCGTCCGGTTGCGGACCCCGGACGTCACCGCGGCCGATTCGTCCGGGAGAGCGCACCCCGGTCAGTCGTCACGGAGGACGTTGCCGGGGGACTCGCCCTCCGTATCGTCCGCGTCGCTCTCCTCGGCGCGGTACTCCTCGGAGAGGGCGACGTGCCCGTAGTTGACGAGCGCGACGAACACGGTCCCGCCCACGGTGTTCCCGAGCGTCGTCCAGACGAGGAAGTGGCCGAACCCTGCGAGCGAGACGCCCTGGCCCATGAACATCGCCGAGAGCACCTCGGTCGTTCCGAGCAGGCAGTGATGGAAGGGACCGAAGCCGATGCCGGTCGTGACGACGACGACTAACAACACCCGGCTCACCGTGTCCCGGCTCGCGGCCACGAGCCAGGTCACCAGCCCCATGAGCCAGCCGGCGACGACGCCGCTCAGGAAGATGACCCACGACGGCTTCGGGACGAGCGACTCGGCGAGCGTCCCGAACGCGGCCGGTTCCGCGATGCCCATCGACGGCCCTAACAGCGCGATGAGCCCCGCGAACAGCGCGCAGCCGACGAGGTTCGCGACGTAAACTATCCCCCAGAGTCGGCCGAGGTCCCTGGTCGACGCTCTGCCGTCGAGCACGGGCAACACGCCCATCGTCGTGTGCGCCGTGAACAGCTCCGTCTGGCCGAGGACGACGAACAGGAACCCGACGGAGGACGCGACCGCCACCAGCACCCGCTCGACCAGCGGCGACGGGAACGACGGCGAGAACGTCAGCACCATCCCCATGAACAGCGCGCCGAAGCTCACGTTGAGACCGGCGGCCAGACCAGAGAGGAACAGCCCCTTCGGGGGCCGGTCTATCTCCTTCAGCGCGTTCCCGATCTCGCGTTCGAGGATGTTCCCGTACGACAGCGTCGCACCCGAGGGGTCGACGTTCGAGTCGGAACTCATGGCTCGAGACCGCGTCTATCGAGTGACGTGTTCGTCTCGTTCACGTGGCCGTTCTTTCGCTTCGGACGACAAAGCACTGCTGGCTGGACCGATTCAGGCGCGCTTCCCTATCTCCTCGCGCAGCATCTCGCTGACGAGGTCGCCGTCCGCCTGACCGCCGAGTGCCCCCATGCACTCGCCCATCAGGGCGGAGAACGCGCCCATCCCCTGCTCCTCGACCTGTTCGTCGTTTCGCTCGACCACTTCGACCACGGCCTCGCGGACCTCGTCCTCGTCCGCGCTACCGAGGCCCTCCCGCTCGACCGCTTCTCGCGCTGTCAGTTCGGGGGTCTCCGCGAGCGCGGTCAGCAGGTCGCCGACGCTCCCCTTCGGCACCTCGTCGTCGGCGACGAGACCGAGCGCGTCGAGGAAGTGGTCGTCCGTGAGGTTCTCGACGGGGACGCCGTCGCGCCGGAGTTCGGTGACGGTGCTCTCGAGCGTTCCGGCGGCCAGCGTCGCGTCGACGCCCGCGTCGACGGCCCGCTCGAACAGCGTCATCCGGCGACCGTACGCGACCTGCTCGGCGAGGCCGGCGTCGAGACCGTACTCGTCCTGGTAGCGGTCGACCTTCTCGGTGAGCAGTTCCGGCGTCTCCACCTCGGTCGGGTCGAGGTCGACCGGCGGTACGTCCGTCTCGGGGTACATACGGGCCGCGCCGGGGAGCGGCCGCAGGTAGCGGGAGGTGCCGTCCTCGTTCGCCCCGCGGGTCTCCTCGGGAACGGCCTCGACGGCGACCTCGGCGCGCTCGGCGGCCGCCTCGATAGCGCCCTCCGCCACGTCGGGGGCGGCGGCGACGATGGCGACGGCGTCGTCCTCGCCGGCGTCCACGGCGTCGCGCAGGGCCGCGACCTCGTCCTCGGTGACGCCGTACGCCGGGAGTTCGTCGGTGTGGAAGATGCCGCCCGCGCCGCGGCGCTTGGCGTGGTCGGACAGCTCGGTGCCGAGGCGGCGGTCGGGCTGGATCTCGCGGCCGACCAGCCCGTCGAAGCCGTAGAGGGGGACTGCGGTGACCTTCCCCCCGTCGTCCAGCGCGCTCCGGATGACGCCGGAGTCGGTGTCCTCGAACACGTCGGTCACGTCCCGGGTCTCGCCGACCGCGGCGTCGCGCTCCCGGAGTTCGTCGCGGATGGCGAGCAGTTCGACCTGGCGCTCGACCTCGTTGCGGACGAGGTCGTCGATGTCGTCCAGGCTCTGGACGCCTTTCATCTCGACGCGCGCCCCCTCCTCGATGGAGACGTTCACGTCCTGGCGGATGGTGCCCAGGCCGCGCTTGACCTGTCCGGTCGAGCGCAGAAGCATGCCGATGCGTTCGGCGGCCTCGCGGGCCTGCTCGGGCGTGGAGATGTCCGGTTTCGTCCCGATTTCGACGAGCGGGATGCCGAGGCGGTCGAGGCTGTAGAGCACGCCGTCCTCGCGCTCCTCGACGCGCTGGGCGCTCTCCTCTTCGAGCATCAGGTCCTCGACGCCGACCGGCCCCTCGCTCGTCTCGATTTCGCCGTCGCGGGCGACCAGCGTCGAGCGCTGGAAGCCGGAGGTGTTCGAGCCGTCGACGACGATCTTCCGCATGACCTGGGCCTGGTCGACCGCGTCCATGTCCAGCAACTGGGCGATCTCGAGGACGACCTCGCGTGCCTCGTCGTCGAGGCGATGGGGCGGTTCGTCGTCCTCCTCGACGAGGCAGGTGGTGTCGTACGCCAGGTACTCGAACTCGCGGTCGACCTGGCTCTCCTCGAGCGCTGCCTCGTCTATCTCCCCGAGTTCGCTCTTGGTCGGATGCAGGTAGCGGGTGAACGTCCGCGCGGCTTCCTCCGGGTCTCGAAGGCGGGTCGGACACTCGCAGAACAGCTTCGTCTCGGTGTCCAGTTGCTGGTGTATCTCCAGCCCGGCCACGAGACCGAGGTCCTCGTAGTCGTACTCGCTCATTGGTCGGGGATGAGATGCCGAAGGGTAAAAAACCGTCCAGTTCGGACGGCGCTCGACGCGCGACCGACCCGGGACGGCCCACACGCACTGACCCGGACGCCATCCCTCGCGTTCCTATTACTATTTCGAGAAAGGTTTTCTTCTAGAGATAGCGGAATTTGCGGTCGGTCGGCCGGTAATCCGTGCGCTACCGAAGCCCGCACCTATAAACGATTGGCGTCCCGACAGACAGCCATGGTTCCGGGTTCGACGCGAAACCCCAGCGATTACGGTCCGGTCGACGTCGACGACGTTGGCGGCAGCGTGCCCATCCACGTCCTGCACGTCGACGACGACCCCGCGCGAGTGCGACTCTCCGAAACCTTTCTCGACGAACACATCGACGACGTGAAGGTCTCCACCGACACCGACCCCTCCGAGGCTCTGGAGCGGCTCGACGACATCGACGTCGACTGCATCGTCAGCGACTTCGACATGGGGGCGATGGACGGGCTCGAGTTTCTGGAGTCGGTCCGGGAACGCCGGCCGGACCTGCCGTTCATCCTCTTCACCGGCAAGGGAAGCGAGGACATCGCCAGCGAGGCCATCTCGGCCGGCGTCAGCGAGTACCTCCAGAAGGGCGGTGGACCGGAGAAGTACGCGCTGCTCGCCAACCGCATCGACAACGTCGTCTCCCAGTACCGCGCCGAACAGGCCGCCGAGCGGTACCAGGAGCGCGTGAACACCGTCTACGAGCGCGTCACGGACGCCTTCTTCGCGCTCGACGCCGACTGGCGGTTCACGTTCGTCAACGAGCACGGTCGGGAACTGCTGGACCGCGAGAAAGGGGAACTGCTCGGCAAGAACGTCTGGGAGGAGTTCCCGGCGGCGCTGAACTCCCAGTTCGAAGACGAGTACCGCGAGGCGATGGTGACCCAGGAGGCGACGACGTTCGAGGCGTACTACCCCCCGCTGGACACGCTGTTCGAGGTCCACGCCTACCCCTCCGAGGAGGGGCTGTCGGTGTTCTTCCGGGACGCGACCGACGAGAACCGCATACGCCGCGAACTCCACCGCGAGAAGGAACTGCTGGAACGGGTGCTGGAGACGAGTCCCGTCGGCATCGTCGTCGGGGACTCCGAGGGCGAACTCGTGCAGGCCAACCAGCGAGCGCTCGACCTGCTCGGTCTCACGGAGGAGGAGGTCAAGAACCGCACCTACGACTCCTCGGAGTGGCAACTCACGGACGAGAACGGCAGCCCGATTCCGGACGAGGACTACCCGTTCACCGACGTGTTCGAACGCGGCGTGTCGAAGTCCGACGTCCGCGTCGGATACGACGGCCCCGACGGCGAGTGGACCCTCCTGTCCGTGAGCGCCGCGCCGATACACTCCGCCGACGGCGACCTCGAACGAGTCGTGTTCTCGGTGGAGGACGTAACGGAGATGCGCGAGCGCCAGCAGGAACTCGAAGCGGAGAACGAGCGCCTCGAGGAGTTCGCGCGGACCGTCGCCCACGAACTGCGCAACCCGCTCGACATCGCGGGGGTGCGGGTCGACCTCGAACGCCGGGAGCGCGACACGGAACACCTGGAGGAGGCGGCGGTCGCGCTGGGCCGCATGGAGGACATCATCGCCGACCTGCTGGCGCTCGCCGAACAGGGGAAGGTCGTCGACGACCCGGAACCCGTCCCGCTCGAACGCGCGTTCGAGAACGCCTGGTCGACCGCCGGCACCGGAGCCACGTACGAACTGGCAGACGACCTCCCGACGGTGCTCGCCGACGAGAGTCGCCTGCGGGAACTGTTCGAGAACCTGATCGGGAACGCCGTCACGCACGCCGGCGAGGACGCGACCGTTCGCCTGCTGCCGACCGGGGACGGGTTCGCCGTCGAGGACGATGGCCCCGGCATCCCGGCGTCGGAGCGCGAACGGATATTCGAGACCGGATTCTCGACGGCCGAGGGCGGCAGCGGGTTCGGCCTCTCCATCGTCGAACGCATCGCCGAGGCCCACGACTGGACCGTCGACGCGACCGAGGCCGACGACGGCGGCGCGCGCTTCGAGGTCGGCGGCGTCGAGTTCGTCGAGGAGTAGCCGTCCGACGTTATCGCGCGTACAGTTTCGACCCGACGAGCGACGCGAGCGCAACGTCCTCCGACGGCGACACCGCGAGGTAGGGACGGTCGACCGGGCCGAACACGTCGACGACCCGGCCGACGGCGTCGAGTTGCTCGTCGACGACCTCGGTGCCGAGGTCGGGGTACTCCTCGCCGGGGGTCCGGACGACCGCCAGCCCCTGCGCGGTCCGGACCACGTCGCCGAGTTTCTGCATCAGTCGCGCAGCGCCGCCACGTACGCGGCGACGGCCTGGATGAGGTCGTTCTTCGAGGCGTCGTCGGCGTTCTTCACCAGCACGCGACCCCGAGTCTTCCAGTTCTCGCGGGAGTAGGCCTTGTCGCGCTCGACGACCGCGTCGTAACCGACCTGCTGGACCGCCTTTGCTATCTCGTCGACCGTCGGCTCGGGGACGGCGACCTCCTGCGGCACCCGCCGGCCCTCGCGCCGACTCAGCTCGGCGTCGATGTAGGCGGGCCAGATGACTTTCTCGACCATACCGGAAATCGACCGCGGGGCGTTAAACGCCTTTTCGTGTCGCACGGAGGAGGTGACGACGGTCCCCGGGAGAGCGACCCGGAGCGATAGCTTTCAAACCCCCCGACCACCTACCTCGTGGCGATGGGTAACTCCGCACTCCGCCAGATAGCGGTCCTCGAGGAGGTCGCCTTCGACGACCTCGACGGACGGCTGGTGGCGGTCGACGCGCACAACTGGCTGTACAAGTACCTGACGACGACCGTGAAGTGGACCGAAGACGAGGTGTACACGACCGAGGACGGTACCGAGGTGGCGAACCTCGTCGGCGTGGTCCAGGGACTGCCGAAGTTCTTCGAGCACGACCTGACGCCCGTGTTCGTCTTCGACGGGGGCGTGACCGACCTCAAGACCGAGGAGATAGAGAGCCGACGCGAGCAGCGCGAGAAGATGGAGGAGCGACTGGCGGAGGCCCGCGAGGCGGGCGACGAGATAGAGGTCGCGCGCCTCGACGCCCACACCCAGCGGCTGACGCCCGCCATCCACGAGACGACGCGGGAACTGTTCGACCTGCTCGACGTGCCGTACGTCGAAGCGCCCGCCGAGGGGGAGGCGCAGGCGGCCCACATGGCCCGGAACGGCACAGTCGACTACGCCGGCACCGAGGACTACGACGCGCTCCTGCTCGGCGCGCCCCTCACGCTCCGGAAACTGACGAGCAAGGGCGACCCCGAACTGATGGACTTCGAGGCCACCCTCGACGAACACGACATCACCTGGGAGCAACTCGTCGACGTGGCCATCCTCATCGGCACGGACTTCAACGAGGGTATCGACGGCGTCGGTCCGAAGACCGCGCTGAAGGAGGTCAAGGAGCACGGTGACCTCTGGGGGGTACTGGAGACCCGCGATGCCCACGTCGAGAACGCGGACGTCATCCGGAACCTGTTCCTCGACCCGGACGTGACCGACGACGTGGCGTTCGACGCCGAGATGGACCCCGACCTCGACGCGGCCCGCGAGTACGTCGTCGAGGAGTGGGACATCCACGCCGACGAGGTCGAGCGCGGCTTCGAGCGCATCGAGGACGCCGTCGTCCAGACCGGCCTCGACAACTGGACCTAGAGGTATCGGACCCCGCCGGACAGCACGAAGCCCGCGACCATCACGAGAGCGCCCATCGCCCGCCGGAGCCAGAGATACCAGTCGCGCGGTTCGACGTTCTTCCGGCCGCGCATCCCGATGAGTTCGAAGAAGGTGTCGATAGCGACGAACGTCCGTGCGAGCGCGAACGCGACGAATCCGACGGCGACACCGAGGAGGCCGAGTATCTCGTTCGGCGCGTCCGGCGGGAACGAGACCGCTCCGACCGCGGCGAACCCGAACGCCAGCGCCGCGAGCACCGCGGCGACGCCGACCGCTCGCTCGCGCGAGGCGTCGCGGACGCCGCGGAGTGCCCCCGCGAACACGTACCCCTGCCAGGCCAGCGTCGCAGCGAGGACGGCGAGGAAGACCGTCGAATCCGTGCCGGCCGACACGGTCCGGGCGGCCTCCGAGAGCAGTTCGACGTCCGACGGGTACGACCACTCCTCGACGAGGCGCGACACCGCCACCGGGCGGGCGAGGTACCGGAGCGTCGCCGGCGCGACGCCCCACGCCGTCGCGGGCAGCAGGCCGACGAACTGTTCGAACTGCTCGCCGTCGCGCAGTCCGCCGTCGGCGGTCAGCAGGGCGAAGACGACGGTGACGAGAATCCACGTCACGAACGGCGTGAGCAGCGCCAGCGGGACGCCGCCGCTCACGGCGTCGGCGGCGACCGGCCCGAGTTTCTTCTCGATAGTCTTCGGCCGGTCACATCTCCGGTCGACGTCCGAGCCGATTTCGCCGAAGTCGTCGTCGCAGATTGCCTCGGGCGGCCGCGCGGGATTGTCGACGACCGTCGTCCCCGAGACGTGACCGCCGACGACGTCCGCGGTCTGGGCGACTGCGTACGCGTTGGCGCCGCCGGCGACGAGGACGAGCAGGAGGGCGACTCCGAGCGACGGCGTCCACTCGCGGAACGTCCCGAACGGTCGGACGAACGCACGGAGTTGCGGCGGAAGGGAGGGCATTACGGAGGACTGGTAATCGAAGTTACATAAACGCTCGCTTCTCCCGGCCCGGACCAGGATGGTCGCCGGCGATGCCGGCCGAAGCACTGAGGGGACGACGCCGAGAACGAACGCCCATGGCGGACGAACTGCAACCGGACGACGTGGAGGAGTCGATGGCGGTCCGACTGGAGTGGTCGCCGCGGGGCGGCCCAGGAGCAGGCGACGAGGCGCAGGGCGAGGTGACCCGCGTCTGGCGACCCGAGGACGCGGTGCGCGAGTTCACCGTCGCGGTCGAGGACGACGCCAACCTCAACGTCTACGCCGACTACCGCCAGCCGCCGGTCGAGCGTGTCGAGACGGACGGCGACGACCCGAGCGCCGAAACCATCGGACGGCTCGACGGAATCACGCTTCTGGACGGCTGAGGACGCCTCGAAACGGGGTTTCGGCCCGTCGTCGACGGGTTGTCGAGAGTTCCCCCGGCGGCCCGTCGGCGAGCGCGACGTCGGCCGGTTCCTCGCCGCGGCGTCGCGCCCGGACCCCGTCGGCTTTTGGTCTCCGACGCGATAGCTTCCAGTATGGACGCGAACGACGTCGAACGACTCATCGAATCGGGCGTCGAGGACGCGGAAGCGACGGTCTCACAGCCGCGCGGCGTGGACGACGACGACCACCTCGCCGCGACGGTGGTCTCGCCGGCGTTCGAGGGGGAGACGCTCGTCGACCAGCACGAGATGGTGTACGACGCGCTGGGCGAGCACATGACCACCGACATCCACGCGCTGGAGCTGAAGACCTACACGCCCGACGAGTACGAACGGAAGCGGGCGGAGAACGGCGACCGAGACGCCTAGACGCTCGGGAGCGTCGTCTCGGCCGCGTCGAGGGTCCGGTTCCTGAGCGCCTCGCCCGTGTCGGCGTCGAAGAGGTGGACCGCCTCCTCGGGAATCCGGGCGACGACCGGCTGGTCGGCCTCGACGGCCCGCATCCCGTCGACGGTGGCGACGAAGGTCCGCCGGTCCTCGTCCACCCCTTCGCCGTCGGCCTCGTTCCCCTCGAACGCCAGGTAGACGTTGTTCTCGTTGCCCATCGGTTCGACCACGTCCACCACGGTGGCGAAGTCGTGGTCGGCGTCGGCGTCGGACACGAGTTCCACGTCCTCGGGGCGAACGCCGAGCGTCACGCGGTCGGCGTCGGCGACCGCCTCTGCCGTCTCGGCCGAGAGCGGATACGCGAACTCCTCGCCGACGAGCGTGTCGCCGTCCCGCTCCATCTCGAAGAAGTTCATCGACGGTTCGCCGATGAAGCCGGCCACGAACCGGTTCGCGGGTTCGTGGTAACATTCGAGGGGCGTGCCGACCTGCTGGAGTTCGCCGTCGTCGAGGATGGCGATGCGGTCGCCCATGGTCATCGCCTCCGTCTGGTCGTGAGTGACGTACACCGTCGTCACGCCGAGGTCCTCCTGCAGTCGCTGGAGTTCCGTCCGCATCTGAGAGCGGAGTTTGGCGTCGAGGTTCGACAGCGGTTCGTCCATCAGGAACACCTCGGGGTCGCGGACGATGGCGCGGCCGAGCGCGACGCGCTGTTGCTGGCCGCCGGAGAGTTCGCTCGGCTTGCGGTCCAGCAGGTCGGCGATGCCCATCATCTCGGCGGCGTCCTCGACCCGGCGGTCCATCTCGTCGTCCGAGAGTGTCGTCGACTCCTCCAGCCCGAAGCGCATGTTCTCCCGCACGGTCATGTGGGGGTAGAGCGCGTACGACTGGAACACCATCGCGATGTCCCGGGTCGTCGGCGGTTGGTCGTCGATGGCCGCCCCGTCGAGGCGAATCGCGCCGCGGGAGACGGTTTCTAACCCCGCGATCATCCTGAGCGTGGTCGACTTCCCGCAGCCCGAGGGGCCGACGAGGACGAGGAACTCCCCGTCGTCTATCTCGATGGTCGCGTCGTCGACGGCGACGATTCGGTCGCCGTCGTCGTCGAACCACTTGGTCACGCCGTCGAGCGTGAGCCTAGCCATCGTTCCGATACCTCCGTTCCGTCATGTGATTCCGTATCATCAGCTTGCAACTCCTTTTGCGAACTGTTCTCCGAACGCGATGTAGACGATGAGCGTCGGTATCGCCGCGACGAACGCGCCCGCCATCTGTAGACCGAACGACTGGATGATGCCGCCGCTCAGGTTCGTCAGCGCGACCGTCACCGGTTCCCCCGCCCCGGCACCGCCGGGGAGGATGACCAGCGCGAACAGCAGGTCGTTCCACACCTGCGTGAACTGGTAGATGAGCGTCACCGCGAACATCGGTTTCGACAGCGGGAGCACGATGTTCCGGTAGATGCTGAACACGCTGGCCCCGTCCAACCGGGCCGCCTCCAGCATCTCGTCCGAGAGGTTCCGGTAGTACGACCGGAACAGCAGGAACGTGATGGGAATCCCGTACGCGGTGTGTGCGATTATGAGGTTGACGATGTTCGCGTAGTGGGGGTGCATCAGCGGCAAACTCCACACCGGCGCGAGCATGGCCCGCGTATCGACGATGGCGAACAGGCGCGAGAGAGGCACCAACACCGCCTGGTACGGGATGAAGATGCCCGCGATGAACAGCGCGATGATGGGCATCTGGTACTTCCACTCGACGTTCGTCACCCCGTACGCCGCGAGACTTCCGAGCGTCGCGGACAGGAGCGTCGCCGGGATGGCGAGCATGAGGCTGTTGACGACGCCGTGGGTCAGTTTGTCTATCGCCACCCGCCACGGTTTCAGGGTGAATCCGTCGGGCCCGGGCGGCGCGAACGGGAGCGTGCTGTTGAACGCGCTGTTCGTCTTGAAGGCGGTCATGATGGCTGACTCCAGCGGCGCCAGATAGAACCCGACGAGCGCCAACAGCACGGCGTACAGCACCAGTCGTCGCGGCCCCGCGTTTCGAAACGCGGTGACGGCCCGCTCCCTGCGGGTGTGATTCTCCGGTTCCGGCGTCGCCGGCGGGCCGCTCATCGAGACCACCTGGCCGTCGTCCCCGTCCGGCACCGTCTCACCGTTCTCGTCGCGCTCATAGTTCACCTCGTCTGTACTCACTGTAGAGGTACGGTCCGACGACGGCGAGCGCCATCAGGAAGAGGATGATGGCGATGGCCGATCCGTACGCCCAGTTGTTGGACGCGAACGCCTCGCGGAACATCATCGTCGCCAGAATGTCCGCCGCGGGACCGGGATTGTTCCCGAACATCACGTACAGGAAGTCGAACGCCTTGAGCGCGAACACCATTAGCACCACCGCCGCGCCGATGGTCGACGAGCGCAACTGCGGGATGACGACCCGTCGGTACATGCGCCACGAACTCGCGCCGTCCACCCGCGCGGCCTCGAAGTGTTCGTCCGGAATCGATCGCAGGCCCGCGAGGTAGACGACCATCGCGTAGCCGCTGAACTGCCAGATGAGCGCGAAGATGACCGCCGCGAGCTTCGTCGTCGGGTCGCTTATCCAGTGGTGGGCGAGAAAGTCCAAGCCTAATTTCCGCAGCGTGATGTTTATCATCCCGCTCTGGAAGTTGTACATCCACGCCCACACCTTCGCCGTCACGACGAACGAGAGGCTCATCGGCAGGAGGTAGATAGTTCGGAACGTGTTCTCGAACCGAATCTCCCTGTCGACGACGATGGCGAGCATCAAGCCGACCGCCAGACAGAGCACGGTGAACGCGACCAACAGAACGAGCGTGTTCCGTGCCGAGGCCCAGAAGTTCGGATCGCCGAACGCCCGCCGATACATCTCCAAGTCGAACGTCGCGGGGTCGTACGTCGGGAGCGTGAGCGACGCAAAGTCGGTGAAGGAGATTATCAGGTTCCAGCCGATGGCGCCGTAGACGAAAAAGCCCATCAGCAGGAACGGCGGCAACCAGAACGGGATGCTCTGGACGAACTCGTTCTGGAATATCGACTCCTCCGTCTCGCGGTGCCTCTCGGTTACCGTTCCTCCGTCGGCCCGAACCTCCCGGTCACGACTCGTGTCGCGTCGGACTTTTTCCAGTGCTTCGCGTATTCCTTGCATGAAAAATCGGGCGTTGAGTCTCAGTCGGATTTGAACGCCTTGGCGAAATTGTTGTACGCCTTATCGACGTTCCAATCGGAGTTGAAGGTCGTCGCCGCGTCTTTGAGTTTCGTCAGCGTTCCGGGCTTCGTCGCCAGCCCGTGCGTGATGGACGGGGGCTGCGATTTCGAATCCTTGAACTCGTCCATCTGCCGCGAGAGGAATGGCCCGAACTTGTCCTTCGGCACGTCGGTGCGCGGCGGAATCGACCCCTTCTTGGGGTTGAACCGTTCCTGCGCGTCGACCGACCCGACGTACTGGAGGAACTTCTTCGTCGCGTCGGTCGTGGGGTTGTTCTTCGGGAAGGGGAACGAGTCCATGACGAGCGCGTACATCCCCTTCGTGCCGGGGAACGGCGCCATGTCCCACTGCTTTTCGAACTCGAAGTTCTTCTGACTGCGGTACATTCCCGCAGCCCAGTCGCCCTGATGGATGAACGCGGCCTTGCCGTTGATGAGCTTCTTGTTCGCCTGTTGCCAATCGAGCGACCCCGCGTCGCTGTTGAAGTGCTTCTTGTACTCTTTGACCGTCGAGAGCGAGTCCTTCACCGCCTGCTGGTTCTCCTTCACCTTCCCTTCGGTGAAGGCGGTGTACGCCTGTTCACCGTGCTCGCCGAGGAGTATCATCGCCCACAGTTGGAGGGTCGACCAGCCGGACTTCGTCTGGTGAGCCATCCCGACCGCGTTCGTCTTGTTCTCGACCTGCTTCATCGCATCGACGAGGTCGCTCGGCTTTTTGATGCTCTTGGGGTCGACGCCCGCCTTCTCGACGACTTCGACGTTGTAGAAGAGGTTATTGAGGCGGTGGATGTTGAGCGGTACCGACACGAACTTTCCGCCCGGTTTCGCTGCCTCTTTCGGCCCTTTCAGGTACGCCTTCTTCATGTCGTTGTTCGACCAGATCGAATCGCCGATGTCTTTCAGTTTGTCCGCTTCGACGTACGGTTGCAGGTTCTTCCCCGGCCACGCCTGCCACGTGCTCGGCGGATTGTTGTTCAGGACGCGCTTCTTGATGACGGATTGGAGGTTCTGACCCGCCCCGCCGGAGACGGGGTTGGGTTTGACCTTGACGTCGTGTTTCTTCTCGAATCCCTCGAACAGCGCCTTGATGGCCGCGCCGCCGTCGCCGCCCGTCCACCAGTGTTGTACTTCTACCTTGTTTCCACCGCCGTCGCCGCCGTCGCCGCCGTCGCCGCTACCGTCCGAACCGCCGAGACAGCCAGACAGACCGGCCATCCCGGCAGCCCCGGCGACAGCGGTCGATTTGAGATACGTACGCCGTGTAGTGTTAGAGTCGTCCTTTGTCATGGTCTACGCCTTCGAAGCGTGTACGTGGACATCTAACAGGGTGCACTTAATGATTTTTAAATTCATTCGTAAACGAGTCAATTCGCTATACTTACAGGGTAACGGGAACTATCTCCGGTTCAGGGTGACGTTGTCCGCGGTCACGGTGGCGTTACCCGCCGGACGACCGCTGCGTCGAGACGACCGCTGGCTCCGGCCCGTCGACGACCCCTCTCGCGGCGACGCGGCGGGAGCGACCTCCGGGAGGGACCGAAGGGTCGTCGCTGCCGAGTGAGTATGATATTTATCCGTGGCGAGAGACCGCTCGAACATGAGCGACGAGGACTACCGAATCGAGGAGGACAGCCTCGGGGAGATGCGAGTACCGTCGGACGCCTACTGGGGCGCACAGACCCAGCGCGCGGTCCAGAACTTCCCCATCAGCGGTATCACCTTCGGGCGGCGGTTCGTGCGCGCGCTCGGGGTGGTCAAGAAGGCGGCCGCGCAGGCCAACCGCGACCTCGGCCTCCTCGACGAGGAGGAAGCGGACGCCATCGTCGCGGCGGCGGACGAGGTCATCGCGGGCGAGCACGACGACCAGTTCCCCGTCGACGTGTTCCAGACGGGGTCGGGCACCTCGTCGAACATGAACGCCAACGAGGTCATCGCCAACCGCGCCGCCGAGATTGCCGGCGCGGACGTGGGCGACCGGGTCGTCCACCCGAACGACCACGTCAACTTCGGCCAGTCCAGCAACGACGTCATCCCGACCGCGATGCACGTCGCCTCGCTGGAGGCCGTCGAGAAGGACCTCCTGCCGGCGCTCGACACCCTCCGGGAGGCCCTGGAAGCGAAGGAGGAGGAGTTCGACGGCGTCGTCAAGACCGGCCGCACCCACCTCCAGGACGCGACGCCCGTCCGCCTCGGCCAGGAGTTCTCCGGCTACCGCACGCAGGTCGAGAAGGGACTCTCCCGGCTCGACTACGCCCGCGACCACCTCTCGGAGCTCGCCCTCGGCGGGACGGCGGTCGGGACGGGCCTGAACACCCATCCCGACTTCCCCGAACTCGCCGCCGAGTACATCAGCGAGGAGACGGGCGTCGAGTTCCGCGAGGCCGACAACCACTTCGAGGCGCAGGCCGCACACGACGCGATGAGCGAGGCTCACGGCGCGCTCCGCACGGTCGCGGGGTCGCTGAACAAGATCGCCAACGACCTGCGACTGCTCGCGTCCGGGCCGCGAAACGGTCTCGGCGAACTCGAACAGCCCGAGAACCAGCCCGGTAGCTCCATCATGCCCGGCAAGATAAACCCGGTCGTCGCCGAGGCGGTCAACCAGGTCCACAAGCAGGTCGTCGGCAACGACGCCGCCGTGAGCGCGGGCGCGGCCGAGGGGCAGATAGACCTCAACCTCTACAAGCCGGTGCTCGCGCACAACTTCCTCCAGTCCGCCGAGATGCTGGCGAACGCGAGCGAGACGTTCGCCGAGAAGTTCGTCCGGAAGCTGGAGGCCAACGCCGAACACTGCGAGGAGCAGGTCGAGGAGAGCATGGCGCTCGCCACGGCGCTCAACCCCCACATCGGCTACGACAAGGCCAGCGACGCGGCCAAGACGGCGCTGAAGGAGGGGAAGACCGTCAAGGAGGTCGTCGTCGAGAAGGGCTACCTCAGCGAGGAGGAGGCCGAAGCCGTCATCGACCCCGAGAAGATGACCCATCGCGGCATCCTCGGCGACGAGTAACGCAGCGCTGCTTCTCGACGTTCACTTTCTCTCCGACCGGGGCCGTCGCGCCGCCGGCAGCGACCGGCCAGAGCGGTTCCGAAGTCGGAGACTCGACGATTCGGCGCGCGATAGGTGGCGGCAGACGGCAGAGAAGGGGTCCGCTAGAAGAGGTTGCCGAAGAACGACAGAACCGCGTTCAGGGCGGCACCGAGGCCGTCCCATATCCTCTCGAAGAATCCCCGACTCTGGCCGCTCGCTCCGCCCGGCGTGGTCGTAGTAGACCTCGGCGACGAGGAGGTCTCTCGCGAACTCGTCTGGTCGTCGGAGTTCGAACTGGAGGTCGAGGTCTGCTTCGACGAGCCGTTGCAGCTGCCGGTCTTGATCGTCACCGCCTTCTGCATCTTCAGTTCGGTCCGGGTCGGGTTGTTCACGTTTCCGGACAGCACCTCCCACTTGTTGATCTTCCCCTCGTACGGTCCCTCGCCCGCGTTCGAGAGCGCGGCCTTCTCGTTGAACGCCGGGTGAATCTTGAACTCGAACTCGTCGCCGAGTCCGCGGTAGACCCCGCCGTCGGCGCGTCCGTCCTGCCACGTCCAGTTGATGACGCTGGTCGCGGTCTTCTTGCCCTCCCAGTCGCGGTTGATGGAGTGGTCGAAGGTGTCCCTGTTCGTCGGCCCGTCGTAGCTGTCGTCCTTGACGACCCACTTCCCCTTGGCCGGGAGTCTGGTGAGACGGAACGTGACCGCGCCGCCCGACCCCGTACTGTCTAGCTTGTCGTGAATCACGACGAGGCTCAGTCCCTTCGGCCCGTCGTACAGGAACATGATGCTCGTGTTCTTGCGCTGTAGCTGCTGGGTGCCGAAGGAGGCGTACTTGTACGACGAGGGTTCCGTGTCGGGCGTCCGGTAGTCGTAGAACTGCTCGACCGGCAGTCCCTCGTACGAGAGCGGTTGCAGCGGGATGCACTTCCCGTCCTGTTCGATGACTATCTTGCTACCGTCCGACTGGCGCGCCTGGGTCGTCGAGAGCCCTCCGAGCGCCACCGTCGACGCGGCCGTCGCCGACAGGAATCGACGACGGTTAACGGTGACTGGCGAATTCCTTGGCATGGTGTCCGGCAGAGAGACGGGTCGCACGGACCTTTGTTCCACTCCGTCTGATGACCGTCAGCCACCGCGAACCGTACCGCAGGGGGCGCCTATAGCCGGCGTAGGCGAACGGTAACGGTCGACGCTGGCCCCGGTCGACCGACGATTCGGGGGTGGGTTCGGGACTGCTCGCGTTCGACCGCTTCACGCGGGATGCCGACACTTTATGCGATAGCTGTCCCGTGTCTTGGACATGGAAGCGCTCAATCCGCGCGTCCGCTTCGTCTGGTTCACCGGGACGCTGCTGACCGCGCTCGTGCTCGGCGCGATGGCGGCGGCAGTCGACCGTTTCGTCGTCGACGTCGGCGTCTGGGTCGTCGCGGCCGTCGGAGTCGCCGCCCTCGTCTTCGGCGTCGCGTACGTCGTCCTGAAGTACCGCGTGTGGCGGTTCGAGATACGGGACGACGACCTCTACCTCGAACGCGGGGTGTTCACGCGGGTCACGACCGTCGTCCCGTTCGTCCGCGTCCAGCACGTCGACACCCAGCGCGGGCCGGTCGAGCGACTCCTCGGACTCGGCAGCGTCGTCGTCTACACCGCCGGCTCCCGCGGTGCCGACGTGACCATCCCGGGGCTGACGCCCGACCGCGCGACCGAACTCCAGCGTCGGCTCCGCAACCTCGCCATCGAGAGCGAGTCAGAGGACGCCGTATGAAACTGCATCCGCTCTCGCTACCGTACCGTGCGGTTTCGCGCGGCGTGAGCGTCGGCTCCAGCCTGCTGTTCGCCGGACTGGCGCTCGGCGGCGTGGTGGACTTCCTGGAACCGCTCCGGGTCGCACTGCTGGCAGTGGTCGGCCTCGCCGTCGCCGTGACCTGGGAGACGGCCTACTACCGCCGGTTCGCCTACGAACTGACGGGCGACTCGCTCGACATCGAGTCGGGCGTCCTCTCGCGGCGACGGCGCGAGATTCCGCTTCGACGGGTCCAGAACGTCGACATCCGTCGCAACGTCGTCCAGCGGGCGCTCGGCCTCTCGTCGGTGAGCCTCGAAACCGCCGGCGGGGACCAGACGGAGGCGAGCCTCCGGTTCGTGTCCTACGAGGAGGCCAAGCGCCTCCAGCGCGAAATTCAGCGGCGCAAGCGCGCCGAAGCCGCGGGCGAGGTGGACGAAGGCGACGAATCCCCGTCCGAGACGGTCGAGGCGGAACCGGAGGAGGAGCTCTACGCCATCCGGTCGTCGGAACTCGCGCTGCTGTCGGCCATCTCGGTCGAGCCGCGCGTCGTCGGGCTCGCCTTCGTCGTCGTGCCGCTGGTGACCGGCGAGTCGTCCGGCGTCGACGCCCTCGTCGGGCTGACCCAGCTCGCGCTGTCGGCGCTGGTGCTGTGGGTCGCCAGCGCGATGGTGACGTTCGCGCGCTACTACGATTTCCGGCTCACGCGCGTCGGCGACGAGCTCCGGTACGAACGCGGCCTGCTCCAGCGCTACGACGGAACGGTCCCGCTGGAGAAGGTCCAGACCGTGACGCTCCGGGAGAACCCGCTGATGCGACTCGCGGGATACGCCACGCTCGCCGTCGAGACGGCCGGCTACGCGCCGGGACAGGGCGGCGGCGGCTCCCAGGCGGCCGTCCCGCTGGCGGCTCGTGAGCGCGTCCTCGCGCTCGCGCGCGAAGTAGAACCGTTTCGGGAGCCGACGTTCGAGCGGCCGCCGAAGCGTTCCAGACGGCGCTACGCCGGGCGGTACGCCATCGTCGTTCTCGGCCTGACCGCGGTGGCGTACGGCGTCGACCGGTTCGTCGTCGGTTTCGGCCTCTGGTACGCGCCGCTCGCGCTGCTCGCGGTCGCTCCGGTCGCGGCCCACTACCGCTGGAAGCATCTGGGGTACTCGACGGGAGACGACCACGTCGTAACGCGCGTTGGGTACTGGCGGCGCGCGACGACGGTCGTCCCCTACTACCGCGTCCAGACCGTCGTCCAGCAGGCGACGATATTCCAGCGCCGGTGGCGGCTGGCGACGGTCGTCGTCGACACCGCGAGTTCGGCCCGGCTCGCGGGACGGGACGCACGCGCCGCGGACCTGGACGCCGCGACCGCCGCGCAGTTGCGCGAGTTCGTCGCCGGGCGGCTACAGGACGACCTCCGGGAGCGACGCGCCGCCGAACGCGTCGCAGAGGAGTGAGCGGCGTCGTCCGGTTCGGGTCGTCGAGACGGCCGGAAAAGACAAACATCGATAATCCCGGGGAGCGTTACAGGAGACATGGAACGACGCGCACTCGGGACGACGGGAGCGGACGTGACGGCGGTCGGTCTCGGCACGTGGGAGGTCGGCTCCGACTGGGGCGAGGTGTCGGAAGCGGAGGGTCGGCGGGCCATCGAGGCGGCGCTGGACGCGGGCGTGAACTTCGTCGACACCGCCGACGTGTACGGCGACGGTCGCAGCGAACGCCTCGTCGCCTCGGTGCTTGAGGAGCGCGAGGAAGAGCCCATGGTCGCGACGAAGGCCGGCCGGCGACTCGACCCGCACGAGGCCGCGGGGTACACCGCCGAGAACCTGGAGCGGTTCGTCGACCGGAGTCGCGAGAATCTCGACGTCGAGACGCTCGACCTGCTCCAGTTGCACTGTCCGCCGACGGACGTCTACTACCGGCCGGAGGTGTTCGACGCGCTGGCCGACCTCCGGGAGGCGGGGCGGATAGCCCACTACGGCGTCAGCGTCGAGCGCGTCGAAGAAGGACTGAAGGCCATCGAGTACCCCGGCGTCGAGACGGTCCAGATAATCTTCAACCCGTTCCGCCAGCGCCCCGCGGACCTCTTCTTCCGGGAGGCGAAACGCCGGGACGTCGGCGTCATCGTTCGCGTTCCGCTGGCGTCCGGCCTGCTGACGGGCGAACTCTCGGCCGACACCGAGTTCCCCGAGGACGACCACCGGAACTTCAACCGCGAGGGGGAGGCGTTCGACCGCGGCGAGACGTTCGCCGGTGTCCCCTACGAGCGCGGCCTGGAGGCCGTCGAGGCGCTGCGGCCGCACGTCCCCGACGACGCGACGATGGCGCAGTTCGCGCTCGGCTGGATCCTCTCGTTCGACGCGGTGTCGACGGTCATCCCCGGCTCGACGAACCCCGACCACGTCCGGGAGAACGTCGCCGCCGCCGACCGTCCGGCCCCGACCGACGCGCAGATGGCGGGCGTCCGCGACGTGTACGAGGAGTACGTCTTCGACGCGGTTCACCACCGCTGGTGACGGCGACCCGCCGGCGTGGACGAGCGGCGCGGAACGCACCTTTTATAACCGTCACCGAACAAGACGGACGTACGACTATGCCGAGTTCGAACGGACCCTACAACACTACTCGAGACAAACTGTCGAACGACCCGCGATCTCGCGGCACGTCCCCGCCCCAGCGTGCGGTTCAGGAGTACGAGGTCGGCCAGAAGGTCCACCTGAAGATAGACCCGAGCGTCCCCGACGGCCGATTCCACCCGCGCTTCGACGGCCACACCGGCGAGGTCGTCGGCGAGCAGGGGACTGCCTACAAGGTCGTCATCGACGACCGCGGCAAGGAGAAGACGCTCATCGTCAAGCCGGCTCACCTCCGCGCCCAGGAGTAGACGCATGACCATCTTCAAGGAGAAGCTCGACGAGGACCACCTCACCACCGCCGAGGCCAAGGAACTCCTCGCGGACATCGAGACGGACCGCGCCCTGGACGAGGACCGCGAGATGCCGTACAACCTCGCGCGAGCTATCGACCACGTCAACCGGTTCGCCCTCCTCGACCCCGACGAGTCCCGCGAACTCGTCGAGAAACTGCTCGACGAGGAGAAGGTCGACGAACCCACGGCGTACAAGATCGCGGACCTGCTGCCGAAGGACCGCGACGAACTGCGCGCGGTGTACGCCCAGGAGCGGTTCACGCTCTCGGGCGACGAACTCGACGACATCCTGAACGTCGTGGCGCAGTACGACTGATCGTCCCTCGACCATCTGACCGATTCTTTAAGTGATTCGTCGCCGTTATCTACGACAATGAGTGAATCCGAGAGCGAACGCGAGACAGCCGTGTTGCTCGACTTTCTTCCACACGGGAGGGCCGAAGACGACCGGCCACAGTACCAGAAGCCGCCGCTGGCCTACGCCCTGACCGAGGCGGAGTTCCGCCTGCTCGAACTGACCTTCGACCAGGACGCCGACTCCGGCATCGGCGACCGAGTGGCCGTCGACCCGCCGGAGGAACGCGAAGGGGTCGAGGAGGTCCGGGAGATAGAGTACGAGGACCTCTCGGGGACGGCCCAGTCCGAACTCGAACACGCGGTCAAGGACATCGTCGAGAACGACCGCCAGCGGTTCGTCGACTTCTACAACGACGCCCAGCCGATTACGCTTCGGCTCCACCAGTTGAACCTCCTGCCGGGCATCGGCAAGAAGCTCCGCAACAACGTCCTGGAGGAGCGCAAACGCCAGCCGTTCGAGAGCTTCGACGACATCGAGGAGCGGGTCGCCGGCCTGCACGACCCGAAGGGCGTCCTCGTCGAACGCATCCTCGAGGAGGTCCGCGAGGACGACCTGAAGTACCGGACGTTCGCCCACCGCGACGAGTAACCGAAGGCGGGCCGCCGACGGTCGAATCGCCGCCGTCGCCCGGACGAACGCCGCATCCGGGCGACTCGGTGGGTTTACCCCGCTCCACGCGGTATCCGGGATTAACGATGGCACGTACGCCGAGCGACGAGTTCCGGGACCCGGACGCGCTCGTCCGCCGCGCCGGGGTTCGCGCCGACCCGAACCGCGACCAGCACTTTCTCGTGGACGACCGGGTGCTCGACCGTCTCCCGGAGTACGCCGAGGGAATGGACCGCCGGCACGTTCTGGAAGTCGGTGGCGGTACCGGCGCGCTCACCGACCGTCTGCTGGCGGTCGCCGACGAGGTGACCGTCGTCGAGCGCGACCCGGACCTCGCGGCGTTCCTGCGGGAGGAGTTCGAGGACGACGTGGCGGCGGGACGACTGACGGTGGTCGAGGGCGACGCTCTCGACGTCGACCTTCCCGAGTTCACGGCGTGCGTCTCGAACCTCCCGTACGGCATCTCCAGCGAGATAGCGTTCCGGCTGCTACCGCGCGAGAAGCCGGCGGTGCTGATGTTCCAGAAGGAGTTCGCCGAGCGGATGGCCGCCGAACCGGGAGAAGACGACTACGGTCGCCTGTCGGTGACCGCGGGCCACTACGCCGACGTCGAGGTCGTCGAGGTCGTTCCCCGGGAGGCGTTCTCCCCGCAGCCCGAGGTCGAGAGCGCCGTCGTCCGGACGACGCCCCGGGACCCCGAGTACGAGGTGCCCGACGAGGCGTTCTTCCTCGATTTCGTCAAGGCCGTCTTCACCCAGCGCCGCAAGACCATCCGGAACGCCATCCGGAACACCGCCCACATCTCGGGACTGGACGACGCCGACGCCGTGGTCGACGCCGTCGAAGCGGTGAGCGACGGTGAGTCCGAGGCCGACCTGCGCGAGGTGCTGGGCGAGGACGTCCTCCGGAAGCGCGCGGGGAACGTCACGCCGGCCCAGTTCGCGGCGCTGGCGCGGCTCGCGGACGAACACGGGCGGGGTGGGAGCTGATGGTAACGGGGACGCTGCTCGCGCAGGTCAACGGGTTCCCCAGTTTCGACATCCGCTGGCTCATCGGGGGGTTCATCCTCCTCTCGGTCGTCGGGGCCGCGGCGTTCTCGTGGCGACTCCGCGCCAGACTCCGACGCCGCACCCTCGACGCGCTGGCGGACGTCGTCGTGCTCTTCTCGTTCCTTGCCTTCGTCGCGCTGGCGGTCGTGACGTGGCTGTTCCTCTGGGACAAGGTCAACACCAGCGTCGTGTTTGCGAACAGCCCGCTCGACAGTCTGGACCGGGAGGTGGCGGCCTCGACCATCTGGACTGCGGGCCAGACGCTGCTCGTCGTCGCCCTCTCCTACATCGTCGCGGGATTCGTCAGCGACACCCTCGACCGGTTCGTGCAGGAGCGAAAAACCATCTCGGAACACCAGGCGCAGGTGTTCTACCGCCTCACCCAGTTGTCGGTGTACGGCGTCGCCGTCATCGTCATCCTCGGTCTGTGGAACGTCAACCTCACCGGCCTGCTCGTCGGGGCGGGCTTCCTCGGTATCGTCGTCGGCATGGCCGCCCGCCAGACGCTCGGAGCGCTGCTGGCGGGGCTCGTGTTGATGTTCTCGCGGCCGTTCGAGATCGGCGACTGGATAGAGATAGACGAACAGGAGGGCATCGTCACTGACATCTCCATGGTCAACACGCGCATCCAGACGTTCGACGGCGAGTACGTGATGATACCGAACGACGTGGTGGGCGGGAGCACCATCACCAACCGCTCGCGGAAGGGACGGCTCCGCCTCGAAGTCGACGTGGGCGTCGACTACGACGCGGACGTCGAACGCGCGGCCGAACTCGCCGCGGACACCATGAAGGAGATAGACGACGTGCTGTCGGTGCCGACACCCCAGGTCGTCTCGAAGGAGTTCGGCGACTCCGCGGTCGTGCTCGGTCTGCGGTTCTGGATCGACAAGCCGAGCGCGCGCCGGAAGTGGCGCGCCCGCACCGCGGTCATCAACCGGGTCAAGGAGACCTACGATGACGCCGGCATCAAGATACCGTTCCCCCAGCGGGAACTCGGCGGGCGCGAGGAACACGGCGGCTTCCAGATCGCTGGCGGTCGTTCACAGCACGTGGAAGCGACCACCGACGGCGGCCCGGGAGAGGAGTCCGACGACGAGAGGCACGAGCACGGGTCCGACGGGAGCGACGACGCGTGACCGACCTCGCCGAACTCCGCGACGCGGAGACGCCGGTGTATCAGCCCGCCGAAGACTCCCGCCTGCTCGCGACGGTCGCCGTCGACCACGTGGACGCCGACGAACGGGTCCTCGAGGTCGGGACGGGGTCGGGGTACGTCGCCGGGACGGTCGCCGCCGAGACGGGCGCTCGCGTCGTCGGGTCCGACGTGAACCCACACGCCTGCGAGCAGGCGCGCGAGCGCGGAGTCGAGACGGTCCGCGCGGACCTCGTCACCCCGTTCCGGGACGCGGTCTTCGACGCCGTCCTCTTCAACCCGCCCTATCTCCCCACCGACCCAGAGACCGAGCGCGACGACTGGATGGAGCGGGCGCTCTCCGGCGGAGAGTCGGGACGGGCGGTCATCGAACCCTTCCTCGACGCGGTGGGGCGCGTCCTCGCCCCGGACGGCCACGTGTTCCTGCTCGTGAGCAGCCTCACCGGGGTCGACGCGGTGGTCGAACGCGCCGCCGCGAACGGATTCAGCGCCGTCGCCCTCCGCGACGAGTCGTTCCCCTTCGAGACGCTGACCGTGCTGAAACTGCTCCGGTGACCACGACCGACCTCCGGCACGGACTCCCCCGCGTCGACCGAAGCGAACGTCGGGACCGCGACGATTTTTCCTCCGTCGACCCGGGACGGTCCTCCGGGGTGTTCGACAATCGGTAGCACCCCTCATGCACTGCGGTTATTTTTCGGAGTGGAAAATATTAAGCCGCAGCATTTCGTAGGACGGGGTGATGACAGAGCGCGTCGCTACGACACCGGGCGTCTACCCGCTCCCGGATTGGGCGAAAGACGACCTCTCGGACCTGAAGGGCCACCAGAAAGAGGACCTGATCTCAGGTGACGAGAGCGAGGACGTGACCGCGATATACGACGAGACGCGAGCCGAGGTCGTCGAGGCACAGCAGACCGCTGGCCTCGACAGAATCGTCGAAGGGCAGTTGCGGTGGGACGACATGCTCGCGCACCCCCTCACGGTCCACGACAACGTCGAGACCCGGGGAATCGTCCGCTACTACGACAACAACAACTTCTACCGCGACCCCGTCGTCACCGGCGACCTCGACTTCGACGGTGACGTGGCCGACGAACTGGTTTCCGCCGCGGAGCTGACGGACTCCGACTCCCTGCAGGCGGTCCTTCCCGGTCCCTACTCGCTGGCCGACCTCGCCACCGACGAGCACTACGGCGACGACGAGACCTTCCTCGCGGCCGTCGGGGAGTTCCTGGCCGGCGAGGCGGAGGCGTTCCCCGACGTGGAGACGCTGTTCCTGCTGGAACCGTCGCTCGTCGAGAACCCGCCGGGCGACGGCGAGGACGCCCGCGCCAGCGAGGCCATCGACGCCGTGGCCTCCGCGACCGACGCCGACGTGGTCGTCCAGAGCTACTGGGGGTCGCTCGACGAGAAGGTCCACGCCCACCTGCTCGACGCCGACGTCGACGCCGTGGGCTACGACCTCGTCGCGGACCACGAAGGCGCGGTCGAGAACGTCAACGAGTACGGGACGAAGGACTCGGTCGCGCTCGGCCTCGTCGACGGCCAGAACACGCGGGTCGAGTCCCCCGAGACCATCACGGAGCGCGTCGAGTGGTTCGAAGAGCAGACCCCGGTCAACGAGTTCGAGACGGTGTATCTCACGAGCAACACCGAGCTGTTCTACCTGCCGTACGCCAAGTTCGAAGCGAAGCTCGCGGCGCTCGGGGAAGCCGCCCGACTGCAGGAGGTGGAAGCATGAGCGGCGAGGACGACCGCGCGACCCGCGAGCAGTTCCGTCCCACCGACCACGGGAACGACAACTTCATCCTGACGACCGTCGTCGGGAGCTACCCCAAGCCGAAGTGGGTCGACCGCTGTCGAGGCCTGTACGAAGACGACGACGCCGACTTCGACGAGGACGCCTGGCAGGAGGCGAAAGACGACGCCTCGCGGCTCATCACCGACGAACACGAACGCGCGGGCCTCGACGTGATCGTCGACGGCGAGATGCGACGCAACGAGATGGTCGAGTACTTCGCGCACCGCATCGACGGCTACGAGTTCAACGGTCCCGTCAAGGTCTGGGGACACAACTACTTCGACAAACCCTCGGTCGTGAGCGACGTCGAGTACGACGAGACGTGGCTCGTCGACGAGTACGAGTTCACCAGCGACGTCGCCGACCGTCCCGTGAAGGTACCCATCACCGGTCCGTACACGCTGGCCAGCTGGAGCTTCAACGAGGCGTACGACGACGAGGAGTCGCTGGCGTACGACCTCGCGGACCTCGTCAACGAAGAGGTTGAGAAGCTGGTCGAGGCCGGCGCTCGCTACGTTCAGATAGACGAACCGGCGCTGGCGACGACGCCGGACGACCACGCCATCGTCGGCGAGTGCCTCGAGCGCATCGCCGCCGGCATCCCGGACGACGTCTACCTCGGCCTCCACGTCTGTTACGGCGACTACTCGCGCATCTATCCCGAGATTCTCGACTTCCCGGTCGACGAGTTCGACGTGGAACTCGCCAACGGCGACTACGAGCAACTGGAGGTGTTCAAAGACCCCGCGTTCACGAAGAACCTCGCGCTCGGCGTCACCGACGCTCACGTCGCCGAGGTCGAGAGCGTCGAGGAGATCAAGGCGAACATCCGGAAGGGCCTCGAGGTCGTTCCGCCGGAGCGCCTGACGGTGAGTCCGGACTGCGGGCTGAAGCTCCTCCCGCGAGAGGTCGCCTACGGCAAGATGGCGAACATGGTCCAGGCCGCCCGCGAGGTCGAGGAGGAACTCGACGAGGGCGAGATCGACGTGTCGCGCTCACCCGTCACCGCCGACGACTGACGCTTCGCGGCTGGTCACCGGCGAACGCGAACGTGCGAGCCTCGACGTGATCGTCGACGGCGAAACGACCGTCGCGTGGCTGACAGGCGGCGCGCGTACCTTCTTCCCGGAACGCCGCGCGCCGCACGTTCGCGTTCGCGTTCCGGCCCCGGTCACGTCACGGACCGCCCTGGTCCCGTCTTCGTACTTGAACTTCCGGGCGGTCGTCACGGCTTCGTCGCTCGAAGCGCCGACGGTGGCGGACCGACGCCGATTCGCTGCGTACCGCTTTCCTCGGGGGCGTCCCTCTCACGGACGTCCGTTCGCGTTCGATACCCCGCAGTTTTTATTACCCGGGGGCGTAGATGGGACCAGACTGGGCAACTCGCGGGCGTGCGGCATCGCCGCGCGCGAGTGCCAGACCGACGTGCTGCAAGACGCCGGGGTCTGACGCTCGCGGCCCCGCGAGGATTTCAGTGAGCAATGCAACCGCCGCGTGCCGCGGCGTTTCAATGCTTGAGGTAAGCAACTATGGAAATCGAAATCGCAACCATTGGCGGATACGAGGAAGTCGGACGGCAGATGACTGCCGTGCGAGCGGGAGACGACGTTGTCATCTTCGACATGGGACTGAACCTCTCGAAGGTTCTGCTCCACGACAACGTCGAGACGGAGAAGCTGCACAGTCTCGACCTGATAGACATGGGTGCCATCCCGGACGACCGGGTGATGTCCGACCTCGAAGGTGACGTCCAGGCCATCGTGCCCACCCACGGTCACCTCGACCACATCGGGGCCATCAGCAAGCTGGCTCACCGGTACAACGCACCGGTCGTCGCGACGCCGTTCACCATCGAACTGGTCAAACAGCAGATCCAGAGCGAGGAGAAGTTCGGCGTCGAGAACGACCTGATAAAGATGGAGGCCGGCGAGACGATGTCCATCGGCGACAGCGGCAAGGTCGACCTGGAGTTCGTCAACGTCACCCACTCCATCATCGACGCCATCAACCCCGTCGTCCACACGCCCGAGGGCGCCGTCGTCTACGGACTCGACAAGCGGATGGACCACACGCCGGTGCTCGGCGACCCCATCGACATGAAGCGGTTCCGCGAAATCGGTCGCGAGGGCAACGGCGTCCTCTGTTACATCGAGGACTGTACGAACGCGGGCCGGAAGGGCCGCACGCCGAGCGAATCGGTCGCCCGGCGGCACGTCAAGGACGTGCTCTACAGCATGGAGGACTACGACGGCGGCATCGTCGCGACGACGTTCTCCAGCCACATCGCCCGCGTGAAGAGCCTCGTCCAGTACGCACAGGAAATCGGCCGGACGCCGGTGCTCCTCGGACGCTCGATGGAGAAGTACTCGGGAACTGCCGAACGACTCGACTTCGTCGACTTCCCGGAGGACATGGGCATGTTCGGTCACCGCAAGTCGGTCGACCGGACGTTCAAGCGCATCATGAAGGAGGGCAAGGAGAACTACCTGCCCATCGTCACGGGCCACCAGGGCGAGCCGCGTGCGATGCTCACCCGGATGGGTCGCGGCGAGACGCCGTACGAACTGGAAAACGGCGACAAGGTCGTCTTCTCGGCGCGGGTCATCCCCGAGCCGACCAACGAGGGCCAGCGCTACCAGTCCGAGCGTCTCCTGAAGATGCAGGGCGCGCGCATCTACGACGACGTCCACGTCTCCGGCCACCTCCGCGAGGAGGGCCACTACGAGATGCTGCAGGCGCTCCAGCCACAGAACGTCATCCCGGCCCACCAGGACATGCAGGGCTTCGCGCCGTACGTCGACCTCTGCGAGAGCCAGGGCTACGACCTCGGCCGGGACCTTCACGTCACCAGGAACGGCAAGCTCATCCAGCTGGTCGATTGATATGACTGACGCGAGCACGGAGTCGCGCGAAGAAATCGTCACCGAAGCGGTCGCGAAGCGACGCGAACTGGTCAACGAGGCCATCGAGGAGGACCTCCCGATCACCGAGCCGGAGCGCCTCTACGAGGCCTCGCGGTACCTGCTGGACGCGGGCGGCAAGCGACTGCGCCCGACCGTCCTGTTGCTCGTCGCGGAGGCGCTGGCCGACGCGGAGCCGCTCTCGGAGGCGTATCGCAAGTTCCCCGCGCTCGACGGGACCGAAGTGGACGTGATGGCCGCCGCGGTCAGCATCGAGGTGATCCAGTCGTTCACGCTCATCCACGACGACATCATGGACGACGACGACCTTCGCCGCGGCGTCCCCGCCGTCCACCGTGCCTACGACACCGAGACGGCTATCCTCGCCGGTGACACCCTCTACTCGAAAGCGTTCGAGATAATGCTGGAGACCGACGCCGCGCCGGCTCGGACCGTCGAAGCCGTGGACGTGCTCGCGTCGACCTGTACGCGAATCTGTGAGGGCCAGGCCCTCGACGTGGCGTTCGAGGAACGTCCCGAGGTCCTGCCGGAGGAGTACCTGGAGATGATAGAGAACAAGACCGCCGTGCTGTACGGCGCGGCGTCGACCCTCCCCGCCGTGCTGCTCGGCGCCGACGAGGAGACCGCCGACGCGCTGTACCGGTACGGCATCGACGTCGGGCGAGCGTTCCAGATCCAGGACGACGTGCTCGACCTGACGGTGCCGAGCGAACAGCTCGGCAAGCAGCGCGGCAGCGACCTCGTGGAGGGCAAGCAGACCATCATCACGCTCCACGCCCGCGAGCAGGGCGTCGACGTCGACGCGCTCGTGGAGACCGAGGACGTGGACGCCGTCACGGAGGCCGAGATCGACGAGGCGGTCGCGCGACTGCGCGAGGCGGGCAGCATCGAGTACGCGAAGGAGAAAGCCGAGACGCTCGTCGAGCGCGGCAAGGACCACCTCGACGTGCTCCCGGAGAACGAGGCCAGCGACACGCTCCGCGAGATAGCGGATTACCTCATCGAGCGCAGCCACTAGGTCCGCTCGCCCGCCCGTTTTTTGGCAGTCAGCGACGCCGCGAGCCTGCGCTGGGTCGCGAACGCCGAACCGTCCGCACACCGAGTCCGTGAAGTCCCACGGGACGGCCGGAAGTTCCTAACAGCGAGGTTTCGTAGCCCGTGGCATGGACGACATCGAGGACGCGGTGGACGACGTCGAACAGAAGGTCGACGAGGCGACGGACGACGTCGGCACGGCGAGGATCGTCTACGACCACCCGGAGGACGGGACGACGGAACGGGAGGTGGAGAACGACGACATCGTCTACTTCGACGACCACTGGCTGGTGAAGGTCGGCGAGGACGAGAGCGGCGACGACCTCGTCAGGCGGATTCCCCGGGACCGCGTCCACTACGTCGAACGCTCCATCGAGGAACTGGAACAGAAGGTCCAGAGCGTCGTCGAGAAGACCAAAGAACAGTTCGGCTGGTGGGGGTGACGACGAGGCACCGGTAGCGCCGTCACGGCTATTGATTGTCGGTCCGTCAGACGCCGTATGGTCACCGACGACGGGAGTACGCGAGGCGTCGACCGCCGACCGAACGACCGACTGGACCGACGAGAGGAGGAGTCGGCCGAACCGGACGGCCAGGGAGCCCTCCGGGCAGGACTGGCCGGCGGCCTGTTCGGCACGGTCGTGATGACGGTGTTCCGCGCACCGATCGCGAGGTCGCTGCCGCCGACCGCGGCGTTCCTGGCGAAGTTCGCCGGGGGACGACCGGACGACCATCCCGCAGGCGCGCTGGCGCTGCACCTGCTGTACGGAATCGCCGCCGGCGGCGTGTTCGGGGGGTTCGTCGCGGCGTCGGACGGCGAGCGCGTCGCGGCCGAACTCGGCGCGAGCGAGGAGACCGTGGGCCTGGTCGCCGGGACGGCGTACGCGCTCGCGCTCTCAGCGTTCGGAGAGCGGATGCTTCTCGGTCGTCTGCTGGACATGGACCTCGAGGACGACGAGTCGATGATATTCCACGCCGGCCACGTCGTCTACGGCGTGGCGCTCGGCGCGTGGGTCGGGTCGCGGTCCTGAGTCACTCGCCGGTCAGCGCCTCGCTGGCGGGCGAGAGCGATATCGTCGACCCGAGGTCCTCTGACCGGGCCTTCTCGTAGAGCAACTGCGCCGCGGCGACCGTCTCGATGCCGGTACCGCCGCTGTCGAACACGGTCACCTCGTCGTCGGACTCGCGGCCGGGGGCCTTGCCGGCGACGACCTCGCCGAGTTCGGCGTGGACGTGGTCCTCCGAGACGACGCCCTCCTCCAGCGCGTGGAGGAACGACCCGGCGTCCTGGGTGACCCGGTCGCGCAGGTCGGGTACGTACGTCGCGCGCGCGATGGTCTCCGCGTCGAGTTCTCGCTTCTCCGGGTGGTACTGCCCCATCGCGGTGACGTGCGTGCCGTCGTCGAGCAGGTCGCCGTCGAACACCGGTTCGCTGGCGTTCGTCGCCGTCACGACGACGTCTGCGTCCTCGACTGCCGCGGCGCTGCTGGCGACGGCGGCCACGGAGGCGTCCAGTCGCTCGTTCATCTCGGCGGCGAACGACTCCCGGTTCTCCTTCGTCGGTGAGTACACCCAGACGCTGTCGAGGTCCCGGACGGTCGCGGTCGCTCGCAACTGGCCGCGGGCCTGTGCGCCGCTACCGACGATAGCGAGCTTCGTCGCGTCCTCGCGCGCGAGCGCGTCCACGCCCACCGCGCCCGCCGCGCCGGTCTTGAACGGGTTCATGCTCGCGCCGTCGAGCAGGGCCTTCGGTTCGCCGCTCTCGGCGTCGAACAGCGGCGTCACGAACCAGGCGTCTCGCTCGCCGAAGCCCGCGGTGTACATGTATCCCCCCATCGCGCCCGTCTCCGGCAGGACCGCGGAGTAGCCCGTCAGCATCCCGGTCGGCTCGTCGTTGACGAGCGTCGTCCGCGGCTCGGCGGGTGCGCCCTCGCCTCGCTGGCGGTAGCCCTCTCGGACGGCCTCGACGTACTCGCCGGGCGTCGCCAGTCCGGATACGTCGTCGCTCGTCAGAAACAGCGTATCGGTCATAGCTTGCACGTCGAACGCCAGCGACAAAACAGTTGAGGGCGGAGTTCAGTCGGCCGAGTTGGCGTGGCCAGCGCTGCGGGCCGAACCGTGGGAGGGAGTCGAGGACGAGGAGGAGGAGGACGCGGTGTCTACGGGGCCGTTGACGAAGAGCGCGTGCCCGACGAGCAGTACCGACACGCCTGCTCCGAGGGGAACCGCCGTACTGAGGGCGACTCCGACGACGTTGAGGGCGGCGGTCACGCTGACCAGTGCGAGCGGAATCAGACCCAGGATGAAATCGTAGTATCGCGTCATAATCTATTATAGAATATGCAGGGTAGGTATATAACTCTTTCCCGTAGGTGAACTACCAGTTCTATATAGGTACTCGGTATTCAGCGAGTTGGTTCTCCATAAGTTATGAGTTGGTCATGCGGATTTCAGCTCGATACGGAGGCCGAGAACAGGAGATACAGCCGTTACAGGCGGCGGCTGGTATTCCTTTCAGTAATTCGACGTGGCCGGCGAAGCCGGCGGCTCGCGGAGTCGACGGCGTCGGGCAGCGAGAGAAGAGGGTCGCGAGTCAGGGCGCGAGCGCGTCCATGGTCTCGCGGACCTGGTCGAGGTCCGCACCGCGGGGGAAGCTCACGGCGACCCTGTCGAGGCCGTCGACGTCGCGGAACTTCTGGAGTTCCTCGCGGGCGCGTTCGGGCGTCCCGGCGGCTCCGAGGTCGTCGAGCAGTTCGTCGGAGACGAGTTCGGTCGCACGCTCCTTGTCGCCGCTCCCCCAGGCGGCCGCGATGTCGTGGGCGCGCTCCTCGTACCCCTGGCGGGCGAGCGAGTCGCGGTAGTAGGTTCCCATTCCGCCGACGTAGAAGGCTGCGTGCTGGCGGGCCAGGTCCCGGGCGCGCTCCCCGTCCGGAAGCGCACAGCAGGTCAGCGAGAGGGTCGTCCGGACGTCCTCGGGGTCGCGGTCGCCGAGGTCCGCACCGCGGCGCAGGTCGTCGAGTCGCTCGCGCAGGCCGTCCGGCGTGAACATCGTCGCGTGCCAGCCGTCGGCGAATCGACCCGAGAGTTCCACGGCCTTGGGACCCATCCCGGCGGCGTCGACGCCAGGCGGGTCCTCGGGCGGGTCACAGCGCAGACGGAACCCGCCGAGCGTGAACACGTCGCCGTCGTAGTTCACCTGCTCGCCGGCCAGGACGGCCTTGATTATCTCGATGCTCTCGCGGGTGCGCCGGAGCGGCCGGTCGAAGTCGCTGCCGTGCCAGCCCTCGACGACGGCGGGACCGCTCGGACCGAGACCGACCCGGAAGCGGCCGTCCGACACCTCCTGGAGCGTCGCGGCGGTCTGGCCGACGAGCGCGGGCGACCGCGAGTAGACGTTCCAGATGCTCGGACCGAGTCCGACCTCGTCGGTGCCCTGGGCCATGGCGGTCAGTGCGGTCACGGCGTCGCGGCCCCACGTCTCGGGGAGCCACACGTGACCGTAGTCGAGTTCTTCGGCGCGCTGAGCGAGGTCGACGAGGGTGTCGACGCTCGGCTGTGCGGAGACCGGAAGGTGAATATCGACGCTCATCCGCACGCAACTCGTGTACGTGTCACCGTATCACTATCGGTGTCCAGACGTCGACAGACCGCTCCTCGCGCGACGACCGTCGCTCGCTGCCGCGTCGAGTCGACGCCGCGACAGTACGCCGAACGGGGTCGGCGAAAAGGGCTTCCCGAAGGACGTCGATGAGCGTTCCATGGGGGAGACCACGACGCGGCGCGGATTTCTCCGCGCACTGTCCGGGGGAACTGCAGCGACGGCGGCCGCCGCTACCGCGGACGAGACGGCGGCGCAGGGCCAACAGACGATCGACATGACGGACCAGCTCGTGTTCGACCCGGATTCGGTCACTGTCCAGCCGGGGACGACGGTCGTCTGGGAGAACGTCGGGTCCGTTCCGCACTCCGTGACGGCCTACGAGGACCAGATTCCCGGCGAGGCGGAGTACTTCGCCAGCGGCGGGTTCGACAGCGAGGACGCCGCCAGACAGGCGTATCCCGAGGGGTCCATCGACGGGGGCGAACGGTACGAGTACACGTTCGAGACCGAGGGGGACTACGAGTACTTCTGTATTCCCCACGAGTCGGCGGGGATGGTCGCGTCGATAACGGTCGGCTCGGGCGGTGGAGAGAGCGGCGGCGGTGGCGGAATGCCGGCCATCCCGGAGAGTGCGAGGACGCTGGGCGTCGCCACCGTCTCGGCGATGGCTTCCGTCCTCGTGCTGGTGTACTTCTTCCTCAAGTACGGCGGCGACTACGGACTCGACTGAGCCGTGCCGAACGAGGGTCGCAAGCGACGAACGAACCGACGCCGACACACTTGAAGGCCGGCCAACATTTTCAAGATTATACGGCAATTTTTATAGCCCTCTGGGGCTACTGTCGGAGTAGGTAGACGCGGTCTCGAACCGCGATTGGAGGAACATCTACATGAACGGGAACATCAACGACGACGAAGGTGGAGCTATCGCGAACGTGGGACAGACCAACCAACACACGAAATACGCCGAAGAGGAGCCGCTAAGCACGGCGGTCGTCATGGCGCTCGCCGACGCCGCCGGCGTCGAGCCGTCCGAGATCGGGACGCCGCTGTACGACACTATCGACCCGGACGCGCTCGACAATCTATTCAGCGACAAGCTAGACGGCTCGCCGCGGGTCGGCGGCCAGGTCGTGTTCACGATTCGTGACTACGAGGTGACCGTCTACAGCTACGGCGAGATCGTCGTCCGCGACCTGAACTGATCGGTGGGACTGGGGGCGACCGAACCGTCGGCGGAACGTTTTCGAAGAGGCGTCTACAGGCTATTCTCGTCACAGCGACGACCAGCGAAGCGTACCGTCCGCGAACGGGAGAACGCCGTCGACGGCCGAGGCGACGGCGGGTGGTCGGTCAGTACTTCGGGTCGGCGCCGGTCGTCTCGTACACCCGGTCGAGCAGCGAGTCACGGGTCTCCTGCCAGGCCGGGAGGCCGCGAGGGTCGGCCGGGTAGCGCTCGTAGTGTTCGATGATGTCGTCCGCGAGGTTCTTCGTCCGATAGAGGTCGTAGACGAGGTCGAAGTGGCCCAGCGACCGGACCGCGGTCCGGAGCTTCAGCTTCCAGCCGATGTTGGCGCTACCGGAGTACAGCGCCTCCGAGAGCTTCTGGGTCGGGAGCGCGCCGAGCAGTCCCATCAGGTCGTCGACGTCCACGGCGGTCGTGAAGATGTTGTACACGTCCAGTCCCGCGTAGCGAGCGCCGAAGTGGTCCATGACCCGCTCGTTGTACTCCCAGAGCGCGGCCTCGCCGACGTCGCCGGTCTCTATCGCCTCGACCGCCTGCTCGGCCGCGTACTTGCCGGCGTACGCCGCGCCCGCGATGCCGCCGCCCGTCGTCGGGTTGACGTGGCCGGCGGCGTCGCCGACCGCCATGAAACCGGGGGCGACCGCCGAGTCGTAGGGCCGACGGGTGGGGAGCGCCGCGCCGAGTTTGTCCTCGACGGTCGCGCCCTGGAACTCGGGACGGTCCCGGAGGTCGTTCTTGAGGTCCTCGACGAGATGCATCGGCTCCTCGTTCATCTGGAAGCCGAGCCCGGCGTTTATCTCCGTGTCCGTGCGCGGGAAGTACCAGAGGTAGCCCGCCGCGCGGTCGGTCGGCTTGAACACGAGCGCGTCGTCCCACTCCACCGGTTCGTCGACGTGGACGACCTCGCGGTACGCCGAGCAGAACTGCGAGTAGCTGACGTTCTGGTCGAAGGTGGCGTCGTCCAGGTCGGCCTTGTCCTGCAGGATGGAGAGCGCGCCGGCGGCGTCGATGACGACGTCCGCATCGTACTCGACGACGTCGCCGTGTCGCTTGCCGCGGACGCCCGTCACCCGCCCCGTCTCGTCCTGTTCGACGTCCTGGACGACGGTGTCGTAGTGGAACTGCGCGCCCGCTTTCTCCGCGCCCTCGATGACGAGACGGCCGTACTCCCAGCGGTCGATGACGGCGAGTTCGCCCGGGACTGGAATCTCGAGGACGGTGTCCTCCTGGGGTATCTCGAAGCGACCGTGGTCGACGTCCGTGTTCGTGAACGCCGACTGTATCTGGGACTTCGGGATGGCCTCCGGGAAGGCGTCCGCGCCTTTCAGCGCGTCGCCGCAGGCGATGTGGCCGGCCTCTTGCTCGGACTTGCGCTCGACGACGACGACGTCGTACCCCTCTCGGGCGGCGGTCGCGGCCGCGTAACAGCCCGAGGTCCCCGCGCCGACGACGACGATGTCACCGGTCCACGCCCGGTGGCTCGTCGAATCCCCCTCGACGGTGTCGTACTCCTGTGTGGTCATGCCTTCCGCTACGGAACGGAACCGAGAAAACTCTTTATCACCGGATGTGTCCTCGCTCGGACGACGTAGAACGGCCAGCGCCGTGATAAAGAGTTTAGTCCGGGTCCTTCGTACCGCGGACCATGACCGAGTACACCGTCGAGTTCGTCGGACGGGCGGAGAGCATCGAGGTCTCCGACAAGGAGACCATCCTGAGCCGCTGCATCGAGGAGGGCATCGCCCAGGAGTACTCCTGTCGGGTCGGGATGTGTCTCGCCTGCTCGGCCAAGATAGTGGAGGGCGACGTGACCCAGCCCGCGGCGCGCGGCCTGACCGAGGAGGAAGCGGAGGAGTACGCGCTCACCTGCATGGCCCGGCCGAAGAGCGACCTGAAACTCGACCGCGGCCAGTACCCGCCGAGCATCGAAGCCGACGCCGAGGCGACCCCCGGCGATGCGGCGGCCGACGACTGATCACCCTCGGTTCTCCGCGAACCACTCCGCCGCGTAGTCGACGAGCGCCCGCTGGGGGACGAGTTTCGCGTCCGCCAGACCGACGGTTCCCCGCGCGAGTTCGCCGGAGCGGTCGCGTTCGAAGTCCCGACCCACCGCCTCGAAGTCGCCGGCGTCGTAGTCGAGTTGCTCGAACGTGACCGTCTTCGACTCTCCGTCGTCGTCCAGCACCGGCGCTTCCTGCGTCGACGACCCCCGCCCGGGGTCGCCGCGATGCTCCGCGAGGTGGAACGACGTGTTGGTGTCGTACCCCGTTCCGAGCATGAGGACCGTCCCGTCGCGGTCGTACAGGCGGGCCAGCGGCGACGCCTCGCCGAGTCCGTGGTCGTACTCGTGGTCGTCGACGACGAACGCCGCGTCCGCACCCCACGCGGCGAACGAGTAGATGGGGTGGCGGCTCCGCAGGACCTCGGGGTACGTCCGGAAGCACTCAGGTATCGCCCCCATCGAGCGCGTCGGCGTGACGGCCGGCCGGAACGGCGGACGCTCGGTCGTGATCTCGTCTACCCAGTCGTCCGGGACCGGCGGGTTCCGCCAGTCCGTCGGGTCCGAGTACTGCGTCGAGTGAGTCGGCATCACGAGGGTCCCGTCGGGCGTGAGGACCTCCATCAGCGCGTCGACGACGGCCGGCGGACCGACGGCGACCCACCCGATCGACGACAGCGACGAGTGGACGAGAACGGTGTCGCCCGACCGGACGCCGAGGTCGCGGAGGTCGTCGGCGATTCGCTCGACCGTCAGCGGTTCATCCATGCGCTCGATGGCGTCTGCTTCGGTCACGGCGGACGCTCCATGGGGAACGTCTCCACGCGCGTCGCGTATAAGCGTCGCGACAGACCGCCGCCCCGTCCGGCCAAACTACACTTCATTCCGGACGCGAACGTTGAAACATGGGATTCGTTTCGACGGTGCGGTCCGTGATAGATCTCGCACGCGAGCGCAACATCACGTTTCTCGCCGCGAGCTTCGCTTACTACGCGTTCGTCTCTCTGTTCCCGCTGTTGTTGCTGGCGGTAGCTATCGGAACGTACGTCGGCGGCGACGCGTTCGCCGACGCCATCGTCCAGCAGACGAAGCAGTACCTCTCCTCCGAGGGTGCGACCCTCGTACGGCGGACGATACAGAACACCGGGGGCAACGTCGGGGCGTCCGTCGTGGGACTCGTCGTCCTGCTGTGGAGCGGCCTGAAACTGTTCCGGGGGCTCGTCCTCGCGTTCGAGGAGGTGTACGAGGCCTCCCCGGACCCGGGCATCGTCGAGCAGATAAAGAAGGGTCTCGTGGCGCTCGGCGGCGTAGCGCTCGGTCTCGGGCTGATGGTCGCCGTCGGCGCGGTGCTCGGGGCCTCGCTGCTGCAGGGCATCCCCTACCTCCCCGTCGTCGGCGGCGTCGTACTCCTGCTGGGACTCGCCGCCGTCTTCTTCCCGCTGTACTACGTGCTCCCGCCCGTCGACGTGTCGTTCCGCGAGGTGCTGCCGGGGACGGCCGTCGCCGCCGTCGGCTGGCTGGCGCTCCAGGGCGGCTTCCAGCTCTACGCGGGCGGGTCCGGGAAGTTCGGCCTGACCGGTATCCTCGGCTCCGTCCTCGTGTTCCTGACGTGGCTCTACTTCGCCGGCGTCGTCCTGCTGCTCGGCGCCATCGTGAACGTCGTCGTCGAGGGACGGAGCGGCTACCTCGCCGGGCGCTGAGACGCAGGGCCCGCCTTGCCCCCAGGTGAACCCTTTTGCCCCCGTCGCCGCAAAGGGTCGGTATGCCGACACGCGTACCGGATTCGGAGTTCGAGGACCGACTCGCGGCCGTCCGCGGGAAGGTAGACGAGGCGGGAGCCGACGCGGGCGTCTGGTTCGGCGCCACGAGCATCGAGTATCTCACCGGCTTCGACCACATCCAGACCGAGCGACCGGTCGTCCTCGCCGTGACCGACGAGCGGTGCGAGGTGACGGTGCCGCGACTGGAGGTCGAACGCGTCCAGACCAACCCGCGCATCGACGCCGTCCACCACTACTTCGACTACCCCGGCGGTCACCCCATCGAGACGGCCGCCGAGATGCTCGCCGGCCTCGACGCCGAGACCGTCGCCGCGGACGCCGACGGCGCACCGGGCGTGATGGGCTACGAGGGCCCGGCGCTCTCGGAGTTCGTCGAGGTCGAGCCCCAGTCCTGGGTCGACCGCATGCGGTGGGCGAAGTCCGACGCGGAGGTCGAACTCATCCGCGAGTCGGCGAAGTGGGCCAACCTCGCACACCGCTACCTCGCGGACTACACCGAACCCGGCGAACACCCCGTGACCGCCAGCCAGCGCGCGTCGATGGACGCCTCGCGGGCGATGCTCGACGCGCTCGGGGACGAGTACGTCGCGCGCACCCGGGGCGACGGTCCGGTCGGGGCGGGCTACATCACGGGCGAGCAGACCGCACTCCCGCACGGCCACACGGCCAACCGCCGCATCGAGGAGGGCGACGTGCTCGTCACCGGCGCGACGGCGAACGTCGACGGCTACCGCTCGGAGCTGGAGCGGACCATGTTCGTCGGCGAACCGACCGACGAACAGCGCCACTACTTCGAGCTGATGCTCGAGGCCCAGACCATCGCCATCGACGCGCTCGGGCCGGGCGTTTCCCTCTCGTACGTCGACGAGCAGGTCTGGGAGTACTTCGAGGAGCAGGGCGTCACCGACCTCGCCCAGCACCACGTCGGCCACAACATCGGACTCGGCGGGCACGAACCGCCGTACATCGACCGCGGCTGGGACGAGCACGCCGAGCCGGGCGACGCCGAGATGGAGCCCGGTCACGTCTACACCATCGAGCCCGGTATCTACACCGACACCTACGGCTACCGCCACTCCGACACCGTCGCAGTCACGGAGGACGGCGCGGAGATGCTCACCTACTTCCCGCGTGACCTGGAGTCCAACGTCGTCCGGCTGTAATCTCGCCGATTCTCGGCGTCGAGCCGGTCCGCTGCGATTATCACAACTGATTGTCAACGTAGTTTTCATATCAATGCGATACAGTTTTCTATTTAATGGTTTCAGAGAAAAGACAGGTATTGGCAGTGCTGTTGGCAATCACGGTCGTGCTCTCGACGACGAGTGCGGCTGCGGTCGCGCCGGAACCGGTGGTCCGACGCGACGCACCGGCCGACGCGTACGGCGATGGCGTCTACGGTGGACAACCGAACGGACAGGACGAAGCGGGCGGGAAGAACGCTACCCGCAACGGAAAGAACGGGAACGAACGCGACGAAGCGCAGGGGAAGAAGGGAACTCGGGGCAACGACGAAACGGGACCGAAGGACCACCGGGGCAACGACGGTAACGGGGGTCCGCCGGAGTGGGTTCACGGTAGCGACGGAATAGAGAACCCGGCGAAACGGGGAGCCGACCGCGAGTGCGGGAACTGCGCCAAGCAGAAGCGTGGCTGCGGTGGGGGTCCGCCAGCCCACGCGAACGCCGGCGAGCGGTCCTCGAAACCACGCGACTGCAAGGGGAAGCCGGTGTTCGACGGGAGCGTCTACGTCGACACCAACCTGAGTGCGGCCGAACTCCGCGCCGCCGCCTGGCGGGCGCTCGCCGACGCGAACCCCTCGGCGGGGCCGGGGAAGAAGACGATCAGCGACGAGCGGCGGCGCGAACTCCGCGAGTTACTCGACGATTCCTTCAAGAACTTCGTCGACGTGAACCGGGTCAACGCCAGCCGCGTGTTCGAGGTCGACCACGAGGTCGCTGCCGCGACCGGTAAGCACGCCCCGAACGTCACGGCCCACCTCGTCGTCGCCGACCAGAAACTGGCCGAGACCGCGACCGCGGACGCCGAGTCGGTGTTCGACCGGCTGGTCGAGAACAACGTCTCGTTCAACGAGACCGCCGCGCGCGACCACATCCGGAAGGCGAACGCGGCCATCGAGCAGGCCGAGCACGTCCGGGACGCCTCTCCGAACCCCGTGGCGGCGACGACTCACTACCGTCGAGCGTGGTCGCACGCCCAGCGCGCGCTCGACATCGCGGACGCCGGCACCGACCCGCGGGTCGTGCTGGCCAGTCGACGGGACCCGAAACACGACGGTCCGATCAACTACACCGTCCAGGGGCGGCTGTTCGACGTGCGCGCCTACCAACTGGAGTCGGTCACCGTCACCGTCGACGGCGACGAGCGGCAAGTGCCGGTCGTGCTGAAGAACTCGACGCCCGGGACCAGCGCGGCGTTCACCGCCGAGACGACGCTCCGCGACGACGTCAACAACGTCACCGTCACCGTCACGGACACCGGGGAGCCGCTGTCGAACCTCTCTGACTCGTTCGAACAGAGTTCGACGACGGCGACGCTGAAGCTCGACGCCGACGGACTCTCCGACCACTACGAGGAGAACGTCACATCGACGGACCCGCTCGACCCCGACTCGGACGCGAGCGCGACCGCCCGCGACGAGGGCGACGACGGCGTTCTCGACGACCGCGCCGACCTCGAGCCCGACCGCCTGAGCAACCGTCAGGAGATACGACTCGGCACCGACCCGCTGTCCAACGACACCGACGGCGACGGGTTGCGGGACGCCTTCGAGGTGAGACTCGTCGGCACCGACCCGCTGTCCAACGACACCGACGGCGACGGAGTGGGTGACGCTTTCGAGGACCCGGACGGCGACGGGTTGACGAACCTCCGGGAGCAGCGAGCCGGCTCGCCGCCGACGCGGGTCGACGCCGACGGCGACGGTCTGGCCGACCCGGCGGAGCTCGACAACGGCACGTCGACCCTGTCGTCGGACACGGACGACGACGGGCTCTCCGACGCGGTGGAACCCCACGCGCCGTTCGAGACGGACCCGCTCGACCCCGACTCGGACGGCGACGGCGTCCTCGACGGCGAGGAGACGTACACCACGACGGCGACGAACGAATCGGTGGGCGCGCGCGTGTCGGTCACCGGTCAGGGTAACGTCGCGGGCGCGGTGACGGTCGAGAACGAGTCGCGAGCGGGCTTCGACAACCCGTTCGTCGACGGGGCGCGAGCGTCGGAGGTCGTCACGGTTCGCTCGGAGCGGGCGCTGTCCCGGGCGACGGTGACGCTCTCGTACGACGAGTCGCGGGTCGAAAACGAGTCCGCGCTGGCCGCGTTCGTCTACGACGACGCGACGCGGCGGTTCGTCAAGCTCCCCTCGACCGTGAACGCCGAGGAGAACACCGTGCGCGCGGAGGTGACCCAGCGCGGCGAGTACGTCGTCATGTCCGTCCCGAAGTGGGCCGGAAACTTCCGCGAGGAGGTGCCCGAAACGACCGTCGACAAGGAGACGTTCGACCCGCCGGGGACGGAGTGTGACGGTATCTGTCGCTCCGACGGCGAGTCGGTGACGGTCGGCGTGACGAGCGGGGCCAGCACGTTCGGCGTCCGGTCGCTCGAACCCGTCAACGGCGGGGGCGAGACCGACAGGGACGCGAACGACGGCGTCACCATCGACGGTACGACGTACCGGAACGGCCCGGTCAAGTTCAGCCCGTCGAAGTCGGGCCGTCTCGGGGCGCAGTCGACGGACGCGGACGACGAGTGGGCGACGCTGACGTTCGCGTCCCCGCACCTGAGCGACGCCGGGGACATCGACTTCCAGGGCGTCGTCTCCCTGTACGCGAAGGAGAACTCCTCCGCGCGCGTCGTCGTGGTCGACGACGGCAACGTGGACGTCATCTCCAGCGTCGGCGAGAACCAGGACGTCGACCGCCGGAAGGTCCACGAGGACCTCACGGAGTACGCCGGCGAGAGCATCGAACTCCAGCTCCAGGTCAAGGGCAGCGGTGGCGCACAGATACACGGCTGGGAGATAATCGAGGACACCGACGGTGACGGCACGCCCGACGAGGCCGACCTCTGTACGGCGACGCCGGGCCATCAGGACAACGGCTGTCCGCCGTCGTCACTGCCGGTGGTCTCCATGCAGTTCGACCACGACGTCGACACGCTCGACGTCAAGGCGGACGTCTCCTCGGTCGTCGAAACCTCGGGTTCGAAGGTCGTCTTTGAGCGCATCGGCCCGCCGAAAGACGGGCGCAACTTCCGGGACCCGGTCCACCGCTCGACGCTGTACGAACACGCCTCGACGGGACGAGACAGCGCCATCGTCACGGACACGGTCCGGGACATCGAGGCCGGTGAGACGGTGACGCTCCGGCTCCGGGCCGAGGGGACCGCGAAGATACGGCTCAGCTCGTTCGAAATCCGGAAGGACCGCGACGGCGACGGCCTCACCGACCGCGTCGAACGTCACTGCCTGGAGACGAACCGGTACGGCTGCGTGAACACCGACGTCAGCGTCGCCGACACCGACGGCGACGGCCGAAGCGACAGCGAGGAGGTCGGCGAGCAGAAGGTCGACCGGATCGGCAAGAACTTCACGGTGTACTACGAGCCCAACAGTCACCCGAACGACCCGGACACCGACGACGACGGCCTGGAGGACGGCACCGAGGCCGACGGCTGGGACGTCGACGTCGTCAACAGGTCGGGCGAGCCGTACCGGTACGCAGCCAACGGCGACGGGAACGGCGAGATGACCGTCTCCTCGGACCCGCAGCAGGTGGACACCGACTACGACGGCGTGGACGACTACGCCGAGAAGACGAACCTGAAGACGGACCCGCGCGAGGACGTCACGTACGCTATCACCGAGACCCACGAGCAGGAAATCACCCAGGAGCTCTACGACGAGTACGCGTCGACGACCAGAGGCCAGCGTTACCTGGCGGACGACATCAGGCGGCTCGGCCTGCTCGAGGGCCGCAGCGTCTCGGACCTCGACGAACTGCAACTGAACGACTCGACGGACGACTTCGACTTCGTCCGTGCGGACGACGGTAGCTTCGTGTTCCGCGCCATCGACGACGAACGGCGGACCGACACGTGGCTGTCGAACGGTGAGGAGGTCGACCGCGACCTCGGAGCCTGGGACCCCGACACGGACGACGACGGCCTGACCGACGGTCAGGAGGCCAGGTGGCTGACGCACGCGAGCCGGGACTCGGTGTGGTCGCTCTCGTACGACGAGCGCAACGACGAGGACTGCGGTTGGAACGGCTGCGACTACGAGTTCCCGACGGAGCCGGATTCCGCCGACTCCGACGGCGACGGCTACTGGGACGGCTGGATCGGCGTCCACGGCGTCGGTAACTCCAGCAACGTCGTCCTCTACATGGACAACCGCCTGTCCGGCACCGGTATCGAGGGCGACGAAATCGTCCAGGAGCAGACCGGCGTCCACGAGGTCGACGACCGGGACCCCGGTGCGTACATCCAGTCGCCACCCACCAGCAACGACCCCACCCCCGACCAGGACCAGAAGTACCACTCGAACGTCCACGTCGGCGAACTCCACTGGAACCAGAACGGCCTGTCGGGCGACCCCGACGACCGGTCCGTCGCGCCGGATCCGACGCTCCCGGTCGAGGCCGACTACGTCAACAACACCAACTGGCCCGGTAACGGCGACCCGTCCGCCATCCGGAACGCGAACGGCGTCGACCTGAAGACGGCCATCTCGTACAACTACAAGCTGTACGGCATCGACGTCGAGTTCCAGTCGTACGACGAGGAGATACAGCGCGACGACCTCCGGGACGTCTGCCGGGGCGCTCACCAGAAGACGACGGACACGTACTGGGTGCGGTGTGCCGCCGCGACGATGCCGGACACCGAGAAGCTCTACGTCACCCCCGACTCGTTCAACCGGAACGAGCTGATCAAGATAGAGAGCGAGTATCACGACGACGACAGCCGTCTCCACATGCTCTGGGGGACGGAACTCGGCAACGACCAGCCGAAGACGCTCGTCGACGACAACACGGACTACGTCCGGAAGAACTTCCGGGCGACCGGCATGGCGTGGCACACCGGGTCACCGCGCGCACACAACGTCGACATCGTCGAGTACACCGACTTCGGGGTCATGATCGGCCGGGACACGTTCTCGCCGAACCAGTTCCAGGACCTCCAGTCCGTCGGCATGCACGAACTCGGCCACTCGCTGAGCGTCGGTTGGCGCGACGACACGAACCCGCCGTTCACCTTCGGGGACGTCGCCGCGCCGAAGGCGTACGAGGTTTACAGTGGGAACCGTGACGACCCCGACGTCGCCGGAGGGCTGGACCCGACGCCGGAGACCGTCGTGCTCGGCGGGCACGACCGCGAGTGGAGCGTGATGAAATCTGGGACGGCGGACGACTCCACTCGATACACCGCCACGTCGGCGAAGTTCCCGGTGTTGCTGTTCAGCATTGAAGAGCTGTCGACCGTGGACTTCAAGCACGTCCCCTCGAAAACCGAGTGAGATGAATCGGCGTCGCCTCCTGCGCGCTTCGACGGCCGCTCTCGCAGGCGGCGTGGCCACTCTGGCCGGGTGCGCGGACCCCTCGGGCTCCGGCGAACCGACCGAGGGAGGCCGCACCAGGGTGATGAGCCTCTCCCCGACCGTGCGGAAGACGGCCGACGGCTGGAGGCTAGAGGTGATAGTCGAGAACGAGCACAACTGGGACACCTCCTTCCACGACGTGCGGGTGCTCGCGTTCGCCGCGGACGGGACCGAACTCTGTGAGGCCGACGTCGGCGACCTCGTCGCGCCCGGCGGCGACAGCCGTACGGTCGAGACGTCCTGCTCGGCGTTCCCGGCCATCGTCACGGCGACCGCCCGCGAGACGCCGTGCGAGGACGCGCTGATACCGGTCGACCGGTGGGTCGGGACCGACGCCCAGCGCACGAGAACCGTCACGCCCGGAAACGTGGTCTGGGAGGACACGTACCGGAAGTGCGGCGAGGGAGTACCGCCGAAGCGGGTACTCGACGAGACCGACGGCGGAGGACGTGCGACGTCGACCGACGACGACGGTGGATGAACCGTCGGCCGGGGGAGAGACGCTCTCGGCCAGCACCGTCAACTGACCCCCGGTCGTACTCCCACCATGCTCCGGAACCGCCACGGGAGCGCGGTCGACCCCGTTCCGTTCTTCGTCGTCGCGGGACTCGGACTGCTCGTCAGCTTCGCCGTCTTCCCGCCGACGCTCGCCGGACTCGGCGTCGCGATTCCGCAGGCGTTCGCGCTCTCTACGTGGGGGTTCGCCGCGGTCGCCGCCGGAACCTACTACTATCTCGTCTGGACCGCCCTCCCCGGCGCGCACGGGGCGACCGATCAGCTCGTCGGCGTCGGCTACGGCATCGTGGCGGTGGTGGCGCTGCTCGCGGCGCTGTCGCTCGCGGCGACACACTGACGCGGGAGCGTCGTCGCCGTCGAACCCAGAGTCAGTCGAAGACGGCTCCCAGCAGTTCGTCCTGGGCCTTCCGGAGGTGGTAGTGTAGCGTCGCGGAGGCGATGTCGAGCGACTCGGCTATCTCCTCGGCCGTGCTGCCCCGGGGCCAGTCGTAGTACCCCGCGAAGTAGGCCGTCCGGAGCACCATCTCCTGTCGGTCGGTGAGGGGGTCGGTCAGCGACTGCCGGAACTCCTGGGCCGTCTGGATGGGGCGGTCGACGGTGCGTTTGCCGACGAGTTCCGACTCGGCGTACGCCGACTGGAACGTGTCGACGATGGCGCGCACGTCGGCCTCCTGCGGTACCTCCGCGACGAGGCGAACCTCGCCGCTCGTCGCCGTGGCCGACTGGACCACCGCGCCGGCTTCCACCAGTCGCTTCACCGTCGAGGCCGACATCACGGCTTCGAGCACGCAGTCTCCGTCGTCCTCGTCGGAGATGAGCCGACACTCCTCGACCGGGTCGGCGTCCGTCAACGCTTCGGTCGCCCGCCGCGACGACGCGTCCGCCACGCGGACGTAGTGCAGCAGGTGCCCTTCCGGGGCGGGCACCAGCCCCTGGAGGTGGCAGGTGCAGTTCAGTCGCTCGGCGATATCGAGGAGCACCCCGCCGGAGTCGGTGACCCGGAGTTCCAGTTCGACCGCCGTGTCCGACAGCAGGAGTTTGCGGTTCTTCGCGGCGTTGATGGCGAACCCGATGGTCTCGCCGAGTATCTCGAACGCCGACTGTGCGCGCTCGCTGAACACGCCGGCCCGAGTCGAGACGAGCGACAGCGAGCCGTAGACGGTGTTGCCGTACGACAGCGGGATAGAGATGCCCGACTCGATGTCGCGGCCGAGCGCCTCCTCCCGAATCGCACCAGTCAGCAGCGTGGACTCGGCGACGTTCTGGACGACCTGTATCTCGCCCGTCTCCATCGACCGGGTCGCCGGGTCACCTCCGATTGCGTCGCCGAGGTCGACCAGCGTGTCGAGATACCCGTCGATGTCGCCGGCCCGCGCTCGCGGGGAGAGCCCCTGGCGGCTCATCTCGTTTTCGTCCGTCCACGCGAGTTCGTAGAGTCCCGAGGCGACCAGCCGGTCGCACACCATCTGCTCTATCTCCTCGCGGGTCGCCGCCTGGACGAGTCCGTGGACGACATCCTGGATGACCTTGTTTATCTGGTTCAGCGTCTCGAGTTCGTCGTGCTGGCGTTCGAGACGGCGTTCGCGCTCCCGGCGGTCGGTCACGTCGCGAGCGACCCAGACGACCATCTCCTTGCCCTCGACGGCCCGCCCGAGCGGGGTCGTCCGCGCCTCGAACCAGTGCTCGCCGTCGTCGAGTTCGACGGGGTACTCCATCGTCTCGACGCCGCCGGAGGCGAGCGTCGCGTGGATGTGGTCGAGAAAACGGTCGGCCATCCCGTCGGGAAACTGGTCGTGGAGGTTCGTACCGGCGAGTTCCGCCGGGTCGTCGACCGTGAGCGCGGCGGTGTTCGGTCCGACGAGCAGTTCGCGGTAGTAGCCGTCCTCGTCGAGCAGGAAGGCGACGTCCGGAAAGGCGGTCGTGAGCGCCTGGATGCGGTCGTCCTCGGGGGACTGGCTCTCGACCGCCGCCACGATTCGGTCGCGGAGCGCGTCCAGGTCGTCGACGGTCGACGCCGGAAGGTAGTCGGTCACGTTCGCGGCGACGGCCTCGCTGGCGACGCGCTCGCTGCCCGCGGCCGTCAGCAGGACGAACGGGAGGTCCGGATGCGTCTCGCGCACCGATTCCAGCAGCGAGACCCCGTCGTCGTCCGGCAACTCGTAGTTGGCGACGACGCAGTCGACTGGCTCGTCCTCGATGCGGTCTCTGGCCTCGGCGGCGGTGTCGACGCCGCGGACCGTCACGTCCTCGCAGGCGTCCGCGAAGTCGGACGCGTACGCCGTCTGGTCCTCGACGAGGAGGACGACGGCCGTCTCAGGCATGGTCGTGGAGAGCGCGGACGGTCGTGCTACGCTCTAGCATCTCAATTGAGGCGACGAATCCCAGTCCCAAAACGGTTTGCGTTACCACGGACCAGCGCGGTCGAATAGGGGGCGCGGTCAGTCTGCGGGCTGGCTCGCGCTGCCCCCGATGGCGTCGCGTGCGGTGTCGACCGTCCGACCGAGGAGGTTCCGGAGTTCCTCGCGCCGGCTGACGAACAGCCAGAGGGCGAGCGCCATGTAGACCACCGTGTACGCGTAGAGGATGAGGAGGCTCAGTTCGGCCGCCTGCGGTTCCGCGAGGGTCTGTATCACGACGAACTCGGCGCCGACCTGCGTGACGAACAGGACGAGCAGGGCCACCGCTTCGCGGACGCTGATGCTGAAGTTCGTCAGGATGGCGATGGCGAAGAAGCTCTGGGCGGCGGTGATCCATATCTCCGCGGCCTGCTTCTCGTCGAAGGGGAGGGTCCCGACCTGCCCCAGGGCGATGCTGTAGACGACCGCGAGCGTCCCGATGAGCAGCGTCCACTGGTTGAGCTTCGAGGAGATGAGTGCGTTGAACCCGGCCGTCGAACGCGCCTTGTTCACGAGGTAGGCGACGACGATGAGTTCCGGGCTCTCGCTGGCCAGCGGCGCTATCCACTGGATCATGAAGAACGCCGGAATGCCGAAGTTCTTGCCGAGCGTCTCCAGCCCGTGCGCGAACGGGTGGACGGCGGTGTAGATCATCGTACCGGAGTAGACGAACAGCAGGAGGACGACGGAGATGCGGGGACCGCGGGACCACGACTGGAAGTAGGCGGGGACGCCGACGTGCTCCTCCGTCTCCCCGGCCTCGCCCCGGATGATGATGGCGATGTAGGTGGCGTACAGTCCGACGAGGATGAGCGTGTCCGCGACACCGATGCCGTCGCCGAGCGGAACGAAGAAGGCGTAGGTGGTGGCGGCGAGCAGGAACGCGATCTCGGTCGCGATGTCCCGGTCGAGCTTGACCTTGCCCTTCAGAAATCCGGAGGCCTTCTCGACCGCCGGGTCGACGTCGCTGCGCGAGCGATAGACGGTGAACAGGGCGATGCCGGACCAGCCGAGACCGATGAGGATGCGGTTCGCGCCGGTCATGTTCGCGACCGCGAGGTTCGCGGCTTCGGCACCGCGAGCGGTGCCGGCGTTCGCCCCGGCGGTCCACGCGTACAGGGCGTCGACCGCGTACTCGGGGGCGACCGCGAGCACGGCGAGCACCGCCAGCGCGAACGCCCGGGGGACGTCCTCCTCGGCGGTCTCGGCCCCCCACGCGAGCATGAACGACGCGCCCAGGACGGCGACTCCGGAGATAGCCACCGTCGCGAGCGGGCTCATCGAGTGCGCAGAACCGGTGAGGTAGGTGCCGACCCACGGTAGCGTGAGTAACGTCGCTACCGCGACCGCAACCAATGGATGGCGGAGTTGTGACATTGAGATTCTACCGGCAGTAGCCGTCCCCCCTAAGTAGTTCTTGCGTTACCTGTTAGGTGTAACGAAACGCGGTACGTCGGTCCGGTAGACCGCGTGCAGTCGCCCATCGAACGACTTCCACAGCCGTTATCGAACCCCGGACGCTACGCATTCGTATGGACGTGTACGGACTGATGGGTAACCCTGTCGGCCACTCGCTGTCACCGCCGATGCACGAGGCGGCCTACGACGAACTCGACGTCGACGCTCGCTACGTCACCTTCGAACCGGACGACGCGGGCGCGGCAATCGAAGCCGCACGGACGCTCGGCGTCCGGGGACTGAACGTCACGATTCCGTTCAAGGAGGACGCACTGGCTCACGTCGAACCGGACGACCTCGCCGCCAGAATCGGCGCGGTCAACACTATCGACTTCCGGGACGACGCCACCCCGACCGGCCACAACACCGACGCCGAGGGCGTCCGGCGGTCGTTCGAACGCCACGACGTCGCGCTCGACGGTCGGACGGCGGTCGTCGTCGGGGCCGGCGGGGCCGCACGCGCCGCCGCGTTCGCGCTGTCCGACGCGGGCGCGACGGTCCGAATCGCCAACCGCACCGTCTCGCGCGCCCAGTCGCTCGCGGACGACGTGCCGGGCGCGACCGCGGACGGCCTCGACGCGCTGGCCGACCTGCTGGCCGACGCCGACGCGCTCGTCAACGCGACCAGCGTCGGGATGGAGGAGGACCGCTCGCCCGTCCCGAAGGGCGCGCTCCACGGCGATCTCGCGGTGTTGGACGCCGTCTACCGCCCCGTCGAGACGCGCCTGCTGCGCGAGGCGGCCGAGTGCGGGGCGACGACCATCGACGGTGCGTGGATGCTCCTCTATCAGGGAGTCGCCGCGTTCGAACTGTGGACGGGACGGTCGGCCCCCGTCGAGCGCATGAACGCCGTCCTGCGAAGACGGCTTTAAGTGGAGGGGCTATGTACTGTTTCATAATGGGGCTTATCACCAGGCTGAAATCGTTGCTCGGACTGGAGGAGGAGGACCGGTCGCAGATGAGTTCGCACGAGTCCGGCGTCACGATAGAGCGAGAGCCGGGCGAGGCGAGCGAACAACCCGACGCGGCGACCGAGCGGGCGGTCAAGACGACCGAGGAGCCGGAGAGCGCCGGCGAACCGGAACGCGAGGGGATGGAGACCGACGAGACGGAATCCGACGACGAGTCGGCCGTCACCGGCGTCTCGACCGAGGACGTCGCCGTCGAGGGAGAAGCGACCGAACACATCGAGGAAGCCGAATCCGAGGCAGAGAAACCGGAGTCCGCGGCAGAACCCGCGGAGGCGACCGGTCCGACGACGGACGCGGCACAGCCAGAACAGACGGAAGCGACCGAACCGGAGCCGACCCCGACCGAAGAACAGGAGGAACGGGAGGCCGAGGAACCGGACGTCGAGGAGCGACCGCTGGAGGACGTGAAGGGCATCGGTCCCGCCTACGCCGAGCGCCTGCGCAGAACGGGCGTCGAGAACACGGTCGACCTCGCCGCCGCCGACCCCGAGGAGATCGCCGATGAGACCGACCTCTCGCCCAAGCGCATCGAAGGCTGGATAGAGCGTGCGAAGTCGCTCTGACCCCTCGGTTCACACGTCGCGGACGGCGTTCGGGGAGACGGCCGGGACCGCGCCGCCGGACGCGCGCGTCCCCGTCGAGGTCCGGGTCGACGTAGACGACCCGTTCCGCGCCTACCGGCGTGCGCGAGACGGTCGCGGCGGCGTCTATCTCGCCACGACCGGCGGCCAACCGGGATGGGGGTACTTCGGCGTCGAACCGGTCCAGCGGTTGCAGGCCCGTCCGGGCGCGGAGTCGCTCGCGTCCGCCCCGGACGCCGAGGACGACGCGGAACGGGCCACGCCGGGGCCGAGCCTCGCGGCGCTCGCCGGCCTGCTCGACGAACAGACGCTCGCGCGGGGCGACTGCGACGTTCCCTACCCCTGCGGACTCGTCGGCTGGCTCTCCTACGACCTCGCGCGAGAACTCGAGTCGCTGCCCGACGCCGCCGACGACGACCGCGGCCTCCCGCGACTGCAGTTCGGCCTCTACGACTGCGTCGCCGCGTGGGAGGCGGACGACCACGAGACGGAGGGCAACACCACCCTCCGGGTGACCGCCTGCCCGCGACTCGACGAGTTCGCCGACCCCGACGCCGCGTACGAGCGCGGTCGCGAACGGGCGCTGGCGCTCGCCCGCGCGGCGGTCGACGGCGACCGCGACGTCGGCGCCCCGCCGACGGACGAACGCGGCGCGTTCGAGAGCGGCTGCGGGAAGGCGGCGTTCGCCGACCGCGTCCGGGCGGTCCGGGAGTACGTCCGCGACGGCGAGACGTTCCAGGCGAACGTCTCCCAGCGCCTCGAAGCGCCAGCGAGCGTCCACCCGGTCGCGGCGTTCGACGCGCTGCGCACGGTCAACCCCGCACCGTACTCCGCACTGCTCGAGTTCCCGGGCGTCGACCTCGTCGGCGCCAGCCCCGAACTCCTGCTCGACGTCGACGGCGACCGACTGGTCACCGAACCCATCGCGGGCACGCGCCCGCGCGGTGAGACCACCGAGGCGGACGCCGAACTGGAGCGGGACCTGCGCGGCGACGAGAAAGAGCGCGCCGAGCACGCGATGCTCGTCGACCTCGAACGCAACGACCTCGGGAAAGTCGCGGAGTACGGGAGCGTCACCGTCTCGGACTACCGGCGCGTCGACCGCTACTCCGAGGTGATGCACCTCGTCTCGGAGGTGCGGGCCCGGCGCAGGCCGGACGTGTCCGTCCCCGAGGCCATCGCCGCCGTCTTTCCCGGCGGCACCGTCACGGGCGCTCCGAAACCCCGGACGATGGGCATCATCGACGAACTCGAAGCCACCCGGCGCGGCCCCTACACCGGTAGCGTCGGCGTGCTCGGCTTCGACGACCGCGCGACCCTGAACATCGTCATCCGGACGCTGGTGCGCCACGGCGACGAGTACCACCTCCGGGTCGGGGCCGGCGTCGTCCACGACTCGGTACCCGAACGCGAGCACGAGGAGACCCTGGACAAGGCCCGCGCGCTCGTCGAGAGCGTCGACGTCGCGCTGGACGCCGAGGGCGACCGCGGGTTCTCCGTCGAGTGATTCTGTTCGCCTCCGAGACACGACGCCTCAGTAGTGACGGCGTTCGACGCGTTCGTCGAACGCTCCCGCGAGGCGGTCGGTCACCGGTCCCGCGCCGAGTTCCGCACCGTCGAGGCGCGCGAGCGGCCGCAGCTCCCAGGTGGAGTTCGTCAGGAACGCCTCGTCGGCGTCGCGGACCGCGTCCGGGGAGTAGCTGCCCGTCTCGGTCGGAATCCCGGCGTCGGCGGCGAGTTCGAGGACGACCCGGCGCGTGATGCCCGGCAGGACGGGGCCGTCGAGGCTCGGCGTCTTCAGCACGCCGTCGCGGACGAAAAAGAGGTTGCTCGTCGCGCCCTCCGCGATCGCGCCCTCGGCGTCGAGCGTCACGGCCTCGTCGGCGTCGGCGTCCAGGCGAGCGAGGATGCCGTTCAGGTAGTTGTGCGTCTTCGCGCTCGCGGGGAGCGCCGCGTCCGGGACGCGCCGGGTCTCGACCACCTCGGCGGTAGCGGGGGCGTCCCACACCGACTCGCCCGCGACCCCGCCTCGAGGGAGGTCGGAGACGTACACGACGACGGTCGGGTCCTCGACGGGGTCCGGCGAGAGCTTCCCGGGCTGGACGCCCCGGGAGATGGAGAGTTTGACGTAGGCGTCCTCCATGTCGTTCGCGGCCAGCGTCTCGTCGACGCGAGCGCGCAGGTCGGCCTCGGGGACGCCGTGGTCGAGCGCGAGCGCGTCGCAGGTCGACCGGAGTCGGTCGGCGTGGGCGTCCCACTCGAAGGGGTCGCCGCCGTACGCGCGCAGCGTCTCGAACGCCGCGTCGCCGTACATGAACCCGCGGTCGCGGACGGAGACGGTCGCCTCCGCCGCCGGGACGAGGTCGCCGTTCACGTGGAAGTACATGGTCCTCCGGCGTCGCCGGCCAGTTCGCAGAAGTTCCGTACGAGTCGCTTGCCCGCGTCGGTGAGGATGCTCTCGGGGTGGAACTGCACGCCGACCTGCGGCTTCTCCGCGTGGCGCACGCCCATGAGGACGCGGCGCTCGTCGGCGGTGCGGGCCGTCTCGACCAGTTCCGCCGGGAGGTCGTCGCGCTCGACCGACAGCGAGTGGTACCGCCCGACCGCGAACTCCTCGGGGAGGCCGGCGAAGACGCCCCGGCCGTCGTGGGAGACCGCCGAGGGCTTGCCGTGGACCACCTCGGGGGCGTGTCGGACGGCCGCGCCGTGGGCCGCACAGAGCGCCTGGTGACCGAGACAGACCCCGAGAGCGGGATACGTCGTCTCGGCGAAGACCGGGACCGAGACGCCGGCGTCCGCGGGCGTTCCGGGACCCGGCGAGACGACGACGCCGTCCGGGTCGAGGTCCCGAATCTCCGGCACCGAGACGGCGTCGTTGCGCCGGACGACCACCTCGTCGGCGAACTCGCCGACGTACTGGACGAGGTTGTAGGCGAACGAGTCGTAGTTGTCGATGACGAGTATCATCCGAAATCAGCGACGTAGTCGCACGTTCGACCGCGAGTTGGAAGCGCGAGCGCTAAAGGTTGCTGGTGGACGAGCGCCGAGGGTTGCCGGTGACGCCCCGAACGCTCCCTGCGGGGTTCGACCGGCGGGTCGCGCGGCTTTGCAAAGGCTCAAACCGCTCCCGTGGCTAGCCCGCGGCGATGGACGAGGACAGTCGAATCGCAGCCGTCGACGAGGTGCCGACCGACACGACCCTGCTTTTCACGGTTCGGGAGGGTTTCGACGAGGAGGAGGCCCTCCTCGTGCGAGACGACGGGGAAGTCCGGGCGTGGAAGAACTACTGCCAGCACTGGACGGACGTCCGCCTCGACAAGGGTGACGGCGCATCGATGCGCAACGGCGAACTCGTCTGCGGGAAACACGGCGCGCTGTTCGAGGCCGACACCGGCCGTTGCACCCACGGCCCCTGCGAGGGTGCGGTGCTCGACGAGGTCGAGGTGACCGTCGAGGACGGCGCGGTGTACCTCGTGGACGACCGGTACGAGTTCGTCCAGCAGGGGTCGAACGTCGAGTACGACCTCTCCTCGAACCGCTCGCTCGGCTTCGAGTGACCACCCCGTCTCCGTCGACGGGACGTCACGCCGGCGCTACCTTGAACTCCGGTTCGTCGACTGCCTCGCTCTTGCACTCGGGGCAGCGCGAGGGGCGGTTCGCCGGGTCGTCGAAGGCGTCGAACCCGCAGTCGCGACACTCCGGCGGCGCGACCAGCAGTTGTTCGTCGCCGTCGACGGAGCGGGCGACGTGGCGGACGTGCCGGAGCGCCGCACCGGCGGTGATGTCGAACTCGGCGGCGAGCGCGCTGGGCGAGGCGGCTTCGTCTCGCAGGAAGGCGGCGATTCGCTCGCGCGTCGTCTCGGCGTCGCGCATACCCAGACGTTGGTGCCCCGCGTTGAAATGTGTACCGCGGTCGACCGGTGCCCCCGATTCGACGCCCTTTTTCGAACCGGCGACCCAGTTCGGACCGTGATAGCCGTCGTCGTCAGCCGCGCCGACCGCGCCTCCGAGCACATCGGCGAGCACCTCCTGGATCTCGCGGACTGGACCGAGCAGGAAGACGATACCCGGCCCGACGCCGAAGGGGGCGGGCGCTACTACCGGACCGAGGGGTTCGAACTCAGGGAGTTCGACGCGCTCCACCTCGACGTCGAGGACGCCGCGGCGGCGTTCACGGACCCCGACCTGCTCGTCTTCGCCTCGCGCCACTCCGGCGACACCGGCCCGCTCCTGACGGCGCACTTCACGGGCAACTTCGGGCACGCCGAGTACGGCGGCACCGAAGGCGACCTCGCACGGACCTGCCCGAACGCCCACGCGCACCTGCTCGCGGCGTTCGACGAGCACGCGCCCGACGCCTACGAGGTCGGCATGGAGTGTACGCACCACGGCCCGAGCAGGGTCGGCGTCCCGTCGATGTTCGTCGAACTCGGCAGCGGCGACGAGCAGTGGGACGACCCGGACGGGGCGCGCGCGGTCGCCCGGGCCGTCCTCGACCTGCGCGGGGTCGCCGCCCACCGCGAGCGCCAGCTCGTCGGCTTCGGCGGCGGCCACTACGTCCCGCGGTTCGAGCGCATCGTCCGCGAGACGGACTGGGCCGTGGGACACGTCGCGGCCGACTGGTGTCTGGAAGCGCTCGGCGACCCCGAGAAGCGACGCGACACGCTCCGGCAGGCGTTCGAGCAGAGCCGGGCCGACTACGCCCTCGTCGAGGGCGACCACCCCGACGTCGAGCGCGTGATCGAGGACCTCGGCTACCGCGTCGTCAGCGAGACGTGGACCCGGGAGACCGCGGGCGTCCCACTCGCGCTCGCCCGAACCCTGGAAGACGCCGTCTCGACGGTCGACGACGGCCTCCGGTTCGGCGACCTCGCGGACGAGGCGTCGGAGTTCGAGGTCGTCTCCCTGCCGACCGAACTGCTCGCCGACGCGTCCGGCGTGGACCTCGAGCGCGCCCGGGACGCGGTCGCGCGCCACGCGCTGGCCTACGAGACCGAGGAGGGCGGCACGCGCGCCGCCGGACGCGCGGCGGTCGGGGACGCCACTGACTACGACCGCATCGTCGACGCCCTCGCCGACCTCGTCGCGGAGCGGTACGACGAGGTCGAGCGCACCGCCGACGCCGTCGTCGCCCGCGAGACGGCGTTCGACCCCGAGAAGGCTCGCAGTCTGGGTATTCCCGAAGGGCCGGCGTTCGGGAAACTGTCGAACGGGCGGCCGGTCGAGGTGGACGGCGAGACGGTCCCGCCCGAGGCGGTGCGCACCGAGCACACCCACCGGTTCCCGGTCTGAACGCTCGCACGTCGACAAGCCGCTTGGACCACGCCGCTCGGTGGTGACCGCTGCTGGCACTCTGGCTCCGGGTGTGAGAACGTCCGTATTACATCGTCTCCCATCGATTACGTTATGTTTGTTCCACTGGCCAGGGAGCGTTTACAGACGCTGAGGCAGCCGTTTACAGATATAATGTTAATTAATCATACATCAACGAGACCGGGGCGTCTCGCGAACCGTGAACGACTGCTCGCCGCAACGAGCCGACGAGTTCGGCCGGCGTGGCGGTTCACGACGAAGCAGACGGAGTGGTCGGCGACGACAGAGACGGACGCGTAAACGGCCGAGGAACGCGTCCTGTTCGCGGTACAGGTCGGAGTTGTAGAACGAATCCGCCCTCCCCGATTTGAACGGGGGACAAGTCGATCTACAGTCGACTGCTCTACCAGTCTGAGCTAAGGGCGGGCACGTATCTACAGCTAAGCGCCCTGCCGGACTTAAGAATTATTATTCGGCGGGCCGAGGAAGAGAGACGAAAAGATTCAAATAGCCTGCGTCCAGTTGTATCGGCACCCAACCAATTCAGGTGGCCGACATGAGCAAGATAACCTTCCGCGCCGACGACGACCTTGTCGAGCGTCTCGAGGCGCTCGACGCTTCCAAGAGCGAGGCGATGCGGGAGGCGCTCCGTCAGTATCTGGACGCCGCCGGGAACCGAGAGGAGGCCGGCGGCCGCGACGACGGCAGCATCGACGCCGTCGTCGCCGAGCGCGTGGACGAACTCCTCGACGAGCGGCTCTCGCGGCGAGCACCGCGCGAACCCGAGAGCGCGCGCGACATCAACGTCAACGTGACCGTCGAAGGCACGGGCGAGACCAGCGCGCACGAGCGAACGGCGGACCGTTCGGGTGCGACCGACGAGGAACGTGCCGAGCGCTCGAGAGAAGACCGTCAGACGACCGCCGACACGTCTCAGGAATCCGAGAGTTGCACGCAGTGCGGCGAGTCGCTCGACGCCGGCCACGTCTACTGTCCGAACTGCGGCGAGAAAGCCGTCCATCGCATCTTCTGTGACTGCGGCGACGAGCTGCGGTCCGACTGGGCGTTCTGCCCGGGCTGCGGGCGCAGAACGCCCTCCGCCGACGTTCTCGACACGCCGTAAAACATCTCGTTTTACGCTCGCCGTTAATTATATAAGTAATGGCTATGTGGGTAATGCTACGTAAGACGGTCGTCTTACGCCGTGCAGACAGGCCAGGAAAAACGGCTGCCTCGAACGGTAACGCGGCGTAAGACGAGCGAAGCGCGATGCCGCGCATCGTCTTACCGACAAGGGGAATACAGCTATGGAGCGCGTGACACTTCGCATTCCGAAACAGCAGATCGAGGAAGTCGAACAGATGGTCGAAACAGGAGAGTTCCCGAATCGCAGCGAGGCGATACGGGCAGCCGTGCGAGACATGCTCAAAGAGCAGGACGATACGAGCACGGAGACCACGAACCGCAAGCGCACTTGGGCGAAGGTGTAAACGATGCAGGATATCGTTCAGGACGCCCTCGACAACGCCGAAGCAGAGCAGCGCGACATGGATGCGACGGCCGCCGACGACTTCGGCGACCCGCGCATCGTCATCGTCGGCTGCGGCGGCGCAGGCAACAACACCATCAACCGCCTGTACAACATCGGCGTCGACGGGGCCGACACGGTCGCCATCAACACCGACAAGCAACACCTGAAGATGATCGAAGCCGACACGAAGATACTCGTCGGCAAGTCGCTCACGCAGGGACTCGGGGCCGGCGGCGACCCCGAGATGGGCGAGCGCGCGACCGAGATGGCCCAGGGGACCATCAAGGAAGTGCTCGGTGACGCCGACCTCGTCTTCGTGACCGCAGGCATGGGCGGCGGCACGGGCACCGGCGCTGCGCCGGTCGTCTCGAAGATCGCCAAAGAGCAGGGCGCTATCGTCGTCGGGATGGTCTCGACGCCGTTCAACGTCGAGCGTGCGCGCACGGTGAAGGCCGAAGAGGGCCTGGAGAAGCTTCGCAACGAGGCCGACTCCATCATCGTGCTCGACAACAACCGGCTACTCGACTACGTCCCGAACCTGCCCATCGGCAAGGCGTTCTCGGTGATGGACCAGATCATCGCCGAGACGGTGAAAGGCATCTCCGAGACCATCACCCAGCCCAGCCTCATCAACCTGGACTACGCCGACATGACGTCCATCATGAACCAGGGTGGCGTCGCGGTGATGCTCGTCGGCGAGACCCAGGACAAGAACAAGACCGAGGAGGTCGTCCGCGACGCGATGAACCACCCGCTGCTCGACGTGGACTACCGCGGTGCGTCCGGCGGTCTCGTCCACATCACGGGCGGCCCGGACCTCACGCTCAAGGAGGCCGAGGGCATCGCGGCCAACATCACGGAGCGACTGGAGGCCAGCGCGAACGTCATCTGGGGCGCACGCATCCAGGAGAACTACAAGAACAAGGTGCGCGTGATGGCCATCATGACCGGCGTCCAGAGCGCCCAGGTGCTCGGTCCGTCGACCCAGAAGCAGGCAGACAAGTCGCGCCAGCAGATGCACGACATCGACGACCAGTCGTTCGACGCCAGCCAGAACGTACCCGCCGACAACGCCTCGTCGTTCGGCACGCAGAGCGACGGCGGCCGCGACGAGGTCGAAGAGCAGAACAACGGCCTCGACGTCATCCGATAGTCGTTCGTCGCTGCCTTCGACACGCTTCTCTCCCAGCCACCACATCTTCAGCTCTCGTCTCGCGGCGCTTCGCGACGACGGACTACGTTCGACCGAACGCGGGTCCGTGAACGCCGTCGCCCGCCGCCGTTCAAACGGCGTGGACGGCCTCGACGAGGGAGCACTTCCGACACAACTCGCGCGTCGTCGACGCGCCACAGCGCTCGCACTCCCCGAGTTCCCGGTCTCCCTCGCCGGCACCGAACTCCTCGGCCGCGAGCGCGGCGAGTTCCTCGTAGCCGGCCATTATCGAGTGGCGCGTACCGGGGTGGTTCTCCTCCAGCGAGAGCATGAGGTCCTGGATTTCGGCGCGGTAGGCCTCGCTCGAGTGGGGACACTCGGTGATGTGCGCCGGGAGGTCTTCGAGTTGCGCGTAGAGGGCGACTTCCTTCTCCGGAACGTCCCGCAGCGGCTTCGCGCGCGGGACGAAGTCGTCCTGGTCGCTGCGTTCGTCGAAGGGAGCCAGGCTCGCGTCGAAATGCTTGGCGACCTGGGCAACGTCGCCCTCCAGGAAGTTCATCAGCGCCGTCTCGGCCTCGTCGTCGAGATTGTGCCCGGTGAGGAGCTTGTCCGCGTCCAGTTCTTCGGCGTACTTCGACAGCAGGTCGCGGCGGAACACGCCGCAGTACGCGCAGGCGGCCATGTTCTCGGGGTCCTTGTCGACGACGTCGTCCATCCGGAGGTCGAACTCCTCCTCGTAGGTGACCACCTCGTGACGGAGGTCGAGGTCGGCCGCGAGTTCCTCGCAGGCCTCCAGGCTCTCGTCGCGGTAGCCCTCGATACCCTCGTGGATCGTCAGCGCCAGGATCTCGACCCGGGGGTCCTCCCGGAACGTCTCGTGGAGAATCTTCGTGAGCACGACGCTGTCCTTGCCGCCGGAGAGGCCGACCAGCCACGTCTCGGGGTTCTCGGGCGTCGCAGACGAGGACAGGAGGTCGTCCTCCCGGACGCGCCGCCGGACGCGCTTGTCGACGGACCGACAGAAATGCTCCTCGCAGAGATGCAGCCCCGAGTAGGCCGCGTGCATGACCGCCTCCCGACCGCACTTGTCGCAGTCCATCGTTTCTCGGTTGCGTCGCCGGGCGTTTCACCGTTTCGGGTCGGTGTAAACGATAGAGCGCTATAGCAAATCGACAGATCGGCGCGAACGGTCGTCCGGTCGGACGCCGATCCGTCGGTTCCCGTTCCTCTTCGACGGAATCGGCGTTTCGGCGTACAGCGCAGTTCGCGAGCACATTACAGGCAGAGCGTCGTGTCGGCGGTCGCACGTCCCGGAGATTCGTTCCTCTGCCAGAATCGAGGAGCGAGACAAACGTCACTACGAGCGGACGAGATTTTAAATAGGAGGCCGCGACCAGAGCCGGCGTGACCTGAGAACCGCCGCGCGAGTGGTCGGAGCGGTCGTGTGGCGCACCCTCGCGCGGAACCGGAACGCACCGCCTGTTCGTTTCCCGCGGAGGCCCGGACTACACGACGTCGCCCCGCACCGTCGTCCCCTCCTGGCGCTTGCGGTAGGATTCGACTGCGTCGGCCGCTTCGTCGGTCCGGTCCTCGTCCATTCCGAGCATCTCCAGCGCGTCGGGCAGCGTCGGGAAGGGGAGTTCGCTCTCGCGGAGCTTCCGCATGGCCTCCTCGCTGCGCTGGCCCTCGACCCAGAGGCAGACGCCACGCGGGTCGAGAATCTGCTCGTAGGCGTCCCGCGCTATCGCTCCCTTCAATCGCTGGGTGACGTTGTCCTCGAAGCTGGAGTTGCAAACCTCGAGGTGGACCGGTTCGTCCTCCGAGAGGAGGTGAGCGGCGAGACACTTCTCCGGCGCGGCGTGTCCACTGTCGTTCGCCCGGAGCAGATCGGGATGTTCGTCGGCCCACTCGGCGCGGACCGTCTTGCCGACGCCTTTCACGCCGTGAGACTTGCGGAACTCCTCCTCGCGGTCGGCGTCACCGCGGAGCAGGATGTCCTTCGTGACGTACACGTCGAGGCGGTCGACGGGGTCGAGACCGAGCGCCACGTCGCCGTACACCCAGAGTTCGCGGACCGGAACCGGCATCGTGTCGTTCTCGACGGTCTCGACGATGTCCTCGACGCGCTCGATGGCCGCGCTTCGCTCCATGGTCTCTGGTCGTCCGGTTAGGCTTCGGAGCGGATAAACGCGCTGGATGTCGAAAGGGGGCCAAGTAGCGACCGCTGTCGACGGGTCGTCAGTCGTCGGCAGACGCTTCCGGTTGGTGGGTTTCGAAGTCGCCTTCGATGTCGACGCCGCCCGTGAGCTGGCGGTAGGGGTACGGCATATCGATGCCTTCGGCGTCGCAGCGCTCCTTGACCGACTGGACGAGTTCGGACGTGATGCCGACGAAGTCACTCCGGTTCGGGTTCTCGATCCAGAACCGCGTCTGGAGGCCGACGTAGGAGTCGGCGAGTTCGGTCACCCGAACGCTGGTTCCGGGGTCGTCCAGAATGCCCTCGACCTTCGAGGCCTCGTCGAGGATTATCTCTTTGGCGTGGTCGATGTCGTCCTCGTAGCCGATGCCGAAGACGAACTTGTTCCGGAGTTTGTCGTACGCGACCGGATTCGTGACTGCGTTGTTCGCGAGGTCGCCGTTCGGGACGGTGATCTGTTCGTTGTCGAAGGTTCTGACGCGGGTCACCCGGAGGTCGATCTCCTCGACTCGACCCTCGCCGTCGGGCCACTCGATCCAGTCGCCGATCTCGAACGGCCGGTCCTTGAGGATGAACACGCCGGCGACGAAGTTGGCGAGCAGGTCCTGCATGGCGAATCCGACCGCCAGCGCGACGGCGCCGGCGAACACGGAGAACGCGGCGATGACGCTCCCGAATCCGGCGACGGTGAACGCGACGGCGATGGCGAGCAGGGCGACGACGACGCCCGCGACGTTCTCGCCGAGGCTGGCGACCGTCGGATCGAAGCCCCGCCGGTCGAGCACGCGGCGGACGAACGGGACGAGAATCGCCCGTCCGAGCAGGTAGACGACGACGAACCCGAGGACGAAAGCTATCACCTGGCCGACGATGCCGCCGTACTGGTTCAGCAGTTCCGACACCGATGTGGGGATCGGTCCCTCGGCCTGGACGAGAGGAACGTGAGACACGACCGACATAGCGGACGGTTTGTCGAAGTTACGTAAGGGCGTTGTGGCCATCACGTCAGGATCGACGTCCTCACCACGTTTCGCCGGCGAAACCGGCCAGTACCGAGTCGGGTTGGCGACCCAGCTCCGTCGGCTGGACGTAGCAGAACGGGGCGGCAACCGGGAAGCGGTGGGTCTCGGACCGAACCGCGGTTCGTGCCCTGGCTTGCGCTCCTACTCGGCCGTCAGCCACCGGAACGCGTACGCCGCGTCGCTCGCGGCGTAGATTCTATTGCCGACGGTGACGTGCTCGACCGGTCCACCAGTCTCGAACCGCCGGCGCTCGCTCCCGTCGCGGGTGTCCAGGGCGTACACCCTGTGGTCGGACGCACCGACGACGACCGTCCCGTTCCCGACGACGGGCGCGGTCAGCGCACCGAAGGGCGTGAACGCGGGGTGGAACGACCACCGGACGCCGTCGCGGTCGAGCGCGACCAGCCACTCCCGGCTGCTCCCGTCGTCGACATCGTCGGTCGTCACCGCGTACACGTCGCCCGGACGCTTTTCGGCGTTGGAACCACCGCGGGTACCCTTCCCGGCGGTGTGCCTGCCGGAAACGGCGCTCGCCGCGAGGTGTTCGACGGCCTCACCGCGGTCGAGTGACGTCCGCCAGCGCTCGGAACCGTCGGGTGCGTGAGCGACGACTTCGTTCGCCTCGGTGCCAGCGTAGACGGAGCTACCGACGGCGAGCGCCCGGACGCCGTCGCCCGCCGTCCAGCGTTCCTCGCCGGCGTCGGCGTCGAGCGCGACGACCTGTCCGTCACAGATTGCGTAGACCTGGCCGTTGCCGACCGCGATGTCCGCGACCGAACTGATGGTTTCGCAGTCGCCGGCGTAGGTCCACTGGTGGGTTCCGGCGTCGGCGTCGAACGCCCGGACGACGACGTGCTCCTCGCCCGTCGCGATGTAGAGCGTGCCGTCGGCGACGACGGGGCCGGCGACCGCTTGCGACTGGAGCTGGGTCTGCCACTGCGCGCGACCGTCGGCGGCGAACGCGATGAGTTCGACGCCTGTGGCGACGTAGACGTTCCCGGCGGCGGCCACCGGCGGTGCCGCGAGGTCGCCCGTCCGGGCCGTCCAGTGAGCGCCGCCGCTGCCGCCCGCGAGCGCGGTGAGGTCGTCGCCACCGACGTAGACGCGACCGTTCCCGGTGGCGAGCGCCCCGACGGAGTCGGAGCGCCACCGCAGGTCGTCGGACTCGGCGAGTGCGTACAGGAACCCCTCGCTATCCCCGAGGTAGACGGTGCCGTCGGCGACCGCGGGCGCGAGCCAGGCGTTCCCGAGGTCGCGGGTCGGCACCGACCAGCGTTCCTCGCCGGTGAGGTCGACCGCGACGGCGCGCTCGTCACCCGCGAAGTAGACGGTGTCGTCGGCGACCGCGGGTGAACTCAGCGACTGGCCGGCCGCGTACTCCCAGCGGACCGCGCCGTCGTCGGCGTCGAGCGCCCAGGCACGGCTCTCGCGGCCGTCGGCGACGACGACGGTCCCCCCGGCGACGGCCGGCGACTGGGAGAGCCGAACCTCCTCGGGCGGTGCGGGTTCCGCCGTCCACTCGACCGAGCCGTCGTCGGCGTCGAGCGCGGACACCCGCCCGTCGCAGACGTACACCGTCCCGTCGGCGACGGTCGGCGCGTGGTCGACGATGCCGTCGAGGCTGACCTGCCACGCGGGGTCGCCGGTCCCGGCGTCGACGGCGTACACCGTCTCCTGGTCGACGAAGTACGCGACGCCGTCGGCGACGGCCGGCGGGACGTTCTCGCTGTTCGGGGCGGGAGCGTCCTTGCCGCTCGGGAGACGGAGCCGCCAGGACTCCTCGCCGGTGGTGGCGTCGAACGCTCGGCAGACGGCCTGTCCGTTCGCGTCGCTCGTCGTAACGTAGACCGTACCGTCGGCGACCGTCGGCGACGACGAATCGACGGCGTCCAGTTCGGCCCGCCAGCGCTCCTCGCCGGTGGCGGCGTCGAGCGCTCGCAGGGTCGAACCGCAGGCGTAGACGACGCCGTCGGCGACCGCGGGCGCGTACTCGACGCCGTCGAGGTCGACGGTCCAGCGCGTCTCGCGGTCGTCGAGGTCGAACGCCGTCAGCGTCTCGTCGACGTCGGCGACGTAGGCGATGCCGTCGGCGACCGCGGGTGCGAACAGGCGGCGGTCGCTCACCTGCTCGCTCCAGTCGACCCACGCGTCGTCGCCCGGCCCGGGGGCGGCAGTCGCCCCGGTGTTGCCGGCGTCGTACTGGTAGCTCGCCCAGTCCGCGGGGGCGGCCGGAGTGGGGGACGCGTCGGCGGCGTCGGCCGACCGTCGGACGGGGTCGGCCGGACCGGATTCGCCGGGGGCGGCGAGAGCGTTTCCGGAGAGGCTTCCGGTGCCGAGGGCGGCGGCGGTCAGTGTCAGGAATTTGCGTCTCGTTCCGTCGAGAGGACTCGACATGCGACCACGGAAGCAACGGATTGATTTTATTATGAGGCTGTTAAACCCTCGTCGTGACTCGAAGCTGGTAGTTTCCCGGACGTGAGTGACCGGCGTCGTCCGACCCCTCTACCGCCGGGCGACTGCCAGCGTCCACCCAGTGTGACACTGTTCGTCCGCGAATGGAAACGTCCCGACTGGTCGGAATATCCGAACGTTACGCATCCCCGCGATGGACCCGTCCGCCGCCGTCGTGCTCGTCCGGCCGTCCGTTCGCCGCGTGCTCGGCTACTCCCCCGACAACGAGCGCCAGCGACCGTCCCGGTCCCGGACCGCGGCGAGCGCCAGCGACGACCCGCCGACGACGAGACCGAGACCGAAGAAGGACCAGAGAATCCGCGTACCGCCCGGCCACTGCGCCGCCAGCAACCCCGCGACGAACAGCTGTATCGCACCCGTCGCCGCCAGGTACCGGCGGTCACCGCGGTCGGACGCCCGCGCGGCGGTGACGAGGCGGTGGACGCCGAACGCGACGAGTACGGCCGACAGTAGCAGCGGGACGGTCGTCGACCCGACGGGGACGACCAGCAGGCCGAGTCCGGCGGCGGCGTAGACCGTCGCGAGCAGGAGGTCCCGGAGCGTCGCGTCGCGGTCGGTCACCGCCACGGCGTGCTGGGCGAGCACGACCGCGACCACCACGAGCGCGACGGCGAGCCAGAGCGTGACCACCCCGAGCAGGGCCGGCAGACCAACGACGAGCAACCCGACGCCCGCGACGACCACCCCGGCCGCGAAGCGATCGCGCCACTCGTCCGCGTCGGTCCGTCCGACCATCGCTACAGGTTCCGTCCCCCCGTTCGACGCCATCTCCGGAACGAATACGGCGTTCTCCGGGAAGGGTCTTCCCCCCGGAACGTCTCCCGCTCGCCGTCAGCCGGACGGTTCTCCGTCGACTCGCCCGACTGTCACGTAGAAGGGAACCACCTCGGCGCGCCGGTAGGTGCGGTCGCCCATCTGCTCGACCACGTCGCGACCCATCTCGCGCCACGCCGTTCGCAGGTCCTCGTACTCCTCGGCGTCGAGCGGGCCGACGAGCGTCTCGCGGCGCTCGGCGAGGGCCGCACCGCTGGCTTTCCGCTTCGCGGCCGCCAGGTCGCGTTCCTCGTACGGCGGTTCGACGGTCTTCTCGTGGTAGTGCTCGCGCGTCGTCACGTCGCGGAGGCCGGCGTCGCGGAACGCCTCGCGGGTGCCCTCGCCACCGAGCGCGACGTCCGTGTCGGCACCCGCGACGAACGCGGCGCGGGCGCGCCGGGCGAGGTCGCCCTCGCGTTCGACGGTCGAGTCGACCGACACCGCGGCGTTGTCCGGTTCGACCGCGGCCACGCCGTCGCTCGCGACGCGGGCGAACTCCCGGACGGCGCGCTCGGGGTCGGGCAGGTTGACGAGCAGGGCCTGACAGACCACGAGGTCGAAGCTGTCGTCCGGGAACGGCAGGCGGTGGGCGTCGCCCGCGAGGAACGACTGGTGGGGGCCGCGGTGCTCTCGCGCCACGGCGAGCAGGTCCGGGTCCGCGTCGACGCCGACCACTTCACGCGTACCGTCCCCGTTCGCTGCCATCTCCTCCGCGAGGACGCGCGTCAACTCGCCCGTGCCGCACCCCACGTCGAGCACTCGCTCGCGGTCGGGGAGGTCCAGGTCCGCGAGCGCCTCGCGGGACTCCCAGAGCCCCTCGCGGGTGCGGCGCAGGTAGTCGGCGGAGAACCGTCGCACGATTGATGCCTCGGTCGCCCTTCGGGGAGGCGCGGCAAAAACGGGGCGGTTCGTCACCGCCGACGGCGTGGGGGAGGCCGTCGACGGGGACGCGGTTCCTCTCGGACGCTGACGGCGGTCGCTCAGCAGTCGTCCGCGTCGCCGTCGCGCAGTTCCTTCACGCGCTCGATGTTCCACGCGAAGCCCTTGCCGTCTTCGTTGGGCGTCTCGAGCACGAGCGGAACGTCTTCGAGGTCGGGATGGTTGAGGAACGCCCGCATCCCCTCCTCGCCGATGAGACCCTCGCCGACGTGAGCGTGTTCGTCCTTGTTCGTGCCGCACTCGTGTTTGGAGTCGTTGAGGTGGACACACTTCAGATGTTCCAGCCCGACGACGTCGTCGAACTCGGCGACGGTCTCCGCCACCGCCTCCTCGCTGGAGAGGTCGTAGCCGGCGGCGAACGCGTGGGCGGTGTCGAGACAGACGTCGAGGTCCTGGTCCGAGCGGTCGAGCACTTCCGCGAGGTGTTCGAAGTCGCCGCCGAGTTTCGTCCCGCTGCCGGCGTCGCTCTCGACGAGGACGGTCACGCCCTCGGGGACGTCGAGTTCGTCGAGCGCGCTCGCGGCGTTGTCCAGGCCGCCGTCGACGCCCGCACCGGTGTGCGCTCCGAGGTGGACGTTGACGTACTCGATGCCGAGCTGGTCCGCGGCGTCGACCTCCTTCTGCATGCTGTCGATGGACTTCTCGCGGAGGTCGTCTTTGGGCGTACAGAGGTTGACGAGGTACGACGAGTGGATGACCCACGGACCGTCGAGCTTCGCGGCGGTGCCGTCGCGGAACGCCGCCGCCTCCTCGTCGCCGATACCGGGGTCCTGCCACACCTGCGGGGAGTGCGTGAATATCTGGCCGCAGTTGCCGCCGACCTCGCGCTGCCGTTCGACGGCGTTGTCGACGCCGCCCGCGATGGAAACGTGTGCTCCAACTCTCATGTGAGCCGTCTACTAATTCGGCACTCAAAGGTACTTCGAACCGCACGCGGTCGGCGGTCGAGCTATCCGATAATCGGGATTACACGAGAGCCGCGGTCGGTTCGCCGGGTCGGCGGTCGGCGACCGCTCGCTCGACCCGACGCTCGAAGCCGAGGACGAGACGCGACGCCAGCGCCGGCGGCGTCGAACGCGCCGGCGCTCACTCCGGGCGGAGCGTGCGCTCGAACTCGTAGTCCATCGGTCCCGCGAGGGCCGCGTTCGTCTCACCGGCCTCGCGGTGGTCGTGGCGGTACACCGTCCGGAACTCGCCGAAGTCGACCTGCGCGTACCACTCGAAGCAGGGGAAGCCGTCGTGGCGGCCCGTCACCTCGACCGTTCCGTCGCGACCGACCGTCACCGAGACCGCGTAGTCGACGGGGTCGGGATGGGCGACCAGCGGGTTGCTCGCGCTGGCGTGCATCTCGAAGGCGACGCCGTCCTCGCGCCACGCGGGGTCGGTGCAGAAGACGCCGTCGGCGTCGGCCCTCCCCGTCCGCGTCTCCTCGCTCCCGTCGGGTCGCGTGACGCGCTCCACCGACCGACCGGTGTCGGCGGTCGCGAGCAGGTCCTCGCGTTCGAAGTCGACGACCGCCGCCTGTTCGACCCGCGAGCGGCCGGCGTCGACCGCGTGCGGGGTGAACTCCCGGTCGTCGCCCCGGTACTCGACCGTCGGTCCGCCGTCGTCCGACTGCGACCGCGATATCCACGCGTCCGGGATGAACGCGGCGGCGCGAATCCTGACGAGGTCGACCGAGTCGCCGTGCATGGCTTCAGGCGGTGGGGTCCTCGCGGCGTCGGTTCCAGGTCTCGCTCTCGAACTTCGCGTCGGCGTGTTCGCGGGCCCGCTCCAGTTCGCCGTCGGTCCAGGCCCCCTCGTCGGCGTCGGCCCAGTCGAGCAGGGCGCTCTCGACGGCATCGACGGCCTCCTCGCGGTCGACGCCGGACTCCTCCCGAATCGTGGTGACGCGCTCGCGGAACTCCTCGGGCGCGGTCGGGGGGTCGGCGAAGACGCCGAGGTGGCGGTCGGCGTCGAGCGCGAACTTCAGCGAGCCGTGCTGGATGACGGCGTCCTTCCGACGGTACTGGGCGTTGCCGCTGATCTTCTTCCCGCCGGCGACCACGTCGTGGGCGGGGTGGAGCTTCCGCAGGTAACACGCCGGCTGGTGGAGGGCCGGCAGTTCCTCCTCGGTGAACCGGGCGTCGACGCCCATCCGCTCGAACGCGTCGAAGACGGGGTCACAGAGCAGTTCGTAGGTGTCCATCAGGTCGCCCGGAAGCTCCTCTGCCGGCGCGACGATGGTGTAGGAGATGTCGCCGAAGTGGTCGTGGTAGATGCCGCCGCCGCCGGTCGGTCGGCGCGTGACGGTGATGCCCTCGCGCTCGCAGAACTCCCAGTCCACCGACTCGGGGTCCTGCCGGTAGCCAAGCGAGAGCGTGCTCGGTTCCCAGCGGTACACGCGGAGCGTGCGCGGGCCGCCGTCGGCCGCCGTCTCGGCCGCTATCTCGTCGAGCGCCATGTTCAGCGGCCCGTCCCACGACTCCTCGCGAATAAGCCGCCACTCCCTGTCCGCCAGCGTCATGCGCCCGGATTGGCGCGGACCGGGTAAATCGATTGCGGAGGGTGGTCGCCGCGACCGGCGGTCCGAAGCGGCGTCCGGGCGTCAGCGCTCGAACGTACCGGTGAACCGGGCGCTGGCTATCTCCGCACCCCCCATCGCGTCGTCGAGGTCCCGGCGCTTCGCGCCCGGGTCGAGGTCGAGGGTCTCGTCGAGCGCGACGGCCGTGAACCGGTACTCGTGGGCACCGTCGCCCTCCGGCGGGCAGGGGCCGCGGTAGCCGAGCTCGCCGAAGTCGTTCGTACCCTGTACCGCCCCGTCGAGCGTCCCCACCGTCTCCGTCTGGGGGACGTCCTCGTGGATTTCGACGGTGTCCGGCGGGAGGTTCCAGAGCAACCAGTGCGTGAACGTGGCGGTCGGCGCGTCCGGGTCGTCGACGACCACCGCCAGCGACTCGGCGTCGTCGGGAACGTCCCCGACGGTGAGCGACGGTGAGACGTCGTCGCCCTCGCAGGTGAACTTCGTCTGTATCGCCTCGCCGTGCGTGAACGCGGACGTTCGGACGGAGAACTCACCCATGTGTGAACACTGACCGCCGGACGAGAAAGCCGTGCCGGCCGCGAGCGGGCCCCGAACTACTCGGGGTCGGGCTCCCAGACGAGCACCTCGTCGCCGTCCCGCCCGGACGTCGGGTCGGTCGCTCGTCGCGACCGACGGGCGATTCTGTATCGCGATATATGATTTATCGGCGGTCGCGTGTCGCCGCGACCGCCCCGGGGCTCCGGCTACACTCCCCCGGCGAGACGCATTCAGTACCATTTTATCCCCCCGGCGGAGTATTCCCGTGTGAGAGAAGCGTGAAGGGGCAGGAGTGGTATCAGGCCACGGAGGTCGCCGAGGAGTACGAAGAGAAGCGATTCTCTCGCGGGGGACGACTCATCGACCGGCGCGAGAAGCAAGCGGTGCTCGACGCGCTGGGGCCCGTCGACGAGAAGAACGTTCTCGAGATCGCCTGCGGCACCGGCCGATTCACGGTCATGCTCGCGGAACGGGGAGCGAACATCGTCGGCCTCGACATCTCCGGGCCGATGCTCCAGCAGGGGCGGCGGAAGGCGCGCAACGCGGGCGTCGCCGACCACCTGGAGTTCATGCGTGGCGACGCCGGTCGACTGCCGTTTCCGGACGACCACTTCGACGTCGTCCTGGCCATGCGATTCTTCCACCTCGCGGACACCCCCGCGACGTTCCTGAGCGAGATGCGTCGGGTCGCCAAGGAACAGGTCTTCTTCGACACGTTCGCCGGGCCGAGCACCCGGAGCCTCTACAACTGGCTGCTGCCGATGGGGTCCCGGCTCTACTCGCCCGACGACGTGGAGAAACTGCTCGACGAGACGGGACTCACGCTCGTCGGTGCCGAACACGACTGGGTGCTGCCGTACGGCTTCTACCGGAAGATGCCGGACAGCGTGGCGAGTCGCTTCCGCGACATCGACACGACCCTCGGCGAGACCCCGGTCGGCGACAGTCTCGCCTCGGTTTCCTACTGGAACACGGCGGTCGAGTGACCCCGAAGCAGTAGTACGGTCCCGGAGCGCTTTTACGGGTCGGGAATATGAGAGGGCGGTATGGATCTCTCCGTGGTGGTCCCCACGCTCAACGGCCGGGACCGTCTCCGCGCGTGCCTCGACGCGCTCGCCGAGCGCGTCCCGAACGCCGAAGTCGTCGTGGTCAACGGCCCGTCGGCCGACGGCACCACGGGGATGCTGCAGGAACGCGACGACGTGAGCGCGCTGGTCGAGGTGTCGGACCGGAACCTCAACGTGGCGCGCAACGCCGGTATCGCCGAGTCGACGGGCGACGTCGTCGCGCTGGTCGGCCAGGACGTGACCGTCGAGGAGACGTGGCGCGACGGCGTCGCCGCGGCGATGGACGACGGCGCGACGGTAGTGACCGGTCCCGTCCACCGGGCCGTCCGGGCGGGGATGACCACCGAGTCGGTCGAGACGCGGACCATCGCCGGCCGCGACGTGACCTACTTCGCCGGCGAGAACGTCGCGTTCGAGCGCGAGACGCTGGAATCGGTCGACGGCTTCGACGAGAACCTCCACACCGGCGGTGCGCGCGACTGCGCGCACCGACTCGCCGGCCAGGGCCGCGCGGTCACCTGGTCGTCGTCGGTCTGCGTCGAGTCGGGCGACGACGGCGAGGGCGTCGAGCGCGACTGGGGGACGAAGTACCGCGCGCTCGCCTACCGGATGGTGAAGAACTACGGCCCGCGGCTGACGGTGTTCCGACGGACGTTCCAGGACGCGCTCGCGGACGCCCGGTCGGTCGCCCGCGAGGTGGTCGCCGGCGACGCCGAACCGTCGCTGTGGTTCGGGGGTGGCAAGCAGGTCGTCGGGAGCATCGTGCTCGGCGCCGTAGACGGGTTGCGAGCGCGATTCGCCGACCGGAGCGAGTCGCGGAATCCCGCCGGACTCTCCTCCCGCTCCGACCGCGCCGTCGAGCGATACGACTGGCGCTGAGATTCGGACGGTACGCGAACAGCCGCGAGCGTCGAAACGGAGTCCTAGTTCTCGGGAGCGAGGCCGTCGACGACCCGGGAGGGGTTCCTGGAGAACACCTTCCGCATCGCGTCCTCGGGCACGTCCAGGGTGAGGACCTCCATGACGGCGACGTTCGGGTGGGCGCTGGGCGCGCCGCTGCCGAACAGCACGCGGTCGGGATGTTCCATGACGGCCCGTTCCAGCGGTTCGCGGTAGCGGACGAAACTCGTGTCGAGGTAGCAGTCGTCGTTGTCGGCCAGCAGGTCGATGGCGTCGTCCATCAGGTCGCGGTCGAGGGGGAAGCCGCCGAAGTGCGAGAGGACCACGGGGAACGACCGGTCGAGCAGCGTCTCGGCGGCCGACGCGGGCGGGAAGCCCCGTCCCGCGCGGACGAGCACGGGGAGGTCGACGTCCTCCAGTCGGTCGAGCACGTCGTCGGTCGGGAGGCCGTCGGAGACGGGGTCGAGTTTGAACCCGTGGAAGCGGTCGTCGTAGGCGTACTGTTCGACGTCCTCCGGCGAGGTGTGGTGGTCCTTGCGACGCGCGCCGAGGTTCCGGAGGCGGGCGGTCGCGCTGCCGGTCGGGTCCCGCGGACCGTCGATGCGGGCGAACGCGACGAACGGTCGGTCGACGCTCCGCCGGGCGACGGCGTTGTTCGCTTTCAGGTAGCTCTTCCCCTCTCGCGGGCCGGCGAAGACGACGGCCGCGACGACGCCCGCCTGGTGCATCTCGCGCTCCAGTTTCTCGGGCGAGATGGCTCGCCCGCGCGCCGTCACCGCATCGTCGAGCGTGAGTCGGGAGTGAACGTCGACGACGCGAAAGCGGTGCTCCAGTTCCAGCATCGACTCGTCTTTCTACCGTATCCCCGTTTGTAGTTATCGGTTAGAAGACGTGTGACTCGGCGTGACAGGGAGCAGCTGGATGGAAAGATATATATAGAATATCAAACATCGTTTAACACGATGTCAGGATCAGGTCAGGGACAGCGGCGCATGGGACGAGGTGGACGACCGATGTTCATCCTCAGCGAGGACAGCCAGCGAACGCAGGGCGAGGACGCCCAGTCGTCGAACATATCGGCGGGGAAAGCCGTCAGCGAATCGGTACGCACGACGCTCGGCCCCCGCGGGATGGACAAGATGCTCGTCACCGACGACGGCGACGTGACGATCACGAACGACGGGGCGACCATCCTGAACACGATGGACATCGAGCACCCCGCCGCTCAGATGATCGTCGAGGTCGCCGAGACCCAGGAGGAAGAGGTCGGCGACGGTACGACGACCGCGGCCGTGCTCGCCGGCGAACTGCTCGCGAAGGCCGAGGACCTCCTCGAACAGGACGTACACCCGACGACCATCGTCGAGGGGTACGCCCAGGCCCGCGGCATCGCCATGGACGTCGTCGACGACCTCACCCTGGAGGGCGACGTCGACGACGACCTCCTCCAGCAGGTCGCCGAGTCCAGCATGACGGGCAAGGGCACCGGCGACGTGACGACCGAGCGCCTCGCCGAGGTTGTCGTCGACGCCATCCGCCGCGCAGAGCGCGAGGACGGCGTCGACCGCGACGCCGTGCGCGTCCACACGCAGGTCGGCGCGAGTTCCAGCGCGACGGAACTGGTCGAGGGCCTCGTCGAGGACGCCGAGCCGGCACACAAGAACATGCCGCGCTCGGTCGAGGACGCCACGGTCCTCGCGACCGACGGCACCTTCGGCGTCCGCGAGACGGAGGTCGACGCGGAGTACACGGTCGAGGACGTCGACCAGCTCACGGCCGCGATGGACGCCGAGGACCGTCAGCTCCGCGAACTCGCCGACGCCATCGACGAGGCCGGCGTCGACGTCGTCTTCTCGCACTCCTCCATCGACGACCGCACCGCGGCGTATCTCGCCGAGAACGGTATCCTCGCGTTCGAGGACGTCGACGACGAGACGACGACCACCATCGCGCAGACGACCGGCGGCCAGCGCACCAGCAAGCCGGACGAGATAGAGGACGACGAACTCGGTCACGCCGACAGCGTCCGCGTGGAGAAGTACGACGACGACGACCGCGTGTTCGTCGAGGGCGGCGCGGAGGCCCAGACCGTCACCGTCTTCGTCCGCGGCGGCACCGAACACGTCATCGACGAACTCGAACGCGCCCTCGAGGACGCGCTGGACGTCGTCACCGCCGCCGTCGACACGGGCGGCGTCGTCCCCGGCGCGGGCGCGACCGAGATAAACCTCGCCTCGCGCATCCGCGACGAGGCCGCCGGCATCGAGGGCCGCAAGCAGCTCGCCGTCGAGGCGTTCGCCGACGCCGTCGAGGTGCTGCCCCGCACGCTCGCGGAGAACACCGGCATGGACCCCATCGACGCGCTGGTGGACCTGCGCGCCGCCAACGACGACGAGGAGGGCCGCGCCGGCGTCATCTCGACCGGCGAGACGGGCGAGATCGCCGACCCCGTCGAGAAGGGCGTGCTCGACCCGGCCGCCGTCAAGCGCGAGGCCGTCGAGAGCGCGACCGAGTCCGCGACGATGATCGTCCGCATCGACGACGTCATCGCCGCCGAGTGAGCCGGTCGACGCGGTCAGGGCCGGCTTAACCCGGTCGACGACCGGTCGGTCGCCGGTCGACGGCGTTCAGGCCCCGACTGTCCGGCGTAAGCCGACGCAGATTCGGCGTGAACGCCACTGAACCGACACCCGTCCTTTTTCCGGCCCCGGTCGAACGCCGGGACGCCATGCGAACGACGCGACGACTTCTCGTGACCGCACTCGCCTGCGCGCTTCTGCTCGGCGGCGGCGTCGCCACGGCGACGGCCGGCGGGGGCGGGGATACGACCAGAATCGGTAGCCAGCACATCACCATCAACGACGCGACGGTCACCGTCTCGGACACGACCATCTCGGGGGAGGGCCTTCCGAGCGCGACCGTCGAGGACCAGGCGTTCACCGTCGAGAAATCGAAGACCACGATAGACGGCGTGACGATAACCGTCGACGGCGAGACGTACGAGTTCGGCCGGACGACGATAGTGGTCGAGAACGTGGGCGTCCACCTCGAAGACGTGACGCTGACGGGAAGCTAACCGACCCCATCGAGGGTTCCTTTTCCGCTCGTCAGTCGACGACGGCCAGTCCGCGGACCGTCCGGCTCTCGAACGCCGCGGGCCAGTCGACCGACAGCCGCGACCACGTCGTCCCGGCGTCGCCGGTTCGGAACAGACCGCGATTGTTCGCGGCGTACGCCTCGCCCGCGTCCGACCCCGCCGCGAGCACGGCCCGGAGCACCCCCTCGCCGGTCGGCAGGCCGTCGAGGCGCGCCCACTCCTCGTCCCGTTTCCGGTAGACGTACGATTCGGCGGCGTCGGCGTTGTGCGCCGAACGAGGTCCGCTGGCGCTCGACAGGAGGACGGTGTCGGGGTCGCCGGGGTCGACGGCGACGCTCCAGCAGTAGCGGTGGCCCAGTCCGTCCTGGGGGTGGTCCCAGGTCGCGCCGCCGTCGTCGGTCTCGGCGTACCCGTCGCCTGCCGCCGCCCACGCGCGCTCCGGGACGTCGGGGTGGGTCGTCAGCGAGTGGTTGTCCCGGCGCGCGCCCGGGACGCGGTCCTCCCAGGTCTCGCCGCCGTCGCGCGTCTGGACCAGGCCACCGGCCTCGATGCCGACGTAGAGGTGGTCGGGGTCGTCGGGAGTCGGCTCTATCCACCGGACGTGGTGGGTGTGGGGCCGCGGCGGGAACGACCACTCCGACGCCGACGGCAGGTCGGTCAGCCCCTCCTTCTCCGTCCAGGTCTCCCCGTCGTCGCCGGAGCGGTAGACCGCACTGGGTTCCGTGCCGGCCCAGACCGTCCCGTCCGGGCCGACCGAAAGCGACGTCACCCGTTCGCCGACCGTCTCCTCGCCGACGCGCTCGAACGACTCGCCGCCGTCCGTCGACCGATACAGTCCGTCGTCGAAGGTGCCACAGAAGACCGTCGACCCCGTGGCGGCGACGCACTCCGGTTCGACCCCGTCGCCGTCGAGTCGCTGCCGGGCCGTCCACGTCCCACGGTCGTCGCGTTCGGCGACCAGCAGCGCCGCCCGCATCGCGGTGAACAGCGTTACCATAGGTCACGTACGACCGCTCGGAACGTGAATCTGTCCGTCCGTCGACCGGTGAGCGTGCGGACGGGGCGATGGAGGAGAGCGGCGATGGATGGCGAGACGCCGTGGTGAAGTAGCGATAGGACGGAGAGCGATGGAGTCCGGGGCGTAGCGGTAGACGAGAGGACAGGCGGAGCGGATGGTCGAGACGGCGGTTCTGACAGGCGTTCGGGTCGACGTGAGCGCCGACGCTGCGGACGGAAGGCGACCATCCGCTGCATTCGAACTATTTACTCGAAAAAGAATAAATCTTTTGCCCTCGCGGAGACGAGGGGGACGTATGGAAGCAGTCGCACTCCGACGGGGCGAGACGGCCCCCGAACTGATAGAGAAACCGCGGCCCGACCCGGACCCCGGGGAGGCACTGGTGCGGACGCTTCGCGTCGGCGTCGACGGCACCGACCACGAGGTCATCGCCGGTCGCCACGGCGAACTGCCGCCGGACGACGACCACCTCGTCCTCGGACACGAGGCCGTCGGCGTCGTCGCCGACCCGAACGGCACGGACCTCCGCGAGGGCGACCTCGTCGTTCCCACGGTCCGGCGACCGCCCTCAGACGGGCCGACGGAGTGGTTCGAGCGCGGCCAGCCCGACATGGCTCCGCCGGACGAGACCGTCGAGCGCGGCATCTCCGGCGCGCACGGGTTCATGAGCGAGTACTTCACCAGCCCGACCGAGTATCTCGTCACGATACCCGACTCGCTCGCGAAGTGGGGCTTCCTCGTCGAACCGGTGAGCATCTCCGAGAAGGCGCTGGAACTCGCCGAGGCCTCGCGGTCGGCGTTCGACTGGCGGCCCGAGTCGGCCATCGTGCTCGGCAACGGCAGCCTCGGACTGCTCACCCTCGCCATGCTCGACGACCGCTTCGAGCGCATCTACTGTCTCGGGCGGCGCGACCGTCCCGACCCGACCATCGACGTCATCGAGGACCTCGGCGCGACGTACGTCGACTCGCGGCAGACGCCGGTCCCCGAGATTCCGGACGTCCACGAACCGATGGACCTCGTCTACGAGGCGACGGGCTACGCGAAACACGCCTTCGAGTCGGTCGGAGCGCTCGCGCCGAACGGCGTCGCCGCGCTCCTGGGCGTCCCCGATTCGTGGACGTTCGAGGTCGACGGCGGCGACCTCCACCGGGAACTCGTGATGACGAACAAGGCGCTCGTCGGCAGCGTCAACTCCGGACGCCGCCACTTCGAGGCCGCCACGGAGACGCTGTCGGACATGCCGGCCTGGCTACTCGACGACCTCGTCACCGGCTCGTACGACGTGTCGGAGTTCGAACAGGCGTTCGAGGACGACGAAACGACAATAAAGACGGCGGTTAAATTCCACACTCAATGAAGAACGTAGACGACCTCATCGAAAGTGCGGCGGAACTGACCGAGCGCGGCCTCTCGAAAGGAGAGATAGCCGACGAACTGAACGTCTCGCGCGAGACGGCGAGCTGGCTGGTCGAACGCAGCGGGACGGCGGCCACGACCCCCGAACCGTCGGGCGGTCCGCACGACATCCACGTCGACTGGAGCGCGGTCGGTCGGGACAGCGCTCGCCTCGGGCACGTCGGCGCGGCGATGGCCGACCTGCTGTCGAAACACGGCGAGGACGTCGACCTCACCATCGGCATCGAGAAAGCCGGCGCGCCACTGGCGACGACGGTGGCGCGCGAGCTCGACACCGACCTCGGGACGTACGCCCCCCGGAAACACCAGTGGGAGGAGGGCGACATCGAGGAGTACGGCGAGTACGGCGGCAGCTTCTCGCGCAACTTCGCCCAGATCCGCGACCGCGACTGCTACGTCGTCGACGACACCATCACCAGCGGGACGACGATGACCGAGACCATCGAGGCCATCGAGGAGCAGGGCGGTAACCCGGTCGCCTGCGTCGTGCTCGCGGACAAGCAGGGCATCGACGACATCGAGGGCGTCCCCGTCTACTCGCTCGTCCAGGTCATCGGCGTCGGCAGCGAGGAGTAGTCGACGGCGTCGCCCGTCTCGAAGGAGGCTCACCGCCGTCCGAACCACCGTCTCACGCGCCGTCGAGCGCGGTCGACAGCGGTTGACGAGTCGCAACTTCTTTGCGTACGGGGGACGAACGTAACCGTATGACGTTCACGCCCGGCGAGCAACTGAGCGCGGAGGAAGTCCGCGAACGCGTCGACACGCTGCTCGAAGACGAGGACGTGGTCCTCTTCATGAAGGGGACGCGGATGATGCCCCAGTGTGGCTACTCGCGGCGTGCGGTCGAGTTACTCGGCAAGCACCGCGAGGAGGAGTTCGAGACGGTGGACGTGCTCGACAACCTCGAAGCGTACCGCGAGGCGCTGGAGCGCCACAGCGGCTGGGAGACGATTCCACAGACGTTCGTGAACGGCGAGTTCGTCGGCGGGAGCGACGTGCTGGCGGAGATGGACGAACGCGGCGACCTCGCCGAGACGCTCCGAACGTGAGGGGGTCGGACGGCCGGTCGCCGCGCGCGCGACCGGAAGGACAGACCCTATAAGTTCGGAACGCGTACAGTACCGTGAACAGCCGATGGGAGACGGACCACACGACAACAAATGAGTCAGGTATACCGACTGCACTCGACGCTCGAACTGCCGCTGGAAACTGTCTACGACTACTTCGAGGAGGACCCGAAGCTACCCGGCGAGATAGACAGCGTCGACATCACGCGACGGAACAACACGCTCATCATCAGCGCCGTCTCGACCGACGAGAGCATCAGCAAGTACACGCCGACGGCGCAGCTGAAGGCGAGCGTGAACGAGACGCGAGTGTTCACCGAAGAGGAAGAAGAGCGACGCAACAAGCCCCAGTGGGGCGACGAAGTCGAGGAGGAGGAAGAGCCGCTGGGCGAACTCGTCGAGATGGCCGCGTTCAAGGGCGACCGCGAGACGGTGCTCCAGAACAGCGCGCTCCAGTACCCCATGTTCGAGGTGCTCTGCAATCTCGCCCGACAGGCCGAGAAGGGGACGCTGACCGCCATCGCCGAGCGCAACGGCGAACTGGAGGCGACCCGCATCGTCGACGGTGAGGACCGCCCGTCGTCCATCGAGGTCGTCGAAGGCCCGAGCAACGAGAACTCCTCGGGCGGCGGCGTCGACTGGCGCGACAACAAGTTCATCAGCTGACGCGGCACCCCGACGTCCCGCGGTCTACGCTTCTCTCTCCGTTCTCGCAGTAACCGTGAGCGGCGAGTCCGTCGGTCGACGCTCGACCTCCAGAACGCTTACCTCGCCGCCGGACGACGCTCCCTCCATGCCAGAGTCGGACACGATTCGACTGGACGTCGAGGACGGCGTCGCCACGCTCACCGTCGACCGGCCGGACCGACTGAACGCGATGAACGTCGAGACGCTGACGTCGCTGAAGGAGGCGCTCGCGGAGGCCGAGGCGGCGGACGCCCGCGTGCTCGTACTGACTGGCGCGGGCGAGGACGCGTTCGTCGCCGGTGCGGACATCGGCTACATGCAGGACCTCTCGACGGCGGAGGCCCAGGCGTACGCGGAACTCGGCCACGAGGTGGCGGACGCCATCGAGACGTTCCCCGCGCCCGTCATCGCGGCCATCAACGGCTACGCCTTCGGTGGGGGCTGTGAACTCGCGCTCGCCTGCGACCTCCGGGTCGCCAGCGAGGACGCCGTGCTCGGCCAGACCGAAATCGACCTCGGCATCGTCCCCGGGTGGGGCGGGACCCAGCGCCTCTCGCGGCTGGTCGGCGACGAACTCGCACGCCGGCTGGTCTTCTTCGGCGAGCGCGTCGACGCCCAGGACGCCCACGAGATGGGGCTGGTCGGCGACGTCGTCGCCCACGACCAGCTGGACGACTACGTCGCGGAGATGGCGGACGACCTCGCGGCGAAGCCCGCGTTCGCGCTGGAGGCGGCGAAGGAGGCGCTGAACCAGGTCCACGAGAGCGACCAGACGGCGGGACTGCGCTACGAGCGGCGGCTCTGGAGTTCGCTGTTCGGCACGCACGACCAGCGCGAAGGGATGGCGGCGTTCGTCGAGGACCGGGAACCGGAGTTCGAGTAGTCCGTCTCCTCGGCATCCGCCCGAGAACTGTAGCACAAATTTAATTTAGCTCCGCTGGGCACGCCTATCCGAAGGAGATTCCAACGCTATGCCCTCCACAGTCGCAGTCGCTCACTATCCGGAAGGCGCGGGTCACGCGACGCGGATGGTCGCCATCGCGAACGCGCTCGAAGCGTCCGGAGCCGAGGTACTGATGGCCGGCGGTGGAGCGGGCACGGAGTTCGTCGCGCTGAACGGCTACGACGAGTTCGAACCCGCCGTCGTCGATTACGTCGACACCTACCAGGAGGGGTCGCTGGGCCGCGTCGTCTCGGAGAGCGTCCCCGCGAGCGCCGACCGGGTGACCGACTACGTCGGGTGGCTGCGCGAGACCGACCCGGACGCCCTCGTCACCGACGACATGTTCGCGGCGATGGCCGCCCAGCGCACGGGCACGCCGCTGTACGTGGTCAAACACGACGCGCCCGGCCTCTACCGGGACCGCCTCGAACGAACCGGGGCCGCGTTCCACACGAAGTTCCAGCTCGCGACGGCACGGGAGTTCTTCTACCCGGCCGTCTGGTCCCCCTCCGACATCGACCCCGCGAACGCGACGCGCGTCCCGCCGGTCGCGCTCGGCGGCGACGGGGAAGCGGTCGACGCCCCGGACGTCGTGCTCGTTCCGAGCTACTTTTCGGAGCTAGACCGCGTCGCCGACCTCCTCGAACGCCGGGGCTACGACGTTCTCGACGTGAGCGACGACGACTGGGAGCCGGTCCCGTCGCTGCTCCCCTACATCCGCGGTGCGGACGCCGTAGTCTGCTCGGGGTACTCGACCGTCATGGACGCCGCGGTCGCGGGGACGCCCTGCGTCGTCGTTCCGGCGACGGGCGAACAGGAGGCCGTCGCCGAGATGTTGGACCGGTCGGACACCGCCGGGTTCGCCGTGGCCGACGAACCGCTCGACGTTCTCGACGCGGTTTCGTCGCCGCCGGACGCGCCCGCCTACGAGAACGGCGCGGACGTCGTCGCGGAGCAGGTGCTGGACGACCTCCAGGAAGCGGAGGACGACGCATCGAGTCTGCGGGGGGTGGCGTCGGCGGCGCGGTCCAACCTCGTGGGGAGGGGCGAACGCGCCGCCGGCGCCTCCGTGGCCGCAGTGGGTCTCGCGGGGGTCGTCGCACAGCAAGTGGCCGCACGCAACAGCTACCTTCGCATCGAACGGTCGTTACCGACGTACGCGGGTGGCGTCAGCGAACTCTTCCTGGTCGCCGCCGTGGCCATCGTCGCCGTGGCGGCGCTCGGTGCGGCCGTCGACGCCGGACTCGTCCCCTCTATCCTCCTCGCCAGCGGTCCGGTGGTCGGCTGGGCGACCAACCACTGGGCGTCGGCGGTCGCGCCGCACTACGCGGTCACGTTCCCCCTGGAGATGGCCCTCCTCTACGGGGGCGTCCTCGGGACCGTCGGCTACGTCCTGGGAACCGGGCTGAGAGAACTGACGCCGTCGGTGCCGTGGGCGAGCGACCGGTTCGGTCGCCCCCGGACGTAACGGTAGTTAGCAGTACAGTCCCTTCGTTCGGACCCGTCCCCGCAACCGTCGGTAGAGACGGACCTGACTTCACCAGCGACACCCCCGTCCGAGTCCGTAGGTTCCCGGACGAGGACCCTCTCGCCAGTTCGGACAGAAGGTTCTCCGGTTCGATGCACGTTCGTCCAGTTCGGACATCTTCTCGGGATTCCGTCGTGCCTCGTCGCGGACGCTCTAACTATCGCCGGCTGGACTCGACCATCGTCGCATAAAAGCAAAACGAGAGGATCGCTTAGTAATGCTTCTTTTTCTTCTTCTTACCCTTCTTTTTCTTCTTCTTTTTCTTTTTCTTCTTTTTCTTCTTCTCCTTCTTCGAACACTTACCGAAGTGGTCGTACGGATGCTTCTTCCTGTGCTTCTTTGCCGCCTTCTTGGGCAAGTAGAGCGTCTTGCAGTTGTACCCTTTTCTGCCCGGCGGGCAGTGGCAGAGCGCCACTTTCTTTTTCGGGCCTTTTCCACCTTTACCGCCTTTGCCGCCTTTGCCGCCTTTACCGCCAGCGGCAGCCGTTCCCGCTATGCCGCCAGTCGCGGCGACAGCGGCGCTGGCTTGTAAGACGGAACGCCGTGATATCGTGGTCTCGTCTTCGGTCATGTCTTTCACACCTCTCTCGACGAGACGGTTAGCTCTCAGCTAACGCGTCTCAGGGCAGCAAACACTGGCACCCTACTTTGTTATTAATTCCGGACTAACTGACGCAGTATTAGTAATTGAGGATACCAGAGGGCCGCGCTGGAGCGAGAGCGGTAAATCGCCTCTTGTCCCGTACGTGAGACGGTGAGCTGCGTCGAACGTTCGTTTCCCGCCTTCGTTGGCGAGGAAGCGATTAGTTGGCTTCGAGTAGCGTCGATTACGGACGGTGATTCGAAACCGAATCGAGTTACCGCCCCGGTATCGAGGGTTACTCGGCGCCAGACGTAACTACAAGCACCCGTGGAATCCGAACTTCGAGTTCCACAAGATTTGACTTCCTATCGACCACACGGAACCTCTGGATGGACGCCGTAGGACGGGGAAAGAGCGATTGAAACGGAACCCGGAGCCTGCCCGGTCGTTTTCCGGCCGATTGCTCTCGAACTACCGTCCGTTGACCACCGGTAGCACGGCCAATAACAAAACGTGAACTGACCGTGGAGGCTCCCATGAGAACGGGCGCTCGATCCGTCCTGTCCGACCTTCGCCGGCCCGAGTACACCGGCGAGAACCGTTGTACGCCGTGTACCGTCGTGAACGTGGCTATCGCACTCGGTATCAGCACCGTCGTCGCACTCTTCGCACCGCTGCTGGCCCCGGTTGCACTCGGCCTCTGCCTCGCCGCCATCTACCTGCGGGGCTACCTCGTGCCGGGGACGCCGGAGTTGACCGAACGCTTCTTCCCGGATCGCGTCCTCCGGTGGTTCGACAAGGCCCCGAACCGGACCGACGTCACGCTCATCGGAGCGCCGGACGAAGGGGCAGCGATCGACTCCGAACCGATACTCCGCGACGCGGACGTACTCGAATTCACACCCGACGGCACGGATCTCCGACTCACCGACGAGTTCCGGAACGAATGGCGCGAACGCGTTACCGCCGTCCGCGAAAGCGAGTACGACCCCTCCCTCGCTCGGCTGCTCGGCACAGCCGAGGACGTCGACCCCGATGCACTCGACGTTCGAATCGACGAACCCGCGGCCACGGTGCTTCGGGACGGGACGCCGGTCGCCGTCTGGCCCTCGGAGGCAGCGCTGGTCGCCGACGTGGCTGCTGGCCCGTTGCTCCGCGAGCGACTCCCTCGGTGGGACGCGTGGGACCTCGGTGACCGGGGGCAACTCCTCCACGCGGTGCGGGTGTTCCTGGAACGATGTCCGAACTGCGACGGCGAACTCGCGTTAGCGGAGGAGACGGTGGAGTCGTGTTGTCGAACTGCCGAGGTCGTCACGCTCACCTGCCGGGCGTGCGACACCCCGGTTCTCGAAGTCGCGGTCTGAACCGGGCGGTGAGCGACGGACCGTCCGTCGACCGTCGCAGCGAGACGGAGAGGTCCTCGCCCGCGCTCGCCTCCGTGCGCTCGGGGTCGCTGACGAGGAGGGTGTACGAGCAGGTAGCTGACGAGCGCGCCGACCGCCGCCACGTAGAACGCGGCTTCGAACCCGCTGACGGCGAAGCCGCCGAGCGAGTACGGCCCGAGTTCCACCACAGACCCGGCGGCGATGGGCCCCGTGCCGAAGCCGAGCAGGCGAAACGTGTCGAAGACGCCCATGTTGCCGCCCTGGTGTCTGTCGTCGCGAGTTCGTTCACCAGCGCGATGGTGCAGGGGATGGTGAACGCGACGCCGACGCCCTGGAGGGCGCGAACGACGGTGAGCGAGAGGTACGTCCCCGCGAACGCGTAGGCGACGTTCGTCACGACGAGAACGGCGAGGCCGAAGAGGATGAACGCCTTGCGCTTGCCCGTCCGGTCTGAGAGCCGGCACGCGAACGGCTGCGTGAAGCTGTTGAGGAAGCCGAACAGCGAGAGGACGACGCCGGTGACCATCGTCTGCGTGAGGCCGAACGCCGACCCCGAGACGGCTCCCTCGGCGATGGACACCGGGAGGACGACGATGAGGAAGGAGTTGCCGACCACGTCGGCCATCCGGGCCAGCGCCAGCGCGAGCACTCGCCGGTCCGTCTCCAGCAACGACGACATCTCGGTTTGAAGCACGCCACCCGCGAAGAAGACGATTGTGATGGCGGGGGCGGAAACTGTGACGGCCCCCGAGCTTTATCCCCGAGAGCGACCCACTACCGCCATGGAACGGTACGACGCGCTCTTCCGCCTCTACGACGAGTTCGACACGGACACGCTGCGAGCCTACAAGGACTTCGTGGACCTGTTCCCGCCCGTCGACTCGCGGGTCGCGCTCGACCACTGGCAGTCGGCCAGCGACGACATGGAGGAACGGAAAGACGCCATCCGGGACGCCTTCGACGCGGGCGAGACGTACGCCGACGTGGCCGCGCACGCGACCCGCGACCAGGCGTTCACGGCGCTCGACCTGTACAACTCCCACGAGCGCCCGGTGAACGCGCTGGTGCTCGACGTGGACGAGACGCTGCGCTCCGCCGGCGGGACGGACAACGAGATACCACGGGAGACGCTGCACCTGCTCACGGAGTTCCACGAGCGCGGCGTCCCCATCGTCGTCTGCACCGGCCAGACCCTGGAGAACGTCAAGGGCTTCGCCATCCAGGGACTGGGCAACGAGCTGGTCCACTCCGGCGACGTGAGCATCGTCTACGAGGCCGGGACGGGCGTCTTCACGCCCGGTCACGGCGCGGACACGAAGCGTCTGCTGTACGAGGACCTGGACGAGGAGATTCGCGACACCTTCGACGAGATACGGTCGCGCGTGCTCTCCGACGCCCCGGACGAGTTGCGCCGGTGTACCCACCTCCAGGGCAACGAGTTCAACGTGACCATGAAGCCGAACTTCGAGACCGGCAGTCCGGACGCGGTGGCGGTCATCGACGACGCGCTCGTCCACATGCTCAACTTGCTCGGCGAGACGGTCGCCGGCGAGGAAGCGACGGCCGGCCCCGACTGGGCGCGCGCCCACTACGCCGCCGAGGACCCCGAGATACGGGGCGTCCTGGAGAGCCGGGGCGACACCGCGGACTGCGACCCGGCGGACGTGCCCGAGGACGTCCGATCCACCTTCGAGCGCGTCGACGTGGCGTACTACGAGGGCGACGCCGCAGAGATCGGTAGTCTGGAACTGAACAAGGTGGTCGGCGTGGAGGCCGCGCTGGAGGTGCTGGGCGTCGACGACCCCTTCGCGCTCGTGATGGGCGACAGCAAGAGCGACCTCCGGGTCATGGAGTGGGTGGCGGAGCACGACGCCGGCATCGCGGCCGCGCCGGAACACGCCTCCCGCGACGTGCTCGACCACGTCATCCGGACGGACGAACTCATCTTCGACCGGGGCAAGGCCGGCGACGTGCTCCGGGCCGTCTACGCGCTCGACCGCCTCGCCAGCCTCGGGTGAGTCGGCGGAGCCCGGAGAACGTTTTAGTGGCTCGCGCCCGTATCTCCGTACTCGATATGGGTAGCAAGGTACCAACCCACATGGCGTTCCCGGGCGACGAGGAGCGGGAGGAGCGCGACGACGAGACGGCCGGTCGCCGCGCGCCGATGCTCCGGGCGGTCTGTAAGGGCAGGCGCTAGAGCAGGTCCTCCTCGCGGGCGAGCAGCAGCGGCGTGAGCGTCCACCCGTTCGCCGGTTCCCCGCGGGCCGTCTCGATGGCCTCGTCTACCGGCACCGTGACGACGTCGACGAACTCGCCCTCGTCGGTGTCCTGCTCGCCCGGCGTCAGTCCATCGGCGAAGACGACGCCGCGCTCCTTGCGGAGCCAGCCCTCCGAGTAGTAGCGCTGGAGCAGTTCGACGTCGGCAGCGCGGTAGCCCGTCTCCTCCCGGAGTTCGCGCCGGCCCGCTTCCTCGAAGGACTCGCCCGGGTCGACGGCACCGACCGGACAGGACCGGAACCGCTCGCGCTGGCGCGGCCGGTACTGTTCGACCATCACCACCGCGCCCTCGTGGACCGCGACGATGGAGACGGAGTCGTCGGGCGAGAGCCAGTAGTAGTTCGCGCGCTCGCCGCCCGGTCGCTCGACGCGGTCGTAGCCCGCGTCGAAGTACTCGGTCTCCCAGGTGACCGTCGAGTCGTGGACCGGCCACTCCGCCTCCCGCTGGTCGTCGGTCATGCCGACTCCCGTCCGCGCGTGGCCCAAGTCGGTTCCGGCCTCTCGCGGTCGCGTTCCCCGGACGCCGGCAGTGTCGGCGCGAACGTCCGGCCGCCGGGCGGTTCCTCCCGGTTCACAGCAGCCCCTCCTCGCGGGCGAGCAACAGCGCCTCGATGGTGGCGTCGTTCGTCGGGGGCTCGCGCGCGGCCGAAAGCGCCTCGTCGACCGGTAGCGTGCGGACCGAGAGGAACTCGTTGTCGTCCAGGTCGCGCTCGACGGGCGTCAGCCCCTCGGCGTAGACGATGCCGCGCTCGTGGCGCAACACGCCGGTCGCCACGTCGAAGCGCTCCAGCAGCGCGAGACCGTCCGCGTCGAACCCCGTCTCCTCCCGGAGTTCGCGCCGGGCCGCCTCCGTGTAGGACTCCCCGTCCTCGACGATGCCGGCGGGGCACTCCAGGCAGGTCTCCCGGACGGTGGGGCGGTACTGCTCGACGAACACCACCTCGTCGGCGGCGTGCGCGAGGACGACGACCGCGGGCGGCAGTTCCGCCCAGTAGTACTTCTTCGTCGAGCCGTCCGGCTGTTCGACGAGGTCGTAGCCGCCGGTGTACCAGCCCGTCTCGTACTCGACCCGCGATTCGAGAACCGGCCAGTCGTGGTCTGAGTGGTCCGTCTCGTCGCTCATGGACGCGTGTACTCGCGCGGAGAAGTAAAGGCGTGAGGCCGAGACGGGTCGGTCCCGCTCAGCCCACGAACCGCCGGGCCCCCTCGGCGACGATGCGGGCGGTCTCGACCACCTCGTCGGTGTAGACGAACTCGCCCGCGCCGTGGATGTTCTCGCCGTCCGGGCCGACGATGACGGTCGGCAACTCGGCGCGGTGACCGAGGTAGTTGAAGTCGCCGACGCTGGCGAAGTAGCCGTACTCGGGGTCGGCGCCCGCGACCGAGCGCGTCGCGTCCGCGAGCGCGCCGACGAGCGCGTGGTCCGGGTCGGTGACGTAGGGTCCGTAGACGATACCGGGGTCGGGAGCCTCCCTGAAGCCGACCTCGACCTCGCTCTCGACGTCGAGGGACGCTATCGCGGCCTCGGCCTGCTCGCGCACCAGGTCCTCGTCCTCGCCGGGGACGACGTGACGGTCGACCATCAGGCGGGCGCGCTCGGGCACCGAGAGCGTCTGGCTACCGCCCTCCAGCATGAGTGGGCAGACGGAGCCGTCGCCGAGTTTCGGATGCGAGCCGACGTCCATCTCCGAGAGCGCCTCCGCGACGCGCCCGGCGTCCACGACCGCGTTGACGCCCTCGTTTGGCTGTGAGCCGTGCGCGGCGCGACCGCGGACCTCGACGTCGTAGAGGAATCGGCCCCGGGCCCCGAGCAGAAGCGCGGGGTTGTCGACGTCCTCCTGGGCGAGGATGGGTCCCGGTTCGGTGACGACGGCGGCGTCGCAGTCCTCGACGCGGCCGTCCCGGATGAGCCGGTCGGTGCCGAGGCCGTACGGCCCCTCCTCGTCCACCACGGCGGTCAGCACCACGTCGCCCGCGAGGTCGGCGTCGGCCAGCGCGTCGAACGCGACCATGACCGCCGCGAGGCCGCCCTTCATGTCGCAGGCCCCCTGGCCGTACAGTTTGCCGTCCTCGATGCGACCCGAGCAGGGGTCTTCCTCCCAGTCCTCGACGAGTTTCACGGTGTCCATGTGGGCGTTGAGGAGCACGGTCGCCGCGTCGGGGTCGCTCCCCTCCAGTCGCGCGACGACGTTGTCGCCCTCGTACTCCGTGATGTCCGGCTCGCTGACGTGGTGGTACTCCGGGTCGAGGTCGCGGGCGTCGAGCCACTCGTAGACGAACTCCGCGAGGTCGTGCTCCTCGAAGTACGGCGAGGGGATGCGGACCATCTCCTGCAGGAGGTCGATAGTCTCGTCGGCGTCGACGGCGTCCGCGACCGCTCCTGCCCCGCCCCCGACCGCGGATCCCTCGTCCGTCGCGGCCCCGTCAGTCATCCGAGGGACCTCCCCGGACGGTCGGGTCCTCGCGCTCGTCGCTCGCGACGCCCGGCAGCGTGTCGAGGATGGCACCGACGTCGGTCCCGCGCTGCTGGCCGAGATACCAGTAGACGGAGAAGACGACGACGCCGACGGCGAGCCACGGGACGTAGATGCTCAGCGACCCCTTGTACGCCTCGGTCAGGAGTCCCGCGGCGCCGAGGCCGCCGACGACGCCCGTCACGGGGGTGAGCCAGCCGTAGTCGAAGCCGGCCTGTTCGACGAGGTCCGAGCGGTTCCAGCGCACGTACAGCAGTGTCACCGACACCGCACAGTAGGCGATGAGGTAGCTGAACGTGGCGATGGCCAGCGCCTGGCTCAGTCCCGTGCTCCAGAACGTCAGTCCCGCGGCGACGACGTACAGCGTCAGCAGCGACCAGTGCGGCGTGCCGAACCGGTCGTTGGTGGCCGAGAACTGCTTCGGGAACACCTCGTCCCAGGACCACGAGTACGGCATCTTGATGCCGGCGGCCATCACGGCGTGGACGCTGGAGGCGGTGGCGAGCAGTCCGCCGAACGCGACGACGGCGGTGGCGCTGTCGCCGAGGAACGCCTCCGCCGCGGTCGCCAGCGGCCGGTCGGAGTTCGCCAGCACGGTGTAGTCGCCGACGACGCCGTAGATGACGGCGGCGGTCCAGATGTAGAGGACGATGAGCACGAACGTCCCGCCGACCATCGCCAGCGGGAGGTTCCGGGAGGGGTTTTTCACCTCCGCCCCCATCTGGCCCGCGACGGCGATGCCGATGTACGCGTAGAACAGCGGGACGGCGGCGGCGACGAACCCGTCGAACCCGCCCGTGAAGAACGGCTGGTAGTTCGCCGGGTCGACGCTGAACGACCCGGGGATGACGAGCACGAGGATGGCCAGCATCAGCACGGCGAAGATGGCGTTCTGGCTGACGCTGTACTCCTTCGTGCCGACGATGTTGACGAGAAAGAGGACGGTCAACAGCGCGAATCCGGCTATCTTCGGGTCGACGGCCGGATAGAACACCTGGAGATAGCTACCGAAGCCGAGCGCGAGCACCGCGTCGGCGGCCATGTACCCGAGCCACTTCGACCACGTCACGAGGAAGCCCGGCAGCCGACTGTCGAACGTCCGGGAGACGTAGGCGTACGACCCCGCGGCGGCCGGGAAGATGGTCGCCATCCAGCTGTAGTTCACCGCGATGCTCATCGCGAGGATGCCCGACAGCACGACCACGAGGATGACGCTCGGGCCGGTCGTGCTGCTGGCCGTCCCGAGCGTGACGAACAGTCCGGCCCCGAGCGTCCCCGCGACGACAGTACTCATCGCGCCGAACAGTCCCATCTCCCGTGCGAGGCTGTTTTCGTCGCGCCCCTGTTGGGATGACATATGGTATCACAGGACGACACTCGCGCTTAATCCCCGTCCCTAGCATAGTTGGTCGCCGCGCGACGCTCGTCGTCCGACCCGCTACCGGCCGCTCGCGGCGGTCGCTCCCGCCCCGACCGAACCAGTGTCGACGTACTCACGTCAGCGCGTCACACAGGCCGTCGAGCGACGCCTCGCTCCCGGCGGCGACGAACAGGTCGCCCTCGCGGTGGCAGTGCGCGCCGCTCTCCGCCGCCAGCAGCCAGCCGGCGTGTTGCTCGATGGCGTCGGGGTGGAAGGCGACGACCGCCTCGATGTCGCCCCGGGCGAGCAGTCCCCAGTCGAGCGCGGGCGCCCAGCTCTCCCACACTCGCTTGCACCGGCCGGCGAGCGCGCCCTTCAGCTCCTCGCTGCGGGCTCGCAGGTCCGCGTCCTCGACCGCGTCGAGGCCGACGACGAACGCCACCGTCGCGCCGTCGAGCGGCACGTCGCTGTCGGCGCGGGCCGGGCCGCCGTCGTAGGTCGCGCCCTCGCCGCGGCGCGCGACGTAGGTGTCGTCGTGAAGCGGGTCGTGGACCACGCCGAGCACGGGGTCGCCCTCGTGGAGGAGCGCGACCGCGGTGCCGAAGTAGGGGATGCCCGCACAGAAGTTGTTCGTCCCGTCCAGCGGGTCGACTATCCAGCGGTACGGAGCGTCGCCGTCCCGTTCGCCGGACTCCTCGGCGTAGACCGCGTGGTCGGGATACGCGGTCGTGAGAACGTCGAGCGCCCGGCGTTCGGCCCCGCGGTCCGCCTCGGCTTTCACGTCCCTGGGGCCGTAGTCGGCGGTCGTCTCGGCTCGCTCGAACTCGGCGACGAGATACTCGCCCGCCGCCTCGCAGGCCGCCACTGCGGCCTCTCCGAACGCGTCCATGTCCGGAGGTCGAAGCGCGACGGAAAAACCGTTCGGGTTTCGGAGCCCGTAGAGTTAGGCCGTCGGAGACACGAGGTCGGACCATGACAGTCATCGCACTGCTGAGCGTCGCGCCGGTCGTCGAAGACAGCATGGCCGAGGAGGTCGCGGAGGCCGTGGCCGCCCTCGACGAGTTCGACGTCTCCTACGAGACGAACCCCATGGGGACCGTCGTCGAAGCCGACGACGTCGACACGCTGCTCGACGCCGTCGCCGCCGCCCACAAGGCCGTCGACGCGGACCGGGTGAGCACCTTCCTGAAGATAGACGACAAGCGGACGACCGACGAACGCGCCCGCGAGAAGGTGGACGCCGTCGAACGCGAACTGGGGCGGGAAGCGAAGCGCGAGCGGTGAGGTGAGCAGGAGCGACCGCCGCCGGTTCCGTAGAATCCCCTCGTCGATGCCGATCGCGGCCGTCGACCCGTCCCCGATGCGAATCGACCGTCCGTGGCGACGGGACTCGAGGAGTCGCCGTCTCAGAACGGCGGTTCGAGGGCCGGCGCGTCCCGCCGCACGTACCGTCCCAGTACGAGCGCGACGACGAGAACGGCGACGAGGAACGCAATCGACCGGATTCGCGTCATCGGTCGACCGTGCGAGGTCCAGCAACTAATACTTCCGCGTCGCGGTCCGCACCAGCGAGCGGGGAACGCGACGACCTCGCGCGACGAGACTGCGCGCCGACGGCGGCCATCGAAGGGTTGAGGGAGCGCCGTTCCGTTCTCCGGGACGATGGAAGACCCCCAGTTCGAGGAGCTTCAGGAACGGGCTGCCGAAGCGGTCACCGGGGACGAACTCGTCTCGGTGTACGCCGGACTCGTTCGCGAGGACGGTCAGCACGAGTACTACTTCGGGAACGACGTCGAGGACGAGGAGCTACGGGAGACGGCCACCGTCCAGTTGGGGATGATGCTCCGGGTGCTCGCGGACCGCTCCGACAGCACCGTCGAGGAGATTACCGAACTCGCCGCCGAGCGCGCCGAGCAGATGCAGCTTCGGTGAACCGACTCGGTTCGTGGCGAGCCGCTCGTCGCGCCCGCGACTCACCGAACCGGTGACGTGCCGGGGTCGTCGAGGGGAGTCCGGTCGTCGACGACGTCGTCCAGGTCGAGTCGGGCGAGCGTCTCGGCGAGCGGGCGGCCGTTCGGTCCCCACCCCCTGGCGGCGTAGTACCGGTCGAGCGCCCGCTCGAAGTCGTCGGGGTCGATGCGGCCACCCTCGCCGGTGGGGAGCGGCTCTCGGAAGGTGACCGGAAGGTCGTCGTCCGTCCTGTCGAACCCCTCCCGGACGTTGAACAGTCGGACGAGCGTCCAGACCCGCTCGCCGAGTCGATACAGGTCGTCGGGGTCGTACTCCCGGCCGAGGGCGGTCAGCCACTCGGCGCCCAGGTCGTCGAACGTCTCGCCGAGGAAGTCGTCCGCCGGGAGGCTCCAGAGCACCGACCGGACGTCCTGTGCGGTCGTGACCGCCCCGACCTGCTTTTCGAGCGACCACTCGCCCTCGAAGACCTCCTCCTCGAACGGTCGCGCGCGGCGGTGACAGCCGCCGCGGTCGCTGGTCGCGTAGGCCAGCGCCATGCTGCCGGCGCGCCGCGGGTCGTAGGACGGCACGGCCATCGACTTCACGGTGGGCAGGAACTCGTCGCCGCCGTACCGGTCGGCGGCGACGGCGACGCCGTCGGCTAGCGCGTCCGCGACCGGATCCTCGCGGGTGGCGATGCGTTCCAGCAGTGCCGTCGCCGCGTCGGCATCGCCGAACGACACGTCGAGGTCGACGTGCCCGGCGTCGGCGGCGCGAATCGCCCAGGCGACGGCGTTGCCGGCGCTGATGACGTCCATTCCGAGGCGGTCGCAGCGGGCACCCAGCGACGCGACGTCGTCGAAGTCGTCGATACCGAGGCCGGCGCCCAGCGTCATCGCGGTCGCGCCGCGCGGAACGGTCTCCCCGTCGTCGGTCTCGACGCGGAACCCGCCGGGACGGTCGCCGTCGGCGTACTCTCGCTCGACGGCCGCCTCCTTGGCGGCCTCGATGCCGATTGCCTCGCTCCCGTCGAACTCCGTGGTCTGCCACCCCCGCGCCGCGAGCAGACCGGTCTCGTCGGCGAAGTCGAGGCTCTCGATGGTCGCCCCTGCGGCCAGCCACCGGCCGGTGTCGTGTTCACGGTACGTCTCGGCGTACTCCTCGCGGAGCCGCGCGAGGTCCCCGGTCGGTTCTATCGGGGCGCCGCGCACCGCGACCGCCTTCAGGTTCTTGGCACCCATCACGGCTCCCGCGCCGCCCCGACCGGCGTGGTGGTCGCCGCCGTCGGACGCGATGGTCGCGTACCTGACCGTCGCTTCGCCCGCCGGACCGACGCACGCGACCGCGTGGTCGGGAAACGCCGCCGCCACCTCCTCGGCGTCACCGCCGGCGAGGTCGGCGGCGGAGACGACCGTGGCGTCGCCGTCACGCACTCGAATCGCGACGGGCGCGTCGGCGCGCCCCGTGACGAGCAGTCCGAGACAGTTCGGGAGGGCGCCAGCGAGGCGGGCGGGGAAGCTCCCGCCGGCGTAGGAGTCGAGGAAGCCGCCGGTCAGCGGCGATTTCGTGACCGCGGCGTACCGTGTCTCTCCGGGGAGATACCCCGAGAGCGGACCGAGCACGAACCCGAGCACGTTGTTCGGTCCCAGCGGGTCGGTTCCCGCGTCGAGTTCCTCGTACAGATAGCGGGCACCGAGACCCTTGCCCCCGAGAAACCGTCGCCGCCACCGCTCCGGTACCCGTTCGCGGCGGACGGTTCCGGTCGAGAGGTCGACCCGGAGTACGTGGTCGCGAGTCTGGGTCACGTTCGTCCCCTACGGACGGTTCCGACAAGAGTGCACGGGCGGACGTTCCGGCCCGAATCCATATCCGCTATCGAGGACAAGGGCGCGTGTGAGCGAAGAACGCACGCGGTCGACCCGCGTCAGAACCCTCGCCGTGGCGACCCTCCTGGTCGTGGCAATCGGCGGAGCGGCGTTCCGGGCGTGGCGCGAACGGGCACCCCTGGCACGGTCGTATCGACGCGCGGAGCAGCGCTCGGACGAAGAACGCGACGGCGGCCCGAACCCCGAGCGCGAACCCGGCACGGACCCGGTCTGAGAACCACCCACGACGGACGCGCCCCGCCGTCCCTCGAACACGTCACCGAGGCTCGAAGAGGCCACAACGCTTTCCGGCGCTCTCAGTAATTAGAAGGTCAATGGTCAGGACGGACGGTTCCACGAGCGATTCGCCCGTCGTCCGCGTCACGGTCGGCCGCGGCGAATCTCCGAGCGACGAGGCCGCTGACGGAGAGACGCCCGCCGTGGAGCGGGGGCGACGGATTTTCGAAGCCGCGCGGTCCGCCGCCTCGTCGGCGGCCGTGCTCGAAGTGGGTTCGACCGGCGCTCGCGCGCTCGAACCGCTCGTTCTCGTTACCGACGAGGGACGGACGGCGTACCACCCTCGTCCGTCGCCCGAGCGGACGCGGGCGCTCGTCGAGGGTGCCGAATCGGGAGACGTCGGGGCGGACGACGCCGCGTGGGTCGTCGAGCACGACCCCGACGCCGAGACGCTGCCGACGCCGCCGGACGGACCGCTCGCGGTCGGCACCCGACGCGTTCTCGGCGGCTGTGGGTGGACCGACCCGGAGGGCGGCGACGCCACCGCGGAGGCCGCGGCGCTCGCGCGCGGCGACCCGGACGCGGCGCTCGGGCGACTCGACGACGTCGGGGTCCGCGGGCGCGGCCGGGCCGACGCGAGCCAGGACACCGCCGTGGCCGACGACATAGAGACCGTGCGCGAGACGCCGGGCGACCCGGTCGTGGTCGTGAACGCCAACGAGAGCGACCGCCGCAACGAGACCGACCGCACGCTGCTCGGCGGAGCGCCGGCGACGGTGCTCGACGGAGCGCTGGCCGTCGCCGCCATCGTCGGCGCCGACCCGGGCGACGTCGTCGTGTACACGAACGAGGCCGACGACCTTGCACGGAGCCGAACGCGCGGTACGGCCCGCGCCGTCGTCGACGCGCTCGACGACGAGACGGGCGACGGCGACACGGACGCCCCGCAGGTCGTCGCCGGGCCCGACGAGTACATCGCCGGAGAGCACACCATGGCGCTCGAAGCGCTGGAGGGGAACGACCGGCTGGAAGCGCGCCTGCGCCCGCCCGGCCCCGCCCGGCACGGACTGTACGGTCGACCGACGGTCGTGCACACGCCCAGGACGTTCGCCCAGATTCGGCGGGCGCTGCTCGACCCGGACGCGTTCGACGCCAGCGACGCCGACCCCGGAACGCGGGTGTTCACCGTGACCGGCGACGTCGAGACGGCGGCGACCGTCGAACTGCCGACCGGCGGCTCGCTGGCCGACGTCCGCGACGCCGTCGACGCGGAGGGGCGGGTCAAGATGGCGTGCGTGGGCGGCCAGTTCGGCGGCCTCACCCGGTCGCTCGACCACGGGGCGAGTTCGCTCGCCCTGACGAACGCGGACCTCGGCACCGAGGGCGTGGTCGAACTGTTCGACGATAGCCGCTGTCCGGTAGCGACCACCGGCAAGCGCGTGCGGTTCGCCAGCGAGGAGAACTGTGGCCGCTGTTTCCCCTGCCGCGAGGGGTCGAAACAGCTCCTCGACCTCCTGCGCGACGTCTACGACGGCAGGTACGAGGACGACATGATACGCGAACTGACCCGCTCGATGGGGAGTTCGAGCCTCTGCTACTTCGGGCAGTCGGCCGCTCGAACCGTCGGGACGGCGCTCGACCGGTTCGAGACCGAGTTCGAGGCGCACGCCGACGGCCGTTGTCCCAGCGGCGTCTGCGAGGTGACCCAGCAATGAGCAAGGAGGATTCCCCCGGACCGACCGAGCACAGTCCCACAGAAGCGACGCCCGGCGTCCCGAACGTAGACGACCCCCGGTCGAGCACGCCGCTGACCGAGGACTTCCGCACGGGAACGGCCAACGACCCCGACGTCGGGTCTGCCGACGACGACGGCATGACGACGGTGACGGTCGACGACGAACCCGTCGCCGTCGCACCGGGGTCGACGCTCATCGACGCCATCGAGACGCTGGACACCGAGTCCGACGTCCCGGCGCTGTGTTACTACGAGCGCGACACCGAGCAGGCCGAGAACGTCGGACCGCGCGGCACGTGTCGGACCTGCATGGTCGAGACCGACGAGTACGGCGTCGTCCCGGCCTGCAGCTTCCCGGCCGAGGACGGCCTCGACGTGAAGACCGACGCGACCGACGCGGAGGAGGCGCGGGACGTCAACCTCGACCTCGTCCTCGCGAACCACAACCTGCGGTGTACGACCTGCGGACAGAACGGCCGCTGTGAGCTTCAGGACACCGCCATCGAGCACGGCGTGAACGAGCCGCGGTACGGCGTGTTCGACGACCGCGACGCGTACGCGCCCCTCGACGACACGTCGGTCATCCAGATCGACCGCAACAAGTGCATCCTCTGCAATCGCTGCGTCGAGGCGTGCAACGACGTCCAGAACGCGGGCGTCCTCCGGATGTCGGGGAAGGGCGACGACGTCCACATCGACTTCCAGAAGCCCGAGGCCGAGACGATGGAGGAGTCGACCTGCATCTCGTGCGGCCACTGCGTCACCGTCTGTCCGACGGGGTCGCTCGTCGAGGAGGGGCTCACGGACGCGACGACCATCCCGCTCCCCGGCTTCACCCAGAAGAACTCCATCGGGACGGTACGGGAGAGCGAGCCCGTCGAGACGGCCGACACGGCCGAGGCGCCGAACCGCAACGTGCCGAAGATGAAAAGCGAGAGCGGTTCGGTCCGGGCCGACGCGGAGGAGAAGTCCGGCGTCGCGGCGTTCATGCAGAAGGCCAAGCGTCGGGCGTCGGAGCTGTCGAAGGAGGCCACCGGCAAGACGCTCGAAACCGTCGAGCACACCGCGGAGGGGCTCGCCGAGGAGTCGCTCACCGTCGGGCAGATGTTCGACGCAGCGGAGGTCGTCAGCAGGGGTCGAAAGCGCGACCTGAAGGTGGCCGACACGACCTGCACCTACTGCGGCGTCGGCTGCCGGTTCAAGCTGTACGGGAAGGGCGAGGAGGTGCTGGGGGTCCGGCCGGCCGACCCCGAGGAGACGCCCGCGAACGACTTCTCGACCTGCGTGAAAGGGAAGTTCGGCTACGACTTCGTCGACTCAGACGAGCGACTGACGACGCCGCTCGTCAGGGAGGACGGAGAGTTCCGCGAGGCGTCGTGGGACGAGGCGCTGGACCGCGTCGCCGACCGACTGACCGAAATCCGCGACGAGCACGGCGAGGATTCGCTGGCGGTCACGTCCTCCTCCAAGGCGACCAACGAGGAGAACTTCCTCGCCCAGAAGTTCGCCCGGCAGGTGCTGGGGACGCCGCACGTGGACAACTGCACGCGGCTCTGTCACTCCTCGACCGTCGCCGCGCTGAAGGAGACCGTGGGCTACGGCGCGATGACGAACCGCATCAACGAGGACGTCGGCGAGACCGACTGCTATCTCATCACCGGGTCGAACACGACCGAGAGCCACCCCGTGCTGGCGACCCGCATCGTCCAGAACGTCCGCGACGGCGCTGACCTGTTCGTGTTCGACCCGCGGGAGACGACCATCGCGGAGCACGCCGACCAGTACAGTCGGACGAAGCCCGGCGCGGACATCGCCTGGCTCAACGGGATGATGCGCCACATCATCGAGGAGGGCCTCCACGACGAGGAGTTCGTCGACGAACGCACCAGGCACTTCGACGAACTGAAGGAGTCCGTCGAGCGGTACACGCCCGAGGTCGTCGAGGAGGCGACGGACGTTCCGCCGTCGGAACTGAAGGACGCGGCCGAGACCATCGCGAAGGCGGACACCTGCGTCTACGGCTGGGCGATGGGGCTGACCCAGCACGCACACGGAACGCGCAACGCGCTCGCCATCGCCAACCTGGCGCTGCTCTGTGGCCACCTCGGCAAGCCGCGCTCCGGGCTGTCGCCGTTCCGGGGCCAGAACAACGTGCAGGGCGGCGGCGGCGACATGGGGCCGATTCCGAACAACCTCCCGGGCTACCAGCCCGTCGACGACGACGACGTGCTCGACAAGTTCGAGGAGGCGTGGGGCGTCCGTCCACCGGACGAGGTCGGTCTCCGCATCACCGAGATGTTCAGCGCCATCCCGAACGTCGAGGAGACCGTCTCCGGCGGGGAGGGTGACGACGCGTACGGCGGGGACGAGTCCGCCGACGAGCAGGAGCGCGGCACCGACGACCCGAGCGCCGAAGAGGGGTACACCCCCGACAACACCGACCTGCACGGGATGTACATCGTCGGCGAGAACCCCGCGGTCTCCGAACCGGACCTCGAACACGCCGGCGAGGCGCTGGAGGCGCTCGACTTCCTCGTCGTCCAGGAGCTGTTCATGACCGAGACGGCCGAACACGCGGACGTGGTGTTGCCGGCGGCCTCGCTCGCCGAGAAGTACGGCACCATCACGAACACCGAACGGCGGGTGCAACTCGTCCGGCCGGCCGTCGAGTCCCCGGGCGAGGCTCGCACGGACGCCGCCATCCTGCAGGACCTCGCCGGTCGACTCGGCGTCGACTGGGACTACGGGAGCCCCGCCGACGTGATGGACGAGATAAACGAACTCGCGCCCATCTACGGCGGCGTCACCCACGAACGCCTGGAGGAGAAGGAGGACGGTCTCCAGTGGCCGTGCTGGGACGAGGACCACCCCGGGACGCCGTACCTCTACGAGGACGAGTTCAACTTCGACGACGGGAAGGCGCGGTTCGTCCCGTCCGAACTGCCCGACGAGAAGATGCCGGCCCCCACCGAGGAGTATCCGTTCACGCTCACCACCGGGCGCGTGCTCTACCACTGGCACACCGGGTCGATGACCCGCCGGGTACAGACGTCGATGCGACACGTCCCCGAGAGCTTCGTCACCGTCCACCCGGACGCGGCCGAGCGACTCGGCGTCGCGGACGGGGAGTACGTCAACGTCGAGTCCGAGCAGGGCGACATCGTGGTGAAGGCGAACGTCGAGGAGACGTCGGGGCCGGACGTGCTGTTCATCCCGATGCACTTCGTCCACGGTGCCGTCAACATGTTGACCAAGGAGGAGTTCGACCCGACGAGCAAGATTCCCCAGTACAAGGTGACGAACGTCCAGGTCCGGCCGCTCGGAGCGGACCCCGACCGGGAGCCGACGTCGCCCGACGAACTGGCCGGCGGTCGGTCGGACTCCGACTCGGACACCCTGGCGGGCGACGACTGACGACGCGAGAGCATCGCGGACGCCGTCCCCGCCGTCGAGAGCGAGCGCGGCTTACTTTGGCGGCGACGACGTATCCCGGAGCATGGCTGCCGGACTCGTCGTGGCGGGCGGACAGTCGACTCGCTTCGGAGAAGGGGACAAGGCCGTCGCCGAACTCGCCGGCGTTCCGATGATTCGCCGGGTCGCCGACGAACTCGAGAGCGCGGTCGACGAACTGGTCGTCAACTGTCGACGCGAGCAGACGGACTCGCTGCGCACGGCGCTTTCGGGGTACGAGCGACCGGTCCGGTTCGCCGAGGACGACGAGCCGGACCGGGGGCCGATGGCCGGTATCCGGACGGGCCTCCACGCGGTCGACGAGACCTACGCGTTCGTCGTCGCCTGCGACATGCCGTTCGTGAACCGGGAACTGGTCGAGTACCTTTTCGACCGGGCGAGCGGTCACGACGCCGCCGTCCCGCAACTCGACGACCAGTGGTTCCAGACGACGCACGCGGTCTACCGTGCCGAACCGATGGCGGCGGCGTGCGACGCCGCGCTCGACCGCGGCGAGCACAAGATAATCGAGCCGCTGTTCGACCTGGACTACGTCGTCGTCGGCGAAGACGAGGTGCGCGAGCACGGCGGCCTCGACAGCTTCGAGAACGTCAACACGCGCGAGGAGTTCGAGGCGGCGGCGGCTCGCTTCTAGTCCACGACGGCGACGACCGGTTCCGGCGCGACCATACGGGCGAGGACGACCCGGGGAACGTCCGCCCGTTCCAGCACCGCTCGCGCTACTTCGCGACCGGTCGCTTCCAGGTCAGTGTCGTCGACCATGTTCACGACGGGCACGACGGTCGCACCGCCGGGGACGCGCTTGCGACCGCCCCGCTCGCTCGCCAGGACGGTCGCGACGTCGACGGGCCGAATCGTCTCTCCCTCCTCCCGCCCGGTCAGTTCCGCGACCAGTTCCGGCCGGTGGACGTGCTCGGCGTCGAGGGGCTTCCCGACGACCCGCGCGCTCGCGATGGGAACGACGGTGTCGGTGCCCGCCGGAATCTGGGGTTCGTTCCGGTCCGGGGCCTTGAGCAAGCGGGTCCGCGCGCCGTCCGCCTTCACGAGGACGACGTCGGCGGGAGAGTCGTCGCCGAGCGCGGTGACGGTCGCCGGGTCGTACCCGCGATATCGGTCCGTCCGCTCCCGTTCGGGGACGACGCCGAGCGGCCACGCCGTCGCGTCCTCGACCGCCGTGCGGGGAGCGTCCGTCACGACGACGTCGGCGACGCGCTCGTCGAATATCGGAATCCGGACCGTCGCGGTGACCACTGCCCTGTCCGTCCGCTCCGCGAGCGCGTACAGCGTCGTCTTCTTTCCGCCCGCGCCGACGACGGAGACGACGCCGCCGTCGGCCCCCAGCGCTTCGACGAGTTTCATGTCCCCCGGTTCGCGCGCGGACGACTTTGACCCGTCGCTTCGGAGGACGACGGGTTCCCGGCGTCGGCTCCGTCGCTCGACCCGGTCGTCCCGCAGCGAACGTCGACGGTCCTGCGACGGGTGAGGGCGCGGGTCGCGCCCCGGGGAAAGCCAGCACCGTCGAAGATTCGGTCGCGAGGTGCGCCGCGAGCGGGAGGACTGGCAAACGGTTTACCGTGCGACGCCCAATCCGGACGCATGGAGAGTCTCAACCGGATGGCCCTCGAACTCGTCGACGAGGCCATCGACTTCGCTGAGGAACTGAACGTCGCCGCCTACGAACTCGACTCGGAGGCGACGGTGCTCGATTTCGGCGTGGAGACGGACGGCGGCGTCGAGGCCGGCCTCCTGCTCGCGGAACTCCAGACCGCGGGCCTGGCCACGGTCCAGACCCGGATGGACGAGGTGGCGGGCGCGCCGCTCCAGTACGTCGAACTCTCGACCGACCACCCCGCGCTGGCGCTGCTGTGCTCCCAGAAGGCGGGCTGGGAACTCGGCGTCGAGGGGTTCGAGGGACTGGGTAGCGGCCCGGCCCGCGCGCTGGTCGCCGAGGAGGAGGAGTTCCAGCGCGTCGGCTACACCGACACCTTCGAGTTCGCCGTGCTGGCCGTCGAGTCCGACGAACTGCCGGGCGACGAGGTCGCCGAGCACGTGGCCGACCTCACGGGCGTCGAGACGGGGTCCGTCTTCCTCCCGACGTTCTCGACCGCCAGCCTCACCGGGAGCGTCAACGTCGCGTCGCGGGTCGGCGAACTCGCGGCCTTCCGCCTCACCGAACTCGGTTACGACCCGCTCGACATCGTCTCCGTCTCGGGGTCCGCGCCGGTCGCGCCCGTCGCCGGTGACGACGAGACCGCCATCGGCCGGACGAACGACGCGCTGGCGTACGGCGGTCGCGCCCACCTCACCGTGCGCGAGGAGTTCGACAGGTTCGACGAACTGCCCTCGACCGCCGCCGAGGAGTACGGCACGCCGTTCGAGCAGTTCTTCGACGACGCCGACTGGGAGTTCGAGGAGATTCCGGCGAGCGTGTTCGCCCCGGCGAAGGTGACCGTCGACGTGGTCGGCGGCCCGACGCACGTCCTCGGCGCGACCGACGAGGAACTGCTGGCCGAGAGCTTCGGGCTGTGAGGTTCAAACTCGTCCCCGAACCGCCCGCGGACCTCGAATTCGTCGCGGACGCCCAGCGCGCCGTCCCGCTGGTGCCCGGGAGCGAGGACGACTGCTGTGCGCGCCTGATGGACCGGGTCGGCTTCGACAGCCGGGACGCGGCCCGGACGTGGCTCACCTTCCTGCGGGCGCTGGAACTCGCCGAGGAGACCCGGACGGGGTTCGCTCGCACGCGCCGCGACCCGGAGCGCGACGCGCTGGCGGCGTCGTTCGAGGCGCGCGTCTACGGTGCGGAGCGGCTGCTCGACCTGCTCGCCGACGGTCCGCTCGACGCGAACGAGGCGTTCGAGCGGTTCCGCGACGAGATTCCGACCTGGGAACACCACAAGGACCCGAGTCGCGTCGAGGACGTGTGGCGCGAGCGCGTCGAGAACGTGCTGGAGTGGGCGGTCCTGCTGGACCTCGCGGAGCGAACCGACGACGGCTATCGGCGGGCGTAGCCGGACCGGGGCCCGCGTCCGAGCGTTCGTCGGTGCGACGGGACGTTCCGCGACGCCCGGTTTTTGTCGGTTCTGTCCGTACCGGCGAGCGACGAGCGTCGACACGTGCTGTTCGACCTGGACGACACGCTCTGCGAGTACGAGCAAGACTCCCGCGAGGTGCTCGCGGAGTCGTTCGACCGGTGCGGCGTCGAACCCTTCTTCGAGCTTTCGGACTACCACGCCCGGTACGACGAGTTCCTGACTGTCGGGGAGACCATCGCGGAACTGCGGGCGAACTGCTTCGCCGCCATCGCCGCGGAGCGCGGGCACGGCGCGGAGACGGGCCGGGCGGTCGCCGACACGTGCGCCGACGTGCGCGACCACTCGCGTCCGGTTCTGCCCGGGCGCGTCCGAGACGCTCGAAGCGCTCGCCCGCGACCACGCCGTCGGCGTCGTCACCAACGGCGCACCGGAGATGCAGCGCACGAAGATGGCGGCGCTCGGCATCGACGACCGCGTCGACGCGGTCGTGTTCGCGGGCCACGACGCCCCCGTGAAGCCCGAACCGGAACCGTTCGAGCGCGCGCTCGCCGAACTCGGGTCGACGCCCGACCGGGCGGTCCACGTCGGCAACTCGCTCGACAGCGACGTCGCGGGGGCAGACGCCGCCGGCCTCCGGTCGGTCTGGGTGCCCGCCGACCCGTCGGTCGTCCCGGAGCCCGAACCGCCCTTCGCGTTCGAGACGCTGCGACCGCTGGGCGACCCGCCGTGGCTCGACGCCTGAAGTCGACGAAGACGCGGCTGGGCCGCTCGGGAGCGTCGGGAGAAACGCGGCGACGCGAACGCCGGGGAAGAGAGCCTACTCGACGGGAGTCACGTCGGTCACGGTGCCGACGCCCTTGCTCTGGCCCTCGCGGAAGACGAACCGCTGGCCCGTCTCGACGAGGTAGGGGTGGAACTTGAACCGGACCGTCGTGGTCCCGCGGTCGCCGGGGAGCAGGTGGCCGCCCTCCGGTTCGAAGACGGCGGCCTCGCTTATCGTCTCGAGGTGGACGACGGGTTCGTATCCCGTGCCGATGCGCGTCGGGTGGTTGAGCACCATCACCTCGGCCTCGAACTCGCGGACGGGCGTCGGGTCGGCGTCGCTCGGGAGCAGCACCATCCCGCGCTCGATGTCGGCCTCCCTGATCCCCTTGAGCGCGATGCCGACGATGCGGCCGGCCTTCGCCTCGTCGACGCGGTGGTAGTGCATCTCGATGGAGCGCACCTCCACCTCGCGGAACGTGCCGTCGGCCATCGGTCCGAGCAGGAGTTCGTCCCCCGCCTCGACCGACCCCGAGTTGATGGTGCCGCTGGCGACCGCGCCGACGCCGGTGACGCTGTAGGTGCGGTCGACGTACATCCGGAACTGGCCGCTGTCGGCGGTCGTCTTCGGCAACCGCTCGAACATCGCGTCCAGGTCGTCCAGTCCCTCCATCGTCACGGCGCTGGTCGTCAGCACGGGGACGACCTCCTCGCTGATCTCCTCGATGGCGACGTCGATACCGTGACGTTCCACGCGCAGCGGCGTCTTGCCCACGTCGCGCAGCAGGCGCTCGACCTCGCGTTCGACCTCCGTCACCCGGTCGTCGTCGACGAGGTCCGTCTTCGTGATGGCGACGATGGTCGGCAGGTCGGTCGCCAGCAGGATGCCCAGGTGTTCCCGCGTCGTCTTCGTCGGCCCGTCGTCGGCGGCGACGGTGAGCAGGCCGTAGTCGAGTTTCTGGCCGACGAGACCGCGAATCGTCGTCCGCAGCCACGGCTCGTGGCCGACCGTGTCGACGAACGAGACCAGGCGGTCGCTCTCCTCGACGACCCGGGCGCGGTCGGTCTTGCGATGCGGATTGTCCATCCGGACCGGGTCGTCCTCGCCGAAGCCGTAGACGGCGTAGGAGAGGTCGGCGCTCAGCCCGCGTTCGACCTCGTGGGGTTGCACGTCGAGGTACCCCCGCGTCCCGCCCTCGCCGTCGTCGGGCTGTCCCGTGACGAGGCTTCCCACCAGAGTCGACTTTCCGTGGTCGACGTGGCCGGCCGTCCCGACGACGATGTGTTCGCTGTCGGTTTCGAGCACCGCGCCCTCGCGGATGGTGGCGACGCCGACGAGTCCGTCGCTCTCCTCGCGGGTCGTCGCGCGGGTGTTCGTAGTCTCGGCGTCGATGCCCCACGTCTGGACGTCCTCTATGTGTGCGCCCGCCTCCTCGGCGAGCAGGGAGAGAACGTCCATCGACTCGGAGAACGCCTCGGGGTCGATGCCCGCGAGGCCGCCGTCGTCCGTGACGCCGACGACGTAGGTCGCCTCCCCGTCGCCCGAGAGGACGCGATGCCGCAGTTGCGCGGCGAGGCTCTCCATGCGCCCCTCCGACAGGTGAATTTCTCTCGTGAGTCGCTCTTTGAACTCCACGCTACCGCCCTCCTGCTCCCCGCGTTCGAGCGCGCGTTGCAGGGGGGCACGGTCAGCGCTCATGCGCGCGGTTTAGGTCCGCCAGGGCAAAAACCTTGCCCGCGTTACGGCCGCGAACGGGACGAAATCGGTACGTACGGCTCCCGAGGGCTCCCTATACGGCGACCGAGATGTTCGCGTCGCGGTCGAACTGCACACCCACGTCGCCGTACACCGCCTCGTTGGCGACGAGCGTCGCCTTCGTCGTCGACTCGCCGACGGAGAAGACGGTCCAGACGGTGGTCGACTCGCCGGGACCGAGCACGGTGGGGTCGAAGCCGCTGGCGTTCGACAGCGGCTGGTGGCCGTGAGTCGTGCCGTTCGCGCGGAGCAGGAAGCCGCGCTGGCGGAGTCCGACCGTCCCGTCGCCGGCGTTCGTGACGTTCATCTCGACGAGGACGAACTGTTGGCCCGAGCGCGGTCGGTAGACGGTGTCGTTCCCCGGACGGAGTTCGGTGGTCGCCTTCGCGTTCCACGCCACCTGGAGCGTCGCGGCCTCGTCGCCCGACACCGACGACGCCGCCGAGACGTCGAACGCCGTCTCCTGGACCTCGCCGCCCGTGCCGAGGATGGTCGGCCCGACGACGACGGCCGCGACGACCGCGAGCAACGCGACGACCACGCCGCCGACGGCTTTCGCCGGAACCGCCGGGAGACGGTCGAGCGGCCCCTCGTCGTCCGCGTCGTCGGTCGTCGCGTCGTCTTCGGTCCCGTCGTCGCCGGCGGCCGCCCCGTCGGCGTGCTCCCGGACGAGGTCGTGGAGTTCGCGCGCCTCGACGATGGTCCGGAGCTTCTCGCCGTCCACGAGTTCGATGCCCGCCTGGTCCGCGATGCGTTCGGCGTCGTCGGTGAACCGCCCCGCGGTGACGACCGCGCCCTCGTCGAGGCCGTACTGCTCGCGGAGCGTGACGAACTGCTGGAGCGCCTTGCCGCTGACGCCGTCGCCGCTCCCCGGCGTCGCCCAGATGAGTCCCTCGGCGTCCTCGCGCTGCAGGGCGACGAAGGACTTCCCGGACTTCTCGGTGACCTGCGTTCGCCAGCCCTGCCGCTCCCAGAGGGCGGCGACGAACGCGGCGAACTCGGACTGGTCCATCTGGCGTATCATCGTCGGTTCGGGAGCGGCGCGTTCGTAATCACGTCCTCAATCATCGTATAAAAACTATCGGACAGTTAGTTCGACCGCCGGACGAGCAACACCGCCGCGGCGACCAGCGCGACCAGCGCCGTACCGGCCTCGAACCCCGGAAGGCCGCCCTCGGAGACGGTTCCGGCGGTTATCGGCGGCGCGGTCGAGACGGGCGTCGCGGTCGGCGTGGCGGTCCCGTTCGTCGTGGTCGTCGCGTTCCCGGTGGTCGACGCGGTAACGTTCGTGGTCGTGACGGTCGTACTGGTCGTGGTCGTCGTGGTCGTGGTGGTCGTGGTCGTCATCGTCGTTCGCCGCTGCTGCGGTGCGACGACGCCCGGAACGGACTTCTCGACGCTCCCGTTCGGACCGATCAGTTCGAACGTGAACCCCGTCCCGCGACGGACGTCGCCGAAGTCGAACGTCGTGCCGAACGTGTGGTTCGCCCCGACCGTCACCTCCGTCGGCCCGAGGACGAAGTTGTTCGAGCCGTACTTGTACGCGCTCAGTTTCATCGTGCTCCCCGGTGCGAGGGTCGTCGTCCCCGTGATGGTCGTCTCGCCCTTCTCGACGACGACGGAGGCGCCGACGTGGTCGATGCTCGCCCGCCGTCTGACGACTTCGAACGTCGTCGTCGCGGACTCCTCCTCGTTCTCTTCGATCAGCGGGTTCGACCCGTCGAGCGCGAACGTCACGTCGTACCTGTCGCCCGGTTCGATACCACGACCGGTGGTGTCGAGGACGAAGTACGTCACGTCGTTCTCCTCGTCGACGAACGTGCGCTTCGACGAGATGTCGTCCGCACTGAACTCGTTCGGCGTCGTGTTCCGTTCGTTGTTGGTCTCGCGGAAGGTCAACGAGACGCCTTCGGTGTCGCCGAACGAATCGATGAACCCGGTGACACCGGAGGCGTTGAGTGCGAGGACGAACCGGTCACCGCGCGCGATGGAGTGGTCTTTCGGCTGGACGATGTTCTTGCGCAGGTCCGCTACCGAATCGACGTCCCCCATCTCGACCGCCGACGGCATGACGAACGTCTCCGCCCCGCGCGTCGTGCGCTTCCGGATGGTCAACTGACCGACGTCCAGCGGGGTTCCGTCGGCCGTCACGTTCATGCGATAGTTGCCTGCATCGAGGGGACCGGTCATGGTGGGTTGTTTCACTTCCCCCGGGCCGGACACGATGACGGCGCTCTCGTTGTCCGCCTCGTACGTGTTCAGTTTTATCGTCGCCTTCCCCTTGAAGCCCTGTACCTGTACCCAGAACCCCTTGTTCGGACCGCCTATGTTGACGGTCGACTTCTGATTCGAGCTGACGGTGATGGAGATGACGTCCCCACGGTCTCCCTCAACGTCGGGCATCGACGCGCTCTTGCCGTCGACGACGGCCGTCGGGAGCGTCCCCCCCACGACGAGGGCGACGACCAGCGCGACGACGAGTCCGGACGACGACAGGTTCGACCTCATCGACCGCCGTCACCCCCGTCGTTTCCCGGGAGGGCGACCGAGAGCCGCGAGAACCGCAGACGGGGACCGACGTCGGCGAAAGGAGTTGCTGGCGACATATCCGTTGGTCGAGACGTTTCGCACCATCTGTAATAAATCCAGCCGATGAGTACAGCAGATGATAATCCGGCAGTAGCGTTTCGTTCCCAGTGGTCAGCGGTCGTCCTGGAGGCGCTCGTACGCGCTGTTCACGCGCTTGAACGCCTCCTCGCTGCCGTCCTCGCGGTCGGGGTGGACGGTCTTCACCTTCTCGCGGTACGCCTGCCGGACCGACTCCTCGTCGGCTTCCGGGTCGACGTCGAGGATGCTGTAGGCTTCGGCCGCGCTCGGACCGCCCGAGTTGCCGGCGTAGGTGCGTCGTCCTCGCCGACTCGCGCGCTGTCGCTCGCCCGCGCCGCCACGCGCCCGCTGGCGCGCCCACTCTTCGGCCCGCTCGCGGCCGCGTTCGGCCGCACCGCCGGACGCCCGCCGGCCCGCTCCCTCGCGTGCCCGCGTGTCGGCGGTGCGCGGGTCCGGCCCGAAGCCGCGCTGGCGGCGCTCCTGGAACTCGCCCTCCCGGACCTTCCTGGCGAGTCGCCCCGTGGCGTGGTACCAGAGTATCGCCGTGGTGATGGCGAACGGCACCGCGAACACGAGCAGGAAGAGGTTGTAGACGAATCCGAGGATGGCCAGCGACGCCGTTAGCCCGGCGAAGACGGCGGCGATACCGAGGAGGAGCCGCGACCTGTGCACACCGAACTGTTGGTTCGCACCCCTGTTAAGGTTCTCGACCGTACACGTTCCGCCAGTCGGTAGTCGGTCACCGGTCGGTCGACCGTCGCGTCGCACCGGAGAGTTCCGACGGGGGTCAGACCGACTTCGCGTCGGTGAGCCGCGCGAACTGCTCGTCGGAGAGTTCTATCCGGGTCGCTTCGAGGTTCTCCTCCAGTTGGTCGACAGTGCGCGCGCCGACGATGGGTGCGGTGACGGCGTCGTGCTCGAGCAGCCACGCGAGGCTGACCTGGGCCGTCGAGGCACCGACCTCGTCGGCGACCGCCTCGACCGTCTCGAGGACGTCGAAGTTCTCGTCGGTGAGGTACGAGTCGCGGAACTGCTGGTCGGTGGCGCCGCGAGAGCCCGCCGGCGGCTCCTCGTCGCGGCTGTACTTGCCGGTCAGGAACCCGCCCGCGAGCGGCGACCACGGAACGACGCCGACGTCGTAGTCGTCGCACATCGGCAGGTAGTTCGGCTCTACCTCTCGGTTGACGAGGTTGTACCGGGGCTGGGCGAGCCGGAACGGCTCGTACTCCATCTCGTTGGCCTTGACGACCTTCCAGGCGTTCGGTTCGAGCGTCGACGTCCCGAGGTAGTTCACCTTGCCGTCGCGGACGAAGCCGTCGAGCGTGCGCATGAACTCGTCTGCGGGCGTGTCGTCGTCCCAGCGGTGGACGTACAGCAGGTCGAGGTAGTCGGTGCCGAGACGGTCGAGGATGCGGTCGACCTGCCGGCGCAGGTGTTTGCGCGAGAGGCCGCGGCCGTTCGGGTCGTCCGGCCGGGTGGGCCAGTATATCTTCGAGGCGACGACGAAGTCCTCGCGGTCGCGGTCGGCGAGCCAGTTCCCGATGAAGCGCTCGCTGTCGCCGTCGCCGTACATGTCGGCGGTGTCGATGAAGTTACCGCCCGCGTCGGCGTACGCGTCGAGCAGTTCGTGGGCCTGCTCCTCGCCGATTTCGACTTCGCCGTCGTCGTTCTCGTGTCCGAACCGCCACGTGCCGAACGCGAGTTCGCTCACGCGGGTACCAGTCGCTCCCAGCGACACGGTTTCCAGTTCCATGTCGTGACGATTTCGAGAGCACGGCGTTAAATCGACCGAAATCCGCGCCGCGGGTCACTCCCGTCCGTAGGAGTGGCCCGCGAGGAGGGCGAGACAGTCGAGCGCCAGCAGGGACAAGAAGACCATCCACTCGGTGCCGTCGAGTCCACCCAGGAGCAGCGGGAGATAGAGGAACGGGAGGACGACGGCGGACCAGAACCCCACGAATCGAACCGGTGCGAGAACGTGTGCACGACACCGCTCCAGTACACCGACCGTGGCGCGCCCGGCGTCGGCACCGCTGCCGACCAAAGGCGCGTCGTCGTTCTCGAATGCTTTCGACATGCTTGGCACACCTGCCCACGTCCGTCTCTCTCGCCCAGCGGTCTTGTAGGGGGGCGAGCGTTGACGCCAGTTCACTCCGTTCACGTCGTTCGAACGGGGACGAAGGGACGGCTTACACCGCCGCATATAGCTCGAAACCGTTTACGTCGAGTTCTACGGGCGCCTCAGACCTGTATCAGCGCCAGCGGTACCATCAGTACGACGCCGAGGACGACACCCGCGACCAGTTCGGGGTAGCCGCGACTCGGCAGTCCCTCGCCGATCTCCAGCGCCTCGGGGACGAACTCCGATGCGACGAGATATATCATCGCGCCGGCGGCGAAGCCGAACCCTATCGGGAGGAACTGCCGGGCGATGCGGACGAAGTAGAACGCGATGACCGCGCCGATGGGCTGGGGGAGACTGGAGAAGACGGCCCACCAGACCATGCGCCACTTGCCGACGTTCATCGCGCGTAGCGGGATGGAGATGGCCAGACCCTCGGGGACGTTGTGGATGGAGATGGCGATGGTCATGAAGATGGCGAGCAGCGGCACGGTGAACCCGAGGAGACCGATTCCGCCTTCGAAGCCGAGTTCGGCGAACGAGACGCCGATAGCGACGCCCTCGGGGAAACTGTGGACCGTCAGGATGCCGAGGATGAGCACGAGTTTCTTGTAGTCGGCTTCCTCGTACTGCCGGGGGTTCACCTCCGTGCCGGAGATGACGCGGTGGCTGACGATGACGAGCGCGACGCCGACCAGCATCCCCAGCGCCACCCCCCAGACGCTCCCTCCGTTGCCGTTCGACACGCCCTCGAAGATGAGGCCGAACACCGACGCAGCGACCATGATGCCCGAGGCCAGCCCCCAGAGCGTGACGTTCCAGCGGTCGCTCACGTCGTCGACGAGGAAGAACGGTATCGCTCCGACGCCGGTCGCCAGGGCCGTCACCAACCCTGCGATGAACACCAGAACGAGGTTCGCCAGCAGTCCCATACGGAGGCGTTCGGCTTCGGCCCGCATAAGACTTGTCATCGAAGTAATAGATTTTGGCTGGCCTAAAATAGAGAGTTCCGAGAAACGAGACTCTGTTTCACTACCACAAAATATATTTTGTGAAATCTGTTATCGGAGTTTCATCTCGGGCACTACTGACGACCGACGGGAAGTTCCAGGCCGGAGGAGAACGCATCGGAAACCGGCCGGAGAGTCCGGGTATCGGACGCAGAAAATCGCTATCAGGCGACGACGAACCCGGACAGAGATAAAGAGGGTGCGCTTGCAACTCGAACGCCTAACAACGTACCCGTGTTCGGATAGAGTGGAGATCAACAATGAGCACCGAAAGCCTCGACGACCTGTTCGAGACGGGTCTGAAAGAGATGTACTACACGGAAAAGCAGCTGCTCGACGCGCTCGACGACCTGGAGAGCGAGGTCAGCGACGAGAAGGCCCAGAGCGCGTTCCGCGAGCATCGCCAGGAGACCGAAGGCCACGTCGAGCGTCTCGAGGAGGTCTTCGACAAGGTCGGCGTCTCGCCGGAGGAGAAGCAGCTCCACGCCATCGACGGCCTCGTCGAGGACCACGACGAGTTCGTCCAGAACGACCCCGAGCAGGAGGCGCTCGAAGCGTTCGACCTCACGGCCGCCCAGAAGTCCGAGCACCTGGAGATCGCGGCCTACGGGAACCTCGCGCATCTCGCCGACCAGCTGGGCCACGACGAGGCGGGGGACCTCCTCCACCAGAATCTCGAAGAGGAAGAGGAGGCCCTCGACGAACTCGTGGAGGCGACCGAGCAGATGGACGTCTCCTCGACAGCGGACTGACGAACCCGGGTTTCGCCGCCATCTTTCTGACGACGACCCGACAGCGACGGCAGTCCGACGGACTGACGTGTTCTATTCACTGCCGTTTCAGGTGGAAGAAGTGGCGGTGTTTTCACCGTCCCGTCCGTCAACTACGGTAGGGAAACCGTGGTAAGAGGTAGATTCAACCTCGACGACGATACGCCCGAGATTACCATCTCCGGCGGCGTCCTCGCACTGGTTGCCATCCTCGCGGTGGCCGACTTCCTGCTCACCGGCGGTGAGAACCTGCGGTGGGCGCTCGGGAGCTTCGTAGAGGTTCTCGGCGGTTACTGACGGACGAGCAGTACAGAAATGCCACAATGTGGGCACACGATATCAGCATACGCACGTGTCCAAGCGACATCGTAGTTTAGTCGGTAGAGGCGTTCGCACAGGGCGAACCACATCCATTCATCACGTGCATCACTTGCTCTCTTGATTCGCCGACGTGCCAGTGCTGCTCGTTGAACAAATTGGTCATTTCTGTTGTCGACGTGTGTATCGTAAGTTTGATGGGAGTAGGGGAGTAGTGCGATTGTTGACGAACAAACTGCGCCAGTGGTAAGAATTGCGACCTCGTCTGGTTAGGGTTCACGGTGGGGCCGACGAAGCTCGTCTGGGTGGCGTTCTTCCGATAGAGGCGCACCGCTCCTCGGACAGATTGCACGTGTTCCTTTCATTGTCGATGGAAGAATACTGCAGTTGCTATTACTCCGGATTCATCCGCCTATGACGTCCAAGGGAGTTGCTTCACAGCCTATCTCGACGGTGTACTTATACCATATTAATTTTGGTAATAGAAGGTGCAAATAATTTATACAGCTATATTATATTAGAATGATGTATGGGCAACGGTGTTGACCGTCGGAAGTTCCTAGGTAGTTGTGTCTCCTGTTTTTTGGGAGTGAGCTTGGGCGGATGTTCTCAATCTGCGGATGATAAGGGTACTACTGTAAGGTCGGTCAGACTCACAAACTTCGACCCAAGTACGGATTATCAGGCTAGCTTGAAGATAGCTTCTGAAGGGGAATTGGTCGTCGAGGATACGTATATCGTGCCAAACAAGGAGTCCGGCACCTTGGGATCCACCTTTGTTGATAACCTTCCAGAAAAACCAGACGAGTATACAATCGAGGCTAGTTTAGTTGATAACTCAAGAGTACATTCGGTTCATGTTTCGCCTTCTAAATATGGGTCATGCGCAAAATTCGAATTCCAAATCGCCGAAAACGGAAGAATGGCGATATTCGACGAAAAATGTAAGGCAACTAGCTGACGGTATGCCCTGTACCGGTGATTTCGGCACCTGTATTCTCTGCTACGTAAATTGATTCTCTCGGTGCGCTGTGTGTTTCGCCCCCGTCGTTTCTCCTGCCGCGACAGCGGTCGCTATTGCGTGAGGGGATTCATCACCGTTGGGGGAGAAGTGGGCGTCTCGTCTGCCCGTCGGCTGTGGCTCGTGGGCATGACAAGGCTTCTTTGGTAAGTGCCCGGGGAGGGCTCCGAACCCTCGATCTCCGCATGACCCAGGTTCGAGGCTGGCGGGCCCCGTGGGCATGGGAGGCTTCCAAGGCCTGAGCGCCAATCTCAGAACCCTATGAGTGCGGCGCTATGTCCAGCTAAGCCACCCGGGCTCGATTACGGGTAGGGAGGTAGTACTCTTTAAAGTTCTCATATTGCTCGAAAGCGGTGGCGTCGTCTCGCGAATCCCGGCCGTGGGGGCAGCGTCCGACGGCGTTCAGGCGTTCGACTCGATGGTGTCCCGCACGTCCTCCCAGACCTCGTCCGGGGCCTGTTCGCCGTCGATGCGGACGAGGGCGCCCTCATCGTCGTAGAACTCGACGACCGGTTCCGTGTTCTCCCGGTACACTCGCAGGCGTTCGCGGACAGTCTCCTCGGTGTCGTCCTCGCGCTGGACGAGGCGCTCCGCTACCTCCTCGTCCTCCGCGGGGTCGTACTCGACGTGGTAGATGTCGCCCGTCTCCGGGTCGAGTCGCCGGCCGGTCAGCCGGTGGACGAGTTCCTCCTCGTCGACGTCGAGATACAGCACGACGTCGAGGTCGGTGATCTCGTGGAGGTACTCGGCCTGCGAGAGGTTCCGCGGATAGCCGTCGAGGACGTAGCCGTCCGCCTCGTCCAGCGCCGCCTGAACGATCTCGTTCACGACCGGGTCGGGCACGAGTTCGCCCTCGTCCATGTAACTTGCAGGCGTACCGTGTTCGGTCTCCATGTGCTTGTTCGCCCGGAGGGCGTCGCCGGTCGTGACGTGTTCGACGTCGTACTCCTCGGCGATGCGACGGCTCTGCGTTCCCTTGCCGGCGCCTGGTGCACCCAGGATGAGGATGTGAGGCTCCATGGGAGACCCTGCGTCGTCCTGGCTTAAAGTCTTGAAGAAACCGCTGCGCTTTGCAAGAACGGCTACCTTTTGAGGGGCGGCGACGAACGACCGGACATGACCCGGTTCAGCGCCGCGGAGCCCACGGACCGCCAGAAACTGTTCGCGGACGCCATCGTCGCCCACCGCGAGCGCGGGAGCGCGTTCTGCACCTTCCAGGCCGAGTCGCTCGGCGAGGAGAGCGACGCCGAAGCGGACGCGGCCGCGGAGAGCGAAGACGCCGACGGGACCGAGGAGATTCCGCCGTGGATGCAGTTCGGCGACCGAACGCTCAACCTCGACTGTACGGACGAGGAACTCGACCGCCTGAAGGAACTGCTCGGGGAGTTCCCGGCGTTCAAGATAGCGCAACTGGAGAGCCCCGAGGAGGCCGAGGGGACGAACGTTCGAATCAGCGCCAAGGCCGACCCCAACCGCATCGCGCAGTTCGTCGAGCGGACGTTCCGGGAGGTGTACGACCGCCCGGAGGGGTACGTCGCCTGGACCGTCGAGGTGTGAGACGGGGCGGCCGTCCCGCGACCGTTCCGACCGCCCGAGCGGCAGCCGAGAGCGCCCCGGAGGGTGCTCGTGACGTCCGAACCGTCAGTCGAGCCGGATGTACGTCCGCGTCGTCCCGACCGCCTCCAGCGACCTGATGCCGGAGGTGACGGTCTCCTGGATGCCGTGGATGTCGTCGGCCTCGATTTCGGCGATGACGTCGAAATCGCCCGCCACGACGTGTGCCTCGGTGACGTTCGGGAGTTCCCGGACGCGCTCGGCGACCGTCTGACTCGTACCCCCGCCAGTGATGACGGTGGTGTACGCATGAATCATCGCCGTCAGTACGAGAGCGACCGCCAAAACGTTTGGTACCCCGGCGTTCGGACGACCGGGGGTCGCACTCCCGACGGGTCAGGAGCGCCAGTAGGCGGGCGTCAGCAGCACGAGCACCGGCAGGATTTCGAGCCGGCCGATCCACATCAACGCGACCATCAGCAGCTTCGTCGTCGGCGGGAAGGGCAGGTAGCTGTTCATCGGCCCGACGAGCTGGAACCCCGGACCGACGTTGCCCAGCGTCGCGGCGACGGCGCTCATCGATTCGAGGAGGTTCAGCGCCGGGCCGCCCGCTCGCTCCGCGTCGACGAACACGAGGAAGGTGGCGACGAAGAAGATGACGAGGTACAGCAGGGTGAACACGTAGATACCCCGGAGCGCCCGTTCGTCCACGGCGCGCCCGCCGATCCGGACCGGTCGGACGGCCTCGGGGTGGACGGTCGTGAACAGCTCCCGTTTCAGCGACTTCAGGATGACGTACCAGCGGACGATCTTTATCGCACCGCCGGTCGACCCCGCCGAACCGCCGACGAACATGCCGACGAGCAGGAGGTACTGCGCGCCGGCGCTCCAGGTGTTGAAGTCCATGCTGGCGTACCCCGTCGTCGTGATGATGGAGACGACCTGGAAGATAGCGTGGCGGGCCGCCGATTCGAAGTTGCCCGCGACGGGCCCGACCTGCTCCGGCGTCGTCGCGATACCCGGACCGACGAACAGCAGGACCGTGAGGACTGCCGACAGCACCCCGAGCACGCCGACGTAGAACCGGAACTCGGCGTCTTCGAGGAACCGCCTCGGCTCGCCGTTCAGCGCGTGCCAGAACAGCGCGAAGTTGGTGCCGGCGGCGACCATGAAGGGGATGATGACCCACTGGACGACCGCCGAGAACGCCTCGATGCTGCGTGCCTCCGGCGAGAACCCGCCGGTCGCCATCGTCGTGAAACCGTGCGCGACGGCGTTGTAGAGCGTCATCTCCGGCGCGAGGGGCGTGCCGAGCACGCCGCCGGCGACGTGGAGGCCGTACAGCAGCAGCATCTCGAGCGCGGTGATGCCGAGGTACGCTCGCCAGAGCGCGCGAGCCGTCTCGGCTATCCGGGGCGTGAGCTTCTGGATACCCGGACCCGGCGCTTCGGTGTCCATCAGCTGCGCACCCCCAACCGACAGTTCGGGGAGGATGGCGACCGCGAGAACGACGATGCCCATCCCGCCGAGCCACTGGGTCTGCTGTCGCCACATCATGACCGCCCGGGAGTGGGTCTCGAAGGAGATGTCCCCCATCACGGTCGCTCCCGTCGTCGTGAATCCGCTCATGCTCTCGAACAGCGCGTTGACCGGGGTCGACAGCGTCGACGGGCCGGACTCGACGACGAGGTAGGGGAACGTCTCGACGACGAGGAGTCCGTTGCCGGCGACGAGGTAGGGGAGACTGCCGACGATCGAGACGGCGAGCCACGTCAGCGCGACCATCAGGAATCCCTCGCGAGCACCCATGTCGGGGTCGGGGTCGAGACGTTCGAGCAGCCAGCCGACGGTGGCGGTGACGGCGATGGTAACGAGGAAGGTGACCACGCCCTCGCCGTAGTACAGGCCGACGAGCAGGGGGAACACCAGCGGAACCGCGAGCCACTTCAGCACCGACCCGACCAGGCTGACGCTGGCGCGCCAGTCGACACGGAGTCGCCAGCCGACCACGTTCATAGCTGGGCGCTCACTTCGTCCAGCACGTCGGTGTCCACGAACACGACCACGTGGTCGCCGCGCTGCACGACCGTGTCACCGCGCGGGACGACGAACTCGCCGTCGCGGGTTATCGCGCCGACGACGACGCCGTTGGGGAGCCTGGAGACCGCGTTCTGGATCGACGCGTCCGCGAGCACGCTGTCCCCGTCGACCTCGATCTCCAGCACCTCGGCTCGGTCGTTCTCGATGAGCGCGACGTTCTCCGCGGGCGCCTCGCGCGTGAATCGGGTTATCTCCTCGGCGGTCACCTCGCGGGGGTTGATGGCCACGTCGATGCCGACCTGCTCGAACAGGTCCACGTACTCGGCGTCCTCGACGACGGCGATGGCTCGCTCCGCGCCGAGTTGCTTGGCGAGGACGGAGACGAGCAGGTTCTTCTCGTCGTTCTCCAGCGCCGCGACGACGACGTCCGCCTCGTCGACGTGTTCGCGGGTGAGGAACTCCGCGTCGGTCGCGTCGCTCTCCATGACGACCGTGTGCGGCAGGTCCTCGGCGAGTTCCCGGGCGCGTTCGTGGTCGCGTTCGATGAGTCGGGGGCGGAGGTCCCGTTCCTCCATCAGTCGCGCGGTGTGGAAGCCGATCTCGCTCCCACCGATGACGACGAGTTCCTTGTCCTTGCTCGGCGTCTCGTCGGGCGCGACCTCGCGGGCGAACTGCTGGACGCTCTCGGGGCTCCCGATGACGACAACCTTGTCGTCGGCCCGGATGAGCGTATCGCCCTTCGGGATGGCGACGTCGCCGTTGCGGATGATGGCCGCGAAGGTGAGCGAGTCGAAGTGGTCGGCCTGCTGGACCGTCTGGTCCGCGATGGGGCTGTCGGACCGCACCTCGAACTCGGCCATCTGGACCTTGCCGCCGGCGAACGGGTCCACGTCGCGGGCGGCGGGCAGGCCGATGACGTGCACGATGTCCGTCGCGGTCAGCAGGTTCGTACACACCATGAAGTCGACGCCGAACGCGCGCTGGTCGGCGCGCTCCCACGTGTCGAGGTAGTCGACCTTCTTCACCCGGGCGATGGTGAACGGGTCGTCGACTGTCTTCGCCGTCCCGCAGACGACGAGGTTGGTCTCGTCGTCGTCGGTGCTGGCGATGACCATGTCGGCCGCCTCGATGTCGGCTTCGCGAAGCGTCTTCAGGGACGTGCCGTCGCCCTCGACAGCCAGTACGTCGAGCGAGTAGGTCAGCGAGTCGACGCGCTCGGGGTCGCGGTCGACCACGACGACCTCGTGGCTGCCCGCGAGGTTCGCCGCGATGGAGGACCCGACCTCACCGGCGCCGACGATGATGACGCGCATGCACAACCCTCCCTGTCATTCCTGTCTTGGTTGCCAGCCCCGGCGTAAATTAGTTCCTTTTCATCGGGGCCGCGCGGTCGGGAATGGCACGGTCGAAGGTGTAGAAGAGACACCGTCCGGTCTCCAGCACGTACCGTCGGTCCAGCGCCACGAGGTGACCGGCGTCTCCGGTCGCCTGGAGGGCCTGCTGTTCCCCATCTACAGGTGCACGAGCTTCGCGGCAGCGAGGACCGCGACCGCAACGTCGGTTCGAGCTACTGACTCGTCGCAGCTCTCGCCCGAGAACATCGCACGGCTTTAGTAGGGAACGCCGATACCAACTATCGCATGGGCTTCGGAAGCTACGACGAATCGGAACAACAGGACGAGGACCACGACATGGACGAGGACGCCGCCGTCAACGTCCACGAGAACTCCCACGAGGGAAGCATCGAATTCGACTCCGAAGCGACCAACGACGAACTGGTCGCACAGCTTCAAGAGATAAAAGAGGAGTAACGCCGAGCGTCGAAGCCGTCTTCTCTCTCCGTCGGCGACCCAGGGTGGGGGACCCGAATCGTCACACGCCCGTCGGGCGGTTAGCTCTCGCTCTGGGCTTCCTTCCGACCGGTGACGTCGTCGGCGTCGAGGCGGAAGAAGCGGAAGGTCACCTCGCGGGGATGCCTGTCGAACACGTCGACGATGGGAATCTCGACGGTCCGCATCGCCTCGGCGGCCTCCGTGCCGATCTCCGCCTCCGTCACCTCCTCCAGACGTCCGGTGGCGACGACGCTCCGCCAGCCGCCGTCCGTGCGGTCGTACGCGACGAACGAGACGGGACGGTCCTCGTCGACGACCTCCTCCTTCTCGGCGTCCGGTGCGAACGAGAGCCGGAAGTAGAACGCCCCGCCGTCGACGTCGAACCCGTACGACACCGGTAGCTGGTACGGCGGGTCTCCCTCGTCCGTCTCGAAGGAGATGACTCCGGTACCGCCGTGTTGGAGGAACTCGTCGCGTTCGGCGTCCGCCATCTGTACTGAGCGCACGTCTTCCATGGTACCGAACACCACGCCGTGGAGTAAAAAGATGTGCGCCGGACGGGTCAGCACCGAGGGCGCTCGAACGACCGGCCACGGCTGCCGTACCCTTCTTCCGCCGACGCTCACGCGTCGATTCGGAGGTCGAACCGGGCAGTGACGAGGGTCCCCTCGGGCTTGGCCTGGAGGAACAGTCGGTACCGACCCGGCGTCGGAAATCGCACGCCGAACTCGATGCGGCCGCCGTCGGGGTCGGTCGCCTCCGGGTGGACGTGGAGGTACGCCAGGTCGCCCTCCCGGAGCGCGACGAGGTGGCCGAGCGCGCCGAGGTACCGGTCGAGGTGCGGGACGGAGCCGCCGTCGCGACGAACCGCGAACGCGAGCCGACCGCTCTCGCCCGCGGCGACCTCGTCGGTGAGCAGTTCGACGTCGTACCCGTCGGCGGTCGCGCGCCGGGACGCGTCCGGGCGCCCTTCGACGTCGCCGCTTCCCGACGCGAACAGGTCGAACCCGAGCGTCGTCGGACGCCCGTTCGCGACCACGTCCACGAAGGCGCGGTAGACGCCCGGCTCCGGAAGCCCGAACCCCTCCGCGGTCCACGTTCCGTCCACGTCCAGCGTCGGATGGCGGTGCTGGAACCGCGTCAGGTCGCGTCGCACCACGACGAGGTGAGCGAGTTCGCCGTGGGCGTCCTCGAAGTCCGTCACCGCGTTCCCCCGGTCGTCGACGATACGGAACGACCAGTCGGCGCCCTCGCCCGGCGCGAATCGCGTCTCGCCGGGGGCGAACCGGAGGCCGTTCGCGGCTATCGACAGTCCGCCCGGCACGCCGTGACCCCCCGGTGCGTATCCCCGCGTGACCTCGTCCGGTTCGTCCCCCCGACCGCCGTGACCCGAGTGCTCCCCCATACGTCGCGTGTCGTCGGCGAGCGACTTACGCGTTGGCGCTCGGCGGCGACTACCCGGTCCCCGCGAGGGCGAGCCGCTCCGCAACCACTAAACGCGGTTCGTCCATAGTGTCGCCAATGACCGACTGGACGGAGAAGTACGTATAACCGTCATGAGGTGATAATGAATCCTATAGGCCAGTCCGCGTTTTCACGCGTACTGAGTCCAGCAAGTTCTATTAACCATTAATAGAACCCTCTATAGGATTGTTCTGGGATTGAAGTTATAGCATTCAATCAACCATTTAGATAGGAAATAAAATCCTTAGAATCTAACGGCATATTGTTCAATCAGCTACTAGCTTGAGAAGAGGTACTCTTAGGTTCTCTTCATATTAGAAGTCAGCCATAACCCCCTCAAATGGTTGTTTCCCCAAGATATATCGAATACAACCTACTGTATCGAAATAACAATAATAGCTAATATAGAGGAAATTGTCTGTAGCTAAGGGGGAAAGGATGGGAGGAAACCAAAACAATACCAGTACGGGACGAAGAGTCGTAGCTTTCAGCGCGATCTTCTGTATTATTGCTGTATCTGGATACATTGGCTTCAACCCAGAAGTCCTGATTAAAGTCGGGCTAATCGGACCGGTTCCTTCTCTAGATGAGGCAGAAGATATGGAAATAAAAGTGAAATCACAGAATCACTTAGCAAAATATCATTGTGAACCAGAAGCCCGATATCTCAATCCAGAAGATAAGTTTATCTGCAAACGCGAAGAGCCTGGAACGGAGCCCGATGGGGAAATCAAATCGAACCTAAGGTTGGACTGGAAATATAAGGATAGAAATATTTTTCCATATACAGAGGAAGTTGATATTGTGTTATATAGTAAGAAAGATAGAATAACAGGGATCAAAACCAATCATTTCTCCCTTACAGTCCCAGACGAGGAAGATGACTTTTCTATTAGAGTAGCTAACTATTCAGAAAATATAACTGAGGTTGGGTTTCGGAAAAGGGTGTTACAAGGTCGGACCATTCCATTCCCAAACAGGTATCACCACACATTTAGTGTAAAGAAACAATCAAAAATAGAAGAACTCAAAACTGAGCGATACCGGGAATTTATTCTTCCTATTCAGTTAGCGATGACTCTCTTAATGATAGCAGCCGTGATTATTGCTGCTGAAGAACTTTAGTCGCCAATAACTCCACCATTGTTGCAACAGTACGAGACCGGGAGGCGTGAGCATACTTTCGAGATTGGAGTATGCATACCACTATATTTCAATAAATTACCACTACTAAAATAATCCCTCATTCAAGGTGCGTCTATAATTATTACATTATCTTTTCGGGTTGATACTATATAGTCTAGTGCCTCCTCAGACGGTTGAGTAGGTCGTCGTCCAGCTCGGACTTCTGGTGTGGGTCACCGTCACGGTCATTATAGTATTCGATCCGCTGGCTCCGAAGCTGGATGTCGTTGTCGTAGGCATTGTAGTAGTTCTTCCGAACCCAGAGGTCAGTTCGGTCGTCATCCTCGTCGGAGATGTCGACGAGGCGCAGGTCGTGGAACCAAATCTGTTTCTTGATGACATCCTCGGTGAGGTCGTCCCGTCCGAGAAGTACCCTGTAGATGGTCTCGATGAGCGGGATATCATTAAGATCCGGGAGATCTGGGTCGACGTTCCCGAAGTGTGGATACTCGACCGGATGGAGCGTCGTAATCGGGATGTGTTCACCATCCAGCTCGGCGCCAGCGATTGGGTCCCGGAGCACCGAGAAGTGAATGTCGTTGTCACTATCCCGCCGCTCGTTCACACCCGTCCGGATGTCACGACGGACAATCTCCTTGATTCGCCTTTCCGGTGGCTCTGCCTTCTGAGACTGGAGATCGCTCCAGACCAAGATGAGGTCATAGTCTCTGTCCTCAGGGACATCCAGGTGACTGTGGCTCTCTCCTTCGCCACCTTTGACCTCCCACGCGACCTCCTGCGAGGTCAACTCCAGTACTGCTTCGAAATCGATCCGACTGTTGTCTCGATTATCTCTGAACGTCAGCAGACCTGCTTCCTCGCCAGGTCGCAATACATTCTCCTTCACCCATTCCTCACTCTGTCGCCCATGGGCTTCTCGTCCAAACCCACCGATTGAGTTGACAGCAGTTCCGAAGTCGCGGTCATAGAGGTCGGGGTCTATATCGTGGGCTTCAAGGATGTCAGGGTGAGTTGTGTCGAGATTACCAATAAGGTTCTTGATAGACTCGATGTGAGTATGCCGCTCATAAGAGTCGAGATTTGTAAGTCCGAGATTTTCTACAAGTCTGTTTGGCACAGACGAGTGTCTGCATCACTGTCACTAATATTCTCCGAGAGTTGCCTGCCCGTCGTCGGTGATGTTCAGCCGATCACGGAGCAGTTCCTCAAACTCAGAATTAGTTTCTCACCTTATATATTTCTGATTCAGTTTGAGAACTAACTCAGCCATTGTTCCGCTCCCGAGGAATGGGTCAAGGACCATGTCGCCGGGTCGGTCGAGAACCGGACAAGACGGTTGATGAGGGAAAGCGGGTACGGTGCCTTGTGGAGGACGTTCTGGCCGACAATGCCGCGCTTCACAGGGTGACGAAAGATGTTTCTGAGGGAACCGGAGCCTAACACGGCAGGGTCTTTGACACCGTTCTCTGTCTCGGGCTGTGGATTAAGGAGGAAGTCCGAATTCTTCAAGAGTGTGCTCCAGCTTCAATTGGTACCATTAAACATCAACCGTCTATAATGTAAAACCCCTACCCCTTACGGAAAACGCCGCCTACAGATAGCCTCTTCCACCCGTCTATAGAGGTTTGAGAGGAGGGGTAAAGATATCCAAGAGTTGGTATTCGGAATATTGCGACTACTGGAGTTATTCGACAAGAGAATAGGTCCAGCGGAGTGTGACCAATTCCTTCTCAGGTAATTCTTGTCCCCTCCGGTTTGGGTCTTCAACCGTTATTATGTAACACGGAAGTACAGTTTGTAGCTGTTCGTCTTCTTCATTTTCTGATGGTTTACTAGTGGGAAATGGGAGTTGGACGCAGTGGCCTCGGCCGATATCAAGAAAGAATTTTACGAACTTACTGTCGTCAGTACCTCCACTATTCAAATATGGGTTGTTGCCATCTTCGAGTTTAGTTTTGTAATCATTAGCTAACCGGATTGCCTGGGCTTCTGAGACATCATCGATCAGTGTTGGATCTGTCTCGGGAGTGATCCTAACGAATTCAATATGACAGTCCGTGTTTTCGTTCTGAACCGGTGGGGGAGTGTATTTTCCTGGAGCACATACGCTAAAAGCGGTATTTCTGTTTACAGATTTTACAATCAACTTCTGTAATTTATCTAACCCTTGGCCAGCGTCGTGCGTGATGAAGATTGGAAATAAATTGTGGAGTGTATCTATCTCATAGCCGTATAACAAATACCGGATTGGATGCCCATCTATCTGGATTTCTCCAGACTCGATATCCGGCGTTGCATCTTCGTATAGACCGTCAATTTTGTCGCTCATCCATCACAACTTTGATATCCACAATATCCATCAACTCAGCCAACGCATCTAGCTCCTCTTTACTGATATCATACTGCTGATTCTCAGAGATCGCAAGGAACAATTCCTTGGCATCTGGGCTGAGATGTTCTAAGATCTTATTTTCCTGCTCTGCAATCCATGAATTTGCCTTAACAAGGACACTATAAGCATGCGCCAAATCCACCTCCGATGATAGCTCCTTGTCAACATACTCTGCAACACTATCTGGTGGTTCTGATTCAATGATGTCAGCATACGCGCTCACGATTCGTCGTTTCTTCTGCCACTCAGAACTCAACTCGGCCCGCCAGATATGCACGCCACGAACAACTACCTCTACTGACTCCACAAGGACAGAGAGACGGTCTGGTGGCGCTCTCTTCCACTCCACGACAGTTTCCATGAACTCCTCCGACCCAGTCTCGAAATCAAGGACCTCAGACAGCGTTTCTACTTCCGCCAATTCCTCTTCATATCCAGAAATCTTCTTTAAATTTGACTCAATTTTGTCGAAGACGCTAGTAGGCCCAGATTGGAGATCGGTTATGCGTTCTTCCAGTTCATTGGCGATAACAGTTTCAACGGGGACGATATCGGGGATAGACTGCGCGAGCCCCTCAATATTATCGGCTTGGTCGGTGCAATCAATGTCCGCCCCTAGAGTCACTAACTCCACCCATGTGTGCAGTTCATCCAATTGAGGAGGTGCCCAGGCATATTCACTGAGAGTTCTAGATAGCGTCTTGAGGCTTTGGTAGCGTGATTTAAATTCCTCTAGAACGGATATTAGTTTACCAGGATCTGTGATATTCCGTAGATTATCCTCTACAAAAGATGTAAATGCTGAATCGACAGGATCAGCCAAATCATCTAATTTCCTAAGCAGTTCTTGTGCATTTTCTAGTGTCTCTTCAGGGTCAGTTTCCGTGGTGGCACGAATCTTCCCCTCTAGCTCTCGTCTGATTTCCTCACTAATTGGAATCCCCAGTTCATCATACAACGTAAAGTAGTGATTCTGGACTGACCTGATGAGCGGATTCTCGAATGCCGCTTCCAACTCCTCTTTTGTGTCAAGAACTTCCCTTGGCGAGTCCGCCTCTGCAGCATCCTCCGCAATCGTCTCCAACGATGAAGCAAAGCCCAGCTGTTGATCTTGAGGCAGGTTAGAATATCTGACTTCAATATCATTTAGTGTCTCGCGATACTCTCCGAGTGAATCGTTCAATTGGCACAATTCAGAGTGAGCCGTCGTCAGGTTAGACCCAAGCTCAGTGAATATCTCCTCGCGACGGTCTTTAATTTCTTCCCGGTTTAGATTCTCACCACTCATTGCTGCCCTCCTGAGATTGACGTATTTGCTGCAAAGTCCAGCAGTGATTTAGAGATTGTTTTCGAGAGATTCTCAGCTATTTCAAGTTCGTGTTCAATTCCATCTGTCCGTTGATTGAGTTGAGACAGCTGGGCAATATCTTCTTGAACGAATCTATCCAGGGTATCGATTAGATCCTCTTCTTCGATTGGAACTGTGGTAGTCCCCAGTCTAGTTGGGAAATCGAAAATGATATGCCCCAATTCATTCACCAATGACTGGATCTCAGAACCAGTGACCTGCGTGTGTTCCAGTCCTTCTGCTCTATTGCTCCATTGTCGGAGTGCATTGTATTCACTTTTTAAATTAATAATATTCTGGTAGAGTTCGACACTGCCGAGTTGGGTCCTAAATTCATTAACCACTGTTTCCATCATCGGTTCATATCTATCCACGATACTCCACAACACCGCTACTGCCGGCGCAACATTCGGATGCTGTTCGATGAAATCTATTAGGTATTCGACTCCTTCGTGAACGTCCCTTATATTTGAATGGTACTCTGAAATTCTGGATTCCCGGAGCTGGATCGACTTCACACCGTCAATCTCTACAGGAGGCTCCAAGTTTTTGTTTAACGTCTCTACCTGCTTAGTTACCTTATCCATCTGATTATCTAAATACTTTAGATTGTCGTACACGGACTCCAAATCATCCTTCAATAGAGTATAGTTCTCCTGTAGAGTCCACTGCATCAGCAGGCCACGGAACAAGTCTTCTGTCTGATTTTGGCCTGCGGTCACGTCTCTCAGTACACTCAGTTCCTCTTCTTCGCTATAATTACCCGTATTAATATTTACGACTCTTTGATAAATCCGTTCAAGGCCTTCCTGATTCAGCTGGCATAGATAAACCAGTGCCTTCTGAAGACGCCTAACCGGGCGCCGCAGTTGACCTCCTTCGGTGACATACTTTTTTCGGACTTCTTGAACGAAGTCTGTTATCCCATTTCCATCTCCTTCGAAGCTGCGATTAAAGAAATAATTAGACCTAAACCATTTTTCCGTTGTTTCATAGTCCTGATTATATGCCTGTTGTAGCCCTGAGATGAGTCGTTGATGAGGTACATCTGCGTCGATGGTACGCTCGGAGAAGACAAGCCCATACTCCAATCCATGCTTCGGAGTATCGCTGCCACTACTCGTCCCGTAGTACGGTGTAGAACCCTCCAAATCACCATCTTGCCAGAGGAACCCCTCGATTTCTGGGAGAGTGTAGGCATCGGTGAATGCCGTTCGTGCAGTCCTTGCAGCATCCGTTACTAACCGGTCCAATTCATTGAACAACGCGTTAATTGTATTCCTAGTGTGATCTTCCGCAGCGTCTGGTATCACCGTTTCTTGGATGAGTTCTTCACTAAGTGTGCCAGAGTAATTATTGGAATCAAGATAATGATTAAGTTGGATAATAAAGTCCCAGAGACGTTCCCCGCCGACTTTCTCGATCGAGACCAAGTTGTGCTCAGTGAGCCGTTCCATGTGTTTAGGAATATCCCAATCTGCACGGTCAATGTCTGGGAGTAACACCGTCGTTGTCTCGGTTACATCTGATTTGTCGGTTAGTCTCGTACAGAGGGTGCTGAATGCTGCTTCTGTTGGGCACAACTGCACGTCAAGACTCGCACCTTCCAAAGAAACCTGCGGGTCGTATCGGATAGGGGATGTGAGTGGCTCACGAAGTTCCGCTGTCTCCTTGTCTGTTAATGCTCCCGGATTGAGTGCAAGAGGTTTATATGCATCACGGACAACCGGTGATCTCACAGTCCAAACGTTCACATCGTATTCTTCCGGTTTCTCAAGTGGGTTGAACAGCCCTGACCACGTGTTGCTAAGCGAATCAGTATCGAGTTCCCCTAGAATCCGTGTCGCTTCTTTTCTATCATCACCTCGTTTCTCGAACGATGATATGAAGTCCTTGACTGTGTTCATCAAGCCCTCCATGTTCACCGGGCGCGAGAAAGCCTCGCTGGGGAGGAACATTTTCTCTACCTCATCACCGTCGGTAACCCAGGCAGACGGTGGTGAGAACCCTCGGAGTACATCCAGGAGATTCGAATGAATGATTTCGAACACATCTCCCTTGACAGTCTGTTGGTCGCGAATGGCCTCAAAAAGTACCTCGTGGGCGTTTGAAACCTGGATGACCGCGTTGGTGCCTTTTATTGTCCAATCGTCATACGCTGGCGATTCAAACAACACGGTCCGTTTTGCGTCACGTATTTCCGCTGCTGGAACCCCCTTTTCGCCCCAGACAGGGGCGATAGAGTCGGCGCCGTAGTATGCATGACTTGATGCTTCATCGACCCAGTTCTCGAACGAATCGTCAGTCCAGTTAGAAGCATCAGGTAGGTTACTACTGTGGTTAGAAATCCAGCCAGCCCGCCCTCGTGCAATCCACCACAACCCGTTCGACATTGTGGGAGGTTTGTTATTCTGTTTCAGCTGGTTCCAGACCGTATCAACTTCTGTAATCGGAATTCGGACTTCGTCGAACCGACGCCGGTCAGCCTCGCCGATGACTTCGTATGCAGAAACAAGCCCGAAGCTCCAAACTTGAAAAATATCCGTTAGATTATCAAGGATATCACGAAGCGGATTCGTATCATCCACCCCCATATATTCATTAAGTTTTTCATACTTTTGCTCTACTTCGTCAATCAGTAGAATTCGCTTCTCAGTAGATACGTCCGAGTCTTGTATGAATTCTTCGTAAAATTGGTCCTCACGATCTGAATAGCGGAAGTCCGGAAGCCAATTAGAGCGTTTACCCTGTTGTAACTTCTCGATTTCCTCTGTTGTCTTCCGTTCTATCCACTCTACGATTGGCTCGTCCGTGTCCTCATGCGCATCTAAAATCGTTTTGAGATCGGTGTATAGTGCTGGGATATTTCGACTCCATCCTCGACGTAGAACTTCATAGAGAAATTGTGTTTTACCAGCCCCATATGGGCCAACAACTGCGAGGGGATTATATTCATCCCCAGCAACGAAGGCATCCAATTTTATATCTAAATCCGCATCAATTTGTTCGTGTCGCTCGCTGAGGGAAGTATCCCAAGTTCGTGTAGGATCTGCGTTGAATTCGTCGGTCAAGGTGTTAGCTTCTATCATCGTTCCATGTTCATAATTTCTGCTATTTGGTGTCAGGCTGTCGTGGAACGGTGTGGTGGGATTTTCTGATTGTTAGGTGCCCTTGGCGAACGTTGGGCTTTGCTTTAATCTCTGTTAGATATTCTTGACCAGTATATTCATTGAAGGTATCAAGGACCAACTCCGTCTCCTTTCTATCGTTATCCTGAATAGTTGGTGCGTCGTCATCACCGAAGTTGACCTGTTGCCATTCTCTAGTAATGCCTTCCCCCGGACAAATTGCACGGCACTCTACACTGAGGTTATCAGCTATGTCATCGCCAAAATTTTCAACAGTTATCTTTTGTTTCACAACAAACCGAGATTCAGGTGCATCGATAAGTTCTGTATCGGTCTCCAGTGACCAAGGAGGGTTCTCTTGGAATTTTACGTCTAGGAGCGGAACCTTGGTCCGCAATGTACCTTCCAAGAATAGTATTGTTGCATAGACGGCAGTAACGTTTACGATGAGTTTGTTAGTGAAAGGCAGAAAAGCGATAAATGATAAGATGCCCGCAATGAATATAACCCATGTCGTGTGGATAAAGACAAACGTGGGCCACACCCGATAGAATTGACTGTAGAGCAACGAAATTATCTTTACTACAAGTGGATTTCCTAATTGGTATAGATATTTGACTCCATAGAAAATTACTAGGCTGATTACGGTGGCCGCGAAGATTATTTTAGTACTGAAACCAAGACCTAGACAGCACTGAATTTCGAGCCAACTAGAGATTTGATTTGAGAGGGTTCGGAGGTACATCTATGGTGCAGTGGTCGTCTATACTGATGTTCCTGGCAAAAACATTATGGCATTGGTAGCTTCCTCCACCTTAATCATTAAGGTAACACCGGACAGTCTGTCTAGGTCCTGTATGTAGCAGGCGAGTCCTCCTCGTTGCCACCGTTTCAACATAACTGACTAGCCCAAATTCATAGTTGATGATATCGACATCTGACGAGTGCGCGCTCGTTCTCGGACATTTGGCCGGGCTCATTAGGCTGGTACATACCTAAGATAATTTTGGAGCGCCTCTGAGTACCGTGAGACTACTCCGGATCGGCGAACGGCCCGTAACTACGTTCAAATCTGGGGTAGCTCGGGACGGCTCCTAACGTCTCCTCGTAGCTACCCCACTTAGAAGTTCCAAGTGGCACTATGTTGTCTGTTGGATACAACCAGTTCACTTAGCGGAAATAATAATTCAATTTCAGTATTCCGCCTGCGCGCGCTATTTGCGCTTGTGCTTACATTTACTGGATACGGCGGTGTTTTCCCTCCCCTTCTGCCCGTAAGCAAGATAGTGGGTGGATTTCGAATTCGGCTATAGGACCGTGATTACGGCTTAGGCCATCGGGCGTAACGTGGGCCGACATCCTCGAGCTCACACTCTGATGGTATAAAATTGGAAAATAAATACTGGCAGTTATGACACCCTTCTATTCAATAAGTACAGGCCTCAGAAAGCACGTCTGGTTTTGTGTTTTCCGTAACCCCTACCCCCTACGGATTACAGGCGGGTAAAATTTAATGTTTAGATTCTAACTCTCTAATTCGCATCCTCTACTAGGATTTTCCGAAGGTCTGTGTTCTCCCGGATGGACTAGAGAGTGGAACACGGCACTCCTTCAGACATCTTCACCACGGGTAGAGCGACAACGGATGCCGACAAAACGCCCAAAATTTTTCTGAGGAACCATACGATGGGGGGCCATCCTACGGTAGACCGAAAAATACGGAACACGCCGAACAGACCTCAAGACACCTCTTGTCGATTGTTGAACAATTCAAAGTAGCGGTTCTCAGACCCGATCTCGCGTGTTTAGTTTTCGGGTAGAGGTGGCAATGCGCGCGCGGGTATATTATTACGCGCGTTACCCCTACGTTTTCTTCCCGTTATCCCCGTAATCGGCTGATTCACCCGCCGCTGTCTTGTGTTTTCCCTCTTCAAAGCCCGAAATATTCACGTAATCCAGCCGTTTCTCCGGGAGATGGGATTATGACTATAGAGCTATCCTGATCGCTCTGATCTCCAATCCAATTCCAGCTGTTAGTAGATAGAAAACGTATTAATGGTTAATAGGTTTCTCAGATACCGAGGAAGAGTCGTCTATCCCCATTGGAAGAGCACATACCGAGATGGTGCGTGGGTGATCCCAAATCAATGTCCCAATCGGAAGAGACCTGTCTAAATCGATGACGGGCGGGGACCTTCCCGTAGAAAGGGTCCTTCTGTAGATGCGAAGGAAGTGGCCGTCTCATATATTCCATTCTGAACTGATTCTTCGAGTTATGTTCTCTGCTGACTGTTTTGCCATTCAATATCAGGTAATCCCACCATTAACTATAAGTGGTAGTGAGTTATACTATATATTGCCGCTTAATTCCGAGAGTGACTATCTCGGAACTATGCGTTATCTCCGTTGACATCCACCGAGTCGAGAGGGTCGTAGCGGATAACTGCGTCTCCTCTCGGAAACTCGATTTGGATGGTGGAGATAGCGAACCAAAGAGTCGGGACGAGTGCAGGGCAATATCAGTCCTGTGCGTTAGAATCCCAAAGTCAAATGCCAGACGAAGCAATCCGAACACCATAGACCCGGAAGAACGAAGGGTCTGTTCAAACGGAGCTCCAACCGTGCTGCATGGGTACGGGGCAGTGTTCGGGGGTCTGGCTTGGATGTCAACGGAGACAGCCGCATGTGCGATCGCACTCCCAACTTGTATCCGAAAGGGATACACGTTGGATGCGTGTGACGCAGTCGTCCAGAGTTACTCTGGAGTCAATGGAAAGAAAGCTGGACCCTTCGGGGTCATGCTGTGGATCAGCGGCAGCCTTTGACCTGTGGCAATTGTGAGTGGTGCATGGCTCTCTCGACGTTGACGTGAGCAATACCGTAATGCCTAGGGGAACGACCACCAAATTATAATCCCCTATATTGATAAAGTCCTACTTATCAATATTCTATCTGAATAGAGTCTATCACATGTCCTATTGCCTTCTCTGTTGTCTACTCGCCTTCAGTAGAAGCCCAATTATACTGGTGTCTGCCTCACGTCTTGCTACTCATCGATATGATATCTAACACATAACTTTCATTCCTCAATACATTAGACGATAATCTGTCTCCCGCACCAATTCCTTTCTCTACCACTCCACTTAGTCTGTTGTCTTCTACATATCCTATTATTCTCTATCGTCCATTCGACGTCTAAGCGGAAGACCTCATTCAATCTTCTATCTCCGACTCGTCTGTCTCCACTGTCCAGATCTATAGTCGCCCACGAAGGTGATTATAGGCACCAAACCTCGGTCTTCGCTCGTGTTTAGGATTAATTATTCACAACAATGAGGGCACCAGAGAACAACCCATCCTCTATAATATCCTGTGCGGAAAGAACAAGCATCGTTCCATGACATGCTTACTTGCGAGCGAGTGTGCGCTCGTTCGCGTTCAGGAGCTCCGTCAACTCTCTTCCGCTTTCTGTCTCAGTCGCCTGAGCCGCTGATTATCTGAGGAACAACGAAGTTGTCGCTGTTTTCGCCATAGCGAAATGTACGGCGTACTAAACAGACAGAACCAATCCATCAGTAGCCAACATCGGCAGAGCCAGGAAACTGGACAAGATTATTTGCTAAGTCTGTATCAGGGACGCACTGACCGCTTCTTTTGCACCTCAGATCAGCTGCTGATTCACTGGGCTGATGTCTTCCCGATACCGGAAGAAGTCTGCCTTCATGAGCTCTTCTGCGAGGTGGTGACGATGACAGAAATGGTCTTGGTCACCCTGCGGCGTCGGGTACTTTTCGATACACATCAGGGCAGGCTTGCCAGACTCTTTGAGAGAATCGGCAAATTCCTCGAACTTATCGTCTTGGTGAATATGCCACAGATACCAATCCTCGAAACAAGTATCGCCAATCGCCCCTTCCTTGTAGGGTTCGACAATCATTTGGGGTACTCCGAAGTCTGGCTTGTGTACATATTCAATATCATCGACGTTCTTGAACTGACTCTCTAGTACGTCAGTATTGAATTCGGGTTTGTACATCGATTCCCCAGACGCACGAACGTCAACGAGAATATCAACGTCTTCCTCCTGGAGTTCCTCAATTAGTTGGTCAAAGTCCTTTCCGCTGTAGCCAACGGTGACGATTGTGTCGTTCTCGAACCGTTCGAGCTGGTTACGAGCCTCGTCCCGACTCCAGTCGTTCTCTTCAAGCCGTTGCACGAAGTCTGGTTGGTCCTCTTCTGGGAGTTGCGCGACGACCAGACCCTTTCGTGCTGCGAGGTCACCGCTCTTGACCCTCTCATAGACGGGGTCTGCGAGATCCATCACCAGGGTGATTTTGTCTTGAACCGTTCTTGGCGACATTCCCGTGATATTCCCGATTTCTTCCTCGGAGAGATCGTATTCCGTGTAGAGTTCCTTGCAGAGTTCCCCGATTTCCTCGTCTTTCATCTCCTTCTGCATCCGATTCGTCTTGACTGCTAGTCCTCGGGCGTCTTTTTCGCCAAGGTCTTTGACAGTAGCGTCAATCTCGGACCACTCAAGTTGCCGAGCGGCCTCAAGCCGGTGGGACCCTGAAACGACTTCGTATTCCGAGTTGCCATCGGGAGACGGGCGAACGATAATGGGGTTCCACTGACCGTCCTGTTCGAAGCTCTCTCGAATTTCTTCGACGTGCTCCTCATCGATTTCTTCACGGATTTGGAACGGCGGATGGTCAATTTTCTCGACGTTTACCTTCATACGAGGACCTAAGCAATCCTCCTATTAAAACACCTTCCTTCCCTCACATTTATACTGGTTCCTTTCAAATTTGATTGATATCTATGGCGGGCTCGGACACAGATATAAAACGGGAAACCATCGACGACCTGGTTGTCCTCGGGCGGGCAGGCCCCGAGTTCATCCAAGACGGACGACATACAGTCTGTCTCGGTGGGTGGTCGGAGTCGAAAGGCTTTGTCCGATTGTATCCGACCCACAAGTACTCCGACGCGCGACGGTGGAACGTCATCGAAGTCCCGGCCGAACAGGACAATAGCCACGACTGGCGTGACGAAAGCTGGAAAATTGTCGGCTCGAAGCGCGAGTGGGATACGCTCTACGAGAAAATCAAGCGGGTAGACCGACTAGAGCGGGAACGACGAATCGAGTTAACGAAGGAGATCCCGAAAACGTGTCCGAACAAACTCAATGAGGAGGAGAAAAGCATGGGATTGGTCGAACCTGCTGAAATCCATAGCGTCGAGTTGAAACCCATTGAGAATCCTGACCCGGTTCAGACCGATATGACCGGACAGAAGCTGAAGTCGAAAAAATCCTATCCGCACAAGGTATACATTGAGTATACGTGCTCCAACTGCGCGGCAAAGGGGAACCACAATCAGCACTGCATAGAATGGGGAATCTATCGTTTTTGGGATAAGAACCCGGACCATGATCCGGACGAGGTCATCGACGCTCTACGACTCCGCGACGACGACTACCAGAAATATTTCTTCATCGGGAACCAGCACAACAACCCGACGAGCTTTATCGTCATCAGTGTAATTCGGTGGAAGAAGGCAGATTTGGAACAGACTGGCCTCGATATGTGGACCTGATGTATTAGACGTACTACCTCTGAACCAGAGCCAATCTCAGGGAAGGTACTTGACCCTCAACTGACACAACCGATTTTAGAATATCTTACTGGCGAATATCCAAGGGTGCCGTAGGAGATGGAAAGACACGTGCCGGTATAGATCATTTGCTATGCCAGGAGCTCATGGCGGTAGAACTCGATCAAGTAGATGATGAAGTAACACATTCGTCGCTTTTAGACTCTGGGATAGAAATAGCGAACATCTCTGCAACCGTCGATATTGAAGGGGAATTCGACCGTGGCCGCCTCGCCGTCGATCTCCCAAATAGCGAATACAATCCTGAGAAACACCGCAGTCTTATCTATCGGTCACCGACGTTCTCTGGCTTCACGGTGCTTCTTCCACCAGCTGGTCGAGCAAGTCTCGCTGGAGCCAAGGACAAGGAAACGATTGTCAAAGGGGTTGAAGAATTTATGTCTTTGCTTGGTGACCTTGGTTTGAATCGTGGGTTCGGTGAAATCCAGATTGAAAACATCGTAGCTACTACAGAGTTAGATATAGATCTTGACCTCGCAGCTGTGGTGACCATACTTGGCTTTGAGCGGTCCGAATACGAGCCAGAACAATTTCCCGGGGTTATCTATCGGTCACCTGATGGTCCAGTCACCCTGATTTTCTCTTCGGGAAAAATTGTAATTACAAAAGTTGAGACATATGAAGCGGTTCTCTCTGCGTACGACCATATTAAAAGGACTCTCTATACTACGTCCGAGATACGGGAGTAGTCTATATTACGCGTTCGGAGTTGAATAGAATTGTCGTAGGCGTTGTAGATGTCCTTCTCTACTCGATAGTCATCACCTGTTTCTTGGAGTTGGAGATCATGAAACCAGGTATGCTTCTGGATGTCTAGATGGGTGAGATCCGACTCTCCGATGAGCGTCTCGTAGAGGACCTCTGCGAATCGTAAGTCGGCCAGGTCTCTGAGTGGTGGGTCTGGATTCTCTGGCGTCGGGAACGCCTCCGGGAAGACCACAATGTCCGGGATCACCCGGCCATCATCCGTCCGTGCCCCGGCTGGCGGGTCACGAATTACCATCATCGCGACGTCCTCGCCCTGATTAAAGCCCCACCGGACAATCCGATTGATGACCTCATTCAACCGTCCCGCCGGGCTCTTCGTGTTTCGTGCGTTGCGCTCGCTCCAAACTGTCAGGTGCTTTGTGTTGTTCGGGACGAGCAGGTGCCCAATACTTTGGCCCTCGCCACCCTTGACGTCCATAGCGAACGGCTCTCCTGAGTCCAGTCGCCCTTTGAAGTCAATCCGCTCGCCACCGCGTTGGTCGGTATAAGTGAGCGACCCATTCGCTTCGGCGGGGTCGAGAAAGACCTCCTGAACGGTATCTTCGTTGTCAGCGCCGTGCTCCTGTCGGAGCACACCCCCGAGCGAGAAGATCGCGTCCTTCAACTCACGTTGATAATCTCCAGGGGTGATAGGCTCGTCCTCGAAGACTTCGGGGTGGCGTTCGCTGAGATTCCGAATAAGGTTCTTGACATCGTCCAATGTCTGCTCGCGCTCCGCCGTCGCAAGATCCGTAAAGCCCAGCGTCTCCGTCCACGGGTCCGTCGACATGTGCTGCAGAATCCAATCCTATACGATAAATCTCTCGACTCGAGAATATTAGATAGGTGCAGGCCGATATGGTCTAGCCAGACCCCGACAGAGGACAGACGGAGTGCGCTTGACCGGACAGAGACGACTAATCGTCTTACTCAGCGTCTGATAGCGAGAAGCCCTCAGGCCTGTTTCTACAGGCCCAGCGACTAATCCCCGTTCCCCGACCGGTATCTGGCTATCGAACTGGTAGTGATCGTAAGATCGTTTCGGTAATAATTATAGAGGTTTTTCTTCACTGGATTCGCGTGCTCATCTGGATCCCTATAATGGAGGTCGTGAAGCCAGATTCGTTTCTGGACTATTTCTGATGTGATATCGTCAATCCCACAGAGAACATCAAAGACCATTTTGATGAACGCCTTATTCTCGTCGGTGAGCTCGGCCTTCCTGTGTTCACCCGGGCTCATCGGGAGTTGCTCGGGGAGAACGACGATATCGGGGTATGGCGCATCGTCGGAGTTGTAGGTTGTTCCGGGCCCAGCTACATGGTCACGAAGTACGATATACGAGATCGTGTGTTCGTCCTCATCGAGTGCGTCCTTGACGACCCGTGAGATAATTTTTGAAAGGCGTGAACTGGGTTTGATATCCCGACCGGTTGTCAACTCACTCCACACAATCGACCTGTCTTTGTCGATGCTGAAATCCGCCGTGGTAAGGCTGTTCCCCTCCCCGCCCTTTGCGTCCATAAGGAACGTCTCACTGAGATTCGTGAACGTCCCCTCGAAGTCAATCTGCTGGTAGCTCCCTTCCTGGTACGTCAGATATCCGGCCGCTTCTGCGGCCGCCAAGAAATCCTGTTCGACTCGCTGCTCGCTTTCGATTCCCCCCGTCGATTTCTCGGTGCCGTCATACGACGCGACGGCCAGCCGAACAATACGACCGTACTCCTCGGGCGTCATCTCCCACTCCTCGAAGATTTCCGGGTGTTCCTCGTGCAAGGTCAGGAGGATCGCTTTCGCCTCCTCTTTCAGTTCGGTAGTGAACAGCTCCTCTTCGAGATTAGTGTACCCGAGATCGTCGGTCCAGGGATCCACATTTGACGGGTTCAAGTGGTCTTTCCAAGAGTCGTCGCCCATCTCTCTTATTCATTGATAGCTCGATAGTTATATCTACGGAACCACGGCCTCACCTGTCGATTTATAGTATTCGGTACTTTGGCGGCGGAACTCATTCACCTAAACCGATAGTTCCCTCCGGTTGTTTCATTCTGTAAACTGCGTCGGTATCTCGGACGTAATTTTATTTGGGTGAAACCGCTACTATTGAATAGGTAGGGGGGAAACCGGAGGACAACATGTATCTCGTGGACTTCTCGTCAAAACTCGCCGACGCCGAGTCCCTTGAGGGACTCCTTGCGGAGACCGCGGGAGTCTGGGAGCACTTCTATGACGAGATGGACGAGACCGAGACCCTGTGGGTGTTTGCACCGAACGAGTACCGCGACACCGCTGTCTGGCCTGTGTCGATGGTCCTGGCGGATGCCATTCGTGACGAAGCTCCCTTCAGCCTCAAGAATCTCATCGTTCGATATAAGAAACCGTCCTCAACCGGCCGGTTACAGTCGGTCTATGAATCGATTCTATTGCTGGTGAAGGACCAACAGAAGTATCAATTCAACAAGGACAAAATCCGTATTGCGCACGTCTACGAAGGGAATGAATGGGGCGACCGCGAGACCGGTCAGAGTGCATATCACGATACGGAGGTCCGTCGTTACAACCCCGACGGCAAAGACCCGGGGAACGTGTGGGTAGAGGAAGTCCGCAGCGAGACGGACGACGAAACGGTTGACCAGGTCCATCCTATCTCGCGACGGGAAGCGCTCACACGGTGTGTACTCGCGGGCTCAGCAGACGATGAACTTATCCGTGGCTTGTGGGTTGGTGAGGAGTTCCAAGCCATTCTACAAGAAGACGAGAACTGGCAGCGGGATTTCGACGAAGTCGAGCTTCAACCCGAAAGGACGAATGCCGACTTCACTCCCTATACCAGTGATATTGGTGAGCAATCAACTGTCAGTGGACGTCGTGTCGAGATGGATGGGCTCCGGGTCCATTTCCAAAGCAGCGAAGATATGAGCGATGTCGAGTCGGGGAGCGTCCAGTCGATCATCACGTCGCCTCCATACTGGAACCTGAAGGACTACGGCCACGAGGCCCAGATTGGCACCGCCGACGAGTCCTACGACCACTACCATGAGCGGATGAAACGGGTGTGGGCGGAGTGCTATGACGTGCTGAGCGAAACCGGGACGATGTGGATCGTAGTGGACACAGTGATGAACCGGGGCGACCTCCGGTTGCTCCCGCAGCACATCGCGAATAACGCCGAAGACGTCGGGTTCGAGCATTGGGATACCGTCGTCTGGTACAAGCCGACGGCGATCGCGGGGATGAGCAAGCGAAACGTCGTAAATAAACATGAATACATTATATCATTATCGAAGACCGAAGATGTATTCCTGAATACAACTCCAGATTCCCCGAACGGTACTGAGGATCCGGCAGTGCTCGAGTCCGGGGCGCTGGGGAATCTCTTTCGGCATCCCGTTAAACGGGGAACCGCCGGACAGAACGTCCTGCACAAGGCTCCGTATCCCCAGTCCCTTATCGACCGGCTTGTTCGGATTTCGACCGAGCTAGGCGACACAGTACTTGACCCGTTTTTGGGTAGTGGAACGACAGCAAAATCCGCTCTTGAACACGACCGCGACTGCATCGGATACGAACTCAATGAGGAATTCGAAGATGTCCTGCGTGAACGCTTGGGAGTTGCAGAAGAAGACCAGCAGACCCTCACCGAGTTTTGATTCCCGATATCATTTCTCTCTGTTTACGTGTCTATCTTTCGGAGCACCATTAGAGAGCACTGAGTGAAGACGCCGTGCGTCCGATGAATCTCGGAAGATCGAGTTATGGGCAGTCTCGACAATATAGCCCGGCTCGTACCCCGTCTGTCTGCACATCTCCGCGAGTAAGAGCGCAAGACTCAGGAGATTTCCATAGCACTTGGTATCTAGATACTGGCTCCGGAACGTGGCGTAGAGGTGCAGTTGCTCTCTCCGAGGCTTGAATTGGAGTTGCGTTAGACAGGCGATATTCGATGCGAGTGGTCGACCATGAGTCGCCTTTCGGAGATCGGGCTCAAGCTGGAAGACCTGCGCAACGAGTGCGTTTGTTGTCTGCCCGTGATTCCCCTGTTTGAGGCGATCAGCGATTAGCTGAATTTGATTACGCCGGGCCGTTAGCCTGGCCGCGTACATGCCGCTGAACAGCTCCTCAATACGGTCCTGCACCCAGTACCCCCCGGTAGTACCGTCATAAAATTCGAAGCTCTCGAAGGGGTACAGCGCCTCTCCTGCGTTGACAATCTTCTCCCAGTCGGCTCTCTCTATCGTGAGATTCTGATAATCAAGAGAAGACACTGGGTCGGAAATATGGATGATATGATAATCGTGAGGGAAAAGACCATGGAGCCGAGATTGTAGGAGCGCCGAATATGCTGTTCCGACCTCAGGAGCAGCAACGTAGGGTGTCGTCTCAGGCGCTATCATAGTAAAGTATAATATTTCTTACAGCTTAACACTTACGACCGATTACCAGAACAGGTCTGCAGTAGCATGGATGCAGAGAAACAAAGAGTAGCCAGACTACCGAGGTGCATACGTCTTCTCGGCCTCCCGAATGTCGTCCGTCCGGAATTTGAGATACTGCCGTGTGACATCGATATCAGAGTGCCCAAGCAAGTCTTGGAGATAGACGATCGGCATCCCGTTTTTGGTCCGATGGACCGCATAGGAGTGCCGGAATGTGTGAGGCGTGATTCGATGCTGGGGTTGGCCACGGACGTCCGTAAAGACGACTTCCTGAAGGTTTGTTCGGTCAGCTACTTCATGAACGATCTCACCTAATCGTTGGGGTGGCATCTTGGGCGACTCCTTAGTGAGAAGCAGATACTCCGACTCGCCAGCTGAGAGGTACTTCCGTCGGTCACCTTCGTCAAGCCACTTCCGAAACATGCGGGCAAGCTCGTATCGATAATAGACTGTGCGTGTCTGATTCTTCCCGCGCTGCTGCTTGGACGTCTGGATCTCTATCTGTCGGTTGTCTCTATCAATGTCTTCAATGCGAATGTTGCAGGCCTCAGAGACACGGACTCCGGTTTCCCAAAGGAGCCGGAGGATCAATTCATCGCGAGGATTACGGCATGCCTCAAGAAGCGATTCATACTCTCCAATATCAAGGTAACGAACTTCGGAATGAGTATCGAGTTCTGGTTCGTTAGAGAGCCACGTCAGGTCAACCGATTTGAATGGGGTTTCGTCAATGACGCCGCGATTGGCAAGCGCTCGATAGACAGCCGACAAGTCATATGCTTTATTGAGAGTTGATTTGTCGGTATAACCTTCGAGTATCAACTTATCCAGCCAATCATTGATGAGTTCGGCATCCGGCTCTAGTATCTCACTCCCGTTCTCCTCACAGAACTCACGCCATTGCCGGAGAGTTGTTTCGCGGTTCTTGAGGGTGTGGTCCGATTTCCGTGCTTTGACTCGGGTGAGGTGGCGTTGGATGGCTGGATTCCAGCTTTCGAATTCGTCGCTTCCCGTCATCATTTGTACCTTCTTGGGTCACCGTCGTAGTCGTCGTGACCCAGTTCTTCTAAAATATAATCAGCAGTGTACATCGAGTGCTCCTCAACGACAAACTCGATAACCTCCTCTAGTTGCTCTTCCTCAACGTTCTCAAGCCGTAGGAGGTCAAGCTGGTCCTCGATGTTCGCGAGCCGCCCCTCAATTTCATCCAGGTCGCCGTCGACAACCGGGGGGTTAAGTTCCGAGGGCTCTGAATCTTTGTCACGTGCAATGTACTCTTCAACAGCAGTCCGGACAAGGTCGGATATGGAGTCTACCGCAGGCTCTTCTGCCGCGTATTCTGACCACCGGGCTTTCTGGTCGTCGGAAACCACGACTTGCACATGTGTCATAAGTGCGTGTACGGACGCCGACTATATGAATCATAAGGAGATAATGATAATATGACCGACTGGACGGAGAAGTACCGCCCGAGCACGCTCTCGGAGGTTCGCGGGAACAACAAGGCCCGCGACGCCCTGAAGGAGTGGGCCGAGACGTGGGACGACCACCGGGACGCCGTCATCCTGCACGGCAGTCCCGGCGTCGGCAAGACCTCGGCCGCGCACGCGCTGGCGAGCGACATGGGCTGGCCGACGATGGAACTGAACGCCAGCGACCAGCGCACGGGCAGCGTCGTCAAGCGCGTCGCGGGCGAAGCGGCCCAGAGCGGGACGCTGACCGGCGGTTCGTCGGGGCGACGCCTCGTCATCCTGGACGAGGCCGACAACCTGCACGGCAACGTCGACCGCGGCGGTTCGCGGGCCATCACGCAGGTCGTGAAGGACGCCGGCCAGCCGATGGTGCTCATCGCCAACGAGTTCTACGACATGTCGAACACGCTCCGGAACGCCTGCGAGGACATCGAGTTCCGGGACGTCTCCTCGCGGAGCATCGTCCCCGTGCTGCGGGACATCTGCCGGAAGGAGGGCGTGGAGTTCGAGTCCGACGCCCTGCAGGCCATCGCCGACAAGAACAGCGGCGACCTGCGCTCGGCGGTCAACGACCTCCAGGCCATCGCCGAGGAGAGCGAGCGACTCACGGAGGACGACGTCGTCACGGGCGACCGCGACACGACCGAGGGCATCTTCGACTTCCTCGACGCGCTCATCAAGAAGGAGGACGCCGAGGGCGCGCTGCGGGCATCCTACGACGTGGACGAGACGCCCGACGACCTCATCAGCTGGATCGAGGACAACGTCCCGAAGGACTACGAGGGGGAGGAACTCGCGGACGCCTACGGGTTCCTGGCGAACGCCGACCGCTGGCTGGGGCGGGTGCGCGCCACCCAGAACTACTCCTACTGGCGCTACGCGACCGACAACATGACCGCCGGGGTCGCCGCCGCCCGCCGGGGGCAGAAGGGCGGCTGGACGCGCTACGGCCCGCCGAGCACCTGGCAGAAGCTCGGCAGCAGTCGGGGAGCGCGCGACACCCGCGACTACGTCGCCCGGAAGATAGCCCAGGAGGGCGGGGTCAGCATGTCGACGGCGCGGCGGAAGATACTCCCCTACCTCGCCGAGATGACCCACCACTGCAAGAACCGCGAACTGACCGTGGCGATGGCCGCCCGCTACGACCTGGAGGCGGAACACGTCGCCTTCGTCACGGGCAGCGGCAAGAGCACGAACAAGGTCCAGGACATCGTCGCGGACGCCGAGAAACGCCGCGAGGAGGCCGCCGTCGAGCACTCCGGCGGCGCGTTCGAGGGGAGTGTCCGACAGAACGGAAACGGCGACGTCCGGTCGAGCGACGACGCGGAGTCCGACGGCGACGAGACCGACTTGCCGGACGCCGGGGGCGACGAGAACGCGGACGGCTCGGCGGACGAGGGCGACGAGAACGCGGACGACGACCAGGCCGGCCTCGGCGACTTCGTCTGACCGACCCCGATTCGGTGCTTCTCCCGGCGACCGACTGACCACCGCGAGCCGAGGGCCCGTCAGTCGTCCGCCGACGACTCCACCTCGGTCCCGGGGGCGTCCTCCGTGTTGACGTCCTCGTCGGTCGCGGGCTGGTCGTAGAGGTGGCAGGCGGCCGGATGGTCGCTGTCCTGCAGGACGGGCGTCCGGCGCTCGCAGACCGACTCGAAGCGGTCGCGCATGACGTCGACGGCCCCCTCGCGGTCGCCGTCGAACAGGCGGTCGAACGACTCGGCGACCGTCGCGCGGTTCTCGCCGCCGAGGTCGCGGTCGAACTGCTCCGCCCACAGCTCCTCCCTGACGGCGCTCTCCTCGACGCTCTCGGGGTCCTCGTCCGGTCCCGCTGCGAGTTCGCGGACCGAGTCGAGGGTGAGGTCGCCGGACTCCAGGCGTTCGCGGTAGTCCATCACCTCGCGGTACGCCTCCTGTTCGATGCGGACGTCGTCCGGCGGAATGACCCTCGGACAGCGCGTGCGGAACCGGCAGCCGGACGGCGGGTTCCGCGGCGAGGGGACGTCGCCCGACAGCGTGTGCACCTCGCGGTCCGCCTCGTCGGTGTCGGCCCGCGGGACGCTGTCCAGCAGCGCGCGCGTGTAGGGATGTCTGGGGTCGTTGAATATCTCGTCGACCGGCCCGAGTTCGACGATTTCGCCGAGATACATCACGGCCACGCGGTCGGAGATGTGGCGGACGACCGAGAGGTCGTGGGCGATGAACAGGTACGTCAGGCCGTACTCCTCCTGGAGGTCGTCGAGCAGGTTCAGTACCTGCGCCTGCACGGAGACGTCGAGGGCAGAGACGGGTTCGTCGAGGACGATGAACTCCGGTTCGAGCGCCAGCGCCCGGGCGACACCGATGCGCTGGCGCTGCCCGCCGGAGAACTCGTGCGGGTAGCGGTCTATCTGGTCCGCCGAGAGGCCGACCCGCTCCAGCAGTTCCATCACGCGCTCGCGGCGCAACCCTTTGTTCGACTTGTTCACGTCGACGTGGACGGTCCGGGCCGATTCGTCGACCGAGACAGACACCTCGTCCTCGTCGGTCGGGCCGTCGTCGTCGGTGTCGATGCGCACGGCGTCGGAATCGTCGTCAGCGTCGTCGCTGGTCTCGTCGGCAGGAGCGAGTCTCACGCGGACCTCGGGGTCTGCGGCGTCGAGGTCCACGTACTCGCCCGCCGTGACCTCCCACGCCGAACCGAACTCGACAGCGACACCGACGCGTCGACCCGCAAGCCCGTGGACGTCCAGGGGTTCGCGGACGATTTCGCCCGCGGTCATCCGCGGGTCGAGGCTGGAGAACGGGTCCTGGAAGACGACCTGGGCGCGCTTGCGGAACGGCGTGAGGTCGTCCACGTCGAAGACGTTCTCGCCGTCGAACTCGACTCGCCCGCCGGTCGGTTCGCGCAGGCCGAGCAGCGTCTCGCCCGTCGTCGACTTGCCACAGCCGGACTCGCCGACCAGTCCGAGCGTCTCCCCCTCGTGGACGTCGAAGGAGACGCCGTCGACGGCCTGTACGCTCTGGGGTTCGCGCCCGAGCAGGCGGTCGAACAGCGAGTCCTGTTCGTAGTAGTACTTCTCCAGGTTCCGGACGCTGAGCAGCGGTTCAGTCATCGGTCTCGACCTCCGTTCGCTTCGTTCCGGCGTCCGGACCGCGCTCGGTCCCCTCGCCGAAGTAGTCGTCCGGTAGCGCACGCGACTCGTCGTACTCCGTCTCCGCCAGCACGCAGCGCGCCCCGTGTTCGTCGCTGCCCGCGGCGTCGAACATCGGCGGATGCTCCAGGCAGTCCTCCATCGCCTTCGGGCAGCGGTCGGCGAAGTAACAGCGGTCCGCCATCTCCTCGTCGAGGAGGTCCGGCACGTTCCCCTCGATGGGCTGGAGCCGCGGGTCCGGGTTCTCCAGGTCCGGAATCGACCCGAGCAGCCCCCGGGTGTAGGGGTGGACGGGGTCGTCGAACACGTCCGCGAGCGTGCCGTGCTCGACGATCTCGCCGGCGTACATCACGCCGACGCGGTCGCACATCCGCGCGATGACGCCGAGGTTGTGCGTGATGAGCACGATGCTCATCCCCGTCTCCGCCTGCAGGTCGGAGAGCAGGTCGAGAATCTGGGCCTGGATGGTCACGTCCAGCGCCGTCGTCGGCTCGTCCGCGATGAGCAGGTCCGGTTCGCCCGCCAGTGCCTGCGCGACCATCGCCCGCTGGAGCATCCCGCCCGAGAACTGGTTGGGGTACTCGTCGGCGCGCTCGGCGGGGTCGGGGATGCCGACCTGTTCGAGCAGTTCGACGGCGCGGGCGCGACTCTCCTCGGTGACGTACTGCTGGCTGGAGAAGACACTGCCCATGATGAGCTTCGCGAGGCCGTACCCCTGTGTGCGCGAGCGCGTCGAGCGCGGGTTCGCCGACGCTCGCCGCTGGACCTCGACGGCCTCGGCTATCTGCTCGCCCACGGTGAGCGAGGGGTTGAGACTGCTCATCGGGTCCTGGAATATCATGCTGAACGAGGGGCCCCGGAGCGCGCGCCGCTGGCGCTCGTCGAGGCGGCGCACGTCGACGAAGTCGCCGTCCACGGCGTCCGGGCGCTCGTCGGTCATCTCCTCGGCCAGCGTCTCGTTGCGGTACCAGACCTCGCCGCTCGTTATCCGGCCGGGCGACTCCACGAGGTCGATGAGCGAGAGCGCGGTGACGCTCTTGCCGGACCCCGACTCGCCGACGACGCCGAACACCTCGCCGTCGCGCACGTCGAAGTCGACCGACTCGACGGCGTTGACCTGCCCCTTCTCCGTGAAGAAGCGGGTCGAGAGGTCGCGCACCCGAAGCAGGTCGCGGTCGCTCACACGCCACCTCCCTCGCCCTCGATGCCGGGGTCGAGCGCGTCGCGGAGCCAGTCACCGAGGAGGTTGATGCCGATGACCGTCAGCACGATGGCGATTCCCGGAATCGTCGATATCCACCACGACGTGGCGAGGTAGTCGCGTCCCTGCGCGATGTCGAACCCCCACGAGAGGTTCACGCCGGAGAACCCGAGATACGACAGCGCGCTCTCCAGCAGGATGATGGCCGCTATCTGGATGGTCGCCAGCACGATGATGGGGGTCACGCTGTTCGGCAGGACGTGCTTGCGCAGGATGAAGGGGTCGCTCGCGCCGACCGACCGGGCGGCCTTCACGTACTCCTCGCTCTCGACGGTCAGCGCCTCGCCGCGGGCGACCCGGGCGAACCACACCCAGTTCACCAGCGCGACGACCAGCACCACCGTTCCCGGGAGCGCGACGGTCTCGGGCATCCCGGGTTCGAACCCGGCCGCGACGATGGGGTCCGGGAACCTGAAGACGGCGCGCCTGAACAGTCCGACCAGCGCGATGGCCAGCACGAGCGAGGGGAACGCCAGCATGATGTCGGCGCTACGCATCAGCGCGTCGTCCACCAGTTCGCCGTAGTAGCCCGCCACGAGGCCGACGACCACCCCGATGAGCAACGCCAGGGCCGTCCCGAAGAGGCCGACGAGCAGCGACGTGCGCGCCCCGTAGATGACCCGCGAGAGCATGTCGCGCCCGAGGTTGTCGGTGCCCAGGGGGTGGGACGGTTGCGCCTCGACGTAGGTCGTGTTGTTGACGACCTGGATGCTTCCGTTGACGAGTTCGGAACTCGTCTCCGTCGTCTTCTTGCTGAACCCGAGCGGCGGCAGGTTCGAATCGTCGAGGTTCTGGTTGTGCGGGTTGTGCGGCGCCAGCATCGGCGCGAACACCGCCACGAAGAGGACGACGACGACGATGACGACGCCGACCTTGGCGAGCAGGCTCTGTCGGAACTCCCGTTCGAGATTTCGAAGCGTGCGCGGCGATATCATTCGAGAACCACCTGCGATGTCATTCGTAGACCACCTGTGGATTGATGTAGGCGTACAGCGCGTCGACGAGGATGTTCAGCACGACGAAGCCGGTGCCGACGACGATGAGCGACCCCTGAATCAGCGGCCAGTCGCGGGCGTTGATGGAGTTGATTATCAGCGTCCCCAGACCGGGCCACGCGAACACCTGCTCGGTGATGACCGCGCCGCCGATGAGCGTCCCGAGCTGGAGGCCGAGAACGGTGATGACCGGGATGAGGGTGTTCCGGAGCGCGTGCTTGTACCGCACGAGCGTCTCCGGCAGCCCCTTCGCCCGCGAGGCGCGGATGTACGTCTTCCCGAGTTCGTCCAGCATTCCGCTCCGGGTCAGTCGCGTGATGAGCGCGGTGAAGTACGTCCCGAGCGTGATGGCCGGGAGGACGATGTGGCTGAGCCAGGTCACGAAGCCGCTCAGGCTCCCCTCGGTCAGCAACATCGTCGTCGCCTCGCCGAACCCGACGATGCGCTGGCTCGTCGGGAGCGGGCCGCCGACGGCAACCACCAGCACCAGCATGATGCCGAGCCAGAAGTTCGGCGTGCTGATGCCGGCGAGCGAGAACGTCGTCGCCGCGTAGTCGAGGGGTTCGTGGCGGCGGGTCGCGCTGACGACGCCGAGCGGAATCGAGAGAACGACGGCGACGACGCTCGCCGCGATGGCGAGTTCCAGCGTCGCCGGGAGCCGAGCGAAGATGCGCGTGCTCGCTTGCGTCCCCGAGATGTACGAGTAGCCCATGTCGCCGTGCAGCAGCGCCCAGAGGTAATCGAAGTACTGGACGTATATCGGCTGGTTCAGCCCCAGTTCCTGCGCTATCTGTCGTTTCAACTGGGGGCTGGCGTCGAGAGGGGCGATGAACGTTATCGCACTGCCCGGGGTGATGAACCGGAGCAGGAACACTACGGTCACGACGCCCCAGATGACGAAGACACCCTGGAGGCTCCGTTTGAGTAGGAATCGACCCATCGACATCTACGACCACCCCCTCGAAGCTGCCTGCATGGCGTTACTTCTGGGAGATTCCGTAGGCGTTGATCCGTTCGTCGCGGCGGGCCTCCCACTGGAGTTCCTGGTTGACGCCGTAGACGCTGTACTGGCGGTTGAGGAATATCCACGGCGCCTGGTCGTGGAGTATCTTGTTGGCCTGCTGTAACTTTTGCTTGCGCTGGTCGCCGTCCGACATGTTCTGGGCCTCCTGCATCAGCCGGTCGACCCTGTCGTTGCTGTACGAGGTGAGCGCCCCGTCCGTGGTCAGCAGGGGGATGATCGTCTGGCTGGCGTCGAACGTCGCGTTCCCCCAGCCGATGAGATAGAAGTTCGGGCCGGTCTCGATGTCGCCGTCGGTCAGCTCGCCCGCCAGCGAGGTGAAGTCCCGCTGCTGGACCGAGCAGCTGACGTTGTTCAGCTGGTCTATCTGGCGCGAGACGGCCTGGGCGATCTCGACGTCCTTGAGGTAGCGTCCGACCGGCGTGTGGAGCGTGATGCTCGCCCCGGCGTGGCCGCTCTCCTCCACCAACCGCTGGGCCTTCTGTTTGTTCGCCGGGTAGGGGTCGACGTTGCCGTTGTATCCGGTGAACCCCTCCAGCGTCGGCTGTCCGGTGGAATCGGCGAAGCCGGAGAGGATGTTCTCGATGATGCTCGGCAGGTCGATGGCGAGGTTCAGCGCCCGGCGGAACTTCTGGCTGGAGAACGGCTCGACGTCGTAGCGCATCGCGTTGTAGATGATTCGCGTGCTCGGCACGGGTGCGATGCGCGCCCCGTTCGAGTTCTTGACCCGGCCCGCGGACTGCGGCGGGACGTTGACGACGATGTCCGTTTCGCCGTTCAGCAACTGGTTCACGCGCGTGCTCGACTCCTTCGCGGCCTCGAACGTGAGCTTCGAGACGTCGGCCGGGTCGCGCCAGTAGTCCCCGTACCGCTGGAACACGACGCGGACGCTCTCGTTGTAGTTCTGCAGCTCGAACGGGCCGGTCCCGTTCATCTTCTTGGCTATCTGGTCCGTGTTCTGGACCCACGACTTCTGCATGACGTCGCAGTAGGACGCGAACAGCGAGAACACGACGGGGTTGATGCCCTCGGAGTTCACCCGCACGGCACGCTCGCCGTCGACGACTTCGGCCCCGGTCACGCCCGAGAGCTGGTCGCGCTGGGGGCTCTCCAGGCCGCCGGTGTCGGGCTCGACGATGCGGTTGATGCTGAAGGCGACGTCCTCGGGGGTCAGTTCGTCACCGTTGTGGAACGTGACGCCCTCCCGGATGGTGAACTTCACCGTCCCCTTCTCGACGCGTTCGTGCTCCGTCGCCAGCTTGCTGATTATCTTCCCCTCCGCGTCGCGCGCCAGCAGCCCCTCGTACGCCTGGAGAACGACGTTGTCGGTCGTCGTCTCGCGGTGGTTGTGCGGGTCCAGCGTCGACGGCATCTGGCCCTGCGTGATAGTAACCTGGAAGTTCTCCGGCGGTTCGCCGCCGCCACCGCCGGTGGTCGTGGTTCCGTTGCCGTCCTGATTACCGCCAGTACAGCCGGCGAGCGCCGCCGAGGCCGCCGCACCGCCCGCGAACTTCAAGTACGAACGTCGACTGACCTTTGCGTCAGACATACCCGCAACATGGCTCCCTTGGACTTAAATATCTATGCCAATCCACAGCATGCATCGAGGTAAATTATATGAAATTCCAATTTAGGTAAGAATATAAATACTACTACCGTATCAGAATTGGTAGATAAAATTGTATATGGGAAGTGCCGGGAGCGAAAGCGGTCCGGTGCATGCGACCAGGAGCGACGACGGCAACGGACTCGAACCGGACTTCCGGACTGTCGGCTCCGGGAGATTCGCCGGACAGTGCAGCCTTCATCTTTAAGTTCGAACAGGTGTTAGCGAGCGTATGGCCGTTCACGGCCGCCGTCCCCGGTTGCGGGACCTGTTCGACGAGTCGCCCACGCCGCACATCGCCCATCCACCGCACACCCACCATCGTGACTTCTACGTCGCCACCGACGGTTCGTTCAGTCACGACTCCGGCGAGGGAGGGCTCGGCGTCATCATCGAAACGCGCGACGGCGAGTGTGTCACCCGACTCTCGCTCCCCGACGAGATGCCCGACAACAACGTCGCCGAGTATCGGGCGCTCCACCTCGGTCTCGACGTACTCGCCGCCCGTGCGCCCGTCGACGCCCGCGTCGGCGTGCTCGTCGACCACGACGAACTCGCGGCGAACGTCAACAAGGCCGTACTCGCGGGCCGTCGAACCGACTGGCGCCCGCCGCGACCGTTCTCCGTGGCCGCCGCCAGTCGGAACCACTGGCGCGGTATCCGCGCCCGCGTCGCCGGGTTCGGCGAACTCCGCGCCGCTCGGGTCCGCAGCGAGCAGAATCCCGCACACCCGCTCGCCAACGCGCCCGAGGAGTACGCCCACGTGAACCGCGAACCAGCACAGTGCCTGCTCCCGGACACGTCCGAGTCCGACGAGACCCAGATTCCGCCGCCGTCGCGGTCCGACCGCCACGTCAGCGGCTAGCGACGGGGTCAGTCCACCAGCCCCTGCTCGCGCAGGTGCTTTTCCAGTTCGGTCTCGGAGTCGAACTCCTTCCCGCAGGCCTCACAGCGGTAGTGGTCCTTCGACACGTTCCCGACCGACGACAGAGACGCTTGTAAATCGGAGGGCCGACGCTCCACCCCGGCCGTTCGACAGCTCCGAGTGTCGGAATTCGTACCGCCGTCGTGTTTTTTCACCGACGAGTGGCCGGTACTTTTCTCCGGGTCCCCATCCCACGACCGGACGTACGTATGGACTCCGAACCGAAAGTAGACCGCCGAACGGTCCTCGAAATGACGAGCGTCGCCCTTCCCACCGCACTGCTCGCCGGTTGCACCAGCGACGACGGAGGCGGGTCCGGCGGCGAGACGACCACGACGGAGTCGACCGCGACGGAATCGACCACGACCGGGTCGACGAAGAGCGAGAGCCAGACCGTGCGACTGGGTGCGAAAACCGGCGGCTGGGTCGGCAAGGCCCCGAAAGCTATCGCGGGCAAGCAGAACCCGACGCTGACGCTGACTCCCGGCCAGCAGTACACCATCGAGTGGACCAACCTCGACGGAAAGGAGCACGAACTGCTCGTCGTCGACGGGAGCGGCAAGACGCTGGAGAAGAGCGACGACGCCGAAGAGCAGGGCAAGACGGTGTCGCTGACGTTCACCGCGTCGAAGGAGATGAACCAGTACTACTGCGAGTACCACCCGCAGGCGATGCGCGGCGACGTCGAGACGGGAAGCGGCGACGGTGGAACGACCACGACGACCGGCGAGTGAACCGCGGCGAGTCGATAGCCGAGCGCGGTCGAACGCGCCCGCGAGGGCACGCCGACCGCGGCCCGTACCGACGTGCCCGCGCGAAATCGTTAAATCAGTGTTGGTTTCTATTAGGTAGTATGCGAATCGAAGCGGAGCAGGTCGTCGCCCTCGCTGTCTGGCTCGTCGTCGCGGCGTTTCTCGCGGTCCTGTTCTACATGGGGCCGGTCGGCTGGGTCGTCGGCGTCCTCGTCTTCCTCGGCGCGTTGAAGTTCACGGACCTGAGCGACGTGTTCGACGGAGAGCCACAACGGGAGAAGGTGAACTGTCCGGCGTGCGGCGCTCGCAATCGCGTCGACGACCCGACCTGCGATTACTGCGGTCACCGGTTGGCCGCCTCCGGGGAGTAGCTCCGGCCACCGCCGGGACGCCCCGACTCCGCAGAAGTTCGCGCCGGAGACCCGGCCGCCTACTCGTTCTGCTGGGCGTCGACGACCGCGACGCCAGCGAGGTTCACGATGTCTTTGACCTCGTCGCCGCGCTGGAGGACGTGGACGGGCTTGTCCATGCCGACCAGCATCGGGCCGATGGCCTCCGCGCCGCCGAGGCGCTGGAGGAGCTTGTAGCCGATGTTGCCGGCCTCGAGGTTCGGGAACACGAGCACGTTCGCGGGGTCGTCGAGGTCCGAGAACTCGTAGGTGCCGTTCAGGATGTCGGAGACGACGGCGGTGTCGGCCTGCATCTCGCCGTCGACCGGGAAGTCCACGGAGGGGTCCTCGCGCAGGGTCTCGGCGGCGCGGCGGGGTTTCCGCGTTCCCTCGTTGTCGACGCTGCCGAAGTTCGAGTACGACAGCATCGCGGCGCGCGGTTCGACGTTGAACCGGCGCGCGAGTTCGGCGGTGTGGCGGGTGATCTCCGCGAGGACCTCCTCGTCGGGGTCCTGGTTGACCGTCGCGTCGGCGCAGAAGACGACGCGGTTCTTGAAGGTGAGGAGGTAGACGCCCGCCGCGTAGTCGGCGTCCGGCGCGGTGCCGATGACCTGGAGCGGCGGCCGGAGCGCGGAGGGGTAGTGATGGGTGAGGCCGGTCAGCATCGCGTCGGCGTCGCCCTGTTCGACCATCACGCTGCCGAAGTAGTTGCTGTCCTTCCGGACGAGTTCGCCGGCCTCGCTACGGGTGATTCCCTTGCGCCGGCGGAGTTCGTACAGGCGGTCGGCGTACGCCTCGTAGTCGCCGGTCGACGGGTCCGCGACCGTGGGGTCGAAGTCCAGTCCGAGGTCGTCGGCGGTCGCCGCTATCTCCGCCTGGTCGCCGATGAGCACCGGTTCGGCGATGCCCTGGTCGCGAATCTGGTAGGCGGCGCGGATCATCTTCTCGTCCGTGCCCTCGGCGAGCGCGACGCGCTTCGGGTCGCTTTTGGCCTTGTTCAGCACGACGCGCATCATCTCGCGGGACTTGCCGAGGCGGGCTTCGAGCGTCTCGACGTACTCGTCGGTGTCGAGTTCGCTCCGGGCGACGCCGGACTCCATCGCGGCCTCGGCGACGGCGGGCGCGATCTCGAAGAGGACGCGGGGGTCGAGCGGTTTCGGGATGATGTAGTCGGGGCCGAACTGGAGCGGCTGGTCGCCGTACGCCTTGACGACGGCGTCGGGCACGTCCTTCTTGGCGAGGTCGGCGAGCGCCTCCGCGGCGGCGACCTTCATGTCCTCGTTGATGTCGCTCGCGCGCACGTCGAGCGCGCCGCGGAAGATGAAGGGGAACCCGAGGACGTTATTCACCATGTTCGGATAGTCCGAGCGCCCGGTCGCCATGATGACGGTGTCGTCGCGGGCGGCCTTCGCCTCCTCGTAGCCGATTTCGGGGTCCGGGTTCGCCATGGCGAAGATGACCGGGTCGGCGGCCATCGAGCGAACCATCTCCTGGCTGACGATGCCGCCGACCGAGAGGCCGACGAACACGTCGGCGCCCGCCATGGCGTCGGCCAGGTCGCCCTCCGGCACGTCGCGGGCGAACTCGGTCTTGTACTCGTTGACGTCGCCGCGGGCGGCCCGGTTCTCGGTGATGATGCCGGAGGAGTCACACATCGTGATGTTCTCCTTGCGCGCGCCCAGGCTGACGTAGAAGCGCGCGGTGGCGATGGCCGACGCTCCGGCACCGGAGAAGACGATTTCGAGGTTTTCGAGGTCCTTGCCGTTTATCTCGGTGGCGTTCAACAAGGCGGCCCCGCTGATGATGGCGGTCCCGTGCTGGTCGTCGTGGAAGACGGGGATGTCTATCTCCTCCCGGAGCCGTTCCTCTATCTCGAAACACTCCGGGGCCTTGATGTCCTCCAGGTTGATGCCGCCGAACGTCGGTTCCATCGCGCTGACGGTCCGGACGATGTCCTCGGGGTCGGCCTGTTCCAGTTCGAGGTCGAACACGTCGATGTCGGCGAACCGCTTGAACAGCACGCCCTTGCCCTCCATCACGGGTTTGGACGCCTGGGCGCCGATGTCGCCGAGGCCGAGCACGGCGCTGCCGTTCGAGACGACGCCGACGAGGTTCCCCTTCGCGGTGTAGGAGTACGCCGCTTCGGCGTCGGCGTCGATCTCGTTGCAGGGTGCGGCGACCCCGGGGGAGTACGCCAGGCTCAGGTCGCGCTGTGTGTTGGTCGGTTTCGTCGTCGAAATCTCGATCTTCCCCGGCGGTTCGCGCCGGTGGTAATCGAGAGAGTCCTCGTCGAGTCCCATGCGCGGTACGTCCGTCCCCTCGTGTAAAAAGGTATCCGAACGCGTCGAATCTACCTTCGACAGGCGTCGAACGAGGGGTGCTACGGTTCGAGCACGGCGGGACGTTCGAGCGCCGCCTCGTAGTCGTAGGCCATCACGGGCTGTGTCGGCCACTCGCCGGTCTCGGTCAGCACCTCCATGCCGTCCTCGTCGACGAGGACGGTGTCCTCGCTCTTCGCGCCCTGGACCGTCGGATTCCAGGCGAACGCCATCGGGAGGCGTATCTCGGCGTCCGTCGTCGGCGTGGCTATCCACTCGCGGCCGGCGTAGCCTGCCGCACCGCCCTGGTGGTGACGCTGCCACTCGTCGGGGTGGCCGAGATGCTCGTAAGCCGCCCGGATGGCGTCGAACACGTCCGACGCGCGACCGTCCAGTTCCGCGACGCGCCGGGTGGCGGCGAGCGCGGTCACCTCGACCGTGGCGGCGACCTGGTGGCGCTGGGGCAGCCACTCCGGCTGGTCGAACGCGACGGTCCGGGTGAGGCTGGCGTGGAGGCCGTCGCGTTCGGCGGTGACGGAGACGAGCGCGTAGTCGCCGAGTTCGGCGTCGGTCGGCGTGTAGTGGCGGTACTTCTGGGCGCGCTCGCTACCGCCGACCAGCGCCACGGGCGACTCGATGCCGCGGGCGTCGAGCGCGCCCCGGACCGCGGACGCCACCTCGCGCTCGGTGTCGGTCGATTCGAGTTCGGCGCAGATGGCCTCGACCGCGCGGGCCGTCGTCTCGCCGAGTTCGCGGTAGCGGTCGACGTCCTGGTCCGTGAGCGGTTGGCGCAGCGGCGACGCGTCGACGGACTCGAAGCCCGGCACGTCGAAGTCCGCCGCCGCGGGCGTCGCGGCGCGCTCCGCCACCGCCTCCGCGAGCGACGACTCGTACCACGGAAACTCCGCGACGGGCACGTCGTCGTCCAGTTCCTCGTCCCGAAGCCGCTGGGCCTCGATGTCGTTCGTGACGACACGGAGACCGTCGCCGTCGTAGCCCACTGCCGCGACGCCGACGTCACCGGCGCGGTCGACGACGTTGTCCCCGCCGGTGAGCCAGGCGAAGGAGTTCGGCCGGGCGAACCAGACGGATTCGAGGTCGCGCTCGGCGAGAAACTCGTCCAGGCGGTCCTGTTTCGTCATGGTAACCGAGTCGGTAGCGCGGGTCTTGAAGGAGGGTGTTCCGGGGGCGCGAGAGCGAGTTCCTCTCGGAGCTCCAGTCAAAATGCTTATGGTTACGGGGATGCTACACTAACAGTCCCGATGGTCGCCCGCGAGTACGACTTCTGGCTGCTCGACCTGGACGGCACGCTCATCGACACGGAGTGGTCGTACACCCGCGAGGTGTTCGACCGCGTGAGCGACCGCCTCGGTCGGGAGTTCACCGACCGCGAGGCGGAAATCATCTGGCACGGACTCGGCGGGTCGCGGGACGCCCAGTTGCGCGAGTGGGGTATCGACCCGCCGACGTTCTGGGAGGCGTTCCACGACATCGAGGACCCGCAGTTACGGGCGGAGGAGACCTTCCTCTACGACGACGCCGCGTTCGTCGCGGACCTCGACTGTCCGGTCGGCCTCGTGACGCACTGCCAGCCGTTCCTCGCCCACCCCGTCATCGACGAACTCGGCATCCGCGACTGGTTCGACGCCGTCGTCTGCTGCGACGAGGAACTGGGCTGGAAGCCCGACCCGTCCCCGGTCGAGTACACGATGAGCGAAATCGGCGCTCACGCGGGTCAGCGCGGCGTCCTCGCCGGCGACGGCTCCAGCGACGTCGGCGCGGCGTGGAACGCGGGCCTCGACGCCGTCCACGTCGAGCGCCACGGACCCGACAACCGTCGACACTGCGTGCTCGGCGACTACCGCGTCGAGACGTTCGAGGAGCTACTGTCGAACGCCGGTCAGTCCGTCGAGTACACCGACTAGCGCCGAATCGAGGGCCTCCCGGAGCGCTCGAACCCCCGCCTTCTCCAGCCGCGCGTCGTTCCCCAGCACCCGGACCTCCTCCTCGCCGAGCGAGACGAACCCCAGTCCCAGCTTCTCGGCGGTCGCCCGCAGGCCGAGACCGGCGTCCGCCTCGCCCGCCGCGACCTTCCGCGCGGGGCTCTCGTGGGCCTTCGCCGCGAGTTCGAACCCGGCGATGGACTCGACGAGGTCGTGGCGCGAGACGTCGCGGTCGTCGGCCAGGTCCGCGAGGGCGTTACCGAGCGTCGTCCGCAGGCCCGAGTCGGTCCCGCGGTTGACGAACCGCAGGTCCCGGTCGACCAGGTCGGCGAGTCCGTCGACGCCCTCGGGGTTCCCCGAGGGGACGACCAGCCCCCACTCCCGGCGGTACGAGGCGAGTTCCGTCGCGTCGACGTCCTCCGTCCGCTCGCCCGTGACCACCGCGAAGTCCGGCACGCCGTCGCGGAGTCGACGCAGCCCCTGCCGACTCCCGACCGCGAGGTAGCGCGGTCGGTCGAGTCGGTCGAGCAGCCGCGAGAGCGCGGGGTCGTCCTCGCCGACGCCGAAGACGGTCGGCGGGCGCACGTCCGGCGAGAACAGTTGCACGTTGACCGACTCACCCTCGGCGAGGTAGGCGGTGTCGGCCGGCACCTCGATCACGCCGTCGGCCTCCACGAGGCTCGTCGTCGCGCCGCTGCCCTTGTCCACGGGATAGGCGAGCGTCGTCCCCGTCGCGTCCTCCACGAGACCGGTCGGCATCAGCCGGGTGCGGCCCTCACCGTAGCGCTCCTCGACGGCCATCTCGGCGGCGACGGTCGCGGTCCGCGGCTCCGGCAGCCCCGCCGCCTCGCGGACCGCCGGCGCGACGAACGTCCGGAAGATGGTGAGCGCCGAGACCGGGTAGCCCGGCAGCCCGACGTACGCCGACTCGTTCAGGCGGCCGACGAGCATCGGCTTGCCGGGCTTGACCGCGACGCCGTGCAGCAGGAGTTCGCCGCCCTCCTCGACGACGCGGTAGATGACGTCCACCGCGCTCGCGCTGGTCGACCCCGACGAGAGCACGAGGTCGCACTCCCCGGCCGCCTCCAGCAGGATACGCTCCATCTCCTCGTAGTCGTCGCCGGCGTGGGGGTAGAGTTCGGGGACGCCGCCGGCCTCCTCGACCGCCGCCGCGACGGTGTAGCTGTTCACGTCGTAGATCTCGCCCGCGGCGCTGTCGAGGTCGCCGCCCGGCCGGACGAGTTCGTCGCCCGTCGAGATGATGCCGACCCGCGGGCGGCCCCGGACCGGCACCTCGTCGACGCCGAGCGCGGACAGCAGGCCGATCTCGCGGGCCGTGAGCCGCGTTCCGGGGCCGAGTGCGCGCTCGCCAGCCGCGACGTCCGCCCCGGCGAGCATCACGTTGTCCCCCGGCGCGAGCGCGGTCCGGACCGCGACGCCCGGGCCGTCGTCGGCCACCTCGTCGGTCCGCTCGACCATCACCACCGCGTCCGCGCCGTCCGGCATCACCGCGCCGGTCGATATCTCGACCGCCTCGCCCTCGCCGACCGCGGCGTCCGGCTTCTCGCCCGCGTGAACCGTCCCGACGAGGTCGAGGACGACGGGGTCGGCCTCGTCGGCACCGAAGGTGTCCCGCGCCCGGACGGCGTACCCGTCCATGCTCGCGCGGTCGAACCCCGGTACGTCGAGGGCGGCGTCCAGCCGCTCCGCGAGGACCCGGCCCTGGGCGTCGTCGAGGGGAACCGTCTCGGGGTCGGGGTCGAGGTCGAGCGAGGCGATGGCCTCGTGCGCTCGCTCGGGCGGCGCGAGGTCACGGAACTCCTTGCGGTCACTCACTGACGTCACCCCCCGGCGTCGCGGGTCGCCCGCGGATGCGAGCCGTCGGACGCTCCGGGAACGGGAGACCGGTCATGGCAGGGCCTCCCAGTCCTGGACTGCGACGACCTCGTCCGCCGGAATCCCCTCGCTCGCCTCGGGGACGACGACCCAGCCGTCGGCCAGCGCGACGCTGGAGAGGATTCCCGAACCGCTGGCCCGCGTCGGCGTGGCGACGCGCTCGCCGTCCTCGTCAGCCAGAGACACCCGCGCGAACGTCCGGACGCCGGGTTCGCTCCGTATCTTCCGGTCGAGTCGGGCGTCCGTCGTCGGCGGGTCGGGGACGGGCAGGTTCCCGGCCCACTTCGTCGCGGGGCGGAGGAACTGCACGGCGTTGACGATGCAGGCGACGGGGTAGCCGGGGAGCATCACGACCGGCGTCTCCTCGACGACGCCGAGCGCGACGGGGTGGCCGGGCTTCAGCGCGACGCCGTGGACGACCACCTCGCCCAGTTCCGAGACGACCTCGGGGAGCAGGTCGCGCTCGCCGACCGACGACCCGCCGGTCGTGACGACCACGTCGTGGTCGCTGTCGCGCTCGACGGCCTCGCGCAGGGCGTCCGGGTCGTCGGTCACCACGTCCCGGTAGGTCGCCGCACCGCCCCAGCGCTCGACGTACCGCGAGACGGTGAGCCCGTTCGTCTCGACCACCTCGCCCGGCGCGGGGTCCTCGGCGACCAGTTCCTCGCCGGTCGGAATCACGGCCACCGACGGCGGTTCGTACGCCTCGACCTCGCGCACGCCGACGGACTTCAGGAGGCCGAGGTCGGAGGGACGCAGGCGGTGGCCCGCGTCGTAGAGGCGCTGGCCCGATTCCACGTCCTCGCCGACCGGCGCGACGTTCTCGCCCGCCCCGACGGCGTCGAAGACCTCCAGGTCGCCGCCTCGCTCGTCCGCGTGCTCTATCATCACGACGGCGTCCGCGCCCTCTGGGAGTTCGCTGCCGGTGTGGACCCGGACCGCCGCGCCCGGTTCCACCGACGCTGCCTCGCCCGCGCTGCGCAGAATCTCGGGCGAGCGGTCGCTCGCGCCGAAGGTGTCCTCGGCGCGCACGGCGAACCCGTCCATCGCCGCCCGCGGGTAGTGGGGAACGTTCCGCTCGGCGACGACCGCCTCGGCGAGCACCCGCCCATCCGCCGCGTCCAGCGGGACTCGCTCGGTGCGGTCGTGGCCGGCGACCACCTCGCGGAGGCGCTCGCGGGCCGTCCGAACGCGGGTCGTCTCCTTGAACCCGGACTCCTTTCGGTCCGGTTGCTCGTCGGTCATACGCCACCCTTCGGGTCGCCGAACAAAAAGTGAGTGGGACCTACCCCTCGTACGGCGTCCCGTCCGGCCGCTTCGCGCCCTCCGAATCGTGGACGACCACCTCGCCCGCGCCGGGGTTCGCCGGTTCGTACTCGTCCCGGACCGCGATGGCCTCCTCTATCTCCCGGACAGCGCGCTCTTTCAGCGCGCCCGCCAGCTCCTCGGCGTCGCCCCGCGAGATGTCCCGGCCCAGCCCCTCGCACTCGTGGGCGCGGACCAGCCCCTCCTCGTCGACCGCCTCGCCCATCGGCTGGCTGGTGCCGCCGAGCGCGACGCTGAACGGGTAGGTCCGACAGACCAGCGGGCGGTCGGCGTGGACCGTGCAGGCGCCGGTGCCGTCGTCGTCCTCCGCGTAGAACCGGCAGTCGCCGCAGCCGTCCGTCCCGAGCGCCCACTCGAACGTCTCGCCGGCCGGGTCGCCGTCCGCGTCCTCCAGACCGTACGGCATCGGCCGGGCGACGTCGCGCCACGTCTCCCCCGTGGCGTCCTGGAGCGTCCGGACCTCGTCGGGGAACACCGTCGCGGTGTGAGGGTCGTCCTCCTCCGACTTGCAGCAGGCGCCGCAGCGCGTACACTCGAACCCGATGGCCTCGATGGCGTCCGCGAGGTCGTCGGGGTCGAGCGCCCGGGCCTGCTCGAGTTCGGCTTCGAGGCTCTGCATGCCTCGCTCTGGGGGCCTCGCGCGGTTAAAGGACGCGTTCGAATCGAGAGGCAGGTCCACGGGTCTTTTTGGTCGGCGTCGTCGTGATGCTGTATCTCGACGTGACGCTCGGCTGACCGTTTCGTCGCTCGTCGAACCCCGACATCGACACGCTTTTGCGGGCAACTCGCACAGACGGAGACATGACCGACGCACGTCGCCGCCTCGCCGAGCGCATCGCGGGAGAGGTGACGCTGAGCGACGACCCCGGGGCGACGCTCCGGAAGTGGCGCACGGACTTCGACGTCTCCCAGACCGACCTCTCCGACCAGCTGGAGGTGTCGTCGTCGGTCGTCAGCGACTACGAGAGCGGTCGGCGCGACAACCCCGGCATCGGCGTCGTCAGCCGCGTCGTCGCGGCCCTGCTGGACATCGACGAGCGCCGGGGCGGCGACCGGATTCGACAGTACGCCCGCGTCGTCTCCGCGGGCTTCGACAGCGACATCGTCAACGACCTCCAGGAGTATCCGACCGCCATCGACCTAGAGCGGTTCTACGACGCCATCGACGCCGAGGAGCTCGCGGACGGCGGCCAGACGCAGGTGTCGGGCCACACGGTCATCGACAGCATCCAGGCAATCACCCGCCTCTCCAGCGAGGAGTTCTACAGCCTCTACGGCCAGAGCACGAGTCGCGCGCTGGTGTTCACGAACGTCACGCGCGGCGAGTCCCCGCTGGTCGCGATGCGCGTCGTCACGCCGACGCCGAACGCCGTCGTCCTCCACGGCCTCGACCGCGAGGACCTGTGGGAACACGCCCCGAAGCTCGCGCGCCTGGACGGCTTCTCGCTGGCGATAACGGACTGCGACAAGGACGCGATGCTCGGGCGACTCCGGGACGTCGCCTGACAGGACGGGCGTCGCGCCGCCCCGACCGTCACGGACGAACCGGTCGCTTCGCCGGGTGAACTACCCCACCCTACTCGCTCACGGCTTGCGCCGTTCGCTCCGTGAGGGTGGGGCTTCCTGCTTCAACGACGCGCTTTGCAGGAACCGAAGTGGTCCCCGTAGGGAGCGCAGTCTCCACAGGCGGTGATTCGGAGCGTCCCACTCCTACGTCTTCGAGGCCGCGAGAAAGGATGTTCCACGCCGCGTTCGCGTCCCTGTCTGCCTCAAACCCGCAGGCAGGGCAGGAATGTTCACGGACCCACAACGGCTTGTCCGTCGAGACGCCGCACGACGCGCACTCCTTGGTCGTCCCTGCTGGTTCGACCGCCACGAAGTGTGTTCCTGCCCGTTCGCACTTGTATTCGAGCAACGAGAGGAACGTCCGCCACGCGGCAGAGGCGGTGTTGCGGCTGTTCGACGGCGACTCCATCATCCCCTTCACGTTCAGGTCTTCGACCGCTACGAGGTCGTACTCCCGAGCGTAGTAGTTCGAGAGTTTATGCAAGAAGTCACGGCGCTTGCGTCGGAGGTCGGCGTGACACTCCGCGACTCGTCGCCGTTGGGTCTCGTAGTTGTTCGACCCGTGCTGTTTGCGCGAGAGCTTCCGTTGCTCACGCTCCAAGCGTTCACGTTCATCGGAGAGGTCGAGTGACCCGACCGCGTGGCCGTCGGTGTCGTGAGCGTACGTGAGAATCCCCACGTCGATACCGACGCACTGCTCGGGATTCGCAGGCGGTTCGGGCGGTTCGTGGTCCATTTCGACGCCGAGCGTGGCGAACCACTCGCCCGTCGGTTCTTTCTTGACCGTGACCTGTTTCACGGTGGCGTCGTCGGGGATGGGTCGGTGGAGCCGAATCGGGATGTCCGCGAGTTTCGAGAGTGACAGCACAGTCTGACCGCCCTTCTTGTCGAGCTTGAAGCCAGACTGATTGTATGTGAAACTGCGGAACTCCCGTGGCGGCTTCCACTTGAGGTGACCGACGCCGTAGCCGTTCTCTTTGAGTTTGGAGAGGCCTTTCAGGTTGTCGAACAGCCGTTCCACGACGGTTTGGAGCACCTTCGAGTACACGTCCGAAAGGCCGTCCCACCACTGCTTGAGGTCGGGTAGTTCCGACCGCAGGGTGGTCATGGACGGCAATTCACCGTGGTTGTCTTGGTACTCGTTGAGACGGTAGAGTGTGTGATTGTACAGTTGCCGACAGATATCGCGGTGGCGGTCCAACTCCTCACGGTGGGCGTCGGACGGCTTGAGGCGATATTTGTAGGCGTAGTACATCCGCTACTCGTGTTCCTCGATGTACTCGTCAAGCCGCTCACGGATGAACGATGAGAGATTCAGGTGGTGTTCCTGAATCCACTCGTGTTGGTCCTCTCGGAGCGTAATTGTGGTCCGTTTCACCGTATGCATAGTATATACTCTATGCACAAGAACGTTGCGACTGCGTGGGCCTGTAGGCCTGCAACAGAACAGTGTACGAGCAGACAATGACGGCGCTGTATCCCGTCCTACTGCGCTACTCGGGCTTCGCCCTGCGTTGCTCGTTGAGGACGGGGACTTAGCGCCCTCAATTACAGCTAAAATATATTTTAGCTAACACTTTTCCGTCGTTGGCCCCTCCGTACGTCCATGCACGACACGGACGACTCGGTGACCAAGACCGGAACGACCACCGTCGCGCTGGCGGCCGGCGACGCCGTCGTCGCGGCGGCCGACCGGCGCGCGAGCGTCGGCGGCGGACGCTTCGTCTCGAACAAGGACGTGGAGAAGATAGCGCAGGTCCACCCGACCGCGGCGCTGACCATCGCGGGGTCGGTCGGCGACCTCCAGGCGTTCGTCCGGACGCTGCGGTCGGAGGCGAGCCTCTACGGCAGTCGGCGCGGCGACCCGCCGACGATGGACGCCCTGGCGACCCTCGCCGGCAACCGCCTCCGGGAGGGGCCGTACCGGGCCGCACAGCCCATCCTCGCCGGGGTGGACGCCGCGGGACCGCACGTCTACGACCTCGACGCGGGCGGTGGCGTGCTCGAAGCCGACTACGTCGCCAGCGGTAGCGGGATGCAACTGGCCTACGGCGTGCTCGAACGCGAGTGCGAGACGCAGGCCGAGACGGGGCTCTCGCGCGAGGCCGCCCGCGTCGCCGCCGCGCGAGCGGTCGACGCCGCCACCGAGCGCGACACCGCCAGCGGCAACGGCCTCACGCTCGCCGAGATAACGGACGAGGGCGTCGAGATGGAGACGTACGACGACCCGGCAGAGCTGACGGAGGTGGCGGCATGAACGGGAACCGCGACCAGCAGGCCTACGACCGCGGGACGAACATCTTCTCGCCCGACGGTCGCCTCTACCAGGTCGAGTACGCCCGCGAGGCGGTCCGGCGCGGCAGCGCGAGCGTCGGCGTCCGGGCCGAGGACGGCGTCGTGCTCGCGGCGAGTCGCCGACTGCGGTCGCCCCTCCTCGAAGCCGAGAGCGTCGAGAAGCTCCACGAGGTCGACGACCACGTCGGCCTCGCCAGCGCGGGGCACGTCGCCGACGCCAGGCGACTCGTCGACTTCGGGCGGCGGCGCGCACAGGGCGACCGCCTGCGGTACGGCGAGGCGATGGGCGTCGAGCCGTTCACCAAGGCGCTGACCGACCACGTCCAGGAGTACACCCAGCAGGGCGGCGCGCGTCCGTTCGGCGCGGCGCTGCTGGTGGGTGGGATGGACGACGAACCCCGTCTCTTCGAGACGGACCCCTCCGGGACGCCCCGCGAGTGGCGGGCGACCGCCATCGGCGCGAACGAGGGGGACGTCCGGGAGTTCCTCGAAGCGAACTACGACGACGGCCTCTCGGTCGAGCAGGGCGTGGACCTGGCGCTGGAGGCGCTCGCGGAATCGCGCCAGGACGAGGAAGGGGTCGCGCCCGAGACGGTCAGCGTCGCGACCGTCGCACCCGAGTACGGTGAACTCGACGACGACGAGCGCCGGTCTCGGCTCGACGCGCTGGGTCTGCTCGACGCGTCCGCCTCGTAGGGAGGTCAGGACGCCGCCGTCGTCGACTCGCGCGTCTCCACGACCGTCAGGTCCTCGGCGACGAACAGCGCCAGCACGTCGCCGTCGAGTTCCGTCGAGACGCGGACGCACCACGGCTCCTCGGAGACGACCTGCTCGCGCCACTCCTCGCCGACGTTCCACAGCGGGCGGTCGCGCACGTCGACGCCGTGGCGGTGGTAGAACGCGACGACGGCGGGGTGTTCGAGCACGGCCAGCGTGACGGGCGAGCGCAGTCGACAGCCACAGCGCTCGCAGTCGAACGCCACCTGCGGTCGCTCGTCCGGCAGTTCCTCACCGTCGCGGTACTCGACGCGCGCCTCCGCCGGCGCGCTACACTCCGGGCAGACGCCGTCGGCGAGCAGCGCGAGGCGGTGGCGGTGGTGGCGGTCGAACGCCGAGAGCAGGTTCTCGCGGGCGTGACCGCGGTGGCCCCCGGGCGGGAACGGCAGCGAGAGCGTCGGGCGCTCGCAGGCCCGGCAGGCGATAGCGACGTAGTTGTCCGTTCCCGTCGCTTCGAGGGCGCGTTCGCCGCAGAACGGACAGGGGTCCTCGACCGGGATGGGGTCGACGTCGACGCTGTCGGTGTACGTGCCGGCCCGGATGGCCCGCGTCACCTCGCGGCCGGCGTAGGTGAGGACGTACTCCTCGTCGTCGGTCTTCCGGCAGAAGCGACCGGTCAACTGCCGCAGGTGGTAGGCGAACCCGGCCGTCTTCTCGGCGGAGGTCGCCTCGAACAACTCGGAGAAGGTGAGCGGGCCGTCCGCGTCCGCCAGCGCGCGTAGCGCGGCCATCCTGACCTCGTTGCCGAGGACCGAGAACGCGTCGCTGGGGGTGGCGGGCTCCTCGGCGTCCGACTCGCCCGCGGCGTCGGGGCGCTGTTCGGTCGTCGGCGTCTCGGGTTCCGTCTCGGTCATTACGGTTCGGTCGTTCCGGGGAGAAGGGTGGCTCCCGGATAAAGGGTTCGCCCCCGGCGATTCCGCCGTGGGCGTCCGTGCGCGGCACTTATCCGGACGGGGGCGAACGTGTCCGTATGGAGACCAGCCAGTCGTCGCACGGAGCGGACCGGGAGACGGCCCCCACCGGTATCAAGGTCATCTGCGTTCTCGTGGGATTGAGCGGGCTGTACGGCCTCCTCGCCGGTCTCGGCCTGGCGGCGATGGGCGGGGCGGGTCTCGTCGTCGGTGCGGTCGGCGTCGTCCTCTCGGTCGTCCAGTTGCTGGTGGTCTACGGCCTCTGGACGCTCCGGTCGTGGGGGTGGACGGTGACGATGGTCGTCTTCTCGCTGGACGTCCTGCTCGACGTGGTCCGTCTCGTCGTCGGGAGCGTGAGCGCCGTCCTCGGCATCCTCGTCGGCGGAATCGTCCTCTGGTACGTCTACGGCGAGCGCGACCTCTATCGGTGACCGCGCTCGCCTCTCGTCCCGCCGCGAAGACGGACGCCGGCCCGGGACGTCGCCGCGAACGCGGCGCTACCCGTCGAGTTCGTCGACGAGTTCGTCGGCGAGTCCGGTGTATCCCGCGGGGGTGAGCGCCCGGAGTTCCTCCCGGGTGTCCGCGTCCACGTCGAGGTCGTCGAAGAGGTCGCGGAAGTCGGCCAGGGTGACGCGCTCGCCGCGCGTGAGATCTTTCACGCGTTCGTAGGCGTCCTCGTGACCCTCGCGACGGAGGATGGTCTGGACCGCCTCGCCGATTATCTCCGGCGTCGCCTCCAGTTCCTCCCGCATGACCTGCTCGTTGGGGACCACCTTCGAGAGGCCGTCCTGGGCCTTCAGGTAGCCGAGCAGGCAGTACGACAGGGCCGCGCCGACGTTGCGCTTGACCGTCGAGTCCGAGAGGTCGCGCTGGAGGCGCGAGGTGGTGACGTAGTCGGCGAGAAAGACCAGGTCGGAGTTGGCCTTCGAGCAGTTGCCCTCGCTGTTCTCGAAGTCGATGGGATTGACCTTGTGCGGCATCGTCGACGACCCCGTCTCGCCCTCGGTCGCCTCCTGGCCGAGGTAGCGGTCGCTGACGTAGAGCCACATGTCCCGGTCCAGGTCGAGCAACACGTCGTTGACCCCCCGGAGCGCGTCGAACAGTTCCGCGAGGTCGTCGCAGGGGTTGACCTGCGTGGCGAGCGGCGCGTGCTCCAGTCCGAGCCCCTCGACGAACTCGCGGGAGAACGTCCGCCAGTCCACGTCGGGATAGGCGGCGACGTGGGCCGCGTAGGTGCCGCTCGCGCCCGCGAGCTTTCCGGACAGTCCGTCGACGGCGCGCTCGACGCGTCCCGTCGCGCGGCCGATTCGCGCGGCGTAGACGGCCATCTCCTTGCCGAACGTGGTCGGGGTCGCCGGCTGACCGTGGGTGCGCGCGAGCATCGGCAGGTCGCGGTGTTCGCGGGCCATCGCGGCGAGTTCGTCCCGGACCGCGGCGAGTTCGGGCAGCAGGACCGACTCGACGGCGGGGCCGACGAGCAGTCGGTGTGCGAGGTTGTTCACGTCCTCGCTGGTCAACCCGAAGTGAATCCACGGCGAGACGCGGTCCAGGTCGTCGGGCAGCGCGTGACGGAGGAAGTACTCGACGGCCTTCACGTCGTGGTTCGTCGCCTGGTAGCCCGCGTACCCCTCCGTCTCCAGCGCCTTGACGACCCGGGCGTCCTCCGCGTCGAACTCCTCGTACAGGCTCTTGAGCGTCCGGCGCTCGTCGTCGTCGAGTTCCAGCGGCGTCGCGTCGAGGTCGGCGAGCGCGACGAGATACTCGGTTTCGACTCGCACGCGGGCACGCATGAGCGCCGCCTCGCTGGCGTACTCGCGCAGGGGCGCGGTCCGACCGGCGTACCGTCCGTCGAGCGGCGAGACGGCGAACAGCGGCCCGAACTCGTCTTCAGTCATGGCTGACAGTGCCCGAGGCGCGTGCAAAAGAATGTCGAATCCACGGCCGAGCGGCGTTCGCGCCGTTCGCGCGCGCCAGCGGGCGAGCGGTCACACGGTTCTCACGAATCCACCGCCTCACCGTCTGTACGGGGCGAGAGTTCGACTTCGTCCCCGTCAGCGAAGCTACCAAGTAGTTCGGAGCCGTATGCTACCATACGGCATGAACGTCTGGGGATGGATCGTGCTGTACGTCGCGCTCTTTTCGGTACTGCAGTTGCTCATCTACCGGTACCTACGGAGCGACGACGACGCACCCCTGCTGCACTCGACGCCGCCGGGTGCCGAACAGTCCGCACCGGACGACATGCGGAACGAGCGTATGCTGGACGAACTCGCCGAAGACGACGCGACAGCCGACGCGGACGACGACGCCGAGGTGCGCCACTGCCCCCACTGCGGTACGGCGAACGGGGCGGAGTACACCTACTGCCGCGACTGCGTCGAACCGCTGGGCGTGTGGTGACGGGGAACCGGGACGTGGCGGCGTCCGGACCGCCGGGAGCGACTGCACCGAATCGAGTGGCGAGCACTTTTGCCGTCCGGGAACCGACGACTCGACATGCCCCGCGCCGTCGCGCTGAACGTCGCCGCCAACACGAACGAACCCGGAGTTCGCGGTCCCGTCTACCCCGACGGGCGATTCGAGTACGTTCCCATCCCCGAGTCCGAGCCCACCGGCGAACCGGTGCCGACGTACGCCGACCTGGACCTCGACGTCGACCTGCCGGACGGCGCGAGCGAGCGCCCCGTCCACCTCGACCCGGAGTTCGCCGAGTACCCCTGCTGTGAGCGCTACACCTACGGCGACCCCTTCGGCGTGAAGGCGCGACCCCTCCTCGACCTCGCCGCGGGCGACTACGTCTTCTTCTACGCGACGCTCACGACGAGCGGGGCCGACGACGACCGGCGAGACTGGGTCGCCGACGACTGGGGGGCGTACCTCGTCGGGCAGTTCCGGCTGGCGCGCGACCCCCTCGACGGCGAGGCGTTCGCGGCGCTGTCCGCGGACGAGCGCCGCCCCTTCCGGAACAACGCCCACGTCAAGCGCGAGCCGTTCGACGCCGCCGTGCTCCTGCTGGGAGACGACGACGGGTCGGCGCTGTACGAGACGGCGGTCCCGCTCAGTCGTCCCGACCGGGGGACGGCGGCGAACCGCGTGGTGACCGACCTGTCGAGCGACTCCGGGAAGGGACCGTGGTGGCGGCGACCGATGACGTTCGGAGAGCGCGAAACCGCGGAGCTACTGGCGATACGCGACGACGCGGCGTTCGAGCGCTGCTTCGACGACTGAGAGGCGTCCACGCCGACGTCCCCTCCCTCCTGCCGAGTCGCAGGTCTCGCGGTCACGCGGTGGCCCGCAGGTCGGTCGACCCGGCGCTCAGTCGCCCTCGAAGACGAGTTCGAACAGTTTGCGCTCGCCGCTCCGGACGTGACGGTTCACCGTCGGCTGTGACACGCCGAGGATGTCGGCGACGTCGCTGCCGGAGCTCTCGCGAGGCCACTCGAAGAAGCCGGCGAAGTACGCGGTCCGGAGCACCTCGGTCTCGCGCTGGGTGAGCCGCTTCTCGTAGACCGCCTTGAACTCCTCTTCCGTCTGGATCGGGCGGTCGAGTTCGCGGCGCGCGAGGAGTTCGGCTCCCTCGTACGTGTCGAGAAACATCTCCAGGAACGCCTTCACGTCGCCGTTCTGCGGGAGTTCGACCGTCAACTCGCCACCCTCGGGCGTCGCGATCAGTTCCGTCGGATGTGCGCCGTACTCCATCACCGACGTCAGGAAGCTCGACTCGCTGATGGTCGCCTCGAAGAAGAGATCGCCGTCGCGGTCGGCGATGAGGTTCAGGTCGTGGACGACCGACGTGTCGCGGGCGAAGCGTTCGGTCTCCTCGAACGACGCGCCGGAGACGGTGAAGAACGCGCGAAGCGACCCGTCGGCCTGCTCGACGAGCGCCTCGAACTCGAACCGACTGTCGGTCTGCCGGGCGAACTGGAGCGCCGTCACGTTCATGTCGGCGATGCTAAACCGTAGCTCGACGGCGGAGTCGCTGACGAGCGCTTTCTTGCGCTCGACCGCGTTGACGGCGTATCCTATCATCTCGCCGAGTTCCCGCAGCACGGCGACCTCGACGTCGTCGAAGACATCCGACTGGCCGGCGTAGAGATTCAGCACGCCGTAGAGCGTGTCCTTGTACACTAACGGGACGGAGATGCTCGCGCGGTAGCCGCGCCGGAGCGCCTCGGTCCGCCACGGCTCGAACGGCGGGTCGGCGTCGAGGTTGTTCTGGACCTGGGGTTCGTGCGTGCGCGCCGCGCGCCCGGCCGGTCCCTGCCCGGTCGGGCTCTCGTCGAACGTGACGGTTATCTCGTCCAGGTAGCCGCGCTCGACGCCCGCCGACGCCTTCGGGACTATCTCCCCGCCGACGGTCGCCTGCTCGCCGATCCACGCGAACCGGTACGGTTCGGCGTTCGCGAGCTGGGTGCAGATCGTCTGTTCTATCTCCTCGCGGGTCGACGCCTGGGTCAGCGACCGGGTTATCTCCCGTATGACGCTGTTGATTCGGTTGACGCGCGCCAGCGTCTCGGCCTGCGTCTCCAGTTCGGCCGTGCGCTCGCGGAGCGTCCGTTCGCGCTCCACCCGGTCCAGGGCCGCCCCGACGTTCGCGACGAATATCTGTGCCAGCACCGTCTCCGCCTCGGTGAACGCGTCCCGCTCCGTCGCGCCGCTGACGAACACGCCGTCCGTTCCGATGGGGAGGACGATGGCGCTCCGAAGCGACGTCTCCTCCTCCGGGATGTCCGCTTCGGCGAGCATGTCGTCCAGGATTCTCTCCTCCTGGGTGGCGTACACCTCCCACAGCACGTCGCGCTCCGACGCGAACAGCGAACCGTCGCCGACCAGCTGGGCGACGCCGGACGTCTCCGCGACCGGAGTGAGGCGTCCAGTCGTCTCGTCGTACAGTTCGATGCGGGCGATGGGTAGATCGAGCACCTCGTTGGCAGCCTCGACAGCGAGGTCACAGACAACCTGCGTCGTCTCCGCCGTCGCGAGGGCCTGCGCGAGTTCGTTGAGTCGCGCGAGTTGCTGCTCGCGGCGTTTACGCTCGGTGACGTCGCGGAGAACGCCGGTGAACAGGCGTTCGCCGTCGTCGACGTACTCGCTGAACGAAACGCTGAGCGACACCTCGTGCCCGTCCGCGTGCTGGCCGGGCAGCTCGACGCCGTCCCAGTCGAGGTGGCGCTCGTCCGTGTCGAGGTACCGCTGGAACCCCTGCCGGTGGCGCTCGGCCAGGTCGTCGCTCATCACCGTCATCAGCGGCCGACCGACGATGTCCTCCGGAGCGTACCCCAGAACGTTCTCGATGGCCGGGTTGGCGAACTGGACGACGCTGTCGGTGTCGATGGTCAGGATGGCGTCCGGGGTCGTCGCGGCCAGGGCGGCGAGGTGGTGGCTCGGCTCCCTGGACTCCGCGTCGTTCCAGGCGTTGTCGTCCACGGACCAGTCGATTCGGTCCGTGGCGGTCTCACCCCCCTCCGAGGGACGTTCGGACCGTTCGGGAACGCTTTCGGTCCGGACCGACGGGAGGTTGGCGAGAAACCGGTCGAGAACGTCCACCGACTCGTCGTCGGCGTCGTGGACGTACTCGACGCCGGCCTCGTACGTCCGGGCGACGAGGTCGGAGTCGTACCGGGGCGTGTAGAGCACCGCCAGCACGTCCACGGGAGCGTCGGCAATCGACGAGAGAAACGGGAGACCGTCCGCGTCGGGCAGTTCCAGCCGACTGACGACGCAGTCGAACGACTCGTCCGCGAACCGCTCGCGCGCTCGTTCGGCCGAACACGCGATCTCCACGGAGAGAGACGAACGCCGCCGTTCGAGCGACTCCGCGACGTCCGGATCGCTGGCGACGTACAGCACTCGCATCGATTCTTCACACATGGAATTTCATCCGACTGCTCACTTCACGTTCACTCGTTTCTCCACGTAAAAAAGTGACGCGGCCGTTCGATATCGAACCTGTCGAGTTCGTTTCACTCGACGGTAGCCGGAACGACGCGGACCGGGCCGACCGGTCGACGGTTTCGCGGAAAAAGCTGTGAGTACGGAGGTGCGTTCAGGCGTTCCCGTCGAAGGGATTCCTCGGTTCGTCCTTGTGTCGGCACTGCTGGGCGTGGAACTTCAGGTCGAAGGAGACGGAGTCGCTCTGGACCTCGTTACCGACCTCCTTCGGCAGTTCCCACGAGAACCCGATGTACTGGGTCGTCGAGTTGGGCCAGCAGTCGTCGCCGTCGCCGTTACCGCCGTCGCCGTCCTCGCAGCAGTAGAACTGGACGTTGCTGATCTCGTAGTACGTCCGGTTCTCATTGCCGGTGTTCTTCGGAGCGTAGTCGATGCCCCCAGACGTAGCGCAGTCGTACTCGTAGGTAGCGGTCGAGGGACCACCCTTCACCGCCACGAGGCAGATATCGGTACTGCTCTCCCACTCGACGCCGACGACCTCTCCGGCTTCACGCTCCACGGCGGTAATCTCGACCTCGCCGTTCGGACCGGCCGTGTCGCCGACTGCCGGCGTCTTGTCTATCTTCCACTCGTCGCTCGTCAGACACTCGCCACCGTTGCCGCCACCACCGCCGTCGCCGTCCGAGGTCTGATCTCTGAGCAGTCGGCCGTCTTCGAGTTGCGCCATCACGTCCCGGAGGGTCCCGCTGGCGATGGGGAGTTCGCCCTCGTCGAACACGTTGTTGCCGCCGTCGGGGTCCTCCTCCGTCCCGTCGTACCACACGTCGACGAGGATCTCGTCGGCGAGTTCGCCGCTCCAGTCGTCGCCGCTGTCGGGGCCCTTGGGGTCGTCTTCCTCCTCGGCCTTGCTCTCCGGTTCGTTCACGCCGTTCTCGGCGTTCGACGTGAGTTCGCCCGCCATGTGGACGAAGGCCGGATTGTCGAAGACGTGGAGGCTGATGGTCGCCTCGCCGTAGTCGCCCGGCTTCACGTCGCCGAGGTCGAAGATGGGACCGGGATTACTGGTGAGGTCCTGGTCTTCTATCTTCTCTCCGTTGTAGTGCTCTACCCAGTCGATTTCCAGGTCCAGTTCGCCGGCGGTGAACGTGTTTCCTGTGCTCTTCTCCTTGTCGTTGAAGTACGCCATCGTACCCGCACCACCGAGTGCGGCACCGGTACCCATGGCTCCGAACGCTCCGAGCAGTTTCCGTCGTGACAGGTCGAACTTGTCGTCAGTCATGTTTCGATATCCCCGAGTGGGGAAGACCCGCCGGAGGAGTCGAACCCCCGTCGCGCCGACGCGGGTCGAAAAGCGCGAGAGGAGTTCGAACTCTAGCTGTCGTCGTTAGCGAACGGGTTGTACTCAGATGGAGTGTCGAGGTGGCGACACTGGACGGCACCGAACTTGAGGGCGAACTTCACCCTGTCCGACTGAATCTCGTTGCCGACGCTCTTCGGAATCCACCAGCAGAACCCGTAGAAGTAGGTGCTGGAGTTGCGGAAGCACTTGCCATCCTTACCTTTGTTTGTCTTACCGTCGAGAAGGTACCCACCGTGGAGTTTGTTCTTGCAGAGGTCCTTGAGCGTCGTCTTGAGAATCAGGTTGCCCGGATTGACCGACTCCAGGTTCCGGTCGCCGGGATACCTCGGACTCTCCGCAGGGTGGATTTCGTGCTTGTACTCGTCTTGATTTGCTGCCTGGTGTTCGCCACGGATGAGGGGGAACCGGAGCAGCGCGACCTTGATGTTCTCCGCGAGTTCGCCGCTCCACTTGGTGCCGCTGTCGCGACCCTTGGGGTCGTCTTCGCCCTCGGCCTTGCTCTCCGGTTCGTTCACGCCGTTTTCGGCGTTCTTCTTGAGATCACAGCCAGCCCACACGTACGCGGGATTGTGGAACACGTGGAGGCTGATGAGACCACAACCCCAGTCACCGGGCTTTGCGTCGCTAATCTCGAAGATGGGACCGGGGTTGTCCGTCAGCCGCCTTCTGCTCGAGTCGCGGCCAGCTATCCCCTGGTGATACTTCTGCCACCAGTCGATCTTCAGGTCGAGCTTCCCGGCAGTAACCGTGTTGCCTGCACTCTTCTCCTTGTCGTTGAAATACGCCATCGTGCCTGCGCCGCCGAGAGCGGCTCCGGCACCGATACCGCCGAGTCCGAGCAGTGCTTTGCGTCGCGTCAGGTCGAGTTTGTCGTCCGACATGGTTGGTCACCTGCCCTCGACCGCGTCGCCGCCCGAATGGCGTCTCACCCGGCCGAGGATGCGATTCCTCGTTGCACGGACACCCCGGTATATATACGCTCGAAGGTGGTCCGATAGACGACCCCTCGCGGTCCGATACGGACCGCATCAGGCGACCATACGTATCGTATCAGTCGTGTGCATTGTTCACACAGTGGACCGATACGGAGCGTCTCGGGCGGTGATACACCTCGTATATCGTCGTCCGAGAAAGCGATTCCGCGATTTCGGCCGATATACACGTTCTGTACCGGTAGATTCGCCTGTGATATTTCACTCCAATCCCCGCCGGAGACTATAAAATATATTATAATTCACTATTTATAACCTGTATAACTATCTTGACCACGATTGCAGTGATTGTCGGGTGTGTCACATGATTGGAGAACACGAATACGGAACAAGAACGGACGACTCGCACGAATGATGAGCGCGACCGCCAGATCGTCGTCGAAGACCGCGCCGCTCGACGGGGACGACTCGGACGACTCGGACGACCTCACGCAGGACGTCGCCTTCAAGATGTTGAGCTGCCGCCGGCGGCGACACGTCGTGCACTACCTCCTGCAGCGCGACGACGACGTCTCGCTGCACGAGCTTTCGAAGCGAATCGCCGCCTGGGAGAACGACGTCCCGTTCGAGGAGGTCACCTACGAGCAGCGGATGCGCGTCTACACGGCGCTCCGACAGTCGCACCTGCCGAAGATGGACGACAAGGGGGTGGTCGAGTTCGACCCTAGTGCCGGCGAGGCCCGGCTCACCGAGGACGCCACGAAACTCGAAGTGTACCTCGACATCGTCCCCCACGACGAGATACCGTGGAGCAGTTACTATCTCGGCCTCGGGGTGCTGTCGGCGGTGCTCGTGACGGTCGCGGGACTCGGGGTCTTCCCGTTCGACCTGTTGCCGGGCATCACCTGGGGCTTCGTCGTCACCGGACTGTTCGTCGCGTCCGCGCTCGCACACCGGCACCACGACGAGCAGTACCGCCTCGGCGGGGAGGGTAGTCCGCCAGTATGAGCGGGGGCGGTCTCTCGTCCAGTCTCCGGCGGCTCTCGGAATCGGTGGACGCGAAGCGAATCGCCCGCGTCGGCGCTCTGGCGCTGCTCTGTGCCGGCGTCCTGCTGACCGCCGTCGTCGCGTTCCCGCAGGTCGTCGGCGCGAGCGAAAGCTACGTCGTCCTGTCGGGGAGCATGAGTCCGGCGATACACTCGGGAGACGTCGTCGTCGTTCGGGACGTGCCCGCCGAATCCATCGAGAAGGGGGACGTCATCACCTTCGAGCGTGCGTCGGACGCCCGCCCGGAGCGCACCACCCATCGCGTCGTGGCGGTGAACCACCGCGGTGGCGAACCGGTCTTCCGGACGAAAGGCGACGCCAACGAGGATCCGGACGCGAGACCGGTCCCGGCCGACGACCTGGTGGGTCGGGTCTGGTTCACCCTCCCGTACGTCGGCCACTTCCTGCTGTTCGCCCAGTCGAAGCTGGGGCTCGTCTCGCTGGTCATCGTCCCCTCGGCGCTGCTCGTCGTCAGCGAGGCGTACTCGCTCGCGAGAGCCGCGTTCGGCGACGCCGGAAGCGACGCTACCGAAACCCCGGAGGGCAACCCGTGAACTCGCTACGTACCGTCGTCGCGCTCGCGCTGGTCGCACTGTTCGCACTCGGAATCGCCAACGTCGGCGTCACCGGGAGCGTGCTGTCGGACTCCGAAACCATCGACGCCGGTCCCGTCTCCGTCGAGGACGGAACGACGACCGACGATAGCTCGACGGGAGTCACGACGGAAGGGAACGGGACGGTTACCACGACCGCGGCGACCACCACGGCTACGGCGACCGCCACCACCGCTGAAACGACGACCGTGAGTGAAACGGCGGTGAACGAAACGACCGACGGAACGACTCGCACGGCGTCCGGCGGTGAGACCACCGGAACGACCGGTGGTTCGACGTCCGGGTGACTCCCGCGAGCCAGTTCCTTTTCGCTCGATACGTCGCGGGGACGGCGCCCTGTGACGTAACGGTCCGAAAAAGTGCGCCGGCCGGGAATTGAACCCGGGCTATGAGCTTGGGAAGCTCATGTCCTACCACTAGACCACCGGCGCTCGCTCACGTTCGTTCGCTCGCCCCGATTCCTCACTCGTTACCGGTCGTGAGGACACCGGCGCTCGCTTCGTTCACGCCGAGGCTCGCAAATCCGTCGGATTCGCTCACCGCCGGCGCGTGAGGTCGTGCCGGGCGGGCAGACGAACGGTATCGTCGGACCACGGCACGACTGTCGCGTCTGGACGTTCATTCCGACGTCACTTCAACGTAGCGTTTGACCGTTCGTCCAGAAATATCGCGGGCGGGGAAGCTTTAGTCGTCGTCGTCCGTACTGTCGTCCATGGTCGACCTGACGCTGTCGGAGGCGGAACTGGAACGCCACAGGGAACACGTCACTGCGTTCGTCCGCGAGAAAGTCGAGGAGGCGGGAGTCGACGGAGCGGTCCTGGGGCTTTCGGGCGGCATCGATAGCACGCTGACTGCCTACCTGACCGTCGAGGCGTTAGGTGAGGAGAACCTCCACGGGCTGGTGATGCCCGGCGCGGTCAGCAGCGAGGAGAACATGAGCGACGCCGAGCGCGTCGCCCAGGAACTCGGAATCACCTACGACGTGTTCGAGATAAACCCCATCGTCGACCGGTTCCTGGACGCCTATCCGGAGGCGCAAAGCGACAGGCTGGCGGTCGGGAACGCTCGCGCCCGGACCCGGGGGGTGTTGAACTACCTCGTCGCGAACCACGAGGGTGCGCTGGTAATCGGGACGGGCAACCGCACGGAAGCGGCGGTGGGCTACTTCACGAAGTACGGCGACGGAGCGGTCGACTGCCACCCCATCGGCAACCTCTACAAGCAGCAGGTCCGCCAGCTCGCGAAACACGTCGGAGTGGCCGAGGACCTCGCGGAGAAGGAGCCGACCGCCGGTCTCTGGGCGGGCCAGACCGACGAAGGTGAACTCGGCATGGACTACGACACGCTCGACGCCGTCCTCGCGCTCCACGTCGACGGCCCGCTGTCGGTGACCGCGACCGCCAGGCAGGTCGAGAGCGCGAGCGAGGACGACGTCCGACGAATCCGGGCGATGTACGAGCGGAGCGAGCACAAGCGCAGCGTCCCGGCGTCGCCCGAACCGCTGCAGTAGTTCACCGCTCGCGACGCGCCGCGATGGCCGGTCCGTTCTCCGCGACGAGGTCGCCGAACGCGTCGGCCTCGCGGGCGGCCTGTGCGTCGACGGCGTCGTCGTCCCGAACGCGCTCTTTGACCACCCGGAGAGCGGCGGGGTCGTTGTCGGCGATCTCCCGGGCGACCGCGACCGGGTCGTCGACGACTCGCGAGACGAGTCCCATCCGACGTGCTCGTTCGGCGTCGACGGTTCGCCCCGAGAGCGCGAGGTCGAGCGCGTCACCGCGGCCAACGACGTCGGGCAGTCGCGCGGTGCCGCCCCACGCGCCGAAGATACCGAGCTTCACGCCCGGTTCGGCGAACGTGGCCGCCGGCGTCGCGACGCGGACGTCGCAGGCGAGCGCGAGTTCGACGCCGCCACCGCGGGCAGCGCCGTCGATTCCGGCGACGACGACGCTATCGGCGTCCTCGATGGCGTCCGCGGTGCGCTGTCCGCGCTCGGCGAACGCCACCGCCGACTCGCGGTCGAGGTCCGCGACCGCGTCGAGGTCGGCACCGGCGCAGAACGCCGACCCCTCGCCCCGCAGGTGGACGACGGGCCGGTCGGCCCCGGCGACGGCGTCGGCGAGGTCGTCGAGGCCGTCGCGGGTGAGCGCGTTGCGGCGCTCGGGGCGCGAGAGGGTGACGGTGCGGAGGTTCGGGCCGTCGGCGACGTGAATCATGTGCCGTAGTTGGGGTCGGTTTCCAAAGGTCTTTGGCAGTTCCGTCGTAACCCACCGACGATGCAAGAGGCCGTCCGGGCTCGCGGGGCAGCGCGCGAGGCAGTCCGGGACATTACGCCGGACCATCTCCGCGAACACATCGACGAGTTGCTCGAATCGTCGGCGATGACCCCGGGCGTGCTCGCGCTGCTGAGCGCTCGCGCGGTCGACGGAGCGACGGGGGCGACGAGTGGCGTCCGGACTCGTGCCGCCGGCGTCCAGCTGATCTACGAGGGACTCCGGCTCACGCGCTCGCTCGGGGCCGACGAGCCGTGGACCGGAGAGGGACCCCACACGGAGAGCGACGTCGCCATCCTCGCGGCCGACGTGATGGTCGCCCGGGGATTCTACATCCTCGCGCGCACCGAGGCCGCCGACAAGGCCGTCGAGACCGTCCAGTCGTTCGGTCGCGACCAGACCACGCCGACGGCGGACGACCGCGCGCTGGAGACCGACGTGTTCGAACTCGCCATCGTCGCCGGGACGACCGTCGCGGGCGCCGACGCCCCGGCGAAGGCGGGCGAGTACGCCGCCGAACTCGCGGCGTCGGTGGTCGGGAACGGGTCGACGTCGGCGCTCTCGGACGCCGACGCGCTCGGTCCGCTTCCCGACGACGCCGAGGAGACGCTGGCGAAGCTCTCCCGCAGCCACGCCGGCGGCATCGAGGAGCGACGGTCCTCTTCGGTCACCGATCCCTGACCCGAATCGAAACGCCTAAAGACGGTTCGCGTGTACGGAAGAATGCGTTCCAGCGGACAGGTGCCTGGGTAGCTTAGCGGTAAAGCGCGTCCTTGGTAAGGACGAGAGCCCGGGTTCAAATCCCGGCCTAGGCTTGTTGTACTTTGGTTACATCGTGGTTATGAGTTGTTGGTGACAATCGTCACTCCGGAGGATGACGACCGCGCGGTTGAGTTGAATCGTCTTCGTCGGAGGCGAGCAGTGCATCCGCCACTGATGCTGAGAGCGACTGGTCCGGCCCCACGTCCATCGTGACGGGCCCGCCACACGCCGGGCACTCCATACCGAGTACCACTGCCGCTTTCAATATATGGAGGCAGTGTGATTCAGTCACATGGTCGTCGGGGCTGTTGCCGTAGCAAGACGGGTATGGTCAGAGAACGGGTTTGAGAGCGTCTCAGGCGGAGCAGGCCGAGTGCCTCGGGGTCGTTCGAGAGAGCGAAGGTCTCTCGTGATGACAAGACGCCGTCGGCGTCTCGAACCACGTGACCCCGAGGTGGTTCACTCTAGGAGCGCCAGCAATTGCGCGACATAGGGGCTGTTCTCCCACCTCCGATGCGGGCTAATCGTCACGATGAGTGTTCGTGCCTCCTCGTGGGTCATGTGGTCGTTGCGGGCGTAATCACAGAGCAGTCGCGGTGTCGGGACGATGCGCGAGCCCTGCAGGACCGCATGGATGAGCGCGAAATTCGTCCCGCCGAACTCGTCGGTCAGAAACCCGTCGACATCTAGAGTGTTCACGAGAACGATGCCGTCGATTTCACCATCGTTAAGGCCGAACGTCGGCCGCGATTCGGGCGTGTCGCCTCGCTCGTAGGGATCGTCGACCGTGTAGTGGGTGCGAGCGGCGAGGACACACCAGGGCAGGAGACGTGTTGGGACGGGTTGGTCGGTGGCTACTGCGGCGTGGCGTCACGAACGAGATGCTCGTCGAGATTTCACGGCCAGTATGGTGCCGCCCCACCGGGACTACAGCGGACACAGCTGCAACGGGCCCTAGAGATGTCCGAGTTCGACCCGAAACCGTGTGAGTGCGGTGAGCGTGTCGACAACCAGTCCACACCCATCGCAGGCATGGTGATCACGCTTGTCGGGATTGAGATGCTCCTGGACGGCACAGTCGACGCAGATTGGATGGGTGACGCGCTCGTCCTGTCGCGGACCCGGGCACTGCTTCACAGAAGGCATAGCCGGAGAGTGTCTGCTGCATTACGCGGCCGGGCAGGCCGCCTCCGACAGTCGGCTCGATGCTGGCGCTGTTCATGATCGGAATCGCAGGACGAGAACCGATTATGAAAGTTCTCCCCCGGTTTCGAGGCGTCGAACCGGGTTCATAATCGGCTCAAACGTCCGCAAGTAGACTGTGAAGAGAGAGTGGAAGGGGAACTAGGAAAACGAGATTGAAGGGGGATGACGGGGGTGAAACCGCTGGTATCAGTGGAGAGACGGCGTCTCGGTGCCATATGGTAGCCTACTGTTGAGTACCACTGCTGGAATTACCCCCGGAGTACCCTGGGCGTCAATCTTCATAATCGGGTTCCGTCTAGCGATTTCAGTGCTGGAAGGTGCTTCACTCCCGGTGTACACGCTGACAGCAAAAACCACCAGACGCAACCGCCCCCCGCTCATAGACACCACTTGCGAATCCACCCAGCAATCTCATTTGCTCTCCGTCTCGCACCTTACTCCGTTCTCAAACACACCACACAGTCTTCTTGCGGTCCCGAGAGCCGATTATGAACGACCGTCGAACCGCGCTCAATGCAGAAGAAGGCCGTGCGACGCCGGGGCGGCCGTGACGACGATTAGGAATCTCACTCCGTTTTCGGGGGCGGTTGTGGACTCACTCGGCCGACTGTCCCATATTGGAATTTGTGGATCACTCCTTCGTAGCTGAGTTATTGGTTCCGCCATCTGACCGGAATTCGCCGCTACACGTCCCCGCGGGGGTCGAGCACGTCCCGGAGCGCGTCGCCGAACACGCTGAACGCGACGACGGTCAGCGAGAACGCGGCGACGGGGAAGACGACGGGCCACCAGACGGTCTGCCAGTCGCCGCGGAGGCCGTAGGCGATGGTCTCGCCGAACGACTGAATCATGATGTCGTTGAGTTCCATGTAGGCGATGGCTGCCTCCGCCAGCAGCAAGGTGGGAATCTGGCGCGTGACGGCGGTGACGACGGTGCTCGAGACGTTCGGCAGGATGTGGTGGCGGATGACGTGGAAGTCGCTCGCGCCCGCGTTGCGCGCGGCGACGACGTACGGCTCCTCGCGGCGCTGAATCACCTCACTCCGGACGAGTCGCGCCGCGCTCCCCCAACTCGTCAGCCCGAAGACGAGCACGACCAGGAAGAGGCTCGTGTGAAAGAGGAATATCAGGACGAGATAGACGACGAACGAGGGGACGGTCTGCTGGACGTCGACGTATCCCATCAGGAGCCTGTCCGTCCAGCCGCCGCGGTAGCCGGCCAGCAGTCCGACGCCGGTCGCCAGCGGCACGAGGAGCATCGACGTGACCAGGGCGACGACGAGGCTCACCCGGAAGCCTGCGACGATGAGCCGGAGGACCCCCTTGCCGTCGGCGTTCGTGCCGAGCGGGTAGCGCAACGTCCCGTGACAGAGCCCGTTCGATATCTCTCCGAGGCAGTACAGGGGGTACAGTGAGTCGACGGAGAACAGGAGCGGCGGCTGTGATGCGTGGGAGAACTCGATGTCGGGGGCGAACGCCAGCGGACCGAACGTGCCCACGAGCAGGAAGCAGACGAGGTAGAGGAGGCTGGCGACGGCCGCGTTGTTCGACCGGAGGCGACGCCAGTACCGGCGGGTGCGCTTTCGGTCGGTCACCAGCGGTACGACGACGAAACAGGCGAACGCGAGTAGCGAGAGGACGAACAGCCAGGTGATGCGTTCGGGGTCCAGTCGGCCGAATATCTCGTCCTGACGCGTGAGGACGAGGAGGTCGTACGCGAAGAGGACGGCGAGCAGTCCGGTCCCGGCGAGAAAGACCTTCGTCCGGGTCGCGAACCCGCGCCGCCCGCCGTCCAGCGACTCCCAGTCGATGCGCTCGAACTGTTCGTCGGCGGACCCGGTGGCCATCGATACGGAGCGGTCTCGGCCCGTCGTGAAAAACGTTTATCATAAGTGCGGCGAAGAATACGGTGACAGGGATGTTCACCAGCGTTTCCACCCTCGGCCGCCCCGGCGTCTCCGACCGCCTTGACCCCCGTTCGGCCGCCCGCGTCCGCTCTGTCGCCCGACCCGGGAGGGGTCGCCCGTGAGCTATCGACGGCTTCTCGTCTACCGACTCGCGTTCGCCGTCGTCGGCATCTACCTCGTGATGACGCTGGCGTTCCTGTTCGTGGCGCTCACGCCGGACCCCAACCTCGGGCTTGTCTCGTGGGGAGCGGCCACCTCGGAGGGGCAGGAGGCGGCCAAGCAGGCGGTCGACGCCTACAGGGAGGCGCACAACCTCGACGACCCGGTGCTCCAGCGGTACGCCCGCTGGCTGGTCGACATCTCGACGCTCGACTGGGGTCGGTCGTTCGTCGCGGAGGAGCCGGTGATGGACGTCCTCGCCCGGGCCGTCCCGGCGACGCTCGGCTACGTCGTCCCGGGGGTCGTCCTCGCCACCGTTCCCGGCGTCCTCTTCGGAGTCGCCACGGCGGTCGGCGACGGCGGCGTCGTCGAACGCGCCGGAACCGCCGCGGCGTACGTCGGCCTCGGCCTGCCGAACTTCTGGCTCGCGGTGGTACTGCCGGTCGTCGTCGTCGAGTACGCCGGGTGGCTCAGGTTCCTCCTCGCCCCCCACGTCGTCGCGTTCGCCGGCGTCCGGTTCACGATGTACACGATGCCGGCCGTCGTCCTCGCGACGAGTCTGTTCGCCGGGTGGGTACGGTACGCCCGCGCGGAGTCGCTGGAGTACGTCAACGCCGACTTCGTGAAGACCCTGCGGGCGAAGGGCGCGAGCGACGCGGCGCTCGGCCGACACGTCCTCCGGAACGCCGCGCTCCCCCTGGTCACCCTGTTCGTCACGGACCTCATCAGCGTCCTCGTCCTCCACGTCTACGTCCTGGAGTACGTCTTCCACATCGAGGGGCTGGGCTTCATGGGCTATCGCGCGGTCAGGAAGCGAGATATGCCGCTCATCCTCGGAACGACGATGGTCATCGCGTTCGCCGGCGTCCTGGCCACCGCGTTCCAGGACGTCGTCGAACCGCTGCTCGACCCGCGCGTAGAGCAGTGATTCACTCCCCGCTCGCCAGCAGGTAGCCGAACGCCAGCGCGGAGATGAGCGATCCGATGGCGATGTTGAATATCTGGTACGACTCGAACAGGTAGTGGACGACGAACGCGCTGCCGAGCGCCAACGCCGCGAGGTCAACCTCCTCGGCACGCCTCGCACCGTCGACGACCGCCCCGATAGTCAGCGTGAGGAACGAGAGGAGACCGACGACGCCCGTGCGGATGAACAACTGCAGGTAGGAGTTGTGCGGACTCTTGCCCCTGTGACGCTCTATCTCCAGGAACTGCGCGGTCAGTTCGTGGGTGTTCTCCAGTCCGTGTCCGAACAGCGTGCTCGGCGCGGACAGCGCCGCTTCGAACGCCGCACGCCACAGCGCGCCCCTGCCGTTCGTGGTAACGGGGAGAACTGGGGAGTAGACGCCGAGGACGAAGAGCAGCGTCAGTCCGCCGCACGCCGCGACGACGTACGGGACCGACCGTCGCCCGAGGACGACGACCGAGAGGTACAGTCCGACGCCGATGGCCGACGCGAGCCAGGCCGCCCGACTCCACGAGAGCAGGATGCCGAAGCCGTTCACGCTGAGCAGTCCAAGCGCGGCCAGCATCGGAATCGCGCGCTCCTGAACGAACTGCCGATGCACGAGCACGAACGCCGCAATCACGCCCGGGAACCCGACGATGCCGACGGAGTTGGGATTGGCGAACACGGACTGCATCGAATAGAACTCGCCGATAAGCGGCAGGCTGAACGTCGCGGGGTAGAGACCGACCTCGAACGAGGCGATGGTGTACTCGCCCAGCGGATACGCGAGTGTGCCGATGGCGACGACGACGGTGGCGGTGCCCGCGAGCGTCCACAGGAAGACGTCTCGCGGCACGACCCGCGGAAACAGGAAGAGGTTCGCAGCGAAGACGAGACCGATGAACACGACGGCCGCGGCCTGGGCGGAGCCGGCCGGTTCGTGTACCAGGTGATAACAGTAGACGCCGAGGAGGGTGGCGAACGCTCCGACGAACGGCCAGCGGTCGCGAGCGAACCGCAGCGAACCGGGGAGCGTGAAGGGGTAGGCCGCGTACACGACGAAGATGGCGGCGACGTGGAAGGTGCGCGCCTCCGGCGGGACGTAGGTGTCCATCTGGCGACCGATGAAGATGGCCGCCAGACCGCCGACCAGGAGGTGGGTCGACCCCCACCAGAAGGGGTCGTCTACCTCCCTGACCGCGACCGACACGAACGCCAGTCCCCCAGCAGTGAGATAGAACAGGTTCAGATAGCCGGCCGAGTACCACTCCGGTCCGCCGTTCGCCCGCAGGACGACGAACGCGACGAAAAGCAGGACGAACGCCCCCGCCGCGAGTCCGTCGGCTAGCCGTTGCACCGTCGGCGACGCTTGCGAGGTCCGGGACGCCTGGGTCGTCCGGGACGCCTTCGATCTCATGTCCCAACCTCTGTTACCGCAGGGTGATGAGTTTACCCCAATACTGCTGAAAGAGACCGGAAACGGTGTAGCACAGAGCACATTTACCCGGGGTATCGGCGCCCGCGGATAGACAACCGGCTCGAGAGCGACGATACTGGGCCGTCAGTGACGGACGCCGGTTCAGCCATAATATATCTTAACGCACATATCGAATGCGATTTAGAGTGTAAATATATTATATATAATCGAACGCGGATTAGATTAACGGATGCATAAGAAATACACCCCCGTCGGAAAGTGGTGGTGCATGCCATCAAATGACAGACGGGTGTTCCTGAAAACGGTCGGGACCGTCGCGGGCGCGACGAGCCTCGGCAGTATCGCTATCGCAGAAGAAGACGGTGACGACCGCACGCGCCGGGACGGCTGGACCACCTTCCGGTCGGGGCCGCGCCACGCAGGCGCGGCGGGCGACAGCGGCCCGGTGCCGTTCGCGACGACCGGCTGGCGCACAGACCTCGACGGGTCGATGGCGTTCAACGAGTCCCAACCGGTCGTCGCCGACGGGACGCTGTATCTCGCGGTCACGACGGACGCCAGTTGGCTCGAGCGGAGCACGGGCTACGTCGCCGCAGTCGACGCCGAGACGGGCGAAACGAAGTGGAAGCGGGGCAACTTCGGGAAACCGAACCCGCCCACCGTCGTCGACGACACGGTCTACGTCGCCACGAGGGTTTCGCGGACGAGCGGGAAATCGGGACTGTTCGCCCTCGACGCCGCGACCGGCGAGACGACGTGGAGCCGCACGGACAGCTCGGCGTGGGAGACGCCGGTCGTCGCCGACGGGCGGATCTACGCGTCGATATCGGACAGCTACGCGCGCGGGGGACCCGCTGCGAGAGCGTTCGACGCCGAGACGGGCGAGACGCTCTGGGGCCGGGACGAGAGCGGCGGCACCCCGTTCTACGCCGACGGGACCGTCTTCTACGGCGAGGGAACCGCGCTGAACGCCGACGACGGCTCCCTTCGGTGGGAGGTCTCCGAGGAGGCGGACTGGCGGTCCAGCCACGCGGTGCTGCAGACCGTCGCCGACGGACTGGTGTTCGGCACCGTCCGGCGTGACGACGCCGACGTCGTCCTGGCGCGGTCGGCGAGCGACGGGTCGGTCCAGTGGGAACGCGCGAGCGGCGAGGGTCGGTACTACAACCGGCTGACGGTCGCCGACGGCCGGGTCTTCGCGTCGACGGACGGGACCGTGACCGCGCTCGACGCCGAGACGGGCGCGCCCGCGTGGACCAGGGAGCTACAGGTGACCCACGCGTCCAGCGCGACGGCCGCCGACGGGACGCTCTACGTCGGCGGGCAAGGGGCACGCGACGCCGGCGACGCGGCGGAGCGGCCGGTCGTCGTCGCGCTCGACGCGGCGTCCGGCGAACGCCGGTGGGGGTACGTGCTCGACGACGACGGACTCGAAGTCGTGGACCACGGCGGGATGGCCGCGGAGACCCCGGTCGTGGCGGAGGGGCGGCTCTACGCCGCCACCGTCCCGCCGACAGCGTCGACGAACGACGTCTACACCGCGTACGGCAACCTCCACGTCTTCGCCGGGAGCGAGGAGCGACCACCCGCCGAACGTCGCTTCGGCGAGAGCGACCGCCCCGAGGACGAACCGGTGAGCGCCTGCATCGAAACGGACCCGTCGCTCGATGCCTGCGGCCTCGACGCGGGCGACGCCGTCGAACTCCACGCCGGCTGTTCGTCCGGAACCGACCCCGAGTTCGTCTGGGAGGCGAGCGGCGACGAGAAGCGCGGCGAATCCATCGTCGTGACCGTGCCGGAGTGCGGACGTCTGGAGGTGACGCTCACCGTCACGGACGGGGGCGGAAACACCGACACGGCGAGCGTCGTCGTATCGGCGAACTGAGCGACACCAACGCTTTTGTCCCGGCTTCACGATTGAACGGCTATGAGATTTGTTATCGTGGGTGCTGGACGCGTCGGTCTCCGGACCGCGCGAGTGCTCCGGGAGGAAGGCCACGAGGTAGTGCTCGTCGAGAACCGCGAGACGGCGGCCGAGAAGGCCCGGAAAGAGGGGTTCTCGGTCGTCGAGGGAGACGGGTCGAGCGAGGACTCCCTGGCGCATACGGGGCTCGAATCGGCCGACGCCATCGCGGGACTGACGGGCGACCTGAACGTCAACTTCGCCGCGTGCATGATCGGCAAGCATCACGGCTGCCGGACCGTGATGCGCATCGACGAGGACTACCGTGCGGACATCTACCACAAGTTCGCCGACGACGTGGACGAGGTCGTCTACCCGGAGCGGCTGGGCGCGGCCGGAGCGAAGACCGCCCTCCTCGGCGGTGACTTCAACGTCATCGCCGACCTGACCGAACAGCTCCAGTTGACCACGCTGCGGGTGCCCGACGACTCGCCGGTCGTCGACGAACGCGTCGTGGCGGTGGACCTCCCGCGCGACGCCCGCATCTACGCGCACGGCCGGGCGGGCGAACGGATGACGATACCGCTGCCGACGACGAGTATCGAGGCCGGAGACAGAGTCGCGCTCATCGCAACGCGGGACGCAGTCCCCGCGGTCCGTGACCGCCTCCAGGGTTGAACTGAAGGGAGGGAAAATGGGCAGCGCGGGGTTCTGGGGACGCCCGGGACGAGAACTTTCGTGGGGAGGTTGGTGACACTGTGGCGGGAGGCCAGCCCACCGCCAGAGCTCCCGGCATCGCCGGGCGTCCACCGCGAGACTGCGACACGCTTCGCGCCCGAGCCGTCGGGCGCATCCGTACGAATGCCCGTCTCCTCCTTTGTTATGAACTCGCTGGGTGGCGTCAGGCGGTGACTGTGACGACCGCAGCCACCGCTTGCACTCCTTCAGGCATCGCCTGAACGTGGCCACCCCCGTCGGGCGAGCGCGCTCGGCGGCCGCGCACGCCGCACCGCTGCCGAGTGCGATGCGTCGAAGCGACCGGCGAGCGTCGAGTTCGAAGGGAGTGTCGAAAGGGGGAGGGGAGGATGTGGGTGGTGTGCCGGGCGCGCTGAGTGGGAGGATGGGAGAGAGGCTGTGTGCGCGCCCACCTCCGTGTCGGCACTTCCGTAACTTAAAACCGCGTCAGACGACCGCACGACGCCGCGAGCGCCCGGACGCGTCGGTCGTCGGGACTACGTGAGCGTGGCGGACCGTCCGGTTGTCCGCTCCAGTCGAACCGAGCCATTCACGCCGCTGGAGGCCCCAGGTGAGCGCATGAGCACCACGGACACCGCGGAGAAGCTCCGGTTCGGGCTGGCGCTGGCACTCGGCGTCGCCGTCCCGGGGATGGCGAAGTACTTCCTGACGGAGAGCGGTTACAGCACGCTCGGAACCGTCGTCTTCTACACCGGCTACCTCACCGCCGCGGTCGCTATCTGGTTCATCTGGGTTCGACCGCTGGAGTTACACGGCTCCGGCGGGGCATAGCGGAAGTTTAAAGGAGAACTCGGGGCGAGTTTTCGGCAAGGATGTACGAGTTCGTCCCACTCCCACTCGTCGACGACTTCCTGCTCGACTACCACGTTGGGCACGCCGTCCTCTTGCTGTTCGTGCTGTCGATACTCGGCGCGATTCCGCTCGGCTCACGGAAGGTCCTGTCGTTGAACGCTATCGTGTTCGGCGTGCTGTTCCTGCTCGTCGTCTCGATGGGTGCGCCGCCCCAGTACGCGTACCTCGGCGTCGCGCTGCTGGTCGTCGCACCGCTCCTGTTCACCACGGCGAGGAAGTAGGGACGGAACGCTTTTTCCCACCGGAGTTCCTTGGTAGTCGCATGGCAGACGAGCTGACAGCGACGCTACACACGAACTACGGCGACATCGAGATTCGACTGTTCGACGACCGTGCGCCCAGAACCGTCGAGAACTTCGTCAAACTCGCGGAGCACGACCCCGCCGCCGACGCCGACCCCGCCCCGGATACGGTCACCTGGGAGGACCCCGAGACCGGTGAGACGCGAGGGGACGCGCTGTACAACGACGTACAGTTCCACCGCATCATCGAGGACTTCATGATCCAGGGCGGCGACCCCACGGAAACCGGTCGCGGCGGCCCCGGCTACGAGTTCGACGACGAGTTCCACCCCGAACTGCGCCACGACAGCGAGGGCATCCTCTCGATGGCGAACTCCGGTCCGGACACGAACGGGTCGCAGTTCTTCATCACGCTGGACGCCCAGCCGCACCTCGACGACCGCCACGCCGTCTTCGGCGAAGTGACCGACGGCATGGACGTGGTCCGGGAGATCGGCTCCGTCGAGACCGGCCCGAACGACCAGCCGAAAGAGGAGGTCGTCCTGGAGTCGGTCGACGTCCACCGCTAGACGGACGACCTCCTTCTCACCGGCGCGTCGTCGCGCCGACCCGCCAGCACTCGACGTCGACCGCCCTCAGAGCTGCGTCCAGGCGGTGGTGACGTCGCGGTCGGGGACGTGCCAGCGCTGTTCGGGTACCAGTCCGTCGCGCCGGCGAAGTTCGATACGTGCATCGAACAGCGGCGACAGCGACGCCACCGTGGGATGGTCGTCTGGCAGCGCGACCTGGACGTGGCCCATCCCGTCGACGCCGCGGACGAGCGCGCCGAGGGTCCGCAGGAACTGCTCGACCGCGTGCCGGTCGTCGCGCTCCAGGAGCGCGTCCGCGGACGCGACGCCGACCCGGAGTTCGGCCGGCGCGAGGCCGTCCCCGGCGTCGGCGTAGAACGCGACCGCCTGCACGAGTTCCTGCCGGAGGCGTTCGAGGTCGCTCCCGTCGTCGTCCGCGTCCGGGAGTGTGTAGTCCCCGGCCGAAGGGGGAATCGACCGGGCGCGCCCGGTCGGGTCGACGACCCAGACGGCCGGGTCGGTCGGGGACACGTCGACCGGCAGGCAGCGGTCGACGTGGGTGGACGGGTCCGGCGCCGCCAGCACGCGCTTGCGGTCGTAGTTCGGGTCGCCGAACAGTCGACGGGTCGCCCGGTCGGCGACGCGGGCGTCGACCTCGCCGGTGACGAGGAGGTGACAGCCCTCTCGCTTCATCGTCCGCAGCGCCGCGTCGAGGTCGCGTACCGCGTCCTCGCCCCTGAACCGGGGTTTCGGAGACGCCATCTCTCAGACCGTAGACACCCTCGTGATAAAATTCTTATGACTACATGGTGGACGTTCGACTCGGAGAGCGGGCCGCGAGCGGACTATCGGCCGGACGAGAGGGCGGCCCGCAGCCGCGGGAGTTCGCGAGCGAGCGCGCGGCGTTTCACCAAGCAGAAGCCGGCGAAGATGACGAGGAAGCCGACGACCGTCGCCAGCGTCACTCGTTCGTCGAGGAACAGCCACCCCGAGAGGGCGGCGAACACGGGCGCGACGTACGAGACGAGGTTTATCTCGATGGGACCGAGCCGCGCCAGCAGGTCGAAGTAGACGAGGAAGCCGAGCGCGCTCGCGACCAGCGAGAGGTACGCGAGCGCCGCGATTCCCTCGGGGGTCCACTCCACGGCGGCCAGCGACTCGGCCGGCCGCGCGAGACTGACGGCGTGCATCATCAGCGCGCCGAGCACCATGGACCACGCCTCCATCGTCTCGATCGGCAGGTCGGCGTCGATGCGGCGCGTGAGCACGCTCCCGAGCGCGAAGGAGACGGCAGCCGCGAGGACGAGTAGCTTGCCGACGAATCCCGGCGTGACGAGCCCTTCGGGGTGGGGTTTCCCGAGGCTCAGTATCGCGACGCCGACGAGTCCGAGGAGCAGGCCGGCGATGCCGACGGGAGTGAGACGTTCGCTCGGCAGCAGGACGCGCGCGAACCCCGTCGTCAGAATCGGGCTGAGGCTGACGACGATGGCGGCGACGGCGCTGGTGGTCTCGGTCTCGCCGACGAACAGGAAGGCGTGGTAGCCCGCGATCATCAGCGCGCCGCCGACGAGGACGAGTCGCCACTCGTCGCCGGTCCGGGGTCGCCAGCGCTCGGTGGCGTAGGCGGCGTACGCGAGCATCAGCACGCCGGCCACGTCGTAGCGGACCGCGGCGAACAGCACCGGCGGGAAGTACGCGAGCCCGGCCTTGATGGCCATGAACGCCGACCCCCACGCCGCCGCGAGCAGTACGAACAGAACGACGTTCCGATAGCTGGTCACTGTCTCTCGTCTGGCGCGGGCGAGAGTCAAACTTTCGAAACCCCCCGCCGGATACCGGAGACGGTCGGGACGCGCTCGGCGGACGGCCCCGGCGGTGCGCCCGAGGCCGGCGAGCGTCCCGAACGGTCGACGCTTCGATTCCGGTACCCGCCGCTTTTTGTCCGTCGAGTGAGTGGGGCGAGTATGGCCGAAGCGCGCGGGGGACACAACGTCCCCAGGAACCGGTTCGAGTTCGAACACGAGGCGGAGACGGACCAGTCGTTCGAGAACGCCCTGGCGAAGGCCCGCGACGGCACCCGTCTCACCGTCGCGGACGGCGTCGAGTTGCTGACGACCGGCACCGACCGCCCGGGAATCGACCCGGCCCGGAAAGAGCGGGTCCTCGAAGCCGCCGACCGTCGCCGGGCCGACGTGGTCGGCGACCGCGTCACCTTCGTCGCGAACCTGAACAACAACGTCACCACGGCCTGCAACACGGGCTGTCTGTTCTGCAACTTCAAGGACACGGCGGAGAACTTCGAGACCGGCGCGGAGACGGACCACGAGGGGTTCACGAAGACGCCCGCCGAGTCGCGCGAGATAGTCAGCGACGCCCGCGAGCGGGGCATCTACGAGGTCACCTCGGTCAGCGGCCTCCACCCCGCGCTCGCGCTCGACGACGAGCACCGCGAACGCCTCGAAGCGAGCGACAGGGGCGACCTGAACTACAAGTCGCCGGGCGCGTACGAGACCGACCCCGGCACGTACGTCGACCAGATGCGCGCCATGAACCTCGACGGCGTCCACCTCCACTCGATGACGCCCGAGGAGGCCTACCACGCTCGCCGGGGCACCGACTGGAGCTACGAGGAGGTGTACGGCCGCCTCGAGGAGGCGGGTCTCGACAGCGTCCCCGGCACCGCCGCCGAGATTCTCGTCGACGAGGTGCGCGGGGTCATCTGCCCCGGGAAGATCGGCACCGACGAGTGGCTCGAAGCGATGGAGGCCGCCGCGTCGGTCGGCCTCGACACCACCGCGACCATCATGTACGGCCACGTCGAGAACGAGATGCACCGCGCCATGCATCTCGAACGGGTCCGCGAGTTGCAGGACCGCACCGGCGCGATAACGGAGTTCGTCCCCCTCTCGTTCGTCCACCGGAACACCCCCCTCCACGAGCGGGGGATGGTCGACGCGGGCGCGACGACCCACGAGGACGAACTGATGATAGCCGTCTCCAGGCTCTTCCTCGACAACGTCGACCACGTCCAGTCGTCGTGGGTGAAGTACGGCGACGAGCAGGGGCTGAAGATGCTATCCTGCGGCGCGGACGACTTCATGGGCACCATCCTCAGCGAGGAGATAACGAAGCGCGCCGGCGGCGAGTTCGGCGAGTTCCGCTCGTTCTCGGAGTACGTCGAGATGATATCGGCCATCGGCCGCACGCCCGCCGAGCGCTCGACCGACTACCGCCAGGTGCGGGAGATAGACCCGTCGGACCCGCCGTTCGGGCCGCGACTCGCGCCCAACGCCGACGGGACGCCGCTCGTGCCGCGGGACCACCGGCAGGCGTAGCGAGACGTCGGCTCACGCGCCGCTCGGTTCGACGTCCTCGATGGCGCGGCGGACGCGTTCGCTCACCCACTCCCCGGACCCGTCGAGATACCGCTCGTAGACCGGTAGCCGTTCGGCAAGCGGAACGCCCGCCTCGTCGGCGATGTCTTCGAGTTCGCGCAGGGCCGGCCACTTGTACTCCGGGTTGATGTGGTCGTCGGTCACGGGCGAGACGCCGCCGAGGTCGTCGACGCCGCAGTCCAGCAGTTCGCGGGTGGGCGAGAGGTTCGGCGGCACCTGCACCGACACGTCCTCGGGGAGCGCGTGGCGGGCCATCGCCACGACGCGCCGCATGGTCTCGACGGAGGGCTGCTCGAAGGACGACCGCTCGTTGGGCACGACGTTCTGGACGATGACCTCCTGGACGTGGCCGTAGCGCTCGTGCAGGTCGCGGATGGCCAGCAGGCTCTCCGCGCGGTCGTCCCAGTCCTCGCCGATGCCCACGAGGACGCCGGTCGTGAACGGCACGCCGAGTTCGCCCGCCGTCCGGATGGTGTGGAGCCGCTGGCCCGGGCTCTTCCGACGGGGACCGGCGTGGGCGTCCACGTCCGCCGTCGTCTCCAGCATCACGCCCATGCTGGCGTTCACGTCCGCGACCTGCGCCATCTGCTCGCGCGTCTGGTCGCCGGGGTTCGAGTGCGGCAGCAGGCCCTCATCGAGCGCGAGTTCGCAGACCTCCCGGAGATAGGAGTGGATGGAGTCGTGGCCCCACTCCTCGAGCTGGTCGTGGATGCGGGTGTAGCGGTCGTCAGGGTCGTCGCCGAAGGTGAAAAGCGCCTCCGTGCAGCCGGCGTCCGCGCCGCGGCGGACGACGTCCCGCACCTCCTCGGGCGAGAGCAGCGACGCCTCGCCAGGCGCGTCGAAGTACGTGCAGTAGGTGCAGGTGTACCGGCAGGCGGTCGTCAGGGGGACGAAGACGTTCTTCGCGAACGTGAGTTCGTCCGCGGCCGAGACGTCGGCCGGCGTGACCGCGAGAAGGTCGTCGACTTCGCGCTGGTCGATGGTGACGTCGACGTCGTACTCGGCGGTCCCGGGAATCACGCGTCGTACTACGTGACCGCGACGAAAAGGGTTTGGAACCGCGGACGAGGTTGCCGGGAACGGACCGCCGACGGCGGCGAGCGACGCGGGCGACGGGGACTGCGCGATGCGGACTGCCCGGGAGCCCGCGGAACGTTCCACGAATCCGAACATTCAAGCGAACCCGAGACACACCCTCCCCTGAATGTCACCGCCGAACGACGCCGGTCCCCGGGAGTGGCTCCACTGGCTCCGGACGACCGACGACGAGCCGGTCGCCATCGTCCGCGACGTGCTGTCGACCGCCGGCTGGGTGGTCGCCATCGGCCTCCTGTTGTTCGCCGTCAGCGGCGTCTGGCCGCCGATGGTGGCGGTCGAGAGTCCGAGTATGGAACCGCACATGTCCCGAACCGACCTCGTCTTCGTCATGGAGGAACACCGCCTCGCCGGCGACGCCGCGCGGGACGGGACGGGCGTCGTCACCTACGCGGCCGGCGAGCGAGCCGGCTACGAGAAGTTCGGGAGCTACGGCGACGTGATAATCTTCAGGCCCGACGGCGAGTCCGACCGGACGCCGATAATCCACCGGGCGCACTTCTGGGTCGAGGAGGGCGAGAACTGGTACGACGAGGCGAACCCCGAGTACGTCGGCGGCGCCGACGACTGCGGGGAACTGGCCTACTGCCCCGCGCCCCACGCCGGCTTCATCACGAAAGGCGACAACAACGGAGCCTACGACCAGGTCGGCGCGCTCGCGCTCACCGGCCCGGTCAAGCCGCAGTGGGTCGTCGGCACCGCGGAGTTCCGGATTCCGTGGCTCGGCTGGCTCCGCCTGCAGTTCGCCGAGTCACCCGTCGACCGACCCGCGCCGGTTCGTCGGTCGCCCGCCGCGGGCGGCCCCGCAGACGGAGCGGTCGCGAACCTGTCGGCTCCGGCGTAGTCGTCGCTACTCCTCTCCTCGCCGCGCCTCGACCCGCCCGTCGGTCACCGACAGCCCGAACCCGGCGTCCGCCAGCCAGTCGCGCGCCCGGCCGTCGGCGTGCAACAGCACCTCTGCGAGGTCGGCGGACTCGTCCACGTCGGTCGCGAGGCGGAACGAGTCCACTTCGATGACGCTCGCGCCGGCCGCCCGGGCGGCCTCGCGGTGGTCGAGGTAGGAGGTGCCGTGGTAGTCGACGCGGAACTCGGGGTGGCGCGCGACCAGCGCGTTCGTCCCGCCGCCGCGACCGGGCGCGAGCACCACGTCGCCGTCCGCCGAGAAGAGTCGCTCCAGCGCGTCGGGCGTCGCCAGCGCGAGGTCGGCCATCACGACCGCCGTCGCGCCGTCTCCGAGCACCTCGTTCACCGCGGGCGTCAGGGGACGCGGGTCGACCGTGACCGGGGCGTCCACGTCGACGGGCTGGGTCGAGAGCACCGTCGGCTCCCGGCCCGTCGCCCGGACGGCGTCGAGCACGTCCCGGAGCATCGTCTGCGCGAACGCACGGCGTTCGTCGGCGGCGAGCGCCTCGGCCAGTCTGGTCTTGGGCTCTCCGGGCGCGAACGGGACGACGACCTGCATGGTCGGGCGTAGACGGTGAGGTGTTAAGGAACTGTGGAAGAAGGGTCGCGGGAGATTACGGAAGTACGAGGAGAAAACCCCGCCCTTTAGGGCAGGGATGAATCCGACAGTCAATGACACAAACCACCGACGATAGCACGGCCTAATATCCCAACAGATAATTAAGCCAGTATATAAAATTATAAATGTAATGGTCACGGTGGCAGTCACCGCGAAGTTCCACAACCCATCCCTCTCACGGCGCAAAGAGTGGCAACGCGCCTCTCGCCTCTACCGTGACACCAAGCAGTTCTGTATCGACGGATGGGAGAACGGCGACTTCGGCAAGTCCGTGACCACAGCCAGCATTGACAACGCACTCTACTCGGCTATCCAGAACCAAGCCATCCGAGAGGCGAAATCCGACCACAACAAGGACGGAGCGGTTCGCTACCGAGAGAGCCAACCGTTCGCTGTCAACAACCAGAACTGGGAAATCGACACCACTGAGAACGGCACGGTCGTCGTCGGCTTCCCGTGCGTCTCCCAATGGTGGTACACCCCAATAGAGGTGTACGACGACATAGCCGACCCCGTAGACCGACTGGTCGAAGGAGACGCCGACAAGACCCGCCTACAGGTCTACCGTCGCGGTGACGATTGGTTCTGTACGTTCAACATCGAATACGACACCGACACGTCGGGCGAGACGCCCATCGGCGTCGATATAGGCGAACGATACATCCTCGCTGTGACTGCCCACGGCAAGGACGAGTCAATGCTGGCGTCGGGTGGTGAGGCGAAGTACGTTCGGCGCAAATATCGTTCCCTACGCGATTCGCTTTCGGAAGCGGGTGCGCTTCGCGCACGCAACCGTGTGGGTGACAAAGAACAGCGCCGAATCAAAGACCTGAATCACAAACTCTCCCGTCGCCTCATCACGTTCGCGGACCAGTTCGAGAACCCCGTCATTCGGATGGAAGACCTCGAAGGCATCCGCCAGAACAGTTCATGGTCAGGCGTCCACTCATGGCATTTCCACCAACTCCAACAGTTCATCACCTACAAAGCCGAATGCGCTGGTATCCGCGTCGAGAAGGTCGATGCATACCACACCAGCCAGCGATGTTCGACGTGTGGTTCGATGGGAACCCGTGATGGCGACCACTTTGCGTGTTCGGAGTGTGATCGTGGACGCCACGCTGACCTGAACGCTTCAGAGAATATCGCACAACAGGAGGGTGAACCATGCACGGGCTAACGCTTCGGGCGAGTCGAACCGTGCTACCTCGCTGGTTGAATAGCCAGCCGTCGTTGACGCCCGCAGATTGCGGGGAGGAAGGCCCCATTGACAGGGCTACACGCGCTGGAACGCACGTCCGTGGTCACAACTGGACGGCGACCGTTGACGGGTCACGCGAACGCGTACTTGAACCCCGAGGAAACGCGCAACCTGAATATCCCCTTCGGGGAATCCTCGCCCGTTAGGGCGGGGAGGATGTCAACGCAGTTTGCTCGTGTTCTGCTGCTGGGAACGGTACCAGTAGACGCCACCGCCGACGACGAGCAGCAGGACGACGGCGACGCCGCCGTACATCAGCAGCGTGGTCCGCTGCTGGGATTGCTGGGCCTCCTTCGCGGCCGTGTTGGCGCTCTCCTCGGCCTTGCCCGCGAGGTCGGTGGCGAGCTGGAAGTTGCCCGCCTTGTACGCCGTGACGGCGTCGTCGAGCGAACTCTCGGCGTCCGCCGTGTCGGCACCGCTCGGGGCGTCGTCGATGGCCTGCTCGGCGTCGCCGATGGCGTTGCGGGCCTGCTTGCTCTTCTCGGTGTAGTGGTCGACCGAGACGGTCCGGAACGTGTTGGAGTTGCCGCCCTGCCGAACCTGGGTCAGTTCCGCGAACGTGAACGCCGGCCGGGAGTCGTAGGTGTAGCTCTCCACTTCGGGGACCGTCCCTTTGACCGTCAGCTTCACCTCGCTCACGCCGCTGTCGAGGCTGAGCGAGTGGTTGAACGACTGGCCGTCGTACGACTGCTTGCTCTTCTGGTTGCCGGCCTGGTCGAAGGTCGTCACGGTCCACGTGACGTCCTTCAGTTCCGTCTCGCCGCGGAGCGTCCACTGCTCGTAGTCGCCGTAGAGCTCCGTCAGGGTGACCGAACCGCTGACCTCCGACCCGACCTTCGCCTCGCCGGGCACGCCGTCCTTGCTCACCGAGATGGCCGCCGCCGGCGCGACTGCCGAGAGGACGAGCGCGGCGGCGACGACGAGGGTGGCGAGCCTAGAACAGCGGGTCGAGTTCATCCTCCTCATCCTCGACGAGGTTTTCGAGGTTCTCTTCGCTCTCCTGGCGAATGTCGTCGATGTTCTCCTGTGCCTCGATGGCGACCTGCTGGAGTTCCTTGATGCGCGGGACGTTCGTCACGCCGGACAGCAGGACGACGCTGGCGACGTTCGGCTCGTTGACGGGGTAGTCGCCGCCGCGAACCTCCATGCTGCCGGTCTGCTCTTCGAGCCACTTGCGGCCGCGCTCTATTCCTTTCCGGTTGAGGTGGGCGGGCGGACCGGACAGCACCAGCAGCGCGCGCTCGGTGCCGTCTATCTCGCAGGGCAGCGTCAGCCGGCCGAGCGCCGCCTTCCGGACGAGGCTCGTGATGCGGTTGGTGGTGTGGGCGCTGTCGTCCGACCCGCCACCGTCGCCGCCCGTGAACCGCGAGAGCAGTCCGCTGGACTCCTGCATCTCGACCTCCTCGGCGGCGTAGCCGATGGTCGAGACGCCGCCGCCGCTGAGCGTGTTGATGATCTCGCTCGAGTCGACGACGCTCTCGGCGACGTCGTCGTCGCCGCCGACTTCTCCCGCACCGAACAGGATGCCGAAGCGAGTGACTATCTCCTCGTTTATCTCCTCGTAGCCGCTCTCGACGCTCTCGCCGGACTGTCGCCAGGCGTCGTTGTCGAACACCATCAGGTTGTCCACTTCGCGGACGAACGTCTGGAACGAGCGCGCGGCGTTGAGGGTGTAGATGCCGCCCTCGTCGCTGCCCGGCAGGACGCCGAGGCCGTACACCGGTTCTGTGTAGATGCGCTTGAGATGCTTGGCGATGACGGGCGCGCCACCGCTACCGGTGCCGCCGCCCATCCCGGCCACGATGAGGAACGCGTCCACCTCGTGGACGGGGATGCTGTCTATCGCCCCCTGTACTTCGTCGATGTCCTCTTCGGCGATTTCCGCGCCGAGTTCGTTGTCTGCTCCGACTCCATGTCCCTTGACGCGGGACTGCCCGATGAGCACCCTGTTGTTCTGCGGGATGTGTTCGAGCCCCATAAGGTCGGCCTTGGCGGTGTTGACCGCGACTGCCGCGCGGACGATGCCGCTGCCAGTTCTCTGGTCGTACTCCAGGAACTTATCGACAATCTTGCCACCAGCCTGACCGAACCCGATCATCGCGAGTTTCATTTTCGGTACCGTTCTCCGTTTGAAAGACACCACTATGAATAACCAGATAAGCTTTTTGGTGTTTCGCGTCTCGGATAAAAGACACTCTCCCCGGTAAACCCCCCGAAGGGAGCGATTTCCTGGCGTCTCCCTATTCGACCAGACAGCTATCATACACCCCTTCTTTAAGTCTGGATATGTCCACACAGGTCTACCTACATACAGGTAATTTCTCATACCTGTCGGAGTTTCTACTTTCCGTCAGGGGTTCGCCTCTCGACTCCTAGATACTCTTCGAGGCTTTTCATGTTTTGGGGTGTGACACCGAACGACTCGACGTCGTTGTCCCGCGTGACGTTGTCGAGCTGCAGCGAGCGGTACTGGTCGGCTCCCATCGGGAAGCCGGGAATAGCCCCGGCTATCTTCAGTCCCGCACCTGCCAGCGCCATCGGGACGGGGACGACGGTGACCGACTGTCCGTTCGCGCGACGCACGAGTCTCGCCACGTCCGCGAGGGTGAACACGTCCGGTCCACCGATTTCGTAGGTGTCGCCGTCGTGCTCCGGTTCGACGCCGTCGGCCAGCATCGGCGCGATGTCGCCGACCCAGATCGGCTGGAACCGCGTCTTCCCGCCGCCCGGCAGCGGCGCGAGATACGGCGGTGTCAGTTTCTTCGTGAACGAGAGGAACTCCCCGCCGTCGCCGAACACGACCGAGGGGCGGTAGATGGTCCAGCGCAGGTCCGACTCCTTCACGACAGATTCGGCCCGCCCCTTCGCGCGGAGGTACTCGGTCGGGCCGGCCGGGTCCGCGCCGAGCGCACTCATCTGGATTATCTTGTCCACGCCGCGCTCCTCGGCCGCCGATACGACGTTCTGGGTGCCGCCGAGGTGGACGCTCGTGTGGCTCAGCCCCCGCGGCGGTTCGAACAGCGGCGACAGCGCGACGAGGTTGACGACGACGTCCTGTCCGTCGAAGGCCTCGACGATGGACGCCCTGGCGGTCACGTCGCCCATCGCGGTGGCGACGCCCTCGGGAAGGTCGGCCTCGTCCGGGTTCCGCGCGAGTACCGTCACGTCGTGGCCCCGGTCGTCCAGTTCGGCGGCGAGATTCCGTCCGACGAACCCGGTTCCGCCGGCGACGAGAACGTTCATACCTTCGGATACGTACGGAACGGAGGTAAAGCTGTCCACCGGTCGCGTCCGGTTTCCCGCCGAAGCGGTCGTCAGGAGCCCGAGGCGAGCGGTCACGGACGTCCTCCGCGTCGGTCCGAACCGCACCACTGTTGGCCGGGGCGAGCGACGACGCGGACGTGACGTCCGACCTCGCGACTCGAATCGCCGCCGCCGTCGACGAGCGGCCCGCCGCGCTGGTCGAACTCGACGGCGGCGAGATGGGCACCGTCCACCGCGTCGACTTCGCGGACCGGGACTCGCTCGTCGCCAAGACCGGCGACGCTCCCCTCACCGTCGAAGCCGAGATGCTCGCTCGCCTCGCGGACGCGGGGCTGCCGGTTCCCGACGTTCACCGCGCCGGCGACGACCTGTTGCTCCTCGAGTACGTCGAGGGCGAGTCCCGTCTCACGCCCGCGGTCGAACGCGACGTCGCCGACCACCTCGCCGCGCTCCACGAGACGACGGCCCGGGCGTTCGGGTTCGAGCGCGACACCCTCACCGGGACGCTGGTCCAGCCCAACCCCTGGACGGACTCCTGGGTCGCGTTCTACCGCGACCGGCGACTCCGGTACGCCGCCGAGGCCGCCCGCGAGGCCGGCGAACTGCCGACGGCGCTCGCCGGACGCGTCGAGGAGGTCGCCGCCGACTGCGACGCCCTGCTGGTCGAACCCGACGCACCGTCGCTGATTCACGGCGACGCCTGGACCAACAACGTCCTCGCGCGCGACGGCGAGGTCGCGGCGTTCCTCGACCCCGCGACCTACTACGCCCACGCCGAGGTCGAACTGGCGTACCTCGACTGGACGGGGACGGTCGGCGACCCGTTCTTCGAGCGCTACGACGCCCGTCGGGGAATCGACCCCGGCTACGAATCGCGCCGGGACGTGTACGCGCTCTACCCGCTGGTCGTGCACGTCTACTACTTCGGCGACCCGTACCGCGAGGAACTCGCCGCGACGCTCGCCCGACTCGGCTACTGACGAGCGCGACGGTCGGCTACCGGACGAGCGCGGGCAGTTCGTCCAGCCCAGCGATTTCGTGCGTCGGTTCGGCGTCGAGAGCGTACCCCTCGCGGTGCGGACGGCGGACGAACGCCGAGTCGACGCCCGCGTTCGCCGCCGCCAGCACGTCACTCTCGCTATCGCCGACGAACAGCGCGTCCGAGACGTCGAGGTCCGCGAGCGCGGCGTCGAGGTAGTGAGGGTTCGGCTTCTTCCGTCGGAGGCTCTCTATCGTCGGGGGCCGGCCGTAGTACGTCTCGAACTCGGGGAGTTCGAAGTGGTCGAGGACGAACTCGATGGTCTCGTGCTGGTTCGTGCTGACCACGCCGAACGGGCGGTCGAGCGACGCCAGCGCGGTCACGTCGTCGTACGTCGCGGTTCGGCCGGCGCGGAGTTCCCGGCGCTGGGCCGCCGCGGCGGTGCGGTCGCGCGCCCGCCAGAACGTCGCCGGGTCGAGGTCGTAGGCGCCGCACACCTCGCGGAGACGTTCGGGCGTCACGCCGCGGACCATCGCCTCGACGTGGTGCTCGTCGGGCGACTCGACGCCGACTTCGGCGAACGCGTCGCGGGCGGCAGCGACCAGCACGTCCTCGGCGGGCGGTTCCACGAGCACGCCGTCGTTGTCGAAGACGATGGCGTCGTACGTCATCCACCTAATAGTAATACATCTGATAGTTATCGCTGACGGTTCCGCTCCGGAACGTCCGCGGCCGACGCGGAACGGGGTCGCCGTTACCGCGCACTCCCCGCGCCGTCGAGGGTATCGAGGTGCGCGCGAATCGTCTCGTACTCCCGGAGGTCGGTCGGCACCGCCGCCGGTTCGAACCACCGAACGTCGGCGACTTCCTCGTGGTCGTCGAGGGCGTCCGCGTCGAGTTCGACCCCGCCCGTGCGTCGCGCGGTGAAGGCGACGACGGGAATCGGGAGCGTCTCGGACCGGCCGAGGTCGACCTCCATCCGGCGGACGAAGAGGACGTCCGTGAGTTCGCACTCGATGCCGGTCTCCTCGCGCGTCTCGCGGCGGGCCGTCTCTGCCGGGCGTTCGCCGGGCTCACCCGCGCCGCCGGGCGTCTCCCACTCGCCGCGAGCCTCGCTATCGACGCAGAGCAGGCGTCCGGCCTCGTCGGTGACGACCGCGCCGGCCGCGTAGGGGTAGAACTGCTCGTAGAAGCGGTCGGCGCTCGCCGGGAACGAGTCGTCGTCGCCGGGGAGCGGGTCCACCGTGACGGAATCGAGTCGGTGGAGGTCGCCCCAGCGCCGTTCGACGCCGGCGAGGAGGTCCGCCGCGTCGGCCAGGATGGTTTCGCGGACCGTGACGGGGTCGACGTCGTCCATGAACGAAGTTGAGATGTCGGGAGAAAAACCGTTTCGATGTCGACGGGCGACGCGTCCCGTCGGTGCGGCCCGAACGCACACTTGCTTCCGGACCGAACCGTCGGACATGGCCGACTTCACCGAGAAACAGGTCGGAAAGCGAGTCGTCGCAGCAAACGGCGTCCAGGTCGGTACCGTCGACGACGTGCGCGACGGGTCGCTCTACGTCACCGTCAGTTCAGGCGCCGACAGAGACACGCTCGAGGACCTGGAGTGGGAGGGCGTCGTCAACCAGGAGGTCCACCACCTTCGACACCAGTATATCGGGGACATCACCGACGAGACGATTCGGCTGAGCGTCTAGCCGACGTTTCCCGCAGTCCGGCGGAATCAGGACTCGTCGCTCGTCCGGAACTGCAGTTTGAACGCCGAACCCTCGGGGTCGTTGTCCTCGGCCCACACCTCGCCGCCGTACGTCTCCATCAGGCGGTCGACGAAGAACAGCTTCAGTCCCTGGCCGTGGTGGACTGCGTCGATCTCCTCGCGGCCGAAGATGCGGTCGCGTTCGCTCGCCGGGACGCCCGGACCGTTGTCCGCTACCGTGACCGTGGCGTGTCCCGACTCGACCGCGACGTCCACGGCGACCCGCGGCGTCGCCTTGTCGTTGTGCTGGACGGCGTTGACCAGCACCGCTTCGAGCGCCGTCCCGACCGCGTCGTCGGCCGCGACGACGACCGGGTCGGAACCGAAGTCGGTGACGAACTCGGCGTCCGGATACCGCTCGGCGGCGGCCCGGACCTTCCGTCGCAGCACCTCGTCGAGTCGAACGGGGTGCAGCGATGACCCGGTGTTCGAGAGCAGGTCGTCCAGGTTGCGTGCCGTCTCGGCGTAGTCCAGTATCGCGTCGACCTTCTCCCGCGCGGTGGCCAGCGAATCGCGGAGCGCCAGGTCGTCGACCTGCTCCGCGACCATCTCGATGCGTCCGAGGACGACGTTGGCGTCGTTGCGGAGGTTGTGCCGGAGCACGCGGTTGAGGATGCGGAGGCTCTGCTCGTACTGCCGGTGCTGCGTCCGGTCGGTGAAAAAGCCCACGTAGCCGCGCGTCTCGCCGTCGACGGTGACCGGCGTGCACGACCCCCGGCCGTAGACGAGTCGACCGTCCTTCGTCGCGACCTCCACCTCGCCGTTCCACGTGTCGCCGCGCGCGAGCGTCGCGACGATCTCGTCGCACACCGCCGACTCCTCGAACAGGTCGAGCGCCGTCTGGCCGACCAGTTCCGGCCGGGAGTAGCCGGTGAACTCGAGGCAGGCGTCGTTGGCGTCCCGGACGACGAGGTCGGGGTCGGTGATGATGGCCGGCGCTCTCGTCCCACGGAACGCTGTCCGATAGATGCCTGCCCCGATGTCTCCGTCGTCACGTTCCGTCACGCGTCCGAGACACTACCGGCCCCGGTAGTGAAATATCTTTTCAGTCTATACGAGCAAAATATTTCCCAGGTTTCGGTATCACATTCCACACGGATGCGGAGACCGACCGTCGCCTCTCAGGTCCGTCTCCCGGTGACCGTCGCCATCTCCAGTTCGTACAGCACGGGCTCGACCTCGTCGATGGCCTCGTCGAACACCCGGAGCGGCGCGAACCACTCGTTTATCTTCGTCTCGTCGAACTCCTCGTCGGTTTCCCGGAGTTCGCCGGTGACGAGAACGCTCCGCGACTCGTCGGTCGTCGCCTCGTAGACGACGAAACAGGCCCGGTCGGTGTCCTCGACGAACGACATCTTCTCGCTTCCCGACTCGGCGGCGAGACGCAGGAGGAGTCGGTCACCGTCGAAGTGACAGCCCACCGGCACCGCGTACGCGTCGTCTCCCCGGGCGAGCGAGAGGACGCCGGTCTCGGCCTCCCGGAGGTAGCGTTCGAGTTCCGCCTCGTCCATCCCGAACGTGTAGAGATACTCGACGTGCTCCATGAGGAACGTATCGACGGCGACCAGTATAACTGGCCACCCCGCGAACGCCCGGGCGACCCGTCGCGTAGGCTCGCCACGGGTCGTCACGCTTAAGATTCGCCCCGGGCCACCACAGGATAGTGGGACTGTACGACCGTTACCTCGCCGCCCGCGTCCGCCGTCACGACGCCGACCCGCCCCGCCAGATCGCCGTCGTCATCACCGAGCGCGACCTCCTCGAGCAGGGGGCGTACGAGACGCTCGAACGGTTCTTCGACTGGGCGTTCGACTACGGCGCCGAACGCGTGACGGTGTACGTCAGCGTGCTCGACTCCGGCGCGGTTCCGACGCTGGAGCGCGAACTGGAGAACGTCGCCGCACCGCGCAAGACCGCCGTCCGGGGCCCCGGAGACACCCAGCGCGCCGACGCACCCATCCAGGTGAGCATCGGTCTCGGCGGGAAACACGAGTTCGCCGAGGCGGTGCGCGCCGTCGCCGAGAGCGTCGAGGAGGGGTCGGTCGCCCCCGACGCGGTCGACGAGTCCGAAATCGAGGAGCATCTCGTCTTCCCGACCGACCCCGACCTCGTCATCAAGACCGGCGCGGAGCGGCTGTCGGACTTCATGATATGGCAGTCGGTGTACTCGGAACTGTACTTCACCGACGTGAACTGGCGGGACTTCCGACGGCGCGACTACCTGCGCGCGATACTGGACTACAAGAACAGACAGCGGCGCTTCGGGCGGTAGTCCGAAGCTCGGAAGACGGCGGTAGGGTCTTCCGGCGTTTCGGACGATAGTCCGCAGTTCGGAAGACGGCGGTAGAGTCTTCCGGTGTTTCGGACGATAAACTAGCGCGAACTCACTCCGCCGTCTGCTCCTCCGGCGACTCCAGTTCCTCGACCGACGTGCCGTCCGGCACGTACTCCGCGAACGTCCGGATGACCGAGCGGGCCTCGTCCAGTTCGACGCCGCCGACCGCCCGCACCAGCGCGAGCGCGCGTTGGACCTTCGCCTGCCGGAACGACTCCTCCCGGGACTCGTAGGTCCGCACGGCGCGCAGGAAATCTATCTTCGAGAACTCGGGCCAGTACGGCGTGCAGAAGAAGGCGGCGGCCTCGTTGCCGTTGGCGTGCCACGGCAGGAAGTTGCTGGTACGCTCGTCGCCGCCGGTCCGGATGATGAGGTCCACGTCGCGCACGGGGCAGTCGTAGAGGCGCTGTTCGATGGTCTCGACGGAGATATCCCCGGGGTCGAGGTCGCCGTCGGCGACCGCCCGCGAGACGTCGCGGGCCGCGCCGAGCAGTTCGTTTCGGCCACCGTACGCCAGCGCGATGTTCAGGACGAAGCGGTCGTAGTCGTGGGTGCGGCGCTCGGCGTACTCGACGGCGTCGCGGACGCGCTGTGGAAGCTGGTCGACCTCACCGATGGTTCGGATGCAGACCTCGCCGTCGTGGACGCGCTCGGCGTCGGCGAACTCGCGGAGCTTCTCCTCCAGCAGGTCGAACAGCGCCTGGCGCTCGTGTTCGGGGCGCTCGAAGTTCTCGGTCGAGAAGGCGTACAGCGTCAACTCCTCGATACCGAGTTCCTCGCACCAGTCGAGCACCCGCTCGGTCGTCTGCGCGCCCGCGCGGTGTCCGTCCGGGGCATCCTCGCCCTGCTGGCTGGCGTACCGCCGGTTGCCGTCCTGGATGACGGCGACGTGCGTCGGCGCGCCCGAGATGCTCCGCTGTAGGTGTCGCTCGTACGCCGTTTCGAACCTGTTCCGGACCCGCGCCAACATCTCGGTCCGTACTGATTCACGCGACCGGTATCAGCCTTGCCATCCATCCATGTGTTGAACGTTACCACAAACGTCGTGAATCGATTCGGTGCGCCGACCCGGAGAGAAGCGACGCGTTACCGAGTGTCACAGCCGGCGTCGGTGCATACCTTTTTAACTATGGGGTGATTTGGGTAGAACGCAATGGCGAAAGGTACGGTTGACTTCTTCAACGAGACCGGCGGTTACGGTTTCATCGACACCGAGGATGCGGACGAGGACGTGTTCTTCCACATGGAGGACGTTGGCGGCCCCGACCTGGAAGAAGGTCAGGAGGTCGAATTCGACATCGAGCAGGCCGACAAAGGCCCGCGCGCGACGAACCTCACCCGACTGTAATCGGTATCGGTAGCGATAGTTCTACCGCGGGAGTGCATCGCGCTGCCGCGCGAAATCCTACACATTTTAGCGAACGATGGATTGACCAGCAACGGCTCGCGTCGCGCGTCGAACGCGACTGCGACCGAGAGCGACGAGTGCGCGCCGTGAAACGACGCCGAGTCGCCCGCGTGTCGACTCCGTCGTCCGTCAATCCTCGCGGAAGCCAGCGAGTCGTCACCAGCCCCGTCGCCTGGGAACCGTAGGCCGTTTAACTGCCCGGGCGGTACCAGCGAACATGGACAACGTCATCGACGAGGACCTCTACCAGCGAACGAAGCAACTGCTCGAACCCGGTGATATCGAACTCAACGGGGCCGTCGTCCACACGGACCTCGGGAGCGACGAGGACGTGGATATGCACCAGGTGACGGTGGACGTGGGCGACGTCATCGCCCGGCACGCGGGCTACGAGCCGACGGACACGTTCGTCTACTCGGGTACGGACGACACGGACTTCGCCTCGAACCAGCACCAGGGGCTCACCCTGGACGACGAGGAGTTCGTCTGGGAGTGCCAGCAACTGCTCCGGGACGGCACCTTCGACGTCGTCTTCTACTACGAGGCCAGCGCGGACCACGAGGCGATACTGGAGGACATCGAAGAGATGGACCTCGCCGTCACGGGTGTCGAAGGTTAGAAGGCTTTACGTGCAGCCCGTTCAAACTACCTGATAAGAACCTATTCGGGTGCTTACGATGAATCTCTGTACCGCAATCGTCGGAGGGAAATCACCGTGACTGCAGGCGTCGGCATCATCTCGGGCGTGCGCGTCTCCCACGACCGCGCCAGTCTCGACGACGTGGCTCGCGCCTGCCACGCAGACCAGCAGGACGCGGTCGAACGGCTAGCGTCCGCGTCGGACGTCCAGGAGGCGTTCACGCTCCAGACGTGCAACCGCTTCGAGGCGTACGTCGTCACCGACGCTCCTGCGACCGGTCGAGCCGTACTCGCCGAGTTCGCGCCCGACGTGGGGGGCCACTCGGTCGTCGAGATGGGCCACGAGGAGAGCCTGCGCCACCTGCTGCGCGTCGCGACGGGCCTCGAATCGCTCGTCCTCGGCGAAGACCAGATAATCGGACAGGTGCGCGACGCGTACCAGGACGCCAAGGACGTCGGCACGCTCGGTCCGGTGCTCGAGGAGGCAGTGACCAAAGCCATCCACGTGGGCGAACGAGCGCGCACGGAGACGGCCATCAACGAGGGCGTCGTCTCGGTCGGCAGCGCCGCGGTCGAACTCGTCGCGGACGAGCGCGAGGTCGACGACGCCACGGCGCTCGTCGTCGGCGCTGGGGAGATGGGTACCGTCGCCGCCCACGCGCTCGCGGAGGCGGGCGTCGACACCCTCGTCGTCGCCAACCGCTCGCTCGGCGGGGCGGAGACGCTCGCGGACGCGGTCGAACTGGACGACGCTCGCGCCGTGACCCTCGACGGGCTCGAGACGTGGCTCGCTCGTGCGGACGTGGTCGTCACCGCGACGGGCAGCGACGACCACGTTCTCGACGCCGGGACGGTCGACGACGTGGGCGAGACGCTGGTCGTCGACATCGCCCAGCCGCGCGACGTCTCGCCCGCGGCGGCGGCCATCGACGGCGTGGTCGTCCACGACATGGCGGCCCTGGAGTCGGTGACCGAGGAGACGCAGGCCCAGCGGCGCGCCGCGGCCGAGTCGGTGGAGGCGATGGTCGACCGGGAGTTCGAGAACCTGCTGGAGCAGTACAAGCGCAAGCGCGCCGACGAGGTCATCGCGGCGATGTACGCGGGAGCGGACCGGGTCAAGGAGCAGGAACTCGGGACCGCGCTCTCGCGGCTGGAGGCCAGCGGCGACCTGAACGACGATCAGCGCGAGGTCGTCGAGTCGATGGCCGACGCGCTCGTCTCCCAGTTGCTCGCACCGCCGACGAAGAGCCTGCGCGACGCCGCCGCCGACGACGACTGGACGACCATCAACACCGCGCTCCGGTTGTTCGACCCCGCGTTCGACGAGGACGAGGGACCGCCGGAGTTCGTCGCCAACATGCTCAGCGACGCCACCGCCGACGACTAACCTCGACCGTTTACGACGGTCGGCTCCGGACGGCACGCGCCGCCAGGCGCGTGTCGCCGACCGCGACCGCAGTAAAAGGTTGGGCAACGAGTTTTATTTCCCCCGAAGCCGTCGGTGTCGGTATGACAGAACTGCTGTCCGACGACGAGATCAGCGCACGGATTCCGAGCGGCTGGGAGCGCGACGGCGACGAGATAGTGCGCGCCTACGAGTTCGAGGACTACCTCGCGGGCGTCGCGTTCGCCTCCGAAGTGGGCGAAATCGCCGACGAGGAGTTCCACCATCCCGAGATGACGATTCGGTACGACGAGGTCGAGGTACGGCTGACCAGCCACGAGGAGGGCGGCATCACGGACAAGGACGTCGACATGGCCGAGCGGTTCGACGACCTGCGCTGATGGACGCCCGGTACGTCTTCGCGGTCCGGTTCCGCGTCGAACCGGCGGCCGGCGGCGTCAGCATCGACCCGGAGGAGTTCGAAACGCGTCTCTCCCGGACGGCCGACCCGCCGGGCGAGGAGGGCTGGCTGTTCTTCCGCGACAACCTCTGGCGCGGCGAGATAGGCGACGAGCGCCACTTCCGCGAGCTGACGAGCGAGGCGCTCGGCGTCACCGTCACGAGCGTCGAGTACCGCGCGCTCCGCACCGACGAGGAGTACTACGAGGCGCTGAAAGACGAGATTCGAGCGAACCTCCCCGAGTTCAAGGACGACTCGGTCGCTGCGGTCGTCTCGAAGTACCTCGGCAGTTCCGTCGAGGTGGAGCACTGAGGGCGCGGGACGACGGCGAACCACCGGTCGCGAGACGACGCGTCGGCGGAGTGACGGAGACCGGACCCGGTAATTCAACCGCGAGCGCGTCAGGAGCTTTTCGAAGAGATTTTGAAAACGATAGCGCGTCTGTAATGGCATGAGCGCTGACAGCGCATCCGGGTCGTCCGAGGACGCTACCCACGAGAACGCGGAGCAACACGTCGTCGCGGTGGACGAAGACGACAACGAGCAGGGAATCGTCAACCGGCTGGAAGCCCACATGGGCGACGGCACCCGCCACCGGGCGTTCACCTCGCTCGTCTTCGACGGCGACGGCAACATCCTGCTGGCCCAGCGCAGCCCCGACAAGCGCCTCTGGGACACCTACTGGGACGGCACCGTCGCCTCTCACCCCGAGCAGGACCAGACCCAGCACGAGGCGACGCGCCAGCGCCTCGAGGAGGAACTGGGCATCTCGCCGGACCAGTACGGCGACGTCGAGTTGACCGACCGCTTCGAGTACAAGCGCTACTATCCGAACGAGGGCGTCGAACACGAGGTGTGTGCGGTCCTGCAGGTCACCCTCGACGACACCAGTCTCGACCCCGACGAGGAGGAGGTCGCGGGCCTGATGTGGGTGCCGTACGAGCGCCTCCACGACAACCCGAAGTGGTACCGCCAACTGCGGCTCTGTCCGTGGTTCGAGATCGCGATGCGCCGCGACTTCGAGTGACCGTCGCTCCGCCGATGACGACTCCGTCCCCTCCGCGTGAGGACCGCGCCCTTCGGGAACCGTTAAGTGTGCGTCACCAAAACGGCCAATAACGTGAACCAGAGTGTTCGGCGGGCAGCGGCGTTCGCCGGAATCGGAACGCTCGCGCTCGCCGCGTCCGTGCTGGTCGCGGGCGTCGCCGCCCTGTTCGCGGCGCTCGGAGCGCTCGCACTCGTCGTCGACGAGGGGAAGGCGTTCGACCTCCTCGCGAGACCGAGCGACCGTCGGGAGGGTCGTCTGCGCGGTCTGGCGGCCTTCGCCTTCGCGACCGCCGGACTGGCGATGCTCGTCATGCTCGTCGACCTGCCGGTCCACGCGTTCGTGGCGGCCGTCCTCCTGCTCTCGTACGGGAACCTCGCGGAGCGTCTCGCCCGCCAGCGGTCGTCGTCGGCCATCGCGGCCACTGCGGCGTTCGCGCTCGGCGGGTTCGTCGCCGCGATAGCCGCCCAGTCGGTCGTGCTGGCGGTCGTCGCAGCGGGCGTAGGGAGCCGCCCGGAGGTCGTCTTCCTCGCCGCCAGCGGCGTGCTCCTGGCGGCGCTGTTGCGCTCGGTGCTGTTCGAGCGCGACGACCCGCTCGTGCTCTTCTCCGTCGCGCTGCTCCTGTGGCTGTTCACCGTCCTCACCGTGAACGTGACGCTGCTCGAAGTGGCGCTCGCCATCGCCGTCACGGTCGGGTTCGGTTACCTCTCGTGGGCGCTCGACACCGCCAGCGTCACGGGGATGCTCACCGGGGCGCTGCTCGCGCTGCTGACGATAGTCCTCGGCGGGTACCCGTGGTTCGCCGTCCTCATCTCTTTTTTCGCGCTCGGAAGCCTCTCGACGAAGTTCCGCTACGACGAGAAGCGCGACAACGGCGTCGCCGAGGCCAACGAGGGCGCGCGCGGTGGCGGTAACGTCCTCGGCAACGCGGCCGTCGCGCTCGTCGCCGTCATCGCGTTCGCCGCGCGGGCACACCTCCCGTTCGCCGGCGACGTGTTCCTGTTCGCGTTCGCCGGCAGCATCGCCACCGCGATGAGCGACACGCTCTCCAGCGAGATCGGCGGCGTCTTCGACGACCCGCGGCTCATCACCACGCTGGAGAAGGTCGAACCGGGGACGGACGGCGGCGTCACCTGGCAGGGGGAACTCGCCGGCGCGTTCGGAGCCACCATCGTCGCGGCCATCGCCGTCGTCCTGTTCGGGACGGTCGGCGCTCTCGGCGGTGCCGTCGTCGCGCTGGCCGGCGTCGGCGGGATGACGGTCGACAGCCTGCTCGGAGCGACCGTCGAGGGCGAACTGGTCGGCAACCAGACCGTCAACTTCCTCGCCACCCTCTCCGGCGCGATTCTCGGGGGCGCGCTCGCGCTGCTGGCGGGCCTGTCGTGATTCGCGACGCCCGTCCCGACGACCTGCCGCGTCTCCGTCGAGTCCGGGAGTGGTTGCCGGAGCCGACGCCCCAGTTACTGGAGTACGCCGTCGATGGTCCGCCGCTGGTCCTCGTCTCGACCGCCGCGGGCGACGCGTCCGGGAACGCGTCCGCGGCAGACGTCCCGGTCGGCTACGTCCTCGTCGTTCCGGGCGGCGAGGCGGCCTACGTCGCCGAACTCGCCGTCGAACCCGCCCATCGCCGGGAGGGGCGAGCGCGCCGCCTCCTCGCGACCGCGTTCGACAGCCTCCGGGACCGTGGCTGTTCGCGGGTGACGCTCGCGGTCCGGCCGGACGCGGGGCCGGCCCGGGCGCTGTACGACTCGCTGGGGTTCGTCGAACGGGGTAGAGAAGCGGACTACTACGCGGACGGAACCGACGCCATCCTGCTGGGAAGGGACCTCTGAGGACGGCCAGCACCGGGGTCGAGAGAAAGAGCGCGTTTCGCCGACGTACGGTGTTTCAGAGGCCGTCGGCGGTCAGCACGCGCACGCTGGTCGGTTTCTTGACGAACTCGCCTTCCTCGCGGGCGACGACGTGGTCGACGCCGCGCTGGGCCGCCACGTCGAGGAGACGCTGGCCGACGGTTCCGTCGACGACGACGGCGTGCGGCGTCTCCGCCGCGCTCTCGACGGCGTCGAACGCCTCCTCGGCCGGCACCTCGTCAACGACCGAGAACGCCGCGTCGAGGAGGCGGGCGGTTCCCCGTTCGCCCCCGACGACCGCGTCGACGTGCCCGCGCAACGTCTCGGGGGCCGAATCCCCCTCCGACTCTCCGTCGGAAGCGGTGTCGTCGTCGGCCTCGTCGGAGGCGTCCTCGTCGGTGCCGGTCGACGGCTCGTCCTCGGTCGCGGTCGACGCCACGGCCGGCGTCTCGGCGTCGGCGGGCGACGTCGACGCGGACGCACCCGACCCGGCAGGGGAGGCGGTCGACTCCGATTCGGCCGGGCCGGACGCGCTCGCGCCGTCCGTCGCGACGGTCCCGTCCGCGTCCGTCGCTACGTCCTCTCCGTCGACGGACGAGTCGGTGTCGGAACCGGACGGGTCGCGTTCGGGAGCGGGGAAGACGCTGCCGTCGGTCGCGGCCGCCGTCTCGCCCTCGACGAACGATTCGAAGGGCCGCTTGTTGCGGAGCGCGGTCATCACCTCGTCGCGCGAGAGGTCCTCGACGGACTTTCCGGAGGGCGCGACCGCCACGTAGTCGACGTCGGCGACCTGTTCGAGTTCCTTCCGGATGAGGTCGCCGCCGCGGTCGGCGTCGAGGAACACCGTCGTCGTGCGCTCCTGGGTGAGTTCGGCGACCGAGTCGGGGACGTTCGTCCCCTCGACCGCGACGCCGTTCTTGACGCCGTATCGGAGCAGGGTCAGCACGTCGGCCCGGCCCTCCACGACGATGACGGCGTCGCTGTCGACGACGTTCGGGCCGGCCGGCAGTCCCTCGTACTCGGTGATGTCCTCGACGCGGACGCTCCGGCGAACCTCCTCCAGTATCTCGTCGCTGGTCATGACGCTGTCGTCGAACGACGACGACAGGAGTTCCTTCGCCCGGTCGACGACTTCCCGTCGCTTGGCCGCGCGCACGTCCTCGATGCTGGCGACGCTGACGCTGGCGCGGCAGGGACCGACGCGCTGGATGGTTTCGAGGGCGGCGGCGAGAATGGCCGTCTCGACCTTGTCGAGGCTGCTGGCGATGGTGACGTGCCCGAACGACTGGCCGTTCTCGCTATCGACGCTCACGTCGATGCGACCGACCTTCGAGGACTGCTGGAGGTCGCGCAGGTCGAGGTCGTCCCCGAGCAGACCCTCGGTCTGGCCGAAGATCGCACCGACGACGTCACTCCGCTCTACCACCCCGTCGGCGGTGATGTCGGCGTGAATGAGATATTTCGCTGTATCGTCCATGTGTGGTGAACCGCCCCTGGCTGGGGCCTGGCGTGTCCATGAGCGATGTCATGGGATTTCCGTGTATGCTTGGCGCTCCAGCACCCAAATAGCTGTCGTCACGGGGATTCTTTCCGGTGACGGCGTGCGGGACGAACGCCGTTCGGCCGGACGGGAGTCTGGCGCCGGAACTCTAGCCGTCCTCGGAGCCGAAGTGCTCGTACGCCCAGCCGGCGGTCGCCGTCAGCCGCTTCGCGTACGCGATGAGATACAGCAGGAGGACGTCGGTCGCTGACACCGACGCCGCCTCCGTCACCCGCCGGTAGAATCGTACCGGGTGAGGTGGGAGGTAGTGACGCGGGTTGAGAACGCTCGGTTTCTCGACGCGCTCGGGGTGGTAGCGCTGCATCTGGGCCTTCCCGCGACCGAGTCGGAAGTGCTTCTTCAGGAAGGAGGGCAGCGACGCCCGGGCGGGATGGTACATCGTTATCGCCGGCTGGTAGTGCTGGTCGAAGCCGGCGTCGTGGACGCGGTTGCCGAACTCCTCGTCCTCGCCGGAGAACAGGCGCTCGTCGAACAGGCCGACGTCGTCGAACACCTCCTTCCGCGTGACGAGACAGCCGGTGCCGGAGAACTGCTGTTCCTCGATGTACCGCTGGATGGGAAAGCCGAATATCTGGTTGTACTTGGCCGTGAGCGTGTCCTTTCCGTCTTCGACGTATATCTCGACGTCACAGCCCATGTAGTCCCAGTCGTTACCTTCGAGCGACTCGACGGCGTCCTCCAGCCACGTCTCCTCGACCGTCATGTCGGCGTCGATGAACGCCAGGATGTCGCCGCTGGCGTTCCTGATTGCCTTGTTCCGGGCGGCCGCTGGACCCTGCACTTCGTCCTCGACGAGAAGCGTCACGAGGTCCGGGAACCGGTCGACGTACTCCCGGACCACTTCGCGGGTGTCGTCGGTCGACCCGTTGTCGGCGACCAGGACCTCGTACGCGTCCGACGGATAGGTCTGAGCCGTCACGGCGTCGAGCGTCATCCGAATCCCCCGAGGGTCGTTGTAGACGGGAATAACGACAGATACAGGCGCCCGCTCGGAAGCCATATCGTCACACTGTTCTAGCATACTTATAGCCCCTTCGATTCAGCAAACGACGGTACCGTCGACGCGTGTAAGATGTCAGTCACTATCTGGCTCCTGACGACGCAGTCGCTCGGAATCGGGGATTTTCACGGGTTACTCGTTCGAAATATCGAGCGATGCGTGCATAAAAATTGTGGCACGAGCGGGAACGATTGTCGTCCGGGCCGTTCGTTATCGGACGACGGTCGCCTGCTCTGCGACGGTGCCGGAGACCGACGCGCCGGCGGCGATGGTCGTCCCCGGGCCGACGAGCGTCCCCGGCGCGAAGCTCGCGTCGCCTGCGGCGCGGACGCGGTCGGCCAGCAGCGCCCCGAGTCGCTCGTCTTCGTGGACGACGTCGTCGACGCGCACGTCGCCGGGTCCGCCCGGGACGGTGGCTCCGGCACCGAGGCGGACGCCCTGTCCCGTCACGCAGTCCACGAGGGTGGCGTTGGGACCGACCCGGGTGTCGTCGTCGAGCACGGACGCCTCGACGACCGCGTTCGCGCCCACGGTCACGTTCCGCCCGAGCGCGACGTCGGGACCGACGACGGCCCCGGCCGCCACCGTACAGTCCGCTCCGACGACGACCGGCGGCCGGAGGGTGGCGCTCTCGTGCACGTCGGCCCCGTCGGCGACCCAGACGCGCTCGTCGCGTTCGGGCTCGTCGACGCAGCCGGCCACGAGCAGTTCGTGGGAGACGGAGAGCAGGTCCCAGGGACGGGTCGCGTCGACCCAGGAGCCGCTCGTCCGGACGCCCTGGACGCGCCCGGCGGCGACGAGTCGACGGAGCGTGTCGGTCAGCGCCAGCTCCCCGTCGACCCGCGGCGTCGAGTCGAGGGCGTCGAAGATTCCCTCGTCGAACGCGTACACGCCGGCGTTGAGCAGGCTGTACCGGTCGGAGCCCGGCTTCTCCACGAGTTCGGTGACGCGGTCGTCGTTCAGCACGACCGCGCCGTACTCGCTCACGTCGGCGCGCTCGACGACGGCCAGCGCCGCCGTCGGGTGGCCGTCCGCGACGCCGTCGCCGAACGCCTCGCGCACGTCGGCGACCACCTCCGGGGCGACGACCTGGTCGCCGTTGACCGCCAGGAACGGGCCGTCGACCGCCGCGCGGGCGGTCAGCAGGGCGTGACCGCTACCGAGTTGCGCGTCCTGGACCACGTACGAGATGCTCGCGCCGCGGTGTTCGTCCCCGAAGTGGTCCTGCACCCGGTCGCGCCGGTAGCCGACCACGAGGGTCACCTCCTCGACGCCCGCCTCGACGAGCGCGTCGAGGACGTACGACAGGACGGGCCGGGTCGTCGCCGGCAGCATCGGTTTGGGCCGGTTCCGGGTGAGCGGCCGGAGGCGAGCACCCTCCCCGGCGGCCAGCACGACGGCGGAGCGGACGGTCATGATACGACGTCAAGACGACGCCGACGGGTTTGAAAGTTCGGTCCGAGCGAGAGTTAGGCGGCCGTTGACGCGCTCGAAACGCGTGCGAAACGGCGTTTCGGTTTCCGCGGGGTGGCCGTGCGGTGGTCGAGGCGCGGCCACCGCAAAAGAGCGCGTCGCTCTCGACGGTCCGACCGTCGCGTCGGCGTTCGGCGGCCGGCCGGCGGGCCGACGCCGGAGTCTCGTCGATTCGTCGCGTTTTTGCCCGCGTAGCGACAACGTCCCGTCAGCGAATGGCCCGGTACCACATCGAGACGTACGGCTGCACCTCCAACCGCGGCGAGAGCCGCCAGATAGAGTCCGCACTCCGCGACGCCGGCCACTACCGCGTCGACGGACCGGACGAGGCCGACGTCGCCATCATGAACACCTGCACCGTCGTCGAGAAGACGGAGCGGAACATGTTGCGCCGGGCCAGGGAACTCGACGAGGAGACCGCCGACCTCATCGTCACCGGCTGTATGGCCCTGGCGCAGGGAGAGCAGTTCCGCGAGGAGGACGTCGACGCCCAGGTGCTCCACTGGGACGACGTGCCGACGGCCGTGACGAACGGCGAGTGTCCGAACCCCGGCCCGGGCGTCGAACCGGTGCTGGACGGCGTCGTCGGCATCCTCCCCATCGCCAGGGGCTGTATGAGCGACTGCTCGTACTGCATCACGAAGCACGCGACGGGCAAGATAGACTCCCCCTCCGTCGAGGAGAACGTCGAGAAGGCCCGCGCGCTCGTCCACGCCGGCGCGAAGGAACTCCGCATCACGGGCCAGGACACGGGCGTCTACGGCTGGGACGACGGGGAGCGCAAGCTCCACGTCCTGCTGGAGCGCATCTGCACCGAGATAGACGGCGAGTTCCGGGTCCGGGTCGGGATGGCGAACCCGAAGGGCGTCCACGGCATCCGCGAGGAACTCGCCGAGACCTTCGCCGAGCACGAGAAGCTCTACGACTTCATCCACGCGCCGGTCCAGTCCGGCAGCGACGACGTGCTCGGCGACATGCGCCGCCAGCACCAGGTCGAGGAGTTCGTCGAGGTCGTCGAGACGTTCGACGACGCCCTGGACTACTGGACGCTCTCGACGGACTTCATCGTCGGCTTCCCGACCGAGACGGAGCGCGACCACGAGCAGAGCATGGCCCTGCTCCGCGAGGTCCGGCCGGAGAAGATCAACGTCACGCGGTTCTCGAAGCGCCCGAACACCGACGCCGCCGAGATGAAGGGCCTCGGCGGCCAGGTGAAGAAGGACCGCTCGAAGGCGATGTCCGAGTTGAAGATGGACGTTGTCGCCGAGGCCTACGAGTCGATGGTCGGCGACCGCCGCCGCGTGCTGGCCGTCGAGGAGGGGACCGGCGACTCCGTGAAGTGTCGCGACTCCGCGTACCGGCAGGTCATCGTCCAGAACGCGAGCGAACACGGCGTCGAACCCGGCGACTTCCTCGACGTCGAAGTGACGGGCCACCAGACCGTCTACGCCTTCGGCGAACCGCTGTAGGCCGGAGTCCGTCGACGGTGGGCGGGTAACGGCTGGTTTCCCGACTCAGAGCTTCCGCGCGACCATCTCGCCCCAGTGGTCGAAGCCGTGGCGTTCGTAGAACGCCCGCGCACGGTCGTTCTCGCGGTCGACGTCGAGCACCAGGCGGTCCAGCGGCAGGTCCTGGGACTCGGCGAGCGCGACGGCAGCCGCGACGAGGTCGTCTGCGACGCCCGTGCCGCGGTACTCGGGTCGGACGTATATCTCGTTCAGCACGGCGGCGTCCCATATCATGGCGAGGTGCTCGGGGAGGACGAACACGTAGCCGGCGAGCGCCTCGTCCGCCCCGGCCTCCTCGGGGGCGGCGACGGTGACGCAGCGTTCGTCGTCCGCGACGCAGCGGTCCACCCAGTCGAGGTAGCGCCGCCGGTACGCGTCGGTCACCTTGGCGGCGTACCTGTCGGCCTTGTCGTCGCTGCCGGTCCCGTCGCCGAGTCCGAGTTCGAACGCGCGCTTCAGCGCCCACAGCTCGTCGGCGTCGCGCCCGGGGTCGTACGGTCGGACGTCCATACGGCCACGTTCGCAGGGGGCGGTGTTACTTCTTCCGTGCCTCCCACGCGCGGAAGCCGACGACGGCGATGCTGGTCACCCCGAGCAACAGCCCCCGTCCCGACCGGACGATCGGGAAGGTGCGCTCTGCCCCCGCCGGGTCCGCCCCTGGCGCGAGGTCGAAACCGGTGCTGTAGTGGGTCGTTTCGGTCGACCCCTTCGCCTCCAGCAGCGACTGGACGAGCCCCTCTTCGTTCGATATCGCTATCTCTCCCGAGACGCTGTAGAACTGGTCGTGGACGGGATATAGCAGGTTGACGCCGTTCGAGAAGAAGTCGAGACCGATGCCGGCGACCAGCAGCGAGCAGAGACTCACCCACGCGACTCGCGTCCCGTACTCCCCCCACCGCGCTCGAAGTCGCGACTCGCCGACGACCAGTAGTATCCCGAGCGCCGCCGGAAACAGGAGCGTGTGCAACACGGCCCTGTGTCCCCCGGGAACCCACCACCCCACCAGCGTATCCAGGTCCGGCACCGCGGCAGCGGCCATGACCACCAGCGCCGCGCGCCCGTCGAAGTGTTCGGCGAGCAGCGACGTGGCGAGAAGCCCTGCCACCGCGACGTGAACCACCGTCGATGGCACAAAAGTTAAACGGTATCTTAGAAGATATGGTTTTTCGCCGATATCCGACGTGTACGACCGGTTCGGTAGCGAAACGGCGCGGTCTCCCCGTCCGCCTCGAATCGCCCGCCGGGACGGTGACCGACGACCGTCGGCCCCGACCGAGTTCGCTCCGCGTTCGGGAACTCCGCAGACGGTCGAAACGAGCAGATAACGTCGGAAGGGCGGCCGGTCGCCGCCGGCGGGGTCGATACCCCGTCCGTCGTGGCCGACCGCGGCGCGGTCTGCGAGTTATCAGCCGTTACCGGTTTCGTCCGGCAGTTCAGGCACTCAACAACTAAACCGCTCGCGGAACGTTTCCCGGACGGCCGCACTGTGGCCAGTGAGAAACAATGATTCGATACGACACACTCGGAAGCATCGTGCTACAACAAGACGGAGGCGTTCTCGGCAACCTTCCGTCCTGGGTACAGGAGCCGCTTCAGGGGTTCGTGGCGCTCCTGCCGCGACTCGTCGGCGCGTTCGTCATCCTGCTCATCGGCTGGATCATCGGACGCGTCGTCGCCTCGGTCATCAGTCGCGTCGCCGACCGCGTCGAACTCGACCGGATGGTGCTGGATACGCCGCTCGGGCGGATGCTCGGGGGCACCGAGAGCGCCGTCTCCAGCGCGTTCGGCAAGCTCGGCGCGTGGTTCGTGTACGCCCTGGCGATTCTCGCCGCCGCGAACGTGCTGGCGATTCCGACCCTCTCGGAGTGGGTCGCCACGGCAGTCTCCTACCTGCCGGCGTTCATCGCGGGGCTGCTCGTCATCGTCCTGGGGTTCGTCGTCGCAGACTTCATCGGCGACGCCATCACCCGCACGCGAGCGGCGACCGGGACCTCCTACACGTCGTGGTTCGCCGACGGAACGCGCTTTTTCCTCTACTTCATCGCTATCGTCGTCGGTCTCGACACGATGGGCATCGACGTCGAGATACTGTACGTCTTCGCGCAGGCGCTCGCGTGGGGACTGGCCGCGGCCGTCGCCATCGGCGTCGGCGTCTCCTTCGGCTGGGGCGGCAAGGATTACGTCGCCAACCACATCGACGGCTGGATGTCCAGCGCCCAGGAGGGAGCGCCGAGTCCGCAAGCCGGCGACGACGACTGACCAACGGCGAGGTCGCGTCGCCGTCCGTAGTGACCTCGACGACCGACGCTGAGTCGCCAGCCGCGACGACCGGCCGATTCGGCCTCGGTCGTCACGAGCGACGCACGGGGAGTCGGTGCTACCGCCGACGCCGGAAGTTCTCGACGATGGCCGTCCCGCTGCTCGCGCCGATGCGCTCGGCCCCGGCGTCGAACATCGCTCGCGCCGTCTCGTAGTCGCCGACACCGCCGCTGGCCTTGACCGGCAAGTACTCGCTCATCAGTGCCACGTCCTCGACGCGCGCGCCGGTCGCCGCGAAGCCCGTCGACGTCTTCACGAAGTCCGCGTCGGCCTCCTTCGCCAGCCGACAGGCGTCTCGCTTCTCCTCGTCGGACAGGAGCGCCGTCTCGATGATGACCTTCACCGGTATCGGAACCGCCGCCACGACCTCCTCGATGTCCTCCCGGACGCGGTCGTGTTCTCCCGCCTTCAGCCGACCGACGTTCGTCACCACGTCGAGTTCGTCCGCGCCGTCGTCCCGGGCCGCGACGGCCTCCTCGCGCTTCGCGACGGTCGCGTGCTGGCCGTGCGGGAACCCGACGACCGTGGCCAGCGTCACGTCGGGGGCGTAGTCGCGCCCCTCCGCGACGTAGCACGGCGGGATGCAGGCGTTCATCCCGTACTCGCTCGCCTCGTCGAGGACGCGCTCGACGTCCGCCGGGGTCGTCTCCGGCCCCAGGACCGTGTGGTCTATCTTCGCCGCCAGTTCGGCTTCGTCCATGCGCGTTCGCACGGACGGTGCGAGTAAAAATCCCCGTCATGGCCGGGTCCCCGGCGTCCGGGCGACCAGGGGGGTCGTCCGGCGGGACGGCTCCATTCCGCCGACGCGCGTGAAAGAAGATTTTTACTTTCCCGTTTCGTGGCGGCGAGTATGCGCGTCGCGTTCGTCGCCGAAGTGACGGCCCAGCTGGAGAGCACCGGGGCGACCCGGCGGCTCCGTCGCACGGCCGAGCTGCTGGCGGGACGGGGCCACGACGCGGTCGTCCTCTGCTCGCAGTGGTGGGACGGCGACCACGCGACATTCGAACAGGACGACGTGACGTACCGGGCGGTGACGACCGAGCCGCCCGAGGAGGGACCGTCGCGGCGGTTCGCGATGGCGCTTCCGGGAGCGCTCCGCCGCGCGAAACCGGACGTCGTCCACGCCGCCGCGGTGCCGAAACACGTCCTCGCGGCCAAGACCGCGAGCGCGCTCGTCCGCGCGCCGCTCGTGGTGGACTGGTACGACGCCCCGCGAGCCGAGACTGCGGAGGCGAACGCCCGCGGCCTTCGGATGGCCGCCCGCGCGGCCGACGAGATAGTCGCTCCCTCCGAGACGGTGAAGACCCGGGTCCGGGAACTCGGGGCGAGCGGCGACGACGTGCGGGTCGTTCCGAACGGCATCGACGTGGACGCCATCCGGGAGGCCCAGGTCGTCGAGGGGGCCGACGTGGTGTACTCGCGGCGACTCGACGAGGACGCCAACCTGGAGAGCCTGTTGCTCGCGCTGGCGGAGCTCCGGGACCGCGACTGGAACGCGGTCGTCATCGGCGACGGGCCGGAGCGGGACGGGTACGAGCGCCAGACGCGGGACCTGCGCATCGACGACCGCGTGGAGTTCACCGGAAGTCAGCCGGTCGAGAAGCGGATTCCCGTGTTCAAGGGGGCGCACGTCTACGTCCAGACGGCCCGGCGGGAGGCGTTCCCGACCGACCTGCTGCGGGCGCTGGCCTGCGGCTGCTCGGGCGTCGTCGAGTACCACGTCGACTCCAGCGCGCACGAACTGGTCGAGAACGAGGACCGTACCTTCCGGACGACGAGCGAGCAGGAACTCACCGAGGCGCTCGTCGCCGCGGCGGACCTCGAACCGCTGGCGGTCAACGAGGCGTTCGCCGACTACGACCACCAGCGGGTGCTGGAACGGTATCTCGACTGCTACCGGGACGTGCGGGACTCGTTCGGACTGTTCTGACCGCCACCGGCACTCGCGGTCGAAACGCACATGCTCGCGCCGCGGAAACTCTAAAGCGAGATGATCGGCAAACTCGACCCCGAGGCGCTCGGACTAGTTCTCTCGCGGACGGGCGCGAGCGACGACGACGTGCTGGTCGGGCCGCGATACGGCGAGGACGCGGCCGCGCTGCGGGTCGGCGACGAGACGCTGGTCGTCAGCTCCGACCCGCTCTCGCTGGCGCGCAAGCGCCTCGGAAGCCTGGCCGTCGACGTTGCGTGCAACGACGTGGCCGCCTGCGGCGCGAATCCGCGCTGGCTGACGAACGTCGTCTTTCTCCCTGACGACGACCCCGAGACCCTCGACGCGGTCACGGGCCAGATAGACGCCGCCGCCGAGTCCCTGGGCGTGTCGGTCGTCGGCGGTCACGCCGAGTACGCACCCGACCTCTCGCGTCCCACCGTCTCGATGACCTGCATGGGACTCGCGGACGAGTTCGTCCCGACGGGCGGGGTGAACCCCGGCGACCGCCTCGTGCTGACGAAGGGCGCGGGCATCGAGGGGACCGCCATCCTCGCGACCGACTTCCGCGACGAACTCGGCGAGGTGGCCGACGAACACGTCGAGAGCGCCGAGCACTTCTTCGACGAGATCAGCGTCGTCCCCGACGCGAACGTTCTCCGGGAGTACGCCACGGCGATGCACGACCCGACCGAGGGCGGCGTCGTGTCCGGCCTGCTGGAGATGGCGAGCGCGGCGGGTCTGCGCCTCGCTGTCGACCGCGACGCGGTGCCCGTCCGGGAGTCGACCCGTCGGCTCTGCGACGCGATGGGCGTCGACCCCCTCTCTATCTTCGGCTCCGGCGCGCTGCTGGCCGCGGTCCCCGAGGACCGCGTCGAAGCGGCGCTGGCCGCCCTCCACGAGGCGGGCATCGACGCCGCCGACGTCGGACGCGCGGTCGACGCCGACCAGTCTGCGCTCGCGATAGACGGCGAGGAGCTCCGGGAACCGCCGCGCGACGACCTCTACGCTCTCTGGGAGTAGGAAAATAGGATTCGGAGGTCAGTTCGCCGGGGCGCCGGGACGGTTACTTCTCGGTCTCCAGTTCTTCCTCGGAGACCTCCATCTCGTCGGGGTCCTCCATCTCCGCGTCCATCTCCTCGATGACCTCGTCGGCGCTCTTGATGTTCTTGGGGTCCTCGCCCTGCTTGATGGCCTGTGCCTCCTGCTCCATCGCTTCGACGTCCATCTCGGCCTCCTCGTCTATCTGGCCGAGAATCTCCTCGATGTTGTCGAGGCCGATGAGTTCGCGGGTCTCCTCGTCGAACTCCAGGCTGTCGAGCTGGTCGCCGTCGGTCTCGACGTCGCTGCCCGTGAGATGCTTGCCGTAGCGGCCGAGCATCGAGGACAGTTCCTGGGGGAGGACGAACGTCGTCGACTCGCCCTGACCGATGGACTCCAGCGTCTCCATCCCCTTGTCGATGACTGCACGCTCGCCCATCGACTCGGCGGACTTCGCCCGGAGCACGGTCGACACCGCGTCACCCTGCGCTTCCAGGATCTGGCTCTGCTTCTCGCCCTGCGCGCGGATGATGTTGGACTGCTTGTCACCTTCGGCCGTCTCGATGGCGCTCCGGCGTTCGCCCTGCGCTTCCAGGATCATCGCGCGGCGCTTGCGCTCCGCGGACGTCTGTTGCTCCATCGCCTGCTGGACGTCCTTGCTCGGGTTGACCTCCCGGACCTCGACGCTCTCGACGCGGATGCCCCACTCGTCCGTGGGTTCGTCGAGTTCCCGGCGGATCTTGGCGTTTATCTCCTGGCGCTTGTTGAGCGTGTCGTCCAGTTCCATGTCGCCGAGCACGGCGCGCAGCGTCGTCTGCGCGAGGTTGGAGACGGCGCGCTTGTAATCCTCGACCTCGAGATACGCCTTCTTCGCGTCCATCACCTTGATGTAGACGACGGCGTCGGCGGTGACCGGCGAGTTGTCACGCGTGATGGCCTCCTGGCGCGGCACGTCCAGCGTCTGGGTCCGCATGTCGAAGGTATGCGTGCGGCTGACGAACGGCGGGACGAAGTTGATGCCCGGTTCCAGCAGTTTCCGGTACTCGCCGAACACCGTCAGCGCGCGCTTCTCCGTCGCGTCGACGATCTCGACGGACTGCCAGATGGTGACGATGGCGAGGACCAGGAACAGCAGCGCGATTATCGTGAACGTCCCCCCGCCGGGAGCGCCCTGTAAGGGTACAACTGGTAGCATACCCGAATGTTAGGACGAGTACCTGTTAAGTATTCTGTCGTTCTCGGGGTCACGTTTCCCGGAAAATTCCGGCGGCGGTCGAATTCTGGCCGGCGACTGGAGTCAGGTGCCCTCGGTTTCGCGCTCGCGGTCGGTCTCGCCGCCGTCGCTCGTGCGCTCGTCGGCGTCTCGCCCGCGGGCGAGGTCGCGGTCGCCCTCGCCGTCGTGGCCGGTGCGTTCGTCGGCGTCTCGACCGCGGGCGAGTTCGCGGTCGATGCTGTCCTCGATGTGTCCGACCGGTTCGACCGTGAGGACGTTGCCGCCGCCGGGGTCGATGACCATCACCTCCGTGTCCTCCGGTATCTCGCCGTCCATCGAGCGCGCGGCGTAGTACGGGTTGAAGCCGCCGGCCTCCAGTTTCACCTGTCCCTCCGAGGGCGTCACGCGTTCGGTGACCGTGCCGGTCGCTCCCTTCAGCGAGTCCGAGTCGCTGGTGCGGCCCGTTCCCTTCCCGCCGTAGAGGTCGAGTTCACGGTATCCGTAGAAGGCGACGGCACCGAATCCGAGCACCAGCGCGGCGAGAATGAACGGCTGGGCCAGCGGAGGGAAGACGAGCGCGACGAGACCAGCGAGCAAGAGCGCCACGCCGAGGACGATGAAGTGCGCGCCGGGAATGAGCGCCTCCGCGAGCGCCACTCCTGCCCCGGCGATGACGAGCAAGAGCGGAAGCGAATCGAGCGGCGATGCCATGGTCGGACGTTAGCGTCGTGAACGTTAAGAGTTTGTGGAGACTTCGGCCACTCGACGTGAACGCCGTCGCCGAGATGCGGCCGTGACCAGTCGCGATGGCGTCGTTCGACCGGCCGCAAGGGTGCCGGCCGCCGGGAGCCGCCCCGATTACTCGGCGTAGATATCGTCGATGCGGTCGGCGAACCGGTCGAGGATGTTCCGGCGCTTCTTCTTCATCGTCGGCGTGAGCAGGTCGTTCTCCTCGGTGAACTCCTCGGGGACCAGACGGAACCGCTTTATCTGCTCGTAGGACTCGAACTGCTCGTTGACGCGGTCGACCTCCTCCTCGACCCACTCGTACACGCGGTCGTCCCGGGCGAGCGCCTCGCGGCTCTCGGGAAGGTCGACGCCCTCCTGGGTCGCCCGCTTGCGAATCTCCTCGAAGTTCGGGACGATGATGGCGCTGACGAACTTCTGTCCGTCGCCCGTCACCATGCACTGGTCGACGACGTCGCTGGCGGCGAACGCGTCCTCGATGGGTCCGGGCGCGACGTTCTTGCCCGTCGATAGCACGAGGATGCCCTTCGCGCGCTCGCGGAACTCGAGGTAGCCGTCGGGGCGAATCTCGACGATGTCGCCCGTCCTGAACCACTTCCCGGAAGCGCCGTCGGCTTTCAACTTCCCGTTCGCGTTGCTCGCGGGAACGTCCTCGGTGAACGCGTCCTCGGTCGCCTCGGGCCGGTTCCAGTAGCCGTCCGTGACGTTCGGACCCTTCACGAGCAGTTCGCCCACCTCGCCGTCGGCGTCGTCGAACGTCTCGCCGACCACGGCCGGGTCGACCGTGACCTGCTCGTCGACGACGGGCGGGCCGATGGTGCCTATCTTCGGCTCCTCGGGCGGGTTGACGGCGATGACCGGCGAGGTCTCGGTGAGGCCGTACCCCTCCAGGATGGGCAGCCCCATCCCGTGGTAGAGCCCACAGAGGTCGGCCGAGAGGCTGCCGCCGCCGCTGATGAGGAAGTCGACGTTACCGCCCAGTCCCTCTTTCACCTTGTCGAAGACGAGTCTGTCCGCGAGCGCCTTCTTCGCGCGCAGACCGAGCCCCGGGTCCGCCGTCTCGTGGTACGTCCGGCCAACGTCAGTCGCCCAGTCGAAGATGCGACGCTTGAGTTCGGTCTCCTCGGCCTGCGACCGGATGGCGTCGTAGATGCGCTCGTAGACGCGCGGGACGCTCGTGCCGGTCGTCGGCCGGACGGCCTGGAAGTCGTCCCGGAGCGTGTCCGGACTCTCGGCGTACGCGACGGTCGCGCCGCTGGCGAACATCAGGAAGTGGCCGGCCATCCGTTCGAAGACGTGGGCCAGCGGCAGGAACGAGACGGTGCGCGACGCCTCGTCGATGACCGGCACGTCCTTGTCCGGGCGCGGGCCGAACCGCCTGCGACACTGGTTGACGTTCGACCGGAAGTTCCAGTGGGAGAGCCGGACCCCCTTCGGCTGGCCGGTCGTGCCGCTGGTGTAGATGAGCGTGGCGAGGTCCCCGGGGTCGCGGTCGTCGAGCCACGACTCGTAGGTCTCGCGGTCGAAGGCCTCGGCGCCGCGGTCGTGGACCGCAGCGAGGCTGTAGACGTCGTCGCGGTCGCGAGCGTCGTGGTCCGCCGGGAGGCGGTCCATCACGACGACGAACGACAGGTCGAGGTCGGCGGCGTCGACGCGGTCCAGCAGTTCTGCGTTCTCGACGACGACGCCGGACGCGTCGGGGTCGTCGAGCAGGTACTCGACCTGCGAGACCGACGAACTCCGGTAGACGGTCGTGACGACCGCGCCGGCGGCGAGCAGACCGAAGTCGCACTGGGCCCACTCCATCCGGGTGTCCGCGAAGATGCCGACGCGGTCGTCGGGCGCGACGCCGAGGTCCCGGAAGCCGGCGGCGAGGTTCCGGACGACGTCGCGCATCTCGGCGTACGACAGCGTGCGGAACTCGCCGGACGGGGCCGCCGGAAGCGCGGCGTCGGTGAGCGAACGGTCGTAGACGCCGCCCTTGTACTGCTGGGCGGGTCGGTTCTCGTGTCGCGCCGCGCTCTCCTCGAACATCCGGGGGAGCGTGGTCCGGTCGATGACCGGGTCCGTGTACTCCGCCTCCGCGTCTCGCCACTCCATACCAACCCGTTCAGAGCCCCCCGCCATTAAGCTGGTGTAGAACTCCCGGGAAGTTTGGTCTCGTTGTATCCCGGCGACGTCGCCGTCGGTCCCCGGACTGGCGGCTCACTCCTCGTCGCGCACGTCGAGGTAGCGAAGAACGCCGCGGACGTTCATCGCCGTCTCTGCCTCCGCCTTCGTCGCCCCCCAGACGTCGGACATCTCCTGTTCCGCGACGAAGTGGTCGATTACCGCCTCGTCGTCGCCGAGTTCGGCCCGCTTCTCCGCGACCGCCTCGACCCACGACGACAGGACGTCCTCGTACTCGTCCATCGCCGCGTCGGAGTACGGTCGCGGCCCGAAGTGGGGGTACAGCAGCGTCGTCGGCGTCAGTTCGCGGATGGTCTCGACGTCGTCGAGACACGCCTCCAGGTCGAAGTTCGGCGGCGGCGACGTCTCCCGTATCCGTTCGACGCTCGGCACCCAGATGCCGGCCGCGTCCGCGGTGAACAGGGCGTCGTTCGCCGGGTCGTAGAAGACGACCTGGTGTGGCGCGTGGCCCGGCGCGTGAATCGTGCGGAGCTGGTGGTCGCCGAGGTCGATAACGTCGCTGTCGGTCAGTTCGACGACGCGGTCCTCCGGAACGGGTTCGGGTTCGACGTAGAACTGCCACTGGTTCCCGACTGCACGTTTCGTTCCCTCGACGAGTCGCTCGGGGTCCACGAGGTGGCGTGCGCCGCTCTCGTGGACGTACACGTCGGCGTTCGGGCACTCTTCGGCGAGGAACCCCGCGCCGCCTGCGTGGTCCAGGTGGACGTGCGTCGGCGCGATGACCGCCACGTCCTCTCGCGCGATGCCGATCTCGTCGAGGGCGTCGAGGATGCGCTCGTAGTGGGTGCCGATGCCCGTGTCGACGATGGCCGGACGTTCGGCGTCGAGGACGTACACCGCTCCGTACGCCTCGGTGTCGTACATCCCGGTGTCGACGTAGTAGAGGTCTTCGCAGCCGCCGGTCGTGACTTCGTGCACGTCTCCGATTGCCATACTTGCGTTCGCGTCGGCGAGTGGCAAAAGTGATTCGCGTCGGGCGGGACAGGCGGGCGGCGAGGCGGTGGTGGCGAGGTGGCGCGCCGGCGGCCGTGGCCCGCCACGTGGTCGCACGAACGATACGGTTTTTTGCAACCACACTGAAAATCGGAGTAGAAATGCTCGACAGGAGGTACGTGCGAGAGCACCCGGAGGAGGTCCGACGGGCGCTCGAAACGAAAGGGGTCGAGGACGTGGACCTCGACGTAGTACTGGAGATCGACGAAGAGTGGCGCGAACTGAAGGCGCGCGGCGACGACTTGCGCCACGAGCGCAACGAGGTCAGCCAGACCATCGGCGAACTGAAGCAGGACGGAAGAGACGAGGAGGCCCAGGAGGCAATCGACCGCTCGCAGGAGTTGAAGGCGGAACTCGAGCGCGTCGAGGACCGCGCCGACGAACTGAAGGCGGAACTCGACGAAGCGATGCTCGAACTTCCGAACCTCCCCCACGAGTCCGTGCCCGTCGGCGAAGACGAGAGCGACAACGTGGAACGGTACCGCGAGGGGTTCGACGACCTTCGGGACCTCCCCGACGACGTGATTCCGCATTACGAACTCGGTGAGGACCTCGACATCCTCGACTTCGAGCGCGGTGCGAAGGTGACCGGCGGCGGGTTCCAGTTCGTCAAGGGCGACGGCGCTCGCCTCGAGTACGCGCTCATGCAGTTCATGCTCGACGTTCACCGCGAGCAGGGGTACACCGACGTCTTCCCACCGATTCCGGTCAACAGCGCCTCGATGCAGGGCACCGGTCAGTTGCCGAAGTTCGCCGAGGACGCCTACCGCATCGGCGCGCGTCAGGACGACGAGTACGACGACGACGACCTCTGGTTGCTCCCGACGGCGGAGGTGCCGGTGACGAACATGTACCGCGACGAGATTCTGCTCGACGACGACCTCCCGCTCAAGCATCAGGCGTTCTCGCCGAACTTCCGCCGGGAGGCCGGCGAACACGGGACCGAGACCCGGGGGTACGTCCGCGTCCACCAGTTCAACAAGGTCGAGATGGTGAACTTCGTCCGTCCCGAGGAGAGCTACGACCGTCTCGAAGGCCTGCTCTCGGAGGCCGAGGCGGTCCTCGAGCGCCTCGGTCTTCCGTACCGCGTGCTCACGATGTGCACCGGTGACATGGGCTTCCAGCAGGCGAAGAAGTACGACGTCGAAGTGTGGGCCCCGGGCGACGACATGGAGGACGGCCCCGAGGAGGGCGGTCGCTGGCTCGAGGTGTCGTCGGTGTCGAACTTCGAGGACTTCCAGGCCCGACGGGCCGGCCTGCGCTACCGGCCGGACCGCCACGAGTCGGCCGAGTACCTCCACACGCTCAACGGGTCGGGACTCGCGCTGCCGCGCGTGATTGTGGCCATCCTCGAGTACTACCAGAACGACGACGGCACCGTGACGATTCCGGAGGTCCTGCGGCCGTACATGGGCGGTCAGGAGGTCATCGAGGGCCACGAGAAGGTCGGCGAGAGCGCGCTCGGCGCGGGCGAGAAGGACTAGCTCGTCGTCAGGTAGACGCCGATTGCGGCCAGCAGGATGCCGACCGCCTTCCGCCAGGAGAGGGGGTCGTGGAGGAAGACGACGCCCAGCAGCGAACTGCCGACGAGGAACATGCCGAAGATGGGGACGACGACGCTGACTGGCCCTGCACCGAGCGCCTGGTAGTAGGCGATGATGCCGATGGAGAGGAAGACGCCGGCGGCGTACATGTAGACGGCGTTCTCGCCGACGAGGTACGCCGCGACCGGTTGGTCGCGGTAGACGATGACGGCCGCGGCCGACAGCGCGAGCATGCTGTTTGCAATCAGTGCGACGACGGTGCTCGGAATCTCGTTGGTCGCGAGGCTCACCAGCGGCGTGAAGATGGAGTAGCCGACGAGCGCCACGACCGCCCACGCGAGGTAGTTCACGACGATGGAGTCGGACCCCGAGACACCTATCGGTTGGGATATCGTCGCCGGGTCACGTCAGTCGGTACACCCGCGCCTCGTAGGGACGTAGCTCGAAGGACCGGGGGTCGTGGCCCGCCACGGCGTAGTTCCCGACCATCAGTTCCGCCTCGTCGTAGGTCACGTCCATCGGGAGCGTGAACGTCGGCGTGCTCTCCGTGAAGTTGAGGACGACGAGCGCCCGTTCGTCGTCGAGGGTGCGCAGGTAGGCGTAGACGTCGGGGTCCTCCTCGAGCAGCAGGTCGTACTCCCCGTAGACGAGCACGTCGTTCTCGTGGCGCAGGTCTATCAGGTTCCGGTAGTAGTGCCAGATGGACTCCTCGTTGGCCATCGCCTCGTCGACGTTGACCGTCTCGTGGTCCGGGTTGACGGGAATCCACGGCTCGCCGTCGGTGAAGCCGGCGTACTGCTCGTCGCTCCACTGCATCGGCGTCCGGGCGTTGTCCCGGCTCCGGTGGCGGACGACGTCCTTGACGTCGTCGAAGTCGTAGCCCTCGCTCCGTTTGCGCTCGACGAAGTTCCGCGCGCTCACGTCCCGGACCTCCTCGACGCTCTCGAAGGGGTAGTTCGTCATGCCGATCTCGTCGCCCTGGTAGACGTACGTCGTCCCGCGGAGGGTGAAGAGCATCGTCGCGAGCATCTTCGCCGACTCGATGCGGTAGACGCCGTCGTCACCGAACCGCGACACCATCCGCGGCCAGTCGTGGTTGCCGAGGTAGGCGCTGTTCCACCCCTCGCCCTCCAGTTCCGTCTGCCACTTCGTGAACACGCGCTTGAACTCCGGCAGCGACCACTCGCCCATCGTCCAGCGACTCCCGTCCTCGCCGTAGTCGAGCGTGACGTGCTCGAAGTGGAAAATCATGTTCAGCCCGTCGCCGTCCGGACCGAGGTACTGCTTCGCCTCGTCGACGGTCGCGCCCGGCATCTCACCGACCGTCATCACGTCGCGGCCCTGCAGCACCTCCTCGTACATCTCCCGGATGTAGTCGTGGACGTGCGGCCCGCCCATGAAGTGTTCGTTGCCGACCCACCCCGAGTCGGGGTCGCCGTCCGGCAGTCCCTCGGCCTTCGATACGAGGTCGATGACGTCCATCCGGAAGCCGTCGATGCCCTTCTCCAGCCACCACTCCATCATGTCGTAGACGCGCTGGCGCACCTCGGGGTTGTCCCAGTTGAGGTCCGGCTGTTTCTCGTCGAAGAGGTGGAGGTAGTACTCGCCGGTCCGCTCGTCGTAGGTCCACGCGGACCCGCCGAACGCCCCCTCCCAGTTGTTCGGCGGACCGCCGTCCTCGCCCTCCCGCCAGATGTAGTAGTCGCGGTAGTCGCTGTCTTTCGACTCGCGGGACTTCCGGAACCACTCGTGTTCGTCGGAGGTGTGATTGACAACGAGGTCCATGATGAGTCGGATGTCGCGGTCGTGCAGCGCGGCGAGCAACCGCTCCCAGTCGTCCATCGTCCCGAACTCGTCCATTATCGACCGGTAATCGCTGATGTCGTAGCCGTTGTCGGCGTTCGGCGACTCGTACACCGGGTTGAGCCAGACGACGTCGACGCCGAGTTCGTCCAGGTAGTCGGCCTTCTCGGTGATGCCGGGGATGTCACCGACGCCGTCGCCGTCCGAGTCGCGAAAGCTCCGGGGATAAATCTGATACACCGTGGCTTCTTTCCACCACTCTCGTTCCACGTCCATCGGTTTCACGTGACGAGTTCAGACCCTTAGGCGTACTTGCCGGTCAGGAACAGTCCGAAAGACCGTTGAAAACCGGTCGGCCGCCGCAGCGTCGCGGGTCGTCACCGCCGCCGCGCCGAACCGGGCGAACGGGGACGAAGCGTCCTCAGTCGAGTTCGCGCGCCAGCACGTCCCGCAGGTCGGCTATCTCGTCGGCCGAGCGGCGCAGCGACGCCCCGCCGACCGACAGGTCGAGCGCGCCGGAGTCGTCGGCGCTGCCGAGCGCCGTCACGGGTGCGACGCCGTCGAAGGCGTCCCGGACCGCCTCGGGGGCGGTCGTCTCGACGACGGCACGGCCCGGCAGTTCGCCGAACAGCAGTTCCGCGGGGCCGGCGTCGTCCGCGTCGAGTTCGACGGACGCACCGGCCTCGGCTGTGACCATCTCGGAAAGCGTCACCGCGAGGCCGCCGTCGCTCACGTCGTGGACCGCGAGCGTGCCGTCCCCGTCGGCCACCTCGCGGAGCGCGTCCACTACGGCGGCGGGGTTCGCCGGCAGTTCCGGGAAGCGGTCGCTGCCGCCGACCTGCGCGAGGTACTCCGACCCGCCGAGCGCGCTCGCGGCGGGACCCCCGACGAGCAGGAGGTCGCCCTCGCCCGAGAGCGCGCTCGGCGGTGCGTCGTACCCCGGTTTCGTTCCGGTCATCGCCAGCGTCGGCGTCGGCGGGATGGGGCCGGACGGCGAGTCGTTGTACAGCGAGACGTTGCCGCCGACGACCGGCACGCCGAGTGCCGAACACGCGTCGGCGAGCCCGTCGACGACGGCGGAGAAGCCGCCGTACACCTCCGGTTTCTCCGGGTTCCCGCCGTTCAGGCAGTCGACCGCCGCGAGCGGGCTCGCACCCTTCGCCGCGAGGTTCGTCGCGTTCTCCAGCGCGACCGCCCTCGCACCCTCGTAGGGGGCGACGTCGGTCCAGTTGGGGTTCGCGCCCGCCGAGACGGCGAGGCCGATTCCCGTCTCCCCGTCGTCGCTGCTCGCCTCGTCGATGCCCTCGCTTCGCTCGCGCCTCGCACCGCTCGCCTCTCGGATGGCCATCACGGCCGCGTCGTCGCCCGGTGGCGTCGCGGTCCGGGTGCCGACCTCGTGGTCGTACTGGCGGTACACCCAGCGCTTGCTCGCGCAGTTGGGCGACCCGACGACGGCCTCGAACGCCGCGTCCAGGTCGGCGTCGGGCAGGTTCCGCTCCGGTCTCTCGGGGGTCTCGGCGGGCAGGTCGTTCGTCGGCGCGCCGTCGCCGAGGAACTCGGCGGGAGCGTCGACGACCGTCTCGCCCTCGAACGTGCACACGTAGTTCCCCTCGGTCACCTCGCCGATGACCGAACAGCCGAGGTCGTACTTCTCCGCGACCGCGCGCACGGCGTCGACGTTCTCGGGGCGGACCTCGTAGCACATCCGTTCCTGTGACTCCGCGAGCAGTATCTCGAAGGCGTTCATGTTCGGCTCGCGCTGGTGGACCGCCTCCAGGCGAATCTCGGCCCCGAGACCGCCCTTGGCCACCATCTCGCTCGACGCGCCGCCGAGGCCGGCCGCGCCGAGGTCGCGAGCCGCCTCGACGAGGTCGCCGTCGACGAGTTCCTCGTTCGCCTCGACGAGGAGTTTCTCCGTGTAGGGGTCGCCGACCTGGACCGCGGGGCGGTCTTCGGTCTCGGCGTCCTCGTCCAGGTCCTCGCTGGCGAAGCTCGCGCCGCCGAGTCCGTCCCGACCGGTCGCGTTACCGACGAGGACGAGTTCGTTTCCGACCTCCTTCGCGTCCGCGGTGACGAGGCGGTCGGCGTCGAGCAGACCGACGCAGGCGACGTTGACGAGCGGGTTGCCCTCGTAGTCGGCGTGGAACTGCGTGCTCCCGCCGACGGTGGGGACCCCGATGGAGTTACCGTAGTCGCTGATGCCCTCGACGACGCCGTCCAGCAGGTAACGGGAGTGCTCCCGGTCGAAGTCGCCGAAGTAGAGGCAGTCCGCGAGCGCGATGGGGTACGCTCCCATCGACAGCGTGTCGCGGACGATGCCGCCGACGCCCGTCGCCGCGCCGTCGTAGGGGTCCACGAACGAGGGGTGGTTGTGGCTCTCGATGCCCATCGTTATCCACGTCTCCGTCTCGCCGGCGTCGCCCGGCAGCGCGACGACCGCCGCGTCGTCGCCGGGACCGACGACGACGTGTTCGCCGTCCCCGTCGAACGCGGTCAGCAGGGGCTGAGAGGAGCGGTACGCGCAGTGTTCGCTCCAGAGGTTCTCGAAGAGGGCCTCCTCGGCCCGGGTCGGATCGCGGCCCAGTTCCGCGACGACCAGTTCTCGATCCGAGTCGGACAGGGTCATTCACTCTCCTGTACAGACAGGGCGGATTAATGCCTTTCCATGTGCAGGTGCGTGTATACTCCCTGGGTCACGCGACGATAGCGGTACCGGGTGGTCTGGACCGGTGGTCGAGAAGCGAACGTCGTTCAGCGGTCCCCGGTCGGGGGAGCGTCATCGAAACCAGCGTCGGTCGCCGAACTCCAGCGCGAAGTCGGGGGTCGTCCCCCGGAAGCGCCGCTGCCAGCAGTAGCGGTCGTAGACGTGTGCCAGCGCGGTGGTCGCGAACAGGCCGAGAAGGACAGTCGTAACGGCGAGAGACGAGACCGTGAGGACGCCGATCCACGTGGCGGCGACGAGCGTACCGCCCAGTCCCGACAGCAGGAGATAGAAGCGATGCCAGGGGAGTGTCGTCCCAGAGTCGTTCGCGAGGTAGAGTTCGAAGTCCTGCGCGCTGTCGGTGAACGAGACCTCCTTCGAATGGCGGTCGTACGAGACGATGCCAATCTCCTCGAGTTTCGGCAGATGTGTCTGATACAGCGCACTGTACACCGACTTGCGCTGTTCCGGAGAGACGTCCTCGATGGCGATGTTGTTCTCCCAGGCAGCGACCTGCTCGGCGAGTTCACCGAGCTGGACCGGTCGACCGCGTTCGTTGAGATGATACAGGACGTATCTGCGTCGAAGATTTTTTACCGCATCGTACACCTCGTCTTTCGAGAAATCACGGGAACTGGTCCCTGTTGGTTCTGAGCGTGTCGTCGACATTACTCCCACCCGGTTCTGTGGTGACGCCGAACGTCCGGATAAAGCGAGGACTCCGTTCAACCCGTATCCAGCGATGTCACACATCGCTGAACGATTCGGGTTTCGGCAAAGTAGTATTGAACCCTTCGACGAACGTCAGAATGGTATCGGCGATTCCAGTTCCGTCGTCATCGATTCAATCGTCCGTTGTCGTGCCGCCATCACAGCCGGGCCGACGGGCGTGGAGGTTGCCGACCGTGCGTCGTGGGACCGGCGGCACCCGTCCACGGCCACGCGTCGACCCGGCCAGCGTCGAGGCTCGGGCACGCTCGCTCCGGTTCCGACGCCGGTCGTTCGGTCGCTCCGCCGCTCGCGCGTTCGACGGCGCGTTCGCCACGCCCCGTTCGCCGGCCCGGTACGGGGAACGCTGCCGGCCGACGAGTTACGTGTCCAGTAACGACGGCGACGTCGCTCGAAACGCGACGTTTCCGGGAGACCCGTCGCCTCGGAGCGCGGTGACTGCCGGCGGTCGCCGGACCAGCCCGGAGAGAGTCGATAGAAGAGTTCGCAGGGTAGACGCCGGAGGTCAGATTCGCTCGTCGCGGATATCTTCCGGCGGAGCCGGATTCCCGCGACCGTCGACGTCGTCGAGATACGTTATCTCGATCATCACGTCTGGGACCCCGTCCTCGGACGGGCGGATCGTCCACGAGCGGTCGAAGTCGATGCCGTTTCGGGCACTCGTCGCGACGAGGTCGGTCAGTCGTTTTTCGAACTCGTCCAGCGATATCAGTTCTTCCGGCACACTTCTAACACCCGGATCCGTCGGGCGCGAGCTGGTCCTTGCTGTGATACACCTGTATCGTTCCCGTCGTGTCGATGCGGACCGTACATCCGTTCAGCGGGAACTGGACCTGTGCGATGTCGTGACCGACCGAGAACGATTCGAAGAGGCTCTCCAGCGCGTCGCAGTCGACCGTCTCCTGCAGTGGTGGGAGTTCCTCCAGCGGCGTGTCGGTCACCTCCGCGACCGCTTTGCTTATGCCGACGACGAGACCGTCCGTTCGGTCGGCGTCGTACGTGAACTCCTGTATCAGCTCACCGCCATTGTTCGTATCCGAAGATGTCACATCCATAGTATATGCCTGTACCTGGTTCAATTCAATCTATCGGTCCTCCAAAGGCTATTGGTTATCAAATCCATCCTTTAAGTATAGTGAGATATAATTATGCTTATCGTATCCGTTTCCCGGACGAGTGACACGTTACCGGAGCCCGAAGGGATTTGAGCGTCCCATCGCAAGAAGCGCTCGATGACCGACTACGACCTCGAACGTTACCTGAACGTCCGAAGTGCCCACGGCGCTTCGTTCGGCCCCGACGGCGACCGGCTGGCGTTCCTGCTCGACGCGACGGGCGTTCCGCAGGCGTGGCTGCTCGACGAACCGCGGTCGTGGCCCGAACAGCTCACCTTCTACGAGGAACGAGTGACCTTCGTCTCGTGGTCGCCCGAGCGCGACGAACTCGTCTTCGGCATGGACGAGGGCGGCAACGAACGCGCCCAGCTCTTCCGGCTCGACGGGGACGGAGAGACCATCGAGCCCCTGACGGACATGCCCGACGCGAAACACCGCTGGGGCGGCTGGAACTCCGACGGTTCGCGGTTCGCCTTCACCTCCAACCGTCGCGACGAAGCGGTGTTCGACGTGTACGTCCAGGACCGCGACGGCCGGGGCGACGACGCCGAGATGGTGTACGAGGGCGACGGCTGGCTCACCGTCGCCGGCTGGAGTCCCGACGACGACCGCCTCGTCGTCAGCGAAGCCCACTCCAGTTTCGACCAGGACCTCTACGTCCTCGACCTCGACTCGGGCGACCTCGACCACGTCACGCCCCACGAGGGCGACGTGCGATACCAGAGCGTGGAGTGGGGGCCGGACGGCGACGCGCTCTACCTCGTCACCGACGAGGGCGCCGACACGATGTACCTCGCCCGCCTCGACCTCGACGCGACGGAGATATCGGTCGTCGAGGAGGGCGGCGACTGGAACGTCGACGGTGTCGCGCTCGACGAGGACACCGGTCGGCTCGTCTACTCGCGCAACGTGGACGGGTACACCGACCTCACGGTCGGCGAACTCACCAGCGAGCGGTCGCTGCGGGAGTTCCCGACGCCGAACCTGCCGCGGGGCGTCGCGGGCGGCGTCAGCTTCGGCCCGGACGCCGAACGGTTCGCCATCACGGTCACGGGGAGCACGAACAACACGAACGTCTACGTCGTCGAGACCGAGACCGGCAACGCCGAGCGCTGGACCGACGCCTCGACCGCCGGCATCCCGTCGGAGACGTTCGTCCGGCCGCAGCTCGTCCACTACGAGACGTTCGACGGCCGCGATATTCCCGCGTTCTTCTCCGTGCCCGACGACGCCGTGGACGGCGAGACGCCCGTCGTCGTCGATATCCACGGCGGACCGGAGTCCCAGCGTCGCCCCTCGTTCCACGCCGTCAAGCAGTACTTCCTCAATCGCGGGTACGCCTACTTCGAGCCGAACGTCCGCGGGTCCTCCGGCTACGGCCGGGAGTACACGCACCTGGACGACGTGGAGAAGCGGATGGACTCGGTCGCCGACGTCGAGGCCGGCGTGGAGTGGCTCCACGACCATCCCGCGGTCGACCCCGACCGCATCGTCGCCATGGGCGGCTCCTACGGCGGCTTCATGGTGCTCGCGGCGCTCACCGAGTACCCCGACCTCTGGGCGGCCGGCGTCGACGTCGTCGGCATCGCCAACTTCGTCACGTTCCTGGAGAACACCGGCGACTGGCGACGCGAGCTGCGCGAGGCCGAGTACGGGTCCCTGGAGGACGACAGGGAGTTCCTCGAATCGGTCAGCCCCATCAACAACATCCGGAACATCGAGGCACCGCTGTACGTCCTCCACGGCGAGAACGACCCCCGCGTACCGGTCGGCGAAGCAGAACAGATAGCCGACGAGGCCGCCGAACAGGGCGTCCCCGTCGATAAACTCATCTTCCCCGACGAGGGCCACGGGTTCACGAAGCTGGAGAATCGCATCGAGGCGTACACCTCCATCGCGGACTTCCTCGACGAACACGTCTGAACCCAGCGGAGCTTCTCGGTCCGTACGGCGGACGCGACCCGGCGCTCGCCCTCACTGCTCGTCGACGACCGAGTCCGAGAGATGCGCGTCGTCTGCGTCCTTCCACTCGCCGAGTTCCTTCGGGTCGACGTGAACGAACACGTCGTCGACCTGCGGCAACTGTCTCACGTCCTCGACCACGTCCGTCTCGATGTCGTGGGCCTCCCGGAGGGTGCGGTCGCCTTCGACCTCGACGTGCATGCTCACGTCTATCTCGGGACCGACGTAGTGGGCGACCACGTCGTGGACGCCCCGGACTTCAGGGTGGGCGAGCGCCCGTTCGACTATCTCGGCGCGCAGGTCCTCGGGCGGGGCGCTCCCGACGAGGTAGTCGACGTTGTCCTGGACGATCTCCCAGCCGGTGTAGAGGATGCCGAGCGAGACGACGCCCGCCGCGACGGGGTCGAGGACGGGCGCGCCGAGTCGCGCGCCGACCACGCCGACGAGCGCCGCGCTCGCGGTGAGGATGTCGTTGCGGTTGTCCAGCCCCGTCGCCACGAGCGCCGGCGAGTGCGTCTCCTCGCCGACGTACAGACAGTAGCGGTAGAGCAGGTACTTCACGACCGCGGTCCCGACGAGCACGCCGGCCGCGAGCGGTCCCGTCGTGACGGTTATCGACTCCGTCAGTATCGAGGTGGTCGAGCGCCACAGCACGAGACCGCCCGCGGCGAACACGCCGAGGGCGACGAACAGCGAGACGAACGGCTCGATGCGCTCGTGGCCGTGGGGGTGCTCGAAGTCCGGGGGCTGAGTGGTCAGGTACAGCCCCGCCAGCACGACGACGCTGTACACCGAGTCGGCGAGGCTGTTGACCGCTTCGGAGCCGACGGCGAGGCTCCCGGTCTGGAGCCAGACCGCCCCCTTGGCGGCGGCCAGCAGCAGGTTGACGGCGAGGACGACGACCCCCGCGCGCCGGACCGCACCGAACTTACTCATCGTGGCCCACGTTACGTCTCTGGAAAGAAGGACGTATCGCTCCGCGGCGAGCGGCGACCGCGACCCCGGGTTCGCCTGCGTCAGCTAGAACTGGACCGCGCCGGACTCGGTGACCGTCGCACCGTCCTGGTCGGCGAACGCGTCGTGGACGCGGTCGTAGGTGTCGTCGAGCGCCTCGACGATGACCTTCGTGTCCCCGACGACGGGCATGAAGTTGGTGTCGCCCTCCCAGCGTGGGACGACGTGGGTGTGGAGGTGGTCGTCGATGGACCCGCCGCTGCCCTGGCCGAGGTTCAGGCCGGCGTTGAACCCGTCGGGCGCGAGCGCGCGCTCCAGCGCGTCGAAGGTGCGCTGCTTGAGTCGCGCGTGGCCCAGCAGCGTCTCGTCGTCGAGTTCCCGGTAGTCGCCCGTGTGCTGGTCGGGGACGACCATGGCGTGACCCGGGTTGTACGGGTAGTTGTTCAGCAGGACGACGGCGCGGTCGTTGCGCGCGACGACGAGGTTCTCGCGGTCGTCGTCGCGCTCGGGGAGTTCGCAGAAGACGCATCCCTCGATACCCTCGTCGTCGTCGCGTTCCACCCACTCGATGCGCCACGGCGCGAAGACCTGGTCCATGTCGGCGACTCGGGGCGGCGGTGCTTTACGTTTTCACTCTCGCCGGCGGGAGCGCCCGACGCGTCGAGACGGGGCGACCCCCGGTCAGTCGTCGATGTACTCTCCGACGAGCAGGTCGACGCGCTCGCGGGTCTCCTCGGGGATGGCGTCGGCGGGCGTGTTGACGGTTCCCTCCAGCGCCGTGGCGCAGTCGCAGTCGCGCTCGTCGGGCATCGTCCGGATGGCGTGTTCGACGAGTTCCTTGATGGCCTCCTCGTTGGCGGCGGCGTTCTTCAGCACCTCGCCGAGGCGGTCGTCTTCCGCTCCCTTCCAGACGCCCCAGTCGGTGACGCCCGTTATCGTGGAGTAGCACATCTCGGCCTCGCGGGCGAGTTTCGCCTCCGGCACGGTGGTCATGCCGATGACGTCCCAGCCCTGCTCGCGGAACCACTCCGACTCGGCTTTCGTGGAGTACTGCGGTCCCTCGATGCAGACGTAGGTGCCGCCGAGGTGGCAGTCGGCGTCGGTCGCCGCCTCGGCCGCGTCGGCGAGGTGTTCGTTCACGTGCGGACAGTACGGCTCCGCTATCTCCTGGTGGACGACGACGCCGTCACCGAAGAAGGTGAACGGTCGGTGGCGCGTCCGGTCGAAGAACTGGTCCGGGACGACGAGCGTCTGCGGCGGGTACTCCTCCTGGAGGCTCCCGACCGCGTTGCTGGCGATGACACGCTCGACGCCCAGTTTCTTGAGCGCGTAGATGTTCGCGCGGTACGGCACCTCCGTCGGCGAGTACTGGTGGTCGCGGCCGTGGCGCGGAACGAACGCGATCTCCTCGCCGGCGAACTCGCCGACCGTCACGGGCGCGCTCGGGTCGCCGTACGGCGTCGTCACGTCCTCCTCGCGGGTGTTCTCCAGGGGGAGTGCCTCGTAGATACCGCTACCGCCGATGAATCCAATCACGTTCTCCGATGACGGGGGCGGCTACTAAACGGTTTACTTCGCGTCCTCGTAGCGCGCCCGGATCGTCGCGTACAGTCGCTCGCCGACGTCGGTCCGCAGTCGCGGCTCCGCGGTGGCGAAGAACTCGTCCAGGTCGTCGTACTCGTCGAACTGCTCGCCGTCGTCGCCCGCGTACCGGTCCGCTCGCTCGTAGACGAGCGCCTGCAGACACATGTCTATCAGGTCCATGTCCTTGACGAACCGCGCCGCCGGCGTCTCGCGGGCCTCGTACTCCTCCCAGAGCGCGCGGACGTCGTCGGAGAGCGGCGCGGCGAGGTCGTCCATCGCGGCGCGCTCGCGGCGGACCTTCTCCTCGCCGTCGACCCGCTGGTCGTCGGCGTCGGCGCGCGTCGCCACGTCCCCGGTCTCGGCCTCCGCGAGGTCGTGGACGACGGCGAGACGGAGCGCGCGGGCTTCGTCCACGCCCGCCTCGTCGGCGTACTGGAGACAGAGCAACGCGACGCCCCACGCGTGACCGGCGACGGACTCGGGGTCGTCGACCCCCCGGAGTTGCCAGCCGGTGCGGCGCTCGTCCTTCAGCGCGAACGACGCGGCGAGGGCGTCGACGGTGTCCATCTACGCCTGGACGCCGGTCGCGTTCTCGACCAGCCGCCAGCCGTCGTCCGACTCGGCGAGGACGTCCCGCCGCACCATCTCCTCGAGCACCTCGTCGAGGCGGTCCGGTTGCGCTATCTCCATCTGGATGCGCTCGACCTCGTGGTACTCGTTGAGGTAGTGACGCACGTCCTCCGTGGTGAACACGTCGGCGTCGGCCTTGTCCATCACGCCGCTGATGATGTCTATCATGTCCTCGATGAAGTTCCAGGGGTAGACGATCCAGGCCCACTCCTCCAGGCGCTCGCCGATGTAGTCGGGTTCGAACTCGCTCGTCTGGAGCAACTGGAGGGTCGCGGTGCGGACCTCCCCGGCGTCGCGGTCGGTGACGTACTCGTAGGCGTGTTCGATGGACCCGCCGGTGTCGGCGATGTCGTCGATGATGAGCACGTCCTTGCCCTCGACGCTACCTTCCGGCATCGGGTAGCGCACCTCGGGCTCGCCCGTCTTCTGGGCCGTCCCGACGTAGTGTTCCATCTTCAGGCTCGTCAGGTCGTTCATTCCGAGGAAGTCACAGATACAGCGCCCCGCGAACCAGCCGCCGCGCGCGAGCGCCACGACCACGTCCGGGTCGAACTCCGACTCCTTGACCTGGTCGCTCACGCCGCGGCAGAGACCGTAGATGTAGTCCCAGTTGGTTATCGTGCATTTGAACTCGTCGGGGAGGTCGCTCATGCCATCGTGAGGTCGCGTCGCGTCGCACTTAACGGTTTACAGGTGCTCTCGACGCGCTCGGTTTGCAGAACCGGGTCTGACAGGGGTGGACTCGCCGCTCTCGACCGGTCGCACCGGTCGTCGGCCCGACGGACGAGCGGAGAGCGCGACCTGCCGGTCTGCGTGTGAGTCGGTCGGCGTGCGAGTCGGTCGGCGGCGGCCGGCGAAGCGCCGCCGGTCCGTCAGGTCGCCGTCCGGTAAGCGCCGCCGCGACGGTCCGCGGCCGCTACCCGAGCCGTCAATGCTATTATCACGCACACCTTTGTATCGATTCTAGCGCTTCGAAAATTATGACCCACACCGAGGATTTCGAACACTTGCTCGACCGCAAGAACGTCATCGGCGTCGAGTACGACGAGGAGACGAACACCGTGACGGTCTACGTCTCCCAGAAGCTCCCCGACAGCGAACTGGCCGACGAGGACAACGTGAAGAAACTCGTCAGCGACGCCACCGTCGAGGTGGAGGACGCGGGCTTCGACGAGGAGCGGGAGGGGTACGACGCCCTCTCGCTGACCGGCCAGATTCCCGACGCCGAGAAGGACCGCAAGGACCGCCACCGTCCGGTCGTCGCGGGCGTCAGCGAGATCAACGCGAAGTCCACCGCGGCGACCGCGGGGCCGTACCCCGCCCGCGTCACCGACACGTCGTCGGGGAAGTGGAGCGACGACGCCGCGGAGGGCGACCTCGTCCGCCTGTCGAACAACCACGTGTACGCCCGGGTGAACGAGGGGGCGTTCGGCGAGCCCATCGTCCAGCCCTCGCCGCGCGACGGCGGGAGCCTCCCCGACGACGAGACGGGCGAACTACGGGGGTACGTCCCCGTCGACGACGGCTCGACGGTCGACGTGGCCGCCCGTTCGACGACCCCCGAGCGCGAATCCCCGAAGTACCACGAGGTCGACGACTCGTGGCCGACCGCCGTCCGGCGCGAGGACTACCGCTCGCTGAAGGGCGAGACGGTGACGAAGACGGGGCGGACGACGGGCGTCACGAGCGCGACGGTGTCGGCGGTGGGCGCGAGCGTGCGCGTGAACTTCGGCGAGGCCGGGACGCTGACGCTGCGCGACCAGCTCATCGCCGGCCAGATGTCGAAGGGCGGCGACAGCGGGTCCCCCGTCTTCCACGACGGAAGCGGCGAACTCGTCGGCCTCCTGTTCGCGGGGTCCAGGCGCCAGACGATACTGAACAAGATGGGCAACGTCGAGTCGGAACTCGGCGTCGAACTCCTGACTGAGGAGCCGGGCGGTGGAGACGGCGGGGGCGGAGATGATGGAGGCGGAGACGGCGACGGTGGAGGAGACGGCGGCGGCGGAGATGGCGGCGATGGAGGAGACGGCGGTGGGGGCGGGACGCCGACGTACCGCGAGACGCTGGACACGACGGTCACCGTCTCGCTGGCCGCGGCGGAGCTCTCGCTGGAGTCGTTCTCGGTCCGGGGGTCGGTCTCGCCTGGCGGAGACGTCGAGGCGACCGCGACGGTGGCCGGGACCGAGGCGGGCACGGGCTGGCTCGACGTGCAGGGCGAACGCCACACGTTCGAGCTGACCGACGAGCACGCGGACGACGGACGGTACGTCCGGGACGTGCCGGTGGCCGTCACCGCGCCCGAGTCGCCCGGCGACTCCTTCGAGGTGCACGTCGAGGGCGGGTACGTCGTCGAGGCGGCGTGACCGAGAGGAGAGCGACGCGACCGGTCACCTCGCTCTCCGGACCCCGAACAGTTATCGCAGTCGACCGACACTGCCGAACCATGACGGCATCTGCGGACCGCATTCTGACGAACGCGGAGGTACACACCCTCGCGGACCCCGACGAGACCGCCGAGGCGGTCGCGATTCGCGACGGCGACGTCGTCCGCGTCGATTCGGCGTACGAAGTCGGCTTCCTGGAGGGAGCGGAGACGGACGTCGTCGACCTCGGCGGGCGCGTGCTCCTGCCGGGGTTCGTCGACGCCCACACCCACCTCCAGATGGTCGGGAACTACCTCGTCCACGCCGACCTCTCGGCGGCGGACTCGCCGGCCGACTGCGTCGACCTGCTGGCGGCGAACGCCGCCGACGACCGCGAGTGGATACTGGGCTACGGCTTCGACGAGAGCACGTGGCAGGAGAGCCGATATCTCACGCGAGAGGACCTCGACGCCGTGAGCGAGAGCCGACCCGTCGTCGCGTTCCGCGAGGACATGCACACCGCCGCGGCGAACGGCGTGGCGCTGGACCGCCTCGGGGAGGCGATGCCACCGGCTGACGTGAAGACGGAGGGCGGCGAGCCGACCGGCGTTCTCGTCGAGGACGCCGTCGACGCCGTCTACGAGGCCGTCGAACCGGACGAAGACGAGATGCGGGAACTCCTGCTGGCCGCCCAGCGCGACGCCCACCGGAAGGGCGTGACGGGCGTCCACGACATGGTCCGGCGCTCGCGCGCTCCGGAGGTGTACCGGCAACTGGAACTCGACGGCGACCTGGCGCTCCGGGTGCGCCTGAACTACTGGAGCGACCACCTCGACGCCCTGGAGGAACTCGGTCTCCGGACGAACCACGGCAGCGAGTTCGTCCGCACGGGGGGCGTGAAGACGTTCACGGACGGGAGCTTCGGCGGTCGGACGGCGAAGCTCTCCGAACCCTACGCGGACGCGGACGACGAGACGGGCCAGTGGGTCGTCGCGCCCGACGAACTCGAGTCGTTCGTCCAGCGCGCCGACGACGCCGGCTTCCAGGTGACCGCCCACGCCATCGGCGACGAGGCCATCGACGCGGTGCTCTCCGCCTACGAGGACGCCGACGACCCCGGGGCTGCTCGTCACCGCGTCGAACACGTCGAACTCGCGACCGACGAGCACGTCGAGCGGTTCGCCGAGTCGGGCGTCGTCGCCTCCGTGCAGCCGAACTTCCTCAAGTGGGCGGGGGAGGACGGCCTCTACGACGAGCGCCTCGGCACCGACCGCCGTCGCCGGACGAACCGCTTCCGGGACCTCCTCGACGCCGGCGCTCGTCTCGCCTTCGGCAGCGACTGCATGCCGATGGACCCCCTGCTCGGCGTCCACCACGCGGTCAACGCGCCCGCGGAGGCACAGCGTCTCTCCGTCACCGAAGCGCTCCGGGCGTACACCCTGGGCGCGGCGTACGCGGGGTTCGACGAGGACCGGATGGGCACCGTCGAAGCCGGGAAGGTGGCCGACCTCGTCGCGCTCGAACGGTCACCCTGGGAGCACGAGGACGCCATCGAGGACGTCGACGTGACGCTGACGGTCGTCGACGGCGAGGTCGTCTACGACGGTCGGTGACGCGACGACGTCCCGTGCGTCGATTGACGTGGAGTTAAGACCCCTCGGCGGGCACCACCTCGCATGAGAGTCATCGTCCACGGCGGTGCGGGCGGCGAACCGGACGAACCGGAACCGAGACAGGCGGTGCTCGACGAGGCGGCGGCGACCGGCGCAGGTCGGGAGTCGGTGGTCGACGCGGTCGAGGCGGCGGTTCGCGTCCTCGAATCCTCGCCCCGGTTCAACGCGGGCGTCGGCGGCGCGGTCCAGAGCGACGGCGAGGTCCGGACCGACGCCGGCGTCATGACCAGCGACCGCGAGGCCGGCGCGACCTGCTCGATGCCGGGGGTCGAACACGCCGTGAGCGCCGCCCGCGTCGTGATGGAGGAGACGCCCCACGTCCTCGTCTCCGGCGAGCACGCGGTCGACCTCGCCGCCGACTTCGGCGTCGAGACCGGCGTCGACCTCCTGTCCGAGGACAAGCGCGAGCGCTGGGCCGACCTCGACGCGCCGACGGGCGCGCCGAGCGAACACCTCGACTGGCTTCGCGAGAAGTTCGGGGGTAGCGCGGCGCGGAGCGCCGCGGACGAGTCGAGCGGGAACGCCCCGCGAGACCACGACACCGTGGGAGCGGTCGCGTACGACGGCGAGGCGTTCGCCACCGCCACCTCGACGGGCGGCCGCTGGCTGGCGCTCGCGGGACGGGTCGGCGACGTCCCCCAGATAGGGTCGGGATTCTACGCCGCTCCGGCCGGCGCGGCCAGCGCCACCGGGGCGGGCGAGGACATCGCGAAGACGACGCTCACCCGGCGGGCGGTCCGCCACCTCGAATCCGGGATGGCGGCGCAGGCCGCCGCCGACCGCGCCGTCGAGGAGTTCGCGGAGCTGACGGGGTCGTCGGCCGGCGTCATCGTCCTCGACCGCGACGGCGGCGCGGGCGCGGCGTTCAACAGCGACGCGATGCAGACCGCGGTCGCGGACGACTGACCGGTCCGGCCGAGCGGCGGAGCGGGGAACGCAAACCCTTTCTCCCGTTCGGCCAAACTACGGGGCATGAGCGAGCAGGAGGTCGACCTCTCGGCCGAGAAGTACGAGAAGCACCGCGAGGCGGGCGAGATTCTCGCCCAGGTGCGCGAGGAGGCCGCCGACCGCGTCGAGGTCGGCGCGAGCCACCTCGACGTCGCCGAGTACGCCGAAGACCGCATCCGCGAACTCGGCGGGAAGCCCGCGTTCCCGGTGAACATCAGCGTCGACGAGGAGGCCGCCCACGCGACGCCGAGCATCGACGACGAGGAGACGTTCGGCGAGGAGATGGTGAACCTCGACATCGGCGTGCACGTCGACGGGTGGATAGCCGACACCGCAATCACGGTCGACCTCTCGGGCCACGACGAACTCGCCGAGGCCAGCGCGGAAGCGCTCGACGCCGCGCTCGACGTCGTCGAAGCGGGCGTCGAGACGGGCGAGGTCGGCGCGGAGATAGAGGAGGTCATCCAGGGGTACGGCTTCAATCCGGTCGTCAACCTCTCCGGACACGGCCTCGACCACTACGAGCAACACACCGACCCGAACATCCCCAACCGCGCCGTCGAGCAGGGCGTCGAACTCCAGGTGGGCGACGTGGTCGCTATCGAGCCGTTCGCAACCGACGGCACCGGGAAGGTGACGGAGGGAGCCGACGAGGAGATCTTCGCGCTCGAACGAGAGGGGTCGGTCCGGAACCGGCAGGCCAGGCAGGCGCTCGACCAGATAACCGACGAGTTCCGCACCCTCCCCTTCGCCACGCGCTGGCTCGACGTCTCCCGACCGGAGATGGCGCTGCGCCGACTGAAGACGTCGAGCATCGTCCACGGCTACCCCGTCCTCAAGGAGGACGAGGGGAAGCTGGTCAGCCAGAAAGAACACTCCGTCATCGTCACCGAGGACGGCTGCGAAGTGTTTACGGCGTAGTTACTCGCCGGGACCACGTTCGATTTTCACTAAGTAATTCGCTTGCCAGTCGTCGTACGTTGACAGACGAGGCCGTCGCTGTCCCAGCGCGTCGCTGTCGATTCGTCGCAACGGAAAAGGAGAACACACAGCACTGTACCGTCAACGTTCCGCCGCCGCCGGAGTTCCGCTCTGTCCTCGCGTTCACACCACCTCGATACCTCGCCCGTTCAGGCGTTGTTCATCCGCTGGATCGTCTCTTCGCCGCAGCTCTCGCACTCGGACACGCGGTACGGTTCGCGCGAGAACTCGGCGTTCTCCTGCTTCTGGCTCTCCGTCCGTATCTCGACCGAGACCTGATGTGCGGTCTCGCGGCCACAGTTGTCGCACAGTTCCGTGATCGCCTCGAACCCCTGATTTTTTGTTGCCATGGTGACTACCTGCTCGCTTTCTCCTTGCGCTGATAGGAGTATAAAAACCCCTCTCTGTTGGGGGGCGTTCGAACCGTTTATTCCGTCGCCTTCTGGCGATTTGGGGGTCTCGGCGGAGGAGAGCGTCCCATTTCGTTTACGGAGCTCCGAAAACGGTTAATGCGGGCGGAACGCTCTACAACAGCCGGATAATTTAAATACGGGGGTCAGGGTTCGAGGCCGAACAGAGCGGACCGCAGGAACACGAGCACCGGGATTATCTCCAGGCGGCCGATCCACATGTTCAGAATCATCATCCCCTCGCCGACGGGCGACATCGACGGTCCCGTGATACCCGTCGAGAGACCGACGTTACCCTGGGCGCTGGCCACTTCGAACAGCGCGTCGGCGTAGCCGAACGCCGAATCGGTGACGTTGATGAGGACGAGACTCCCCGTTAGCAGGAGGATGAGCCACAGTAGGCTGACGATGGCGGCTTCGCTGAACTCCTCGGACATCTCGTTACGGTCGAGCACGCGGTCGCCGATGCGGGCGTTCACGATGGCCGACGACGGGAGGAAGACGCGCGAGAACTCCCATTGGATGCCCTTACTGATGGTGTAGCCCCGGATTATCTTGATGCCGCCGACGGTGCTGCCAGCCGCGCCGCCCAGCACCATCGCACCGCTGACGATGAGTTTCCCGCCCGCACCCCACTTGCCGATGGGCGACGACTGAAAGCCGGTACAGGAGAGCGCGCTGACGAACTGGAACACGGAGTCGCGCACCGCGGTCGAGTCCGCGGAGTCGAAGCCGAAGTACGCCGCCGTCGGTTCGAACGCCGCCGTCAGCACGGCAGCGTTCTGGAGCGAGAGGACGAACGCGCCCGCGACGAAGAGGCCGAGCAGCCACCGCGTCTGGAGGTCGGAGACGAGCAGGCGAAACTCCCGGTCGTAGAGGATGGCGTAGTGGACGGGGAACGCGATAGCGCCCAGCGCCATGATGGGCAACAGCACCGTCTCGATGAACGGCGAGTCGTAGGAGGCGATGGAGTTGTCCGTAACGCTGAATCCGCCGGTCGACAGCCCCGTCATCGCGTGGTTGAGCGCCTGCCAGAACGTCTCGAACAGCGAGAGTCGGGGTTCGCTCGTGAGTATGGCGACGAACAGCACCGCGACGGCGAACACGGTGTAGAGGACGAAGATGCGCCACACCGTCTTGACCGTGTGGAGGATGCTGGGGTGGATGCGCTCCTCGCGCGTCTCGGCTCGGTAGAGCGCGTAGCTCCCGCTTCCGGGGCGGGCGAGGATGGCGGTCGTGAGGACGATGACGCCGACGCCGCCGACCCACTGGATGAGCGACCGCCACCACTGGAACGCCCGCGGTAGCGAGGGTTCGTGGATGGCCATCGTCAGACCGCTGCCGGTCCACCCCGACATGCTCTCGAACATCGCGTGCAGTGGGTTCTGGAAGTACGCGAGGCTCGACATCGTCGTCGCACCCCCGACCGGAATGGGTTCGTAGTTCGCGCCCGCGGCGACGTAGGAGTCGAGCACCGAGACGGGCGTCAGGTGCGCTGCGAGGAAGAACGGTGTCGCGCCGAAGATAGCGGTGGTGAACCAGCCGCCCGCGGCGATGATCATCCCGTGTTTCATCAGGGGGTTAGGAGCGTCCTGAAACCGGTTCCGGGCGACGCCGCCAAAACCGGCGGTGACACCGCCGGCGATGAGAAAGGAGAGCGCGGCGTACCACTCCCGGAAGACCACGGCGACGCCCGCGGTCAACGTCATCAGCGCCGCCTGCATCAGCACCAGCGCTCCCACGTCGCGCAGGATGGTCGCCAGGTCTTCGGGGACCCCGGCGACTCGATTGCGACGGGTCATGTCAGTCGTGGTCCTCGTAGTGTCCGAAAACGTCCGTCACCTCCGGCGTCGCACCGTGTTCCGAGAAGACGGTGACGAGGTCGCCGCTCTCGATGTTCGTGTTCCCGCGCGGGGTGATGACCTCGTGGTCGCGTTCGATGGCGACGACGAGCAGTCCCTCATCGAGCACGCCCTCGTCGGCGGCCTCCGCGAGGGTGTGACCCGCGATGGGGGCGCGCGAGCCGACCGTAATCTCGAACACCTCCGCCCGGTCACCGACTTTCATGTAGTCCTTGATGGACGGTCGTTTCACCGCGCGATAGAGGTACTCGGCGATGAGCCGCTGGGGGTTCTCGATGACGTTCACGCCGATCTGGCGGAAGACGTTCATGTGCTCCGGGTTGTGGACGACCGAGACGATCGAGGGGACCTCCGACTCCTGGCCGAGCAGACAGACCATGATGTTCGTCGCGTCCTGGTCCGTCGTGCTGATGAGCGCGTCCGCGCGGTCGATACCGGCGTCCTCCAGCGTGCTGATGACCGTCGCGTCGTCGTGGAGGACGAGACAGTCGAACTCCTGAGAGGCACGTTCGGCACGCTCCTGGTTCTTCTCGATCACGACCACGTCGTTGTTGTTCTGAGTCGCGATTTCGATGAGTTGCGAGCCGATATCGCCCGCACCGACGATGATGAGATACATCCCTTGTGCGTCTTCAGAAGCGACTGCTTGAAAAGATGCTGTTGTGTCTTCGGCTCCGGAATCGACCGACCGGACGGGGACGACTGACCGCGCCACCGCTCGCGCAGTCGGTAATGGCCGGCCAGCGGGCGACGCGGCGTGCAACTCGGCGAAACGGTTAGTCGACTGTGACGTTCGACCGCCGCGCTGCACCGGTGGGAGACCGCGAACGGCCCCGGGGACGACCCGTCACCCCACGTCGTGGTGGTACCGCAACTGGCGCGCCGTGCCGCCGGAGAAGAGGTCCTCGACGCGCTCTTCGACTCGTTCGAACCCCTGCGCCTCGAAGAACAACCGGGCACGCTCGTTGTCGGCGAAGACGGCAACCGCGAGTTGCGTGAACCCCCGGTCGCGGAGCGCGTCCTCGATCGCGGCGAGCAGGGACCGACCGATGCCCTCGTTCCAGCGCTCGGGGCGGACCTGAACGTCGCGGAGTTCCGCGCCGCCGACGCGTTCCGACGGGTCGACCGGGTGGGCGTACGCGAATCCGACGACCGAGTCGTCCACGGCGACGACGAACTCCACGTCGTCGTCCGCGACGGCCGATTCGAGCCGGTCGGTAGCGTACCGTTCCCGGAGTGCGGCTTCGCGCTCCTCCCGGGAGAGGAAGTCGTACGCCGTCTTCCACGTTTCGCGTGCGACCGTCTGGACGTCGGGCACGTCGTCGGTAGTCGCTGGTCGCGTCTGCATGCCACACGGTTCCAGACCCCACGACAAGTCGCTGGCGGCCCGGGAGGACCACGAGCGACGGCCACTGCCGACCGCGGGTCGAGCGTCGCCCGGAATCGGCAACTGTTAGGGGGCCGACCACAATCCACCGGGTATGACCGACGCAGACGACCTCGCCGAGCGGGTGCGGGCGGGGGACCTTCGCCTGCACGAACTCGAAGACCACGCGGACCACGACACCGCCGCCGCGGCGCGCCGCCGACTGCTCGAATCGGCGACCGACGCCGACCTCGACGCCGTGGGCGATTACGCCTTCGACGCCGAGGTCGCCGACCCCAACGTCGAGAACATGGTCGGCGCGGCGCAGGTGCCGCTGGGGGTCGCCGGTCCGGTCGGCGTCCACGGCGGCGAGGCCGACGGCGAGTACTACCTCCCGCTCGCCACCACGGAGGGCGCGCTCGTCGCCAGTGTCAACCGCGGCTGTTCGGTCGTCCAGCGGTCGGGGGGCGCGGACGCGCGCGTCACCGACACAGGGATGACCCGCGCCCCGGTCTTCCGCGTCGCGGGCATCGCGGAGGCCGAGCAGGTCGTCGAGTGGGTGGGCGAGAACGGCGACCGACTCGCCGACGCCGCCGAGTCGACGACCAGCCACGGCGAACTACTCGACGTGGACCCCTACGTCGTCGGCGACTCCGTCTTCCTGCGGTTCGTCTACGACACGAAGGACGCGATGGGGATGAACATGGCCACCATCGCCACGGGCGAGGCCGCGTCGCTGGTCGAAGACGAGACCCCGGCGGACCTCGTCGCGCTCTCGGGTAACCTCTGCACCGACAAGAAGCCCGCCGCCATCAACGCCATCGAGGGACGGGGCCGCAGCGTCACGGCGGACGTGACGATTCCGCGCGAGACGGTCGAGGAGTACCTCCACACGACGCCGGAGGCCATCGCGGAGGCGAACACGCGCAAGAACCTCGTCGGCAGCGCGAAGGCCGGCAGCCTCGGGTTCAACGCACAGGCTGCCAACGTCGTCGCCGCCGCGTTCCTCGCGACCGGCCAGGACGAGGCCCAGGTGGTCGAGGGCGCGAACGCCATCACGACCGTCGAGGCGCGCGAAGAGGAACTGTACGCCAGCGTCAGCCTCGCCAGCCTCGAAGTCGGCACGGTCGGCGGCGGGACGAAACTCCCGACGCAGGCGGAAGCGCTCGACGTACTCGGTCTCCGGGGCGGCGGCGACCCCGCCGGCAGCAACGCCGACGCGCTCGCGGAGGTCATCGCGACCGGCGCGCTCGCGGGCGAACTCTCCCTGCTCGGCGCGCTGGCCTCCCGGCATCTCTCCAGCGCCCACGAGGAACTCGGCCGCTGACCGCTCCGCCACTTTTACTTTCGCATCGGATAAGGGAGATATTTAATGCCGCTGCTCGCCTCGTCTGCGACGGGGTCACCGACGGCCGCTGCTGGCTCTCGGTCCCCGGAGGTCTTCGTTAGGTGACCGACGAGACGACACCGGTAGACGAATCTCGCGTCGCCCAGTGGCTGCGCCTGCTGAAGCTCCTGCTGACGGTCGTCGCGCTCGCCTTCACCGTCTGGCAGGCTGCCACCGGAGCGCTGTCGTTGCCGTTGCCGGCGTGAGTCGACCGGTAAGACCGAGACGTGCGGTCGACACACGTTTTATCCCCGCGGCGTCGACCCCACACGTCTAGTAGTTGATAGCTGAAAGCAGCGTAAGAACACAGTTTACCCACCATAATTCAATTAAACTATTCTAGTAATTTATTTCCGTGGAGCGAAGAACGTCGATAACGGTGCACGCGGGTGAAAGTCGCTGTTCGGAATCCCAACGAACCGCGACCGTACCGAGGCCGCCCGCGTCGCACCGCTCGTGGTGACCCACATGTCAACGAAGACCCCCGACCGGGACGCGCCGATAACCGAATCCCGCGCCTACCGGCGACTCCAGTTCCTGAAACTGTTGCTCACCGTCGTCACGCTGGTCGTTACAATCTGGAAGGCGCTCACGGGTTCGGTGCCGTAGTTCAGAGGGGCCGATACCGTCCCCGACTCTCGCTGACCTCGCCGCCTCGAACCATCTTTTCGAGGGCTCGTTCGGCGTACTCCCTGGAGACGCCCCGGTCGCGGGCGTACGCGACCACCTCGTCGGCCGTCGGTCGGTCGAGCGTCTCGAGCGCCTCGCGGACGATCTCTCGTTTGCTCGTCGAACCGCTCCGGCGGTCGCGCTCGGCGGCGGTTTCCACCTCGTCGACGTCGACCCCCGACCGCTCCAGAAACTCCGTCTCGTCTACCCCGGCGTCCTCGACCTGCGAGTCCATCTCCGCGAACGATTCGAGTTCGGCGAACGCCTCGCCGTGCCCCTGCCGGTTGGCGAGCATCGACGACCGGACCTCGCGGGCGCGGTCCTCGTCGGCCGTCTCGACGAACGTCTTGAGTTTCCCGAACCGGTGGCGCTTCCCGCAGCGCGAACACTGGGTCGTCTCGGGGCGGCCGTCGACGATCCAGAGGTTGTTACACTCGTTGCACCCGACGACGCTGTACATGGTCGTGATTCGGGCGTCCCGCGTTTTGAACCCTCGGTCCGACTACGGAGTTCGCCGTCCCGGAGCGCGGACGTTCTCACGAGCGCCGCCGACGACCGTTCTCCCGGCCACAGGATTTTCAGAACTACCAGCGCAACGAACGTCCGGAGGCGAAGTAGCGCTCGCCGCGCGGCGGGCGGCGGTTTTCGTACTCGAAACATGACAGACACCAAAGGACAGACCAGACGCCGTTTTCTATCGACGGTCACCGGCATCGCAGGTGGAGCGACGCTGGCCAGTGGGGCAGCGAGCGCGGCACAGGAGACGACGACCACGACGTCCGACGAGGCACGGAATCGGGCGACGCGACAGATGCTCGTCCCGCGACTGGAGCCGTTCGCCGGCAACCTCGTCGGCCAGTTCGTACTCATCACGAACCGGAAACAGAAGCAGGCGTCGCCGGCAGCGGTGTCGAACTGCCCGTTCCCGAACTGGAGCGCGGAGAACACCGCCGTGTACAGGGCGATGATTCTCGACCGACTGAGCGACAATCCGCAGTACGTTACGGGCGAGGTGTACGTGAACGGCACCAAACCCCGGCTCAGGCTCGGACAACCGTTCATCGTCAGCAAGACCGAGCCCTGCACGAACGACTACGTCGGAGTGGAGGCCCAGTCGGTCCCGCCGTCGGTCGGCGAGGACGACCCGCCCGGGCCGACGGTCACGACGACGGGGAACGGGGGCGACGCGACGAGCGGCGGAGACGATACGACGACCAGCGGGGGCGACGCGACGACCAACGACGGCGGACAACCGGGGTTCGGTGCGCTGACGGGTGCCGCCGGCGTCGTCGGGGGCGCGCTGTTTCGGTTCGCCCGCGACGAGTGAGTTTCGGCGCGCTCCGTGGAGAGCGACCAGGCTGAAGCTGTCGCCCATCCGGAACGACGGGGAAGCGACCCGCAAGCGAATCGGCCGATATCTAGCGAATTCTGGCCGTAATCCGAATTATTCGAAACCCACCACTTATTTACTTCTAACTATCGTTACAGAATTAACCGGACATAGAGTTTATCCGTACATACGACCCTGCATAAGTCAATGGTCTCCGGTCTCCGATATCGGGTTGCGAGCGCGGGCGGGACCGTCCTGCTCACTGCCCTCGCCGTCACGGCCGCAAATCATCCGGCCGCCCAGCGCCTGGTCACGGCGCTCGTCCCCGTCGCGAGCAGGCTACCCGCGACGGTCCTCCAGAGCAAGGCGTTCACGCTGGCCGTCGTCACCACGGTGGCGGTAGTCACGGCCGTGCACGTTCCGCTCTTCAAGCCGCGTCCCAGGCGCGTCCTGGACACGATACTCACCACGGAGAAGCGCGTCTTCACGGCGAGCCTCGCGCTCGCCACCGTGGGCTACTTCGACTACACGTACCGGCTCCCGCGGTCGACGCTCATCGTCACGACGGCGCTGTTAGCGGTCGCCCTCCCGCTCTGGCTCGTGACCATCCGGCGTCGGCCGGGCGAGGACGAACGCGTTCTCATCGTCGGTGACGACCCGGCAGAAATCACCAACGTTCGGAACAGCATCGACGGCTGCGTCGTCGGTTACGTCTCGCCGCCCAGCCGGTACCACGTCGAGTCAGAGAACGCGACCAGGGCGGCCGTCGCCGACGGCGGCCACGTCGACCGCGGTCTCGACGAGCGCGTCGACCTCGACCTGGAACGGGTCGGTGGTCTCTCCCGACTCGGCGAGATGCTCGTCGAGTACGGGGTCGACACCGCGGTGCTCGCGTTCTCGACCTCCGACCGGGCGGAGTTCTTCGGTGCACTGGACACGTGCAACGAGTGCGGCGTCACCGCGAAGGTCCACCGCGACCACGTCGACAGCGTCCTGACGACCGCGACGACCGGCAACGAGGAGATAGTCGAAATCGACCTCGAACCGTGGGACTGGCAGGACTACGTGTTCAAGCGGGCGTTCGACGTCACGTTCGCGGCCGCGGGACTGCTCGCGTTCGCGCCCTTCATCGGCATCATCGCGGTGGCGATAAAGCTCGACAGCCCGGGGCCGGTGTTCTACAGTCAGGAGCGCACCGCCGAACTGGGCGAGACCTTCGACGTGTACAAGTTCCGGAGCATGATTCCCGACGCCGAGGCCGAGACGGGCGCGACGGTGAGCGAGGAGGACGCCGGCGGCGTCGACCCCCGGGTGACCCGCGTGGGATACGTCCTCCGGCAGACCCACCTCGACGAGATTCCGCAACTCTGGTCCATCCTCGTCGGCGACATGAGCGTCGTCGGCCCCCGCCCCGAACGGCCGGAGCTGGACTCGGACATCGAGACCGGCGTCGTCGAGTGGCGCAAACGCTGGTTCATCAAGCCCGGGCTGACGGGGCTGGCCCAGATACACGACGCGACCGGCCACGAGCCGGAGAAGAAGCTGCGGTACGACCTTGAGTACATCCGCAAGCAGTCGTTCTGGTTCGACTGCTCCATCGTCGTTCGGCAGGTGTGGGGGGTCGTGAGCGACGTGGTCGCGTTCGGCGCGGACGACGAGGAATAGTCGAATTCGGCGACTGTTCGTCGCGGATAAAATAGACTTAATCGGCTGGTGGCCGAACGACCGAGGAATGAAGCGAACGACGCCGAGCGACCAGACGGTGCTGGTCACGGGTGGTGCAGGATTCGTCGGCAGTCATCTCGTCGACGCGCTCGCGCCGGACAACGACGTGCGCGTCCTCGACGACCTCTCCTCCGGCGACCCGACGAAGGTCGACGACCGGGCGACGGTAATCGAGGGCGACGTCCGCGACCCGGACGCGGTCCGGGAGGCGATGGCGGGCGCGGACCTCGTCTTCCACGAGGCGGCGCTGGTCAGCGTCGAGCAGTCCGTCGAGAACCCCCAGGAGAGCCACGCGGTCACCACCGGCGGGACGCTGACCGTGCTCGACGCCGCGCGCGACGAGGACGCCCGCGTCGTGCTGGCGTCGAGCGCCGCCGTCTACGGCCATCCGGAGTCCGTTCCGGTCCAGGAGTCGGACCGCAAGACCCCGACCTCGCCGTACGGCATCGACAAGCTGGCGGCCGACCAGTACGCTCGCCGCTTCTCGGAGCTCTACGGGCTGGAGACCGTCGCACTCCGGTACTTCAACATCTACGGTCCACGCCAGAACCCCGAGTACAGCGCGGTCGTCAGCGTCTTCGAGGACCAGGCCCTCGCCGGCGACCCCATCACCGTCGAGGGGGACGGCAGCCAGACGCGGGACTTCGTCCACGTCGACGACGTGGTGCAGGCCAACCTGCTCGCCGCCGAGACGGACCGCGTCGGCGAGGCGTTCAACGTCGGCACGGGCGAGAGCGTCACCATCCGCGAACTCGCGGAGACCGTCCGGGACGTCGCGGGCAGCGACTCGGACATCGTCCACACCGACCCCCGCCCCGGCGACATCGACCACAGCGAGGCCGACGTGTCGAAGGCACGCCAGCAGCTCGGCTACGAACCCACCGTGTCGCTCCGGGACGGGCTGGAGTCCCTCCTGGACAGGAACTGAGAGCGGGAAGTGCGAGAGACGGTAGCGGGTGAAACGAGTCGGTGGTTCCGACCTACTCCTCGACGCTCCGCGTCGACTTCCACACCTCGACGCCGGGGCCGGAGAGGAACTTCCGGAAGCCGGCGGCGAACGCGAGGTTCATGCTCAGGAAGTACGCCGGGAGCGCGACCAGCGACGACGACGACCGGGCGCGCTCGCTGGCCATCCCGACGCCGGCCAGACCGTAGCAGGAGAGCTGTGCGCCGAGCAGCGCGGCGGCGGGGGCGGAGGGTGCGAGCACGACGACCGTGACGTTGGCGACGAGCGTCGCAAGCAGGACGGCGGGCATGCACCATCGCAACGCCTTGTGGGAGGCGAACTCCAGTGCGACGACGCCGTTCCTGGGGTCGAGCAGTTCGCGGAACCACGCGAGCGCCTGGTAGTTGCCCGCGCCGATGCGGACCCGGCGGTCGTACTCGCTCCAGAGGTCGCCCGTGGTCCGCTCGGTGCCGCGGGCGTCCTCGGCGAAGACCACGCGACGACCCGCCGCGGCCTGCTGAAGCGCGACGACGAGGTCGTCGGCCAGCGCCTGCTCGGGCAGGTGGCGGTACTCCTCGCGGCGCAGGGCGAGCATGCCGCCGTTGACGCTGACGGTCGTTCCCAGCTTCGACTCTAGCTTTCGAATCGTGAGTTCGTACTTCCAGTAGGCGCTCTCGGTCGTCGAGCCCTCCTCGTCGACCAGTCGGAGCGAGCCGGTGGTACAGCCGACCGAATCGTCGGCGAGCGGCGCGACGAGCTCCGCGACGGCGTCGGGTTCGTACATCGTGTTCGCGTCGGAGAACACGAGCACGTCGCCGTCGGCCTCCTCGACGGCGCGGTTGAGCGCGTGGCTCTTCCCCCGTCGTTCGTCGAGCGCCAGCAGCCGGGTGTCGGGGCCGGCGTGACGCCGCACGAGGTCGTCGGTCCGGTCCGTGGAGTCGGAGACGACGATGCACTCGAACGCGCCGTCGTACTCGATGGCCCGGGTGTTGTCGAGTTTCTCCTCGACGACGTCCTCCTCGTTGTGCGCGGCGACGACCATCGTGACCGAGGGTGCGAACGCGTCGGCGTCGGCGTCCGGCGGGTCGGCGTCGCGACGGGCACCGGGGTCGTCGTCCGACGAGTCGGAGCCGTCGACCACCGAGAGCACCGCGAGGAGGAGCGGGTAGCCGACGTACGTGTACACCAGCGTCGTCAGTCCGGCGACGAGAGCGACCACACTCGAGAGAACGAGCATCGTCTCGCACTGCTCCCCGGAGAAAGATAACAGTTGGCCTCCGCCGTGTGATGGTTCAGTGTTTCGTTCAGGTAATTAAGATTATGAAAACCGAGACACAGATATACTTTCATATTTGCCGAAATGTTTTCATCATTTTTATTTCCTGCTCGTGGAAGCCAAGATTTTTAGCGAGTGGCGAAGTTGGACCAGGTATGTCCACTGGAGTCACCGTCTCGAAGTCGACAGTGGTTGGCCTCGTCGCCGTCGCGCTCGTGGCGGTACTGGCCGTCTTCCTGCCGACGCTCGTCCTCCTCGCCCTGCTCGCCGCGCCGTGTGCGGCGCTCGTCCTGGCGAACCAGCGCCTGGACTTCCTGACTCCGAGCTACCTGTTCGCGTCGGTGTACGGCCTCTTCCTCTTCGCCGGCGGAGCGTGGTACTCGCTGTCCGGCGACCCCGAAGTGTTCTTCGCCATCGTGCTGGGATTCGCGGCCTTCGTCGCCGGCGTCTACGCCGTCGACGAGGTGACCGACTTCAGCGCCGACGCCGAGTTGCGGCGATTCCTGAACCGCCCCTGGGAGCGAAACTGGGCGGAGCCGGGACCGCGTCTCGCGTTCGCCGGCCTCGTCACCGTGACGCTCGTCGGCAGCGCGCTGTACTACTTCACGTACGGCGTGCCCATCATCGGCGGGAACGGAGAGGCGTCGCGGCTCTCCTCGATCTCCGGTCAGGACTACTACATCCACTTCGTCATGGTCCCGCTGCCGTTCCTCGCGACCGTCGCGTGGTTGAAAGCGCGGCTGAGCGATAACCGGCTCCATCTCGCCGGAGCGGCCGTCGTCCTCGGAATCACGGCCGTCGCGATGGCGCTGACCGGCTTCCGCGCGCTCGTCGGCCACCTCCTCATCCTTCTGCTCTTCACCGACCAGTTCGTCACGCGTCGGGTGAACTTCCGCGCTATCGGAGCCGCCGCCGTCCTCTTCCTCTCGTTGTTCCTCGCGGTCACCGTCGTCCGGTACCAGTCGGTCGACGGCACGCCGGTCGCGATCGCGGTGAAGTACATCCGCCACCGCATCTTCCTGGTGAACAACGAGAATCTGAACTTCATCCTCGGCTACTTCCCGGCCGAGCACGGCTACCTGCTCGGTCGCGGCTACCTGATGGATCTCACGTCGATGCTGCCGGGAGCCGACAAGGCGTTCTCCGGCTGGATAACGACGAAGAAACTGCCGTGGCTCGACAAGCCCGTCGGCATCACGCCCACCCTCGTCGGCGAGAGCTACGCCAACTTCGGGTACGCGGGCGTGCTCGTCGTCCCGTTCCTGGTCGGTGCGGCGGTTCGGACGACGTTCGTCGGACTGGTCCGGAGTCGCAAGCGCGTCGGGACGGTCGCGTTCGTGGCCATGGTCGCGCTGTTCCTCGCCAAAGCAGCCCTGCGCGGCATCGGTCCGACCCTCCTCGTGAAGATACTCCCGCTCGCGCTCATCTACGTCGTCCTGGAGGCGTCGGCAGCTCTCCGGCCCATACGGTACCTCCGGAACAACTTCCACGACTCCACGCGCTGACCCACCGCGAGCGACCGGACGACGCCGTCCGGTCGACGACCGCTGGCGCAACTCGATTCGATACGACACAACGAAAAACAAATATTTTCAAACGGCCGTCTTTTTTGAGGCGGTAGAAATTTAGTAATGGAACGAGGACCTGCCAACAGTGCCTAGAGAAGACATCGTCCTCGTGACCGTAGACTGCTGGCGGTCGGACACGCTCGCTCAGATGCCGTCGCTGTCGGCGTGGAGCGAACAATCCACGACCGCCATCTCCGCGGGGGGTGCGACGAACTGGGCGTTCCCCGCGCTGCTCAACAGTCGCTACTACCCGGAGACGTACGACGACGACGGGAACCTCGAAGACGGCCTCACGCCGCTGCCGGCGGTGCTCGCCGACCACGGCTACGCCACCGGCGGGTTCGTCGCCTCGAACCCTTTCGTCGCCAAGTGGTCGCCCCACTTCGACGCGTTCTGGAACGACGGGATGGAGTCGCCCGACAGCGACCTCTACTCCTCCGAGTTCGGCAAGTGGGCCAGCCGCTTCTACAAGCTAGCCGCCATGCGCAAGCGGGTCCCGGCCGACGAGATAATCGGTCAGGCTCGCGACTGGTACGAGACCCAGTCGGGGCCGCGGTTCCTCTGGCTCCACCTCATGGACCCCCACCTCCCCTACTACCCCGGGCTGTCGAAAGCCCGGGAGGTGGGACTGCCGTCCGCGTACCGGGCGTCCGTCGAGTTCTACCTGAACGGGAGCGACTCCTCCGAGTCGACGCTCCGCACCATCCGCCGACTGTATCGGCGCTGCGTCGAGCGCGTCGACGACGACCTCCAGGAGGTCTTCGACTTCGTCGACGACGACGCGAAGGTGGTGTTCACCGGCGACCACGGCGAGGAGTTCGACCACGGCGACTACGACCACGAGAGCCTCTACGACGAGGTCGTCCGTACGCCGCTCGTCACCCGGAACGTCGAGACCGACCTGCCCGACCGGCCGGTCCGCCAGATAGACCTGCCGCCGACGCTGCTCGACGAGGTCGACGTCGACGCGCCCGCGTCGTGGACCGGCGACACCTTCGAGGAGTCGACGGACCCGGCGTACATGATATCGTACCTCCCGAACGACGGCCACGGGCTGGTCGGCGTCCGGACGGACGACCGCAAGCTGATACGGACGTTCGACGACCAGGGGCTGCACGGCGGCGAACTGTTCGACCTGGAGTCGGACCCGGGCGAGACGGTCGACCGCTACGGCGAACTGGACGAACCGGACCTGGAACAGCAGTTGAGGGAGTTCGTGGAGCGCGTCGACGCGCCGACCGGCGAGCAGACGGGCGTGGACGACGACGTCAACTCCCGGCTGGAGGAGTTAGGGTACCTCTCCTGAGCCCCGCGTTTTCCGACGGCGAGCGACGAAGGTGGTACCGTGGCTGAAAGTTGCGGTCAGTTTTGATGTTTCCTGAGACTCTCGTCGTAGCGGACAAAAGTATGATGGGTCGAGATGTGGTACCTGCCAGTAAGAATGCCCGAAAACATCGCCCTCGTGGTCCTGGACACGCTCCGGTACGACGCCTTCGAGAAACATTTCGACTGGCTCCCCGGCGTGCGGTTCACGAACGCCTACTCCACGTCCCACTGGACCGTGCCGGCCCACGGGTCGCTGTTCACCGGCAGATACCCCAGCGAGATCGGCGTCCACAGCAAGTCGGCGTCGCTCGACTGCCCCGACGAGACGCTCGCTGAGAGCCTGCGCGCGGCGGGCTACGAGACGCGGCTCTGGAGCGCGAACCCGAACACGATGTTCTGGGAGGGCTGGGACCGCGGCTTCTCGCAGGTGCTCGAACCGGGGAGTCTGGACCCGCGGCACGTGAACGCGGTCGACTGGACCGCGTTCCTCGGCGACATCGACACCCACAGCTGGACGAAGTATCCGCGGTCCGTGCTCCACGCCGTCCGCGCCGACTGTTCGACCGTCGCGGCGATGAAACAGGGGTACCGGCGGATGACGACGTCGGACGCCGACGGCGGCGGCGAGGACGTGCTGGCCCGCGCCCGCGACACCGACTTCGGCTCGCCCGAGTTCACGTACGTCAACCTGATGGAGGCCCACGCGCCCTACCACACCCCCGAGTCGGTCGACGCCGACTCCCTGAACGTCGTCGTCGGCGACGCCTTCGCCGACTCCGTCGACTCCCCCGAGCGCCTGCGAGCGTCCTACGACGCCTCCGCGGCCTACCTCTCGGAGATATACGAGGAGATCTTCGCCGAACTCAGGAAGGAGTTCGACTACGTCGTCACCGTCTCGGACCACGGCGAGATGCTCGGCGAACACGGCATGTGGAACCACGGCTACGGTCTCTACCCCGAACTCACTCACGTCCCGGTCGTCGTCAGCGGCGACGGCGTCGAGTCGCGGCGCGACGACGCCACCGTGAGCCTGCTCGACGTCCACCGGACGATTCTCGACCTCGCCGGCGTCGACGCCCCCGCCGACGCCCGCGGCCAGTCGCTGCTCGACGACCCCGCGTCGCGCACCTACCTCACCGAGTACCACGGATTCCTCGACCGTCACCGCGAGCAGTTCGAGCGCAAGGGCGTCGTGGAGGCGTTCGAGCGCTACGACGGACGGCTGCACGGCATCGCTACTCCGCCCGACTTCTACGGGTACCAGACCGACGAGACGGCCGACCGGGCCGAGGGCGAGTTCCGGTCGACCGGCGAGTCGCGCCTCGACGACCCGCGCGCCGAACTCGAAGCGCGGGTCGACGAACTGGACGTCCGCACGGTCGACGCCGGCCAGGCGGAGGTCACCGAGGACGTGGAAGAGCGACTGGAGACGCTGGGCTACGCCTGACCTCGTTACGTCCGCTCGATTGCGTCCTCGAACGTGGCCTCCAGCGAACTCGCGACCTCGTCGACCGAGAACCGCGAGACGCAGTACTCGCGGCAGTTCTCGCGGAACCCGGTGCCCGTGTCGCGGTCGAGCCAGGTACAGAGGTTCTCCGCGATGGCGTCGGGGTCGGTGCCGTCACAGACCAGGTCGTCGTCGAGCGGGCCGACGACCTGGGGGTTGCCGCCGACCGGCGTGGCGACGACCGGCGTCCCGGTGCTGAGCGATTCGAGCGTCGAGAGCCCGAACCCTTCGAGCTGTTCCGTCGGCATGACGAAGAAGTCGGCGGCGCCGTAGTAGGTCGGCAGGTCCTCCTCCGCGACGAACCCCAGCAGGCGGACGTTCTCCTCGAGACCCTTCGCCGCTATCTGCTCGCGTAACGTCTCCTCTAGGTACCCCTTGCCGCCGATGAGCAGGAGAGCGTCGGGGTGGCGCTCGGTAACCGTCTCCATCGCGTCGACCAGGTTCTCCAGGCCCATGCGCGCGACGAGACGGCGCACCGTCAGCAGGATGGGGCGGTCCTCGGGGAGGTCGAGTTCGTCGCGCACGTCGGTGGGGTCGGCGACGTACTCGAACCGGTCGGTGTCGACTGCGAGCGGAATCTCCCGGAGCGGGCCGACGTTGCCGTAGAGGTCGTCCAGTTCGCCCGTCATGAACCCGCTGCGCGTGACGACGACGCTGGCGTCCCGGAGGGTGTACCCCTCCAGCCGCTTGAACCCCCTGTTGGCGACGCGCACGAACGGCGTCTTCCAGCCGTACTTCCCCTGGTCCGCGTCGATCTCTATCTCGCGCGGGATGGGGGCGTGGAAGACCGTGACGGCGGGGACGTCGGCCGACGAGAGTGCGACGCCCGCCGCCTGGAACGTGTTGTGGACGTAGGCGACGTCGAAGTCGTACCGGTCGTCCAGTCGGGAGAGCAGTCGCGGCACCTTCCCGAGGCTGAACAGGGGGTAGCTGTGGTACAGCGCCGAGTCCTGGGGCGGGCTGTCGTACCGGTAGAGTTCGTACCCCTCGCGGCGCTCGTGGCTCGCGTCGTCGTCGTCCAGACGCCGACTCGCGACGACGACGTCGTGGCCGCGCTCGACGAGCCCCTCCACCTCGGTCACCAGCGACTTCGTGATGCCGCCGTAGTGGTCCGGCCAGAACGCGTCGGAGAGGACGAGGACGTTCATGGCGACCGCCACCTGCGAGGACCGACGGCGCCGGCGACACGGTTCTGGGGCCTAGGCGTGGCTCGACGACCTGCGCGTGCGTCTCCGTTCACGAAGACGAGTTCGCGGTGACGAGTTTTAATTCTTTGTGGCCACATCCGATAAATCGAAAGATTGTCAGGAAGAGGGTTAAGGAATATATGCCCTGGCAAAATAGAAGGCCACATGTACGAGTTTTCTCAACTGCGACGCGGTCTGGAGAATCCGAACCTCTTCGCCCGCGAGGCCAACCGGCTGTACCACCGGCGGCTGAACACGCGCCAGTACAACGAGGACGGCATCGACGTGATGGCCGAGGACTGGGACAACCTGCTCATCCTCGACGCGTGTCGGTACGACATGTTCGAGGCGAACGCGAACCTGCCGGGCCGCCTGGAGTCCCGCGAGTCCCGCGGGTCGGCGACGGTCGAGTTCCTGCGCGCGAACTTCACGAACCGGGACGTCCGCGACACCGTCTACGTCACCGCGAACCCGCAACTGCATCGCAACTTCGACCGCATCAACCCCGAGTTCCACGCCATCGAGAACGTCTGGCTGGAGGACGGCTGGGACGAGCAGTACCAGACGGTGCTCCCCGAAACGACGACCGAGTACGCGCTCGACGCCGCGGAGGAGTACGATAACAAGCGCTTCATCGTCCACTACATCCAGCCCCACTACCCCTTCATCACCGAGGAGACCTCCTTCGACAAGGGGTATCTCGACGACCCCGAGTCGGACTCGCGGGACTTCTGGGGCCGAAAGATGGAGTCGGAACTCGACGTGTCGGCGGCCGAAATCTGGCAGTCGTACACCGAGACGCTGAACCGGACGCTCCCCCACGTCGAGCGCCTGATGGACGAACTCGACGGCAAGACCGTCGTCACGGCCGACCACGGGAATATGGTCGGCGAGCGCGCCACGCCGTTCCCCGTCCGCGAGTGGGGCCACCCGCGCGGGATGTACACCGACGAACTCGTCAGGGTGCCGTGGCTGGTCGACGACCGCGGCGAGCGCCGCGAGGTCGTCGCCGAGGACGCGACCGAGTCGGAGGCGGTCGACGACGACGTGGTCGCGGACCGCCTCAAGCAACTCGGCTACGCCGAGTAGGTAGCACACACCGGGCCGGACGGTACCGGTCCGACCCTCCGTCGGCTGATATTTCGGGTTTCCGACCGGTGACGCGCCGAAACCACGAAGGTCTATGTCGGTCGCGTCGCCTCGGTACGGACGAACGGTTTCCGCCAGGTAGCTCACGACAGTGCCCTCTCGACTCCACCAGTACGCTCTCGACACCTGCTCTCCACGATGAAAGACAGCATCACCAAGATGGCCTCGGTCGCCTTCCTCGGCGGACTCGTCGGACGCGCGCTCCGCTACAGCCTCAACGTCATCATCGCCCGCGGCCTCGGGACGGACGCGCTCGGCCTGTTCGCGTTCGGCATGATAGTCATGAAAGCCAGCGGCATCCCCGCGCGACTCGGCCTCGACAACGCCGCCCAGAAGTACATCCCCATCTACCAGCGCGACGACGACCACTCGAAGATCGCGGGCGTCGCCCTGACCGCCGTCGTCGCCCCCCTCGTCGTCGGCACCGCCATCGCGGTGGTCCTCTACGTCGGAGCCAACCAGTACGCGTCGGTGCTCGACGCCGACTTCGGCGCGACGACCCAGCTGTTCCTCGTCGGCATTCCCCTCTTCTCGGTGATGATGGTCGGGATGTCGGTGACGCGGTCGTTCAAGGAGACGAAGTACTCGGTGTACGTCCGGGAGTTCGGCCAGTCGGGCACGGCGGTCGTGCTGGTCGCCGTCGGCGCGTTCGTCCTGAGCGACGTCCGGGCGGTCATCGCCGGTTACCTCGCGTCGCTGCTCGTCGGCAGCGCGCTCGCGGTGTACTACATCGTCGACCTGGGTGCGATACGGCGGCACGTCAGCCCCGCCTTCGAGACGAAGAAGATATTCACCTACTCGCTGCCGGTCGTCGCCGTGGCCGTCACCCAGTATTTCATCTCGTGGACGGACATCCTCATGCTGGGCGCGTTCGTCTCCCCGTCGAAGGTCGGATGGTACCAGGCGGCGTTCCAGACGTCGGTGCTGCTCGCGGTCGTCCTCCAGGCGGTCAACACCATCTTCCCGACGCTCGCGGCCGACTTCTACCACGACGGCCAGCACGAGCGCCTCGAACGGACCTACACCGTCGTCACGAAGTGGGTGGCGTATCTCACCGTGCTCGGCTTCCTCTTCCTCGTCGTGTACGACGACGAGATTCTGAGCATCTTCGGCGCGGCCACGCCCGCCGCCACGACGACGCTGCTCATCCTCGGGTTCGGCCAGATGTTCAAGGCCGCCATCGGTCCCGCCGGTTTCTTCCTCTCGATGTCTGAGTACGAGCGCCTGGAGGCCGTCAACACGACGCTGGTCTGTATCGTGAACGTCGGGCTCAACTTCGTCCTCATCGGCGAGTACGGCATCGTCGGCGCGGCGATGGCCACCGGCACCTCTCTCGCCCTGCTGAACGTGCTCCGCGTGGGCGAGGTGTACTACCTGCTCGACATCCACCCCTACTCGCTGGACTACTGGAAGGGCGGCGTCGCAGTCGCCTGCGCCACCGTCGTCATGCTGGTCGGCCGCGAACTGGCCATCTTCGACGTCGGGAAGGTCCTCGTCGTCGGCACGCTGTCGCTCGGCACGTTCGTCGCGCTGATGGGCCTGCTCGGGGTCGACGACGCCGACCGGACGCTCCTCGAGTCCATCAGCGACTAGCGCCACCGGCGTCGTCCACCCTACTTGCTGTAGCCGCCAGAGCGTTCGCGGGGGCGGCGCGTCAGTCGCCGAACCCGGCGAGTAGTTCCGCGCCGCGTTCGAGCGACCGCTCGGGGTCGTCGGGGTCGTCGTGTTCGTACACCAGCCACTCCGTGCCGGCGTCGCGGGCCGCCCGGACGCACTCCTCGACGGGCAGTTCGCCCTCCCCGAGTTCGACGGGGCGACCGTCGCGGACGTCCTTCACGTGGACCAGCGGCGCGCGACCGGCGAGGCGGTCCAGCAGCGCCGTGGGGTCTCGGTCCGCGGCGACGACCCAGCCGACGTCGAGTTCGACGTTCACGTCCGCGGCGTCGACGAACGCGTCGAACCCCGCGCGGTCGCCCACGTCGACGAACTCGTGGTCGTGGTTGTGGTAGGCCAGTCGCGCGCCCTCGGCGTCGAGGTCGGCCGCGAGCGCGGCAAGCCGCTCGGCCGTCTCGACGGCGGCGGCCTCGCTGTCGAAGTGCGTCTCGTCGAGGTACGGCACGACCAGCGTCTCGCAGCCGAGTCGCCGGTACGTCTCCGCCACGCCCGCCGGGTCGGCCTCGAGGTCGTCGAGACCGACGTGCGCTCCGGCGGCGTCGAGGCCGGCGTCGGCGAGGGCGTCCGCCACCTCGTCCGGGTCGGCGTCGCCAAGCCCGGCGAACTCGACGCCGTCGAACGCCGTCTCGCCGACGCGGGCTATCAGTTCCGGCAGGGTCGCGTCCATCTCTCGCAACGTGTACAGCTGGATAGCAGTCCCGACCATCGGTCGGCGCGTACGCGAGCCGCACGGAAAGCGATTGCCGCCCGGCTCGACGACCACCGCCGTCGGAACGCTCCGCGGTCGAGAGACGCCGGGTTCACGATGGAGAACGCGAAGCGACCGGGGTTTCGAAGACGAATTCTCTTCGAACCTCTCGTTTGGATACGATTAGTAACTCTTATCACCCGGTAGTCGAACAATCGAACGATAATGACGGACATCGAATCCTACGGCTGGGCGGTCGCGTTCGTCGTACTGGCGGCGCTTTCGATTCCGTGGTTCCTCTGGGGGTCGTCCGCGGTCGCGTTCGGCCTCCCGGTGTGGCTCTGGTGGCACGTCGGCTGGATGGCGGTCGTGGCGTTGACGTTCCGGGCGTTCGCCGACCGCGCGTGGGGCGTCGGCGTCGAGGCGGGTCACGTCGACGAGGAGGGTCATGCATGAGCGAGACGAGCCTCCAGCTCGGCATCGTCGGCGGCTACCTCCTGCTGGCGCTCGCGGTGGGTCTCGTCGCCTACCGACTCACCGACCGGAGCGCGGAGGACTACTACCTCGCCAGCCGAACCCTCGGGACGGTCGTCCTCCTGTTCACGACGTTCGCCACGCTGCTGTCGGCGTTCACGTTCTTCGGCGGCCCGAACCTGTCCTACGCCGCGGGACCGGAGTGGATACTCGTGATGGGGCTGATGGACGGCGTGCTCTTCGCCGTCCTGTGGTACGTCGTGGGCTACAAGCAGTGGCTGCTCGGCCGCGAACACGGCTACGTCACGCTCGGGGAGATGCTCGGCGACCGCTTCGGCTCGCCCGTCCTCCGCGGACTGGTCGCCGCCATCAGCCTGTTCTGGCTGTTCCCCTACGTCATGCTCCAGCAGGTCGGGGCCGGCACGGCGCTGTCGGCGCTGACGGGCGGCGACCTTCCCTACGCCGCCGGGGCCGGCCTCGTCACGGCGTTCATGATAGCGTACGTCGTCCTCGCGGGGATGCGCGGCATCGCGTGGACCGACACGCTCCAGGGCGCGTTCATGCTCGTCATGGTCTGGGCCGCCGTCCTCTGGGTGCTCGCGGAACTCGGCGGTGCGGGCGCTGCGACCGGCAACCTCGCCGGCGTCGACGGCGAGTTCCTCGCGCTCGGCGGCGGAACCTACTCGCCGCAGTGGATGCTCTCGAAGGCCGTCGGCATCGCCTTCGGCGTCGCAATGTTCCCGCAGGTGAACCAGCGCTTCTTCGTCGCTCGCTCGAAGAAGGTGCTCCAGCGCACGTTCTCGCTGTGGCCCGTCCTCGTCGTGCTCCTGTTCGTCCCCGCGTTCATGCTCGGCGCGTGGGCGCGAGGGCTGCCCGTCGACGTGCCGGAGGGGGCCAACGTCCTCCCCATCCTGCTGAACGAGTACACGCCGGCGTGGTTCGCGGCGCTCGTCGTCGCCGGCGCGATGGCGGCGATGATGTCCTCCTCCGACTCGATGCTGCTCTCCGGGTCGTCGTACTTCACCCGCGACCTCTACCGGCCGTTCGTGAATCCCGACGCCAGCGACCGCCGCGAGGACGTGCTGGGGCGCGTCGGCGTCGCCGTCTTCGCCATCGCGGCCTTCGTCGCCAGCCTCACCAGACCCGGAACGCTGGTCGAGATCGGCTCGACGGCGTTCGGCGGCTTCGCGCAACTCGCGCTCCCCGTCGTCGTCGCGCTCTACTGGACGAAGACGACCCGCGCCGGCATCTTCGCCGGCGTCGCCGGCAGCCAGGCGTTCTACCTGGCCAGCGTCTTCCTCCCGCAGGTGCCCGCCTCCTACGGCGGCTGGCTCGCCCCCGTCGTCGGGATGGCGCTCGGACTCGTCCTGACCGTCGGCGTCTCCGCCGTCACCTCCGCCGCGCCGGAGGAGGAGACGACGCTGTACGTCGGCCTCCGTGCGGACTGACGGGCGCTCCGAGCGCGGCCGTCGCCGGTCGACCGCGCTCTCGGGGGACCGGCTCGCCCGACCGCGACCGGTTCGCCGTCACCGCCGGCGTCTCAACACACTTATCTGGCGCGTGGCGCGTATTTCGCCTACATGAGCGACATCGTTGTCACGCTCCCCGACGGCTCCGAACTCCGGGTGGAGGAAGGGGCGACGGTCGAGGACGTGGCGTACGAAATCGGACCGGGACTCGGCGACGACACGGTCGCCGGCGTCGTCGACGGCGACCTCGTCGACAAGGCGACGCCGCTCGAAGACGACTGCGAACTCGTCATCGTCACCGACCAGAGCGACGAGTACCTCGACGTGCTTCGACACTCGGCGGCCCACGTGTTCGCGCAGGCGCTCCAGCGCCTCCATCCCGACGCGAAACTCGCCATCGGCCCGTGGACCGACGAGGGTTTCTACTACGACGTCGCGGGCGTCGAACTCGACCAGGAGGACCTCGAAGCCATCGAGGACGAGGCCCACGACATCATCGACGCGGACCTCCCCATCGAGCGCTTCGAGCGCTCGCGCGAGGAGGCGTTCGAGGCCTACGAGGACAACCCGTACAAGCAGGACATCCTCGACGAGGAGGCGGCCGGCGAGGAGTCCGTCACGTTCTACGAACAGGGCGAGTTCGAGGACCTCTGCCGGGGTCCGCACGTCGACTCGACGGGGGAGATCGGCGGCTTCGCGCTGCTGGAGACCTCGGCGGCCTACTGGCGCGGCGACGAGGAGAACGAGACGCTCACCCGGGTCTACGGCACCGCGTTCCCCACCGAGGGGGCGCTGGAGGAGTTCCTCGACCAGCGCCGGAAGGCCCAGGAGCGCGACCACCGTCGCCTCGGCCAGGAACTCGACCTGTTCTCCATCCCGGACGTGACGGGGCCGGGGCTCCCGCTCTACCACCCCAACGGCAAGCGTATCCTCGACGAACTGTCGTCGTACGTCGAGAACCTGAACCTCGACGCTGGCTACGACCCCGTCGAGACGCCGCACCTCTTCCGCACCGAACTGTGGAAGCAGTCGGGCCACTACGACAACTACCGCGACGACATGTTCCTGCTGGACGTCAACGACGAGGAGTACGGCCTGAAGCCGATGAACTGTCCGGGCCACGCCACCATCTTCGACCAGGGCTCCTGGAGCTACCGCGACCTGCCGGTCCGGTACTTCGAGGACGGGAAGGTGTACCGCAAGGAACAGCGCGGCGAACTCTCCGGACTCTCGCGGGTCTGGGCGTTCACCATCGACGACGGCCACCTGTTCGTCCGTCCGGACCAGATCCGCGCCGAGGTCGACACCATCATGGACATGATATTCGAGGTGCTGGAGACCTTCGACCTCGACTACGACGTGGCGCTCGCGACCCGGCCCGAGAAGTCCGTCGGCAGCGACGAGATATGGCGGAAAGCCGAGTCGCAACTCGAACAGGTGCTCGAGGAGTCCGAGATGGAGTACCGCATCGAGGAGGGCGACGGCGCGTTCTACGGCCCGAAGATCGACTTCGCCTTCGAGGACGCCCTCGGGCGGGAGTGGGACGGCCCCACGGTGCAACTGGACTTCAACATGCCCGAGCGGTTCGACCTGAGCTACGTCACCGAGGAGAACGAGTCGGAACGGCCGGTGATGATTCACCGCGCCCTCTACGGGAGCTACGAGCGCTTCTTCATGGTGCTCATCGAACATTTCGACGGGAAGTTCCCGTTCTGGCTCGCGCCCGAACAGGTCCGCGTCCTCCCCGTCAGCGACGACAACCTCGACTACGCTCACGAGGTCGCCGACGAACTCGGCGCGTTCCGCGTCGACGTCGAGGACCGCTCGTGGACCGTCGGGCGGAAGATACAGCAGGCCCACGACGACCGCGTCCCGTACATGATAATCGTCGGCGGCGACGAGGAGGAGTCGGAGACGATATCGGTCCGGGACCGCAAGGAGCGCGAGGAGAAGGACCTGTCGCTCGATACGTTCCGCGACCACCTCGAACGCGAAGAGAGCGAGAAGCGCACCGACCCCGACTTCCTCGCCTGAGCTCCTCTCTCGCCTGCTTTCGACGAACCTCGATTTCCACCGCTTCCCGGCCGCGACGCCCCTAGTCGATGTCGTCGCTGCGCTTGGTCTCCCGGAGGATGAACGGACCGATGGAGAGGGTCCGCTTCGCCACCGTGGCGATGCGGAGGATGAACGACAGCAGGATGACGAAGGGGACGATGGCGACGGTGACCGCGAGACTGGTCACGAGCACGTCGTTGCTGATCCCGAGGGTCGCTCCCGGGACCGCCCGGGCGTCGTAGTAGAGTATCATCGCCACCGTGACGACGAGCGACGGGACCGCCGTGTACAGCATCGCCCGCGAGAGGTTGACGAGTTCCCACTGGAAGTACAGCGTCTTGAAATGTTCGCGCGACGGCCCGAAGTACTCCAGCGACTCGATGACGTCGCCGAACGCCTCGTCGACCTCGTCCGTGAGCGCGTCCGCGTGCTCGTTGCGTATCTTGCGCGCCAGGAATATCTTCCACGAGTAGTTGAAGTTGAGGACGGCCGAGAGGACGTTGAACGTCCCGAACTGCGTGTCTTCGAGCGTGTCGCTCACAGCATCGGCGTTCTCGGTCAGACCGTCGACGTAGCTCTCGATGGCCCGTTTCAGCTCCTCGTCTCGGCTCTCCTCGACCGCGCCGGCCAGCTCCTCGGCGCGCGATTTGGTCTCGTCCATGAGCGCCTCCATGAACGCCGCCGGTTCCGGCGGTGCGGTCTGGTGGCCGAGGACCTCCTCGGCGTCCCGACGGAACTCCATCGCGCCCTCCATGCGGGTGCGCTGGTCGCCGACCGGGCCGAGTTCCTGGGAGAGGACGAGCTGGTTGAGCGTCACGACGAGCGTCACGCCCGTGATGATAGCACCGACTAATCCCTGGAACAGCGTGTCGACGGGGTCGTCACCCGGTCCGACGAACTGCTGGAGCGGCGAGGGGTCCGCGACGCCGAGAGCCAGGAGCGCGAGGAACACCGCGGCCAGCACGCAACCGGCGACGACCCACCGGTTCGCCTCCATCAGCACCCACAGCTTCGTCCTGCTCCCACTGCCCCGCTCGCGCATCTTGTCCCCGGGCTGTGACTCCCCGTCCTGGTCGTCCATGTCCGGCGGGAGGGAACGAACGGTCAAAAGGCCTCGTCTCTACGTCCGGCGGGGGAGAGTCAGGACTCCCGTTCGTCTTCCTGCAGGTCCTCCAGTTCCTGGTCGACGTCGTCGCTCGACACCTCGGTCTCGGTGTCCAGGTCGTCCAGGCTCACGTCCTCGGCCTCGGACTCGCTCTCGTTCTTCTCGGACTCGTCGGAGACGCCCATATCGGCCTTCAGCGTCTCCAGTTCGGAGTCGACCTCACCGGTGGTCCGCATCTCCTCCAGTTCGCGGTCGAGCTGGTCCTTGTCCGAGAGCGCGTCTTCGAACGCTCCCGTCTCCTGGAGTTCGTCCATCGCCTCCGCGCGAGCTTCCATGTCGTCGGTGCGTTCTTCCGCGCGCTCGATGGCCATGCCGACGTTCTCCATCTCGTCGCCGACGCCGGTCATCGCCTCGGAGACGCGGGTGTTCGCCTCGGCGGCCTCGTAGCGGGCCTTCATGCTCTCTTTCTTCGTGCGGAACTCCTCGATGCGGTTCTGGAGCTGGTCTTTCTTCTCGACGAGGTTGTCCTGCGTGTTCTGGAGGTCGGCTATCTGGCCCTCGAGGTCCTCTATCTGGTTCATCTTCTGCTTTTTCTTCTCCAGCGCGCGCCGAGCGAGGTCCTCGCGGTCCTGCTGGATGGCCTCGCGAGCCTGGTCGTTGTGCTTCTCGACGTTCTCCTCCAGACGGCGTTTCTGTATCTCCAGTCGCTTCTTCTGGGTCGTCAGGTCCGCGATGCCCTGTTTCACGTCCTGAAGTTCGTCCCGCATCTGCTCGTAGGAGTAGTCGAGCGTCTCCGTGGGGTCCTCGGCCCGGTTGAGTGCTGCGTTTATCTTCGACCGGACGACGTAGGACAGCCGTGAAAGCACACCCATACACCTACATTCAGGACGCGACACTTAAAATCCTCTCTACGCTAACATCCCGGCATGGAGTCGAAAGAAGTCGTCGTCCCCGGTGCCCGCGACGTGCGCGCGACGCTCGATTCGCCCGACGGAGCGACGGGCGACGGCCCCGACGCGGTCGTGGTCGCCTGCCCGCCGCATCCGGAGTTCGGCGGGAGCCGCACGGACAACCGCCTCGTCGCGCTCGGCGAGCACCTCGTCGACGACGGAGTCGCCTGCTTGCGGTTCGACTACGGCGACTGGGACGAGGGGTACGGCGAGCGCGAGGACGCCCGCAACGCCGTCCGGTGGGCGCGCGAACGGTACGACCGCGTCGGCGTCTTCGGGTTCAGTTTCGGCGGCGCGATAGCCGTGCTCGCGGCCGCGACCCTCGACCCGCAGCCGGACGCCGTCGCGCTGCTCGCGCCCGCGTCCAGGCTCGCGGACGACCTCGACGCGGCGGCAGCGCTTGCCGACGTCGACGCGCCAGTCCGGGTGGTGTACGGGACGCGCGACGACACCGCCGACTGGGAGGCGCTGGTCGAGCGCGCGCGCGAACTGGAGTGCGAGGTGGTGGAGTTCAGCGCCGACCACTTCTTCGTCGGTCAGGAGGAGAAGGCCGCCGCGGACGTCGGCGCGTTCCTGGTCGACCGACTCGGCTGACCGGCCGGTCGACCGGCCCGTGCCATCGCCTCGCGCGCGACTCCGGTCCCGAAACGGTTTTGAGTGGCGCTCGCCGACAATCGGTATGCCGACCGAACCAGAGACGGACTACGACCCCACTCTGGGGGAGAAGTTCATTTTCGTCACTGGGGGCGTCATGTCGGGCCTCGGCAAGGGCATCACGGCCGCCAGCACCGGCCGCCTGCTCTCGAACGCCGGGTTCGACGTGACCGCAGTGAAGATAGACCCCTACCTGAACGTCGACGCCGGGACGATGAACCCCTACCAGCACGGGGAGGTGTACGTGCTGAAAGACGGCGGCGAGGTCGACCTCGACCTGGGGAACTACGAGCGGTTCCTCGACGAGGACATGACCTTCGACCACAACGTCACCACGGGGAAGGCGTACAAGCACGTCATCGAGAAGGAGCGCGCCGGTGACTACCTCGGGAAGACGGTCCAGATAATCCCGCACGTCACCGACGAGATAAAGCGCCGCATCCGCGAGGCCGCCGACGGTCACGACGTCTGCATCGTCGAGGTCGGGGGTACCGTGGGCGACATCGAGGGGATGCCCTTCCTCGAGGCGCTCCGACAGTTCTCCCACGAGCAGGACGACGACGACTTCCTCCTCACGCACGTCACGCTCGTGCCCTACTCGAAGAACGGCGAGCAGAAGACGAAGCCGACCCAGCACTCCGTGAAGGAACTGCGGAGCATCGGCCTCCAGCCGGACATCCTCGTCGGGCGCTGCGACGACGAACTCGAACCGAAGACGAAAGAGAAGATAGCGCTGTTCTGCGACGTCTCGACCGACGCCGTCTTCTCGAACCCGGACGTGGAGGACATCTACCACGTTCCGCTGGTCGTCGAGGAGGAGGGCCTGGACGAGTACGTCATGGAGCGACTCGGCCTCGACGACCGCGCCCTCCCCGAGGACGAGCGCGACAACGAGTGGCGCGAACTCGTCACCCAGGAGACGACCGGCGCGGTCGACATCGCGCTCGTCGGCAAGTACGCCCTCGAAGACGCCTACATCTCCATCCACGAGGCGCTGAAACACGCCGGCCTGGAGAAGAACGTCGACGTGAACGTGCTCTGGGTCGACAGCGAGGAGATGGACGACGACCACGAGGAGCGCCTGAAGGGGTCCGACGGCATCGTCGTCCCCGGCGGGTTCGGCTCCCGCGGAACCGAGGGGAAGATAGAGGCCATCCGGTACGCGCGCGAGAACGACGTGCCGTTCCTCGGCCTCTGTCTCGGCTTCCAGATGGCGGTCGTCGAGTACGCGCGGAACGTGCTCGGACTGGCCGGCGCACACTCCGCGGAGGTCGACGAGGACACGCCCCACCCGGTCATCGACATCCTGCCCGAGCAGTACGAGGTCGAGGACATGGGCGGGACGATGCGACTCGGCGCGCACGAGACCGACATCGAACCCGGAACGCTCGCCGAGTCGGTGTACGGCGGCCCCTCCTGCACCGAGCGCCACCGCCACCGCTACGAGGTCAACCCCGAGTACTTCGACGACTTCGAGGGCGAAGACCTCCAGTTCTCGGGGTACTCGGGCAACCGGATGGAGATTCTGGAACTCGACGGTCATCCGTACTTCTTCGGCACGCAGTTCCACCCCGAGTTCCGGTCGCGGCCCGGCCGCGCGAGTCCGCCGTTCGTCGGCCTGCTGGAGGCGGTGCTCGACCGGCCCGACACCGACGTCGAGGCTCCCGAGGAGGTGCAGGCCTGATGGTGAACCCCGGCACGTTCGTCGACGACGCCGTCGACGAGATTCGCGAACAGGTCGGCGACGCCCACGCCGTCATCGCCCTCTCGGGCGGCGTCGACTCCTCGGTCGCGGCCGCGCTCGCCTACGAGGCCATCGGCGACCAGCTCACCCCCGTCTACGTCGACACCGGTCTGATGCGGAAGGGCGAGACGGACCAGATACGCGAGACGTTCTCCTACATGGACTCGCTGCGCGTCGTCGAGGCGCAGGACCGCTTCTTCGACGCGCTCGCCGGCGTCACCGACCCCGAGGAGAAGCGCCACGTCATCGGCGAGCAGTTCATCCGCGAGTTCGAGCGCGAGGCCAAAGAGTCCGACGCGGAGTATCTCGTCCAGGGGACCATCTACCCGGACCGCATCGAGAGCGAGGGCAACATCAAGTCCCACCACAACGTCGGCGGCCTGCCCGACGCGGTGGACTTCGAGGGCATCGTCGAACCCGTCCGGAACCTCTACAAGGACGAGGTCCGGGAGGTCGCCCGGGCGCTCGACCTCGAAGAGATAGTCGCCGAGCGCATGCCGTTCCCCGGTCCGGGGCTCGCGGTCAGGGTCATCGGCGAGGTGACGCCCGAGAAGGTCGAGGTCGCGCGCGACGCGACCCACGTGGTCGAGGAGGAACTCGACGAGTACGACCCGTGGCAGGCGTTCGCCGCCGTCCTCGGGAAGGCGACCGGCGTCAAGGGCGACAACCGCGTCCACGGCTGGGTCGTCTCGGTACGGTCGGTCGAGTCGCGGGACGGCATGACCGCCCGCGCCCAGGAACTCGACTGGGAGACGCTCCAGCGCGTCCAGTCGCGGATAACCGGCCAGAACGAGAACGTCGCTCGCGTCGTCTACGACGTGACGCATAAACCGCCGGCGACCATCGAGTACGAGTGATGCGCGCAGTCATCGCAGGTCCGGACGACGGCGAACTGGGTCCCGCCCTCGAAGGGGAGGGCATCGAGACGAGTCGCGTCGAGGGCATCGCCTCCCGGCCCGCCCTGGAGGAGGCCGGCATCCACGAGGCCGACCTGTTCGTCCTCACCGACGTCGGCCAGGCCACCGCCATCCCGGTCGCCAAGGACGTGAACGAGGCGCTGAAGGTCGTCGTGTACGACGAGGACACCATCCCGGAGTTCGCCCGCGGGCAGGCCGACCTCATCGTCGACCCGAACCTGCTCGCCCCGGAGACCGTCGCCGAGGAACTGGTCGATAGCTGACCGTCTCGGCGCGACGTCGGTCCGGTCGCTTTCGGTACGCAAAAGAACCCGGCGTTCGTACACTCGGACATGCTCTCGGCAGCCACCGCCGTCGGGTTCGTGTTCATCATCCTCGTGAACACGGTCATTACGGCGGTCGCCGTACGCTTTTTCAGACTGCGGCTCTCCACGCGCTGGGGCGCTATCGTCTACACGCTCCTGCTGATGCCCGTCGTGTACGTCGCGACGACGCTCGTGCTGAGCGGCGTGGTCGGCCTCGGCGGGAGCGGTCTCGGCGACCGGGGGACCGTGCTCATCCTCGTCTGGGTGCTCCCGTTCATGCTCGGCGTCTCCATCGACCTGTTCTGGATGCCGCCGCCGGAGGAGATCGACCTACCAGACCAGCCGCGCGAGGAGCAACAGCGTCGCTGACGGCACGACCGCCAGCCACGGCAGGCCGGCCGCCGCGGCGACCCCCTCCCAGACGTACCCGACGCCGAACGCGCCGACCAGCGGCGCGAGTGCGAACGCACCGAGGGCCGCACGAAGCCACGGAGCGGCCGCCCCGGCGAACAGCACGACGAGCACGTCTAACAGGTCGAGCGCCAGCGCGACCGCGAACGCGGTGCGCGTGCTCACCTGGACGGGCGCGTGGTCGCGGTTACGGCCCGGCGGCGTCGGGTACAGAAAGTGGATGCGGTCGGGCAGCGTGAACGCCGGAAGTCGGAGCGGCGGGAGGGTGAACCTCAGTCCGTCGTCGCCGTCGTCGTCTCCCATGCAGACGCGTACGTGAGCTAGTAGCAAAGAGTTCTCGCCCGCGCTCTCCCTTGCGGCGACCCCCTCCGCGGTCGGTCACGCGCCGGGGTCGTCGTCCGCGGCGTCGTACTCGTCGGTGACGCGTTCGACGACGTCGACGACGCTGTCGATGACCTCCTCGGGGGACCGGGTCGCGTCGACGCGGACGAACCGCCCCGGTTCGGCGTCGATGAGGCGCTCGTAGTTCGACCGCACCGACGCGAGGAAGCCGGCCTGCTCGAACTTGTTCGTCGCGCCGCTGCGGGCCGCGGCGGTCTCGGGGTCGACGTCCAGGTAGATGGTGCAGTCCGGTTCGCGCGTCCACGGCCGGTGGACGCCCATGATGTACTCCATCGGGCGCGGGACGACGCCCTCCAGCCCGACGGTCTGGTAGGCGTACCGCGAGTCGGAGTAGCGGTCGGAGACGACGAGTTTCCCGTCCGCCAGCGCGGGTTCGACGGTGTCGGCGAGGTGGGCGGCGTGGTCGGCGGTGTAGAGGAACAGTTCGGCGATGGGGTCGGCGTCGTCGTCCTCGACGGACTTCTGGACCGCTTCGCCGTACCACGTGTCGGTCGGTTCGCGGGTGAACACCGCGTCGTCGTACTCCTCCCGGAGCACCTCCCAGACGGTCGTCTTTCCGCTCCCGTCCAGGCCCTCGAGCGTGATGAGCATACTCGCGAGGTTCGCGTTCCCGGGTAAAAGGGTCCGGGTTTCTCGCGGACGGAGCGGCCCGCGAGCCGAGAATTTATGTACCGTCACGAATCTATAGGCGGACATGCGACGGACGGTCCACGCCGACGCTGTCACGACGCCTATGCGCGGGCAGCGATAGCGCCGAGTGGACCCTCCCGAACCGAGGCGGACGGTTCTGCGGTGGTGAAACCCGGCGAGTCGCGTACCGCTCGCTAGCTGTCGCTGTCGAGAGACGACGACCACGACCCCAACGATGGAACGCACGAAACCGGCGGGTTTTACACCCGCACCGACGGAGTTGAGAGCATGAGCCACGACGACTATCCGACCGACGACCCCGCGGTGGTGACCTGCGGGCTCCCGTACGCGAACGGAGACCTCCACATCGGGCACCTGCGGACGTACGTCAGCGGCGACGTGTTCGCCCGCGCGCTCCGGAAACTCGGCCAGCAGACGGCGTTCGTCTCCGGGTCGGACATGCACGGTACCCCGGTGGCAGTCAACGCCGAGAAGGAGGGTGTCACGCCCGAGGAGTTCGCGCTCCGCCACCACGAGAAGTACGAGGCGACGTTCCCGAAGTTCAACGTCGAGTTCGACAACTACGGCCACACCCACGACGAGACGAACACGGAGCTGACGACCGACATCGTCCGGACGCTCGACGAGAAGGGGTACGTCTACGAGAAGGAGATAAAGGTCGCCTGGGACCCCATCGAGGACGACCCGCTGCCGGACCGCTACGTCGAGGGCACGTGCCCGTACTGCGGCGCGACGGCCCGCGGCGACGAGTGCGACGAGGGCTGCGGACGACACCTCGAACCCGGCGAGATAGAGAACCCGACGAGCATCCGGACGGGCAACCCCGCGGAGTACCGCGAACGCGAGCACAAGTTCTTCCGCGTCTCGGACCTGCAGGAGTACCTCCAGGAGTTCATCGACCGCCTCGAGGGCACGGACAACGCGAAGAACCAGCCCCGCGAGTGGATCGAGGGCGAACTCCAGGACTGGTGTATCACCCGGGACCTCGACTGGGGCATCGACTATCCGAACGGGGAGGACGACCTCGTCCTCTACGTCTGGGTCGACGCCCCCATCGAGTACGTCTCCTCGACGAAGCAGTACACCGAGCGCGTCGGCAGCGACACGTACGACTGGGAGCAGGTCTGGAAGGACGAGGGCGACATCGTCCACGTCATCGGCCGCGACATCATCCAGCACCACACCATCTTCTGGCCGGCGATGCTCCACGTCGCGGAGTACGAGGAACCGCGCGCGGTCGTCGCCAGCGGCTTCGTCAACCTCAACGGCGAGGCGTTCTCGACGAGTCGCAATCGCGCCGTCTGGGCGGACGAGTACCTCGACGAGGGGTTCCACCCGGACCTGGTCCGCTACTACCTCACGACCACGGGCGGCATCGAACGCGACGTGAACTTCTCGTGGGACCGCTTCCAGGAGCGCGTGAACGGCGAACTCGTCGGCACGGTCGGCAACTTCGCCTACCGCTCGCTGCTGTTCGCCGCCCGCAACTTCGACGGCACGCCAGACGCCGACGTGAGCGACGAGGTGGAACACCGCATCGAGTCGGCGGTCGACGACTTCGCGGCGGCCGTCAACGACTACTCGCTGAAGCGCATCGGCGAGGCCGCCACCGCGCTCGCCGCGTTCGGCAACGAGTACATCCAGCGCAACGAGCCCTGGAAGCTCACCGACGAGGACCCCGAGCGGGCCGCGCAGGTCATCCGCGACTGCGTCCAGATCGCCAAGGCGCTCGCGGTCGTCTTCGCGCCGGTCGTCCCCGGCAAGGCCGACGACCTCTGGTCGCACCTCGGCGAGTCGGGGTCGGTCCACGACGCCGACATCCAGGCCGCGCTCGAAGCACCGCCGGCGTCGTTCGACGAACCCTCGGAGCTGTTCGAGAAGATCGAAGACGAACGCGTCGAGGACCTCAACGAGAAACTCCAGGCGAGCATCGAAGCGGCTACGTCCGACGAGGACGAGGCGGAAGACGAGGACATGAGCGACGAGTTCGAACCCATCGCTGACGACCGTATCGGCTTCGAGGAGTTCGAGGACCTCGACCTCCGGGTCGGGCGCATCGAGACGGCCGACCCCATCGAGGGCGCGGACGACCTCGTCCGACTGGAGGTCGACATCGGCGTCGAGACGCGCCAGATAGTCGCGGGCATCAAGCAACTGCACGACGTCGACGAACTGCCGGGAACGAAGATAATCGTCGTCGCCAACCTGGAGAAGGCGGAGCTGTTCGGCACCGAGAGCAACGGGATGTTGCTCGCGGCGGGCGACCAGGCCGACCTGCTGACGACCCACGGCGACGCCGAGCCCGGGACGAAGGTCCAGTAGCTCGGCGGCCGTTCGAACCCGGAGAAAAACTGTTTTTCGGCGAGGACCGGGCGGCGCGTCGAGTCAGAGGTCGTCGACGAGCTGGGAGAACTCCTCCATCGGGATTATCTCCATCGTCTGCATGTCGAGCCCGTAGCGTTCGATGCAGAGGGCGGCCTGGTAGGCGGCGTCGCGGTCCGGCGAGTCGAAGACGAGGAGGAAGTCGTACTCGCCGAGGATGGCGTAGTTCGCCTCGAGCGTCGTGTCGTGTTCGGCTAGCTCGCTCCTCACGTCGCCCCAGATGGAGGCCAGCTCCTGGACGTTCTGGTAGTCCTGCTCGACGGTTACGAGCGATGCGAACTTGGACATATTTTCCGCCTTCGAACGGAGTACGAATATGGATTGTGGCCGGCGAGTACTCACGGACGAGTTAACACTGGGTTTTAGGCGAGGCCGGGAGAACGTGGAACCATGAGAAACGCGAAGATCGTCTGTACGCTCGGCCCTGCGTCGAACGACCGGAGTACGGTCCGAGACCTGGCGGACGCCGGGATGACGGTCGCCCGGCTGAACGCCAGCCACGGGAGCCGGGAGGACCGGACCGAACTCATCGACACCGTTCGACGAGTGGACGAGGCGACGTCGAGTCCGCTGGCAGCGATGCTCGACCTGCAGGGTCCCGAGATACGCACCGCCGAGGTGGACGACCCGGTTCACCTCGAAACCGGCGAGACGGTCCGCTTCGTCGAGGGCGAGGAGGCGACCGCCGAGGAGGTCGGCCTCTCCTTCTCGCTGTCGAACGCCGACGTGGGCGACCGCGTCCTCCTCGACGACGGACGCATCGAGACGGTGATCGAGAGCGTCGAAGACGACGCCGTCGTCGCCTTCGTCGAGAGCGGCGGTGACCTCGGAAGCCGCAAGGGCGTCAACGTCCCGGGCGTCGAACTCGGTCTCGACACCGTCACCGAGAAGGACCGCAAGGACCTGCGCCTCGCCGCCGGCCACCGACCGGGCGACGACCGGAACGCCGCCGACCTCGAACGCGAGGTCGACTTCGTCGCTGCGAGTTTCGTCCGCGACGCCGACGACGTGCTCGAAGTGAACAAGGTGCTGGAGGAGTTCGGCGCGGACGTACCCATCGTCGCGAAGATAGAGCGCCGCGGAGCGGTCGAGAATCTGGAGGAGATAGTCGACGCCGCCTACGGCGTGATGGTCGCCCGGGGCGACCTCGGCGTCGAGTGTCCGATGGAGGACGTTCCGATGATACAGAAGCGCATCATCCGCACCTGTCAGGAGGCGGGCGTCCCGGTCATCACGGCGACGGAGATGCTCGACTCGATGGTCCACGCCCGCCGGCCGACGCGAGCGGAGGCGTCGGACGTCGCCAACGCCGTCCTCGACGGCACCGACGCGGTGATGCTGTCGGGCGAGACGGCGGTCGGCGACCACCCCGTCCGGGTCGTCGAGACGATGGACCGCATCGTCCGCGAGGTGGAAGCCAGCGACGAGTACGCCGAGACACTCGAACAGCGCGTCCCGGTTGCCGACGACACCCGCACGGACGCCCTCGCACGCTCGGCGCGCTACCTCGCCCGCGACATCGGCGCGAGCGCGGTCGTCGCGGCCAGCGAGTCCGGCTACACCGCGCTCAAGGTGGCGAAGTTCCGACCGGGCGTCCCGGTGGTGGCGACGACGCCGAACGATTACGTGCGCCGCCAGTTGGCGCTGTCGTGGGGGGTCAATCCCCAGTACTCCGACCTCGCTCACAGCGTCGAGACCATCATCGACGACGCCGTGCAGGCGGCGCTCGACGCCGGCGTCGCGGAGAGCGGCGACACCGTCGTCGTCCTCTCGGGCATGATGAGCGACCTCGAAGGGTCGGACGCGACGAACATGCTCAAGGTCCACGTCGCCGCCCAGACCATCGCGACCGGGCGCAGCGTCGTCCGCGGCCAGGTCGCCGGCCCCGTCGAACGCACCGCGACCGGGGACCTCTCGGGCATTCCCGACGGGACCGTCCTCGTCCTCGACCCGGACTTCGACGGCGAGTTCACGGGCGACGCCTCCCACCTCGCCGGCATCGTCGACGCGCGCCCCGGGATGACCGGCTACCCGGCGATGGTCGCCCGTGAGCTCGAGATTCCGATGGTCAGCGGCGCCCCGCTCGGCCCCGAGGTCGAGGACGGGGACGTGGTGACCCTCGACGCCGAGCGCGGCGTCGTCTACGAGGGCGACGTGCGGTCGCGCGAGCGACGGCGGTAGACTCGCAAGCCGGTCTCCTTTTGTCGCGGGCCGCCGTACGCCCGGGCATGTCCGAGTGGAAGTTCGACGTCGACGAGGTCGGTGACGACGCGGACGAGCCGGACCGGGACGACGCTCCGGAGATGGAACCCGGGTCGCCGTCGCTGGAGAACGCGGCGTTCGTCCTGCTCGGCGCTCTGTCGATGCTGTTCGTTCTCGTCAGACTCGTCACACTGGTGTGACCGCGTCGGCTCGTCACCGCAGTTCGGAGACCAGCCGCGAGAGCGTCGCGAGGTCGTACTGGCCGGGTGCGGTCGCGTCCGCGGCGTCGACCGGCGCGTAGCCGATGCGAGACCCGTACAGCGGCGCGACCGCCCGGGAGTGGCGGCCCGCTTCGCCCATCGCCATCGTCGCCACCGCGCGCCCCTCCGCGTCGAGGGCGTCGGTGACCGACAGCAGGTCGAGCACGTCCGACCGCGATTCGGCGGTCACGGCCAGTTTCCCCACGTCCGCGCGGTCCGTGGCGTCGACGAGTAGCTCGCGCATCCGCTCGCGGTCGGGCGTCGCTTCGAAGTCGTGGACCGACGCGACGACGGCGGCGTCGTGGGCGCGCGCGCGCTCGGCGACGCGGTCGCCCGCCCCCAGCAGGCTCTCCAGTTCCACGTCGACCGCCGCGACCGCGTCGCGTTCGGCGGCCGCGGCGAGCGCGTCGAGACGCTCGTCGTCGTCGCCGGCCGCGCCGCCCTCCCACTCCGCGCGGTTCGTCGCCAGCACCGGGAGGTCGCCGTCGTAGTCGTCCAGCGCGTCGAGCGGGTCGGCGGCGAGGTCCATCCGGAACTCGACGAGGTCGGCGCGGTCGCGGGCCCGCGGTTCGGCGTCGAGGTCGGCCGTGCTCGCCGCGAGGGTGAACGAGTCGAACTCCATGCCGGGGCGTCCGTGCGCGCGCGTGAAAAGGTTACTCGACGAACGGCTCGTGGGCGGCGACGAATCGCTTGCCGGCGCGGTCGACCGCCGGCTGGTCCACCTCGGTCACCTGGTAGAAGCGAATGTCGCGCTCCTGGCCGGTCTTGACCGGGAAGTCGTAGTGGGTCGCCTCGTACCCCAGTTCCCCGTCGTGGTCGCGGACGAAGGCGCGGTGGGCGTCCAGGCGCTCGCGGGCCCTGGTGCGCGAGAGTTCGGGAGCGTCGGCGGCGCGCTCGTCGAACACGCCGGCGAACTCCGGTTCGAGTTCGTACCCCACCGAGTTCCGACCGGCGACCATCGCCGCCAGCGAGGTGGTGCCGGTCCCCCAGAACGGGTCGAGGACGGTGTCGCCGTAGACGGAGTACATGTTGACGAGCCGGTAGGGGAGTTCGAAGGGAAACGCCGCCGAGCGCTCGCGCAGTTCGCCGTGGTCGAGTTCCTGCTCGATGCCGCGCACGTCGGTCCAGAGGTCCGAGAACCAGTCGTTTCGCTCCTCCCAGAAGTACGCCGCCTCGTAGCGCCGGTCGAGGCCGGGTTCTAGTTCGCGCAGGTCGCCGTTGCGAAAGAGGAGGACGTACTCGTGTTCGAGCGCGGCGTAGGCGTTCGGCGGGACCATGCCGGACCCCATGAACTTCGTTAGGCGGTTCGACGGCTTCCGCCAGAGGATGTCCGGCAACGGACGCAGACCGTGGTCACGCAGAGCCTGCGTGACCCGGCAGTGGTTCGGGAAGAGCTGGAAGGAGCCGTCGACCTTCCGCGTCGCGTCGCCGACGTTGACGGCCGCGACGCCGCCGGGTGTCAGCACGCGCGCGACCTCTCGCCACACCGAGTCGAGCAGGCCGTGCATCGCCTCGAAGGCGGCGTCGCCGTCGCCCCGGTCCAGTCGCTCCGCAATCTCCGGGTCGAGGGAGGCGAAGAGGTCGTCCCACATCTCTATCATCGGATACGGCGGCGAGGTGACGACGAGGTCGACCGAATCGTCCGGAAGCGCCGTCATCTCGGCCGCGTCGCCGACGTGAATCTCGTGCTCGGTCTCCATTGCAGTCGCTGGTGGAACGTATCACGGCGCCGTAAAACATCTTTTCAAACGACGCGTCCGGAAACTACATCGCGAGGCTGCCTTCTTCGGCTTCCAGCAGTTCGTGGTAGCGGTTGCGGATGGTGACCTCGCTGATGTCCGCGACGTCGCTGACCTCGGCCTGGGTCGTCTTCTCGTTGGTGAGCAGGGCGGCGGCGTAGACGGCGGCGGCCGCCAGGCCGACCGGCGACTTGCCGCTGTGGACGCCCTGTTCCTTCGCCGTCTTCAGCAGCGAGCGGGCCCGGTGCTCGGACTCGTCCGAGAGGTCGAGTCCGGACGCGAAGCGCGGGACGTAGCTCTCGGGGTCGGCCGGCTTCACCTCGAGGCTCAGCTCGCGGACGACGTAGCGGTAGGTGCGGGCGACCTCGCTCTTCTCGACGCGGGAGACGTCGGCGATCTCGTCGAGGCTGCGCGGGACGCCGGCCTGCCGTGCCGCGGCGTAGACGCAGGCCGTCGAGACGCCCTCGATGGAGCGGCCCGGCAGGAGGTCCTCGTCGAGGGCGCGGCGGTAGATGACCGACGCCGTCTCCCGGACGTTCTCGGGGAGACCGAGTGCGGAGGCCATGCGGTCGATTTCGCCGAGCGCCTGCTTGAGGTTGCGTTCCTTGCTGTCGCGGGTGCGGAAGCGCTCGTTCCACTTGCGGAGACGCTGCATCTTCTCGCGCTGGCGCGACCCCAGCGAGTTGCCGTAGGCGTCCTTGTCGCGCCAGTCGATGTTCGTCGACAGCCCCTTGTCGTGCATCGTGTTCGTCGTCGGGGCGCCGACGCGGGACTTCTCGTTCTTCTCCTTGGAGTCGAACGCGCGCCACTCGGGGCCACGGTCGACGTTGTCCTCCTCGACGACGAGGCCGCACTCGGCACAGACCGTCTCGCCGTGTCCCTCGTCGGTGATGAGGTTGCCGCCGCATTCGGGGCACTGCTGTCCTTCGTGTTCCTGTTCCTCTACTTCGGTTTCCTGCGTTCTGTCGCGCGCTCGGATGGTTGTATCTGGCATGTACGAAACACCACTATCGGGGAGAGTGCATCAGCTTCCGGGCAGGGAAAACCTGAAAAACCCGGCGCGTGAATCCTTAACTTGCAGTTATTCCGAAACTCACTTAAAACCATCGATTCTTGCCCCCAATGAGTTCGTGAACCAGTCACACGGGGCGTGAGCCGACTATCCAACGTCGGACGAACCAAAAGTTTAAGCGTAGAAACGAGCGCGAAGGCTTTACCCGAACGGAGCGTGGACGAAAGGCCGATGGACGAGCAGCGCGCGACGGCCGACCAGGCGACGGGCCTCCGGCGCGTCGTCTCGCTCGCGCCCAGCGCGACGGCGACGCTCCGGGCGCTCGGGGCGGACGACCGTCTCGTCGGCGTCACGCACAACTGCGAAGCCGACGGCCTCGACGCACCGGCGGTCGGCGGCTGGCTGAACCCCGACCACGACGCGGTCGCCGAGCGCGACCCCGACCTCGTCTGCACCGCCGACCCGCTCCAGCGCGACGTCCGCGACGCCCTCCGGGAGCGCGGCCACCGCGTGGTCCACGTCGAACCGACGACGCTCGGCGAGGCGGTCGAATCGTTCGTCACGCTGGGCCGCGCGGTCGGCCGGGCGCGGGCCGGCCACGACCTCGCGTGGAGCGCCCGGGGACGACTGGAGCGCGTTCGCCGCCTCGTCGCCGACCGCGACCGCCCGGTCGTCTACTGCGAGGAGTGGTCGGACCCGCCGACCGCCGCCGGCAACTGGGTGCCAGACGCCGTCAGGGCCGCCGGCGGACGCTACCCCTTCCTCGACGCCGGCGAGCGCTCCCGGGAGGTGACCCGCGACGAGGTCGAGGACGCCGCGCCCGACCACGTCGTCCTCCACGTCTGCGGCCGCGGCGAGCGCAGCGACCCCGCAACCGTTCGGGACCGCGACTGGGACGTGCCCGCGGTCGAGCGCGACGCCGTCCACGTCGTCGACGACTCGCTGCTGAACCAGCCGAGTCCGCGCCTCGTCGACGGTGTCGAGACGCTGGCCGCGCGGCTACATCCCGACGCTGTCGACGAGTCGGGGTGACGCCCGGTCCCGGCCGCCGGAATCGTCCGGCGCGCCGTACGCTGTCGGACGTTCCGTGCGCGAACTGGAATGATAACAGTACAGGGACAGAGAGCTGAAAATACAAGACGAGAGTCACCTACAAAACCGAACGACCTAACTCCCGTCGGTGACCGAGGTAGGACGATGCCAGACCGACCGCTGCTCATCGCGCTAATCGCGGGCGTGTTGCAGGGTATCTTCGAGTGGCTCCCTATCTCCAGCGAGGGGAACATCACGCTGTTCCTGACGGCCGTCGGCGCGGGACCGAAGGCGGCGCTCCAGTTCGCGCTCTTCCTCCACGTCGGTACCGCAATCTCGGCGACGGCGTACTACCGCGACGAGGTCGGCGACGTCCTGCGCGCGCCGTTCGACCTGGTCAACGGACGGACCTCCGGAGGCCTCTTCTCGGACGAGACGGCCGACTTCTCGTTCGTCTTCGTGGCGACGCTGGCCTCCGGCGTCACCGGTATCCTCGTCTATCTCACGCTCGACGCGGTCGTCACGGAACTGGCCGGCGGTGCGTTCGTCGCGCTCATCGGCGTCCTGCTGGTCGGAACCGGAATCCTGCTGAAGACCGCCGACCGCTTCGACCTCGCGACCCGGGAGACGCCGGACCTCGTCGACGCCCTGCTGGTGGGGTCGCTCCAGGGTATCGCGCTCCTCCCCGGCGTCTCTCGCTCCGGCACGACCGCGAGCGCGCTCCTCTTCCGCGGTCACGACGGCCCCTCGGCGTTCCGCCTCTCCTTCCTCCTCTCGATTCCGGCGGCCGCGGGCGCGGGCGTGCTGGTGTTTCTCGACACCGGGATTCCCTCCGTCTCGCCCACCGCCGCCGCCGTCGCCATCTTCGCCAGCGCGACCGTCGGCTACCTCACCATCGACGCGCTGATGCGCCTGGTCGAACGCGTCGCCTTCTGGGGCGTCTGTATCGGCCTCGGGACGCTCGCCATCGTCGGCGGGGGCGCGCTCGTCGTCACGGGCGCCTGAGGCGGCCGACCGTCGCTTCGAATTTCGAATCCTCGCTTCGAAGCTCAGCCGCGCCGTTCGTCGAGAATCAGTCGCGTCTTCGTCTCGACGACCTCGTCGAGTTCCCGTGCGCGGGTTATCAACTGGTTGACCCCCTGCGTGTCCGCGGCGTCGACGACGAGGACGATGTCGTCCTCGCCGGAGACCTGCCAGACGAAGTCGACCTGCTCCCACTCGGCGAGTCGGTCGGACATGGAGGTCGTGTTGACTGCCACGTCCACGCCTATCTCGATCATCGCTTTCACGTTCCCCGTCCGCGTGGCGACCGTGAATCGCTCGATGACGCCGTCCTCGTTCATCTGTTCGACGCGGTTACGGACCGTCCCCTCCGAGGTGCCGACCTCGTCTGCGATCTCGGTGTACGGCATTCGGGCGTCCCGCCGGAGGAGGTCCAGTATCTGGCGGTCGAGTGCGTCCATAGGCGTCGTTTCGCGCCTCGAAACTTGGGTGTTACGAATATCGTAACGTTGTTTCGAAAGCAAGGTTTATGGAGGGCCGTTGCATAAGAATCTCGTAATGGCTGGTGCTTACGTCGCACTGGAGGGTGGCCGCGTGGTAGAAGCGCGCGCTCGCGCTCCGGGCACGGCCCGCGGAGAACTGGTGTTCACGACGGCGTACACAGGCTACGAGGAGAGTCTCACTGACCCGTCCTACGAGGAACAGATACTCACCTTCTCGTACCCCCTGATCGGCAACTACGGCGTGCGCGAGGAGCGGTTCGAGTCCGACCGCGTCCACCCCCGCGCCGTCGTCGCACGAGAACTGACCGAGGACGTGGCCGACTGGCTCGCCGACGAGGGCGTGCCCGCGGTCGACCACCTCGACACGCGCGACCTCGTCGGCGGCATCCGCGAGGAGGGCGCGATGAAGTGCGGCATCGCGGCCGGACCGGACGCCACGCCCGAGGACGCGCTCGCCGAACTCGAGGACTGTCCCGGCATGAGCGACCACGTCGACATCGGCGCGCAGGTCAGCGTCGACGAGCGAGAGATCCACCTCGGCGAGGGCGACACGGACGTGGCGCTGGTCGACTGCGGCGCGAAGGACAGCATCGTCGAGTCGCTTGTCGACCGCGGTGCGAACGTGCACGTCCTGCCGTACGACGTCGCGCCCGAGGACGTCGAAGCGGTCGACCCCGACATCCTGTTCGTCTCGAACGGGCCGGGCGACCCGGCGAACTTCGAGGCGGCCCGGTCGCTGGTCGACGAGTTCGTCGGCGAGATTCCGCTGGCGGGCATCTGTCTCGGCCAGCAGATCATCGCCCGGGCGCTCGGCGGCACCACCGAGAAGATGGACTTCGGTCACCGCGGCGTCAACCAGCCCGTCCGCGACCTCGAGACCAACCGCGTGGTCATGACGACCCAGAACCACGGGTACACGGTCGCCGACCCCGGTGACCTCGACGTGACCCAGGTCAACGTCAACGACGACACGCCCGAGGGCCTGGACAGCGAGGACCTCGACGTCATCACGCGCCAGTACCACCCCGAAGCCAACCCCGGCCCCCACGACTCCCTCGACTTCTTCGACGACGTGCTCGCGATGGCACGGCCGGGCGACGATTCGAGTCGACGACTCGTTACTGCCGACTGAGTGACGCGCCAGCGGCGACTCTCCAGCCGTTCTCACACCCAGTAGCCGACCGCTCGGCGCTGGAGTCGCTCGCCCCTCTCGACCGAGACCGACCGCCGACTACTCCTCGACGGGTATCTCTTCCTCGACGGGCGACTGCCAGTCCACGTCGACGAGACCGCGGGCCGTCCCGCGGAGCCCGTCGCGGCTCACCACCTCGAACGTACGGTTCTCGCTCTCGGGGGTGAACGGCGCGGCGACCATCAACCTGGCCACGTCCGCGCGCGGAATCGACCCCGAGACGGTCGCGCCGCCCTCGCCGACGAGCACGTCGCCGGTCGCCGGGTCGTTCCTCAGCATGCCGGGTCGGACGACGGTGTGGGACAGCCGCGACGTGCGCAGCGCCGCCTCGGCCCGGTTCTTCGCCGCCAGCACGCGCCAGATGAGCAGGCGGAACGCGGCGGGCATCTGCCCGCGGGAGTCGCCGACCCCGATGGCGCTCTCGAAGACGAACCGGTCCACGTCGGCCGCGACCGCGGCGTCGACGAGATTCTCGACGCCGGTCCCGTCGACGAGGTCGCCCATCAGCATTCGGACGGGCGAGCGCGTGCCGACTGCGCTGAGGACGACGTCGCAGTCGACGACCGCGCGGGCGGCGTCGCCGGACTCCAGCAGGTCGCCGACGACCACCTCGTCGGCCCCGCGCGAGCGGAGCGCGTGCGCCTTCTCCGGCGTGTGAGTGAGCGCCCGTACCGTGAACTCGGCGTCCGCGAGCAGGTCGAGTACCTCCGTGCCGGTGCCGCCGCTCGCGCCCGCGACGAGGATGCGTTCGACGTCGGTCATCCCCGGGTCGACGACGCCCGAGGCAATAGAACTCGCGGCCACCGACGGGGAGTCGGACCGCCGCGGGCGCGAATCCGGAGGCTTTTGCCCGGTAAGTCCCAAGGTTCGGGCGTGACTGACGCCGAGAAGATTTCGACCGGGTGCCCGCCCCTCGACGACCTGCTCGGGGGTGGCCTCGAACGCGGGACCGTTACGCAGGTGTATGGTCCGCCCGCCGCCGGGAAGACGAACGTCGCGCTCGGTGCCGCCGTCGAGACGGCGCGCGAGGGCGGCACCGTGGTCTACGTCGACACCGAGGGACTGTCCGTCGAGCGGTTCGAACAGGTCGCCGACGCCCGAGCAGACGACACCGACGACGTCGCCTCCCGCATCGTCATCAAGGAGGCCTACGACTTCGCCGAGCAGGCGGAGGCCGTCCGGGACGTCTCCGAGTTCGCAGAGCGAGCCGACCTCGTCGTCCTCGACAGCGCGACCGGATTCTACCGCCTGGAGCGCGCTGGCGACGACGCCGGCGGCGAGTCGCTCCGGAAGGTCGCCGACCAGGTCACCCACCTGCTCTCGCTCGCTCGCAAACACGACATCGCCATCCTGCTGACGAACCAGGTGTACACCGACCCCGACTCCGACGGCACCCGACCGCTCGGCGGCCACACGCTCGAACACTGGACCGGCGTCGTCCTCCGGGTGGACCGCTTCCGCGGCGGCAACCGCCGGGCGACCCTGGAGAAACACCGCTCGAAGCCGGCCGGCGACCGCGCGCAGTTCCGCATCACCGACGTGGGCATCGAGGGCGTCGAGGACACCGTCTGAGACCCGGCGTCGACCCCCATTATATTTCCACAACCACCGCAAGTAAAAAGAAGGAGCGGCGCGAACTACCGCGCATGGGAAAGGCGGTGCTCGGGACCGACAATCGGGTCACGTCCACCGAAGTACAGGCGAGCGTCCTCGGCGTCGTCGTCGGCTTCCTGGCCGGGTACGGCTACGCGCTCGGACACGAGTCCGTCGCCGTCAAGGTGAGTGCCGTCTTCGTCGCCCTCGCCCTCGGCCTGGGCGTCACCGGTCGAATGTCGGCTGCCAAGCGGACGCTGCGGCGCGAACCCTGGTACGCGCTCGCGGCGTTCCTCGTCGGCGGCGCGCTCGGAACGTTCGTCTGAAGCGGTTCGACGGCGGCCCGCCCGACGTTTCGGCGACGGACGGGAGGTAGAGCCGCTAGCCCCACTTCTCGTCGTGCTTGGGCCGGTCGCCGACAGACTCGACGCAGAGGGGGTCCTCGCGCGAATCGAGTGCCTCCAGCGCTGCCTCGGCGGCGGCGACGGTCGAGAAGTACGGCAGGTCCTCCTCGACGGCCGTCTCCAGGGCCGCGCGGTCGTCGGTGACCAGCAGGTCGACGTCGCCCGTCCGTATCGCCTCGGCGGTGTCGTCGAACGTCTCGACCTCGTAGTACTCCTCGAACCCGTCGACCGGGAGTTCGACGACGGCGACGCCGCCCTCGGGGAGCGCGTTGGCGGCCGCGGACTGGGCCTTCTCGTAGGCCTTGCCGAACGATGTCGCAGTGCCCATCACCTCGCCCGTCGACTTCATCTCCGGGCCGAGGCGCGGGTCGCTGTTCGGCAGGCGGTCGAAGGGGAGGACGACCTCCTTGACGCTGACCTGTTCGGGCACCTGCTCGCGCACGTCGAGGTCGTCCAGGCTCTCGCCCGCCATCACCTTCGCCGCGAGTTTGGCGATGGGGACGCCGGTCGCCTTCGAGACGAACGGGACGGTCCGCGACGAGCGCGGGTTGGCTTCGAGGACGTAGACGTCGCCGTCCCGGACGGCGAGCTGGACGTTCAGCAGGCCGACGGTGTCGAGCGCGGTGGCGATGTTCTCGGTCACCTCGCGCACCCGGGCGAGTTCGTCGTCGGTCAGCCCGCGCGGCGGGATGACGCAGGCGGAGTCACCGGAGTGAATCCCGGCGCTCTCGACGTGTTCCATCACGCCGCCGACGACGGTGCGCTCGCCGTCGCTCACGGCGTCGACGTCGAGTTCGACGGCGTCGGCGAGGAACTCGTCGACGAGGATGGGCTTGTCCGGCGACACCCGGACCGCCTCCTCGATGTACTCTTTCAGTTCGTCGTCGTCGTGGACGACGTCCATCGCCCGCCCGCCGAGCACGTAGGAGGGACGCACGAGCACGGGGTAGCCGATGTCGTGGGCGAGTTCGAGCGCTTCTTCCTCGCTCGTGGCACTGCCGCCCTCCGGTTGCTCGATGCCGATGTCGTCCATCAGGCGGTTGAACCGGTCGCGGTCCTCCGCGAGGTCCATCGCCTCGACCGTGGTCCCCAGTATCTCGCAGTCGAGGCCGCGACGGTCGAGTTCGTCCTCCAGCGGGCGGCCGACGTCGACGCTCGTCTGGCCGCCGAACTGGACCATCGCGCCGTCGGCGTTCGTCGCCTTGACGACGTCCGCGACCTCCTCGGCGGTGATGGGTTCGAAGAACAGTCCGTCGCTGGTGTCGTAGTCGGTCGACACCGTCTCGGGGTTGTTGTTGACGACGTGCGTCTCGATGCCCATCTCGCGTAGCGCCCGCACCGCGTGGACGGTGCAGTAGTCGAACTCGACGCCCTGCCCGATGCGGATGGGGCCGCCGCCGACGATGACGACGCTGTCGACGTCGCGGTCGACCTGGAGTTCGTCCCGGCCGCCGAAGTCGGTCTCCAGCGCCGAGCGCGCCGAGTAGTAGTACGGCGTCGACGCGGCGAACTCGCCGGCGCAGGTGTCGACCTGCTTGAACGAGCGGTCGGGCGCGCTCGTCTCGACCTCCTCGATGGCGTCGCCGTCTGCGGCGTTCCGCGGCGTCTGCGACGCCGCGCGGTTCGCGTCCGTTCCCGCCATCGCGGCGACCTGCTGGTTCGTGAAGCCGATCTCGGCGGCGGCCGCGAAGTTCCCCTCCTCGGCGGCCTCGACGCCGTCGGCGACGTTCTGGTAGCGTTCGACGTACCAGTCCTTGATGTCGGTGAGGTCGGCGACCGTCTCCACGGTGTACCCGCGCTCGAACGCCTCGAACATGGCGTAGGGGCGGTCGGGTGTCGGACGTTCGAGGTACTCGGCCTCGAGTTCCTCGTCGCTCACCGCGGACCAGTCGACGTCGGGGTCGTACTCCGAACTGCGCAGCGCCTTGAGCAGGCTCTCCTCGAACGTGCGACCGATGGCCATCGCCTCGCCCGTCGACTTCATCGCAGTGCCGAGTTCGAACTCCGTGTCCGGGAACTTGTCCTTCGGCCAGCGCGGCACCTTCGTCACCACGTAGTCGATTGCGGGCTCGAAGGCTGCGGTCGTCTCGCCGGTTATCTCGTTCTCTATCTCGTGGAGGCGCTTGCCGAGCGCGACCTTCGCCGTGACGCGAGCGATGGGGTAGCCCGTCGCCTTCGACGCGAGGGCGGACGAGCGGGAGACGCGCGGGTTCACCTCGACCACCCTGTACTCGCCGCCGGGCGTGCCGTCGTCGCGCCACGCGAACTGGATGTTACAGCCGCCCTGGATGCCGAGGTCCCGGATGACCTCCAGCGCCGCGTCGCGCATCTCCTGGTGGCCGTCGTCGGGGATGACCTGACTGGGCGTGACGACCGTCGACTCGCCGGTGTGGATGCCCATCGGGTCGATGTTCTCCATGTTGCAGATGATGATGCAGGAGTCGTCGGCGTCCCGCATCACCTCGTACTCCAGTTCGACCCACCCCGAGATGGACTCGGTGACCAGCACCTCGTCGTTGCGCGAGAGGCGCAGGCCCTTCCGCACGCGCTCTTTCAGCTCCTCCATCTCGTGGACGACGCCCGACCCCGACCCGCCGAGGGTGTAGGTGGTGCGGGCGATGACCGGCAGGCCGCCGACCTCCTCGACCGCCGCCTCGACGCGCTCGGCCAGGTCGTCCTCGGTCAGTTCCGTCGCCACCTCGCCCTCGTCGAGCGTGATGGTCGTCGAACTCGCGACGGGCTGACCGAGGTCGTGCATCCGCTGGCGGAACAGGTCGCGGTCCTCGGTGGCGTAGATGGTGTCCAGGGGCGTGCCCATGATGTCGACGTCGTACTCGTCCAGCACGCCCTCCTCGGAGAGCTCCGCGGTGACGTTCAGTCCGGTCTGGCCGCCCAGGCCGGCGATGACGCCGTCCGGGCGCTCCTCGCGGATTATCTCGGCGATGGCGTCCGTGGTGATAGGTTCGATGTACACCTCGTCGGCCATCTCCGGGTCGGTCATGATGGTCGCCGGGTTGGAGTTCACCAGGACGACCCGCGCCCCTTCCTCCTGGAGCGCCCGGCAGGCCTGCGCGCCCGAATAGTCGAACTCGGCGGCCTGTCCGATCTGTATCGGCCCGCTCCCGATGAGCAGAATCGTACGGTCCTCGGCTTCCTCACTCATGGCTCGTTGTCCGTACTGAGTTCGTACATCGTAATAAGGGCCACGAAATATTACGAGTAGCGAAATGGAGTTTCGAATTTCGGAAGCGCGCCGGAGACGACGTGCCAGGGGCGTCTCGCGCGCCGAGCACGCGGAAGACGGCCACGCCCGGCCGTCGCTCGCCGGACTGCCGCCACCGCCGGGACCGTCCGCGATTTCGCCCGGACGACGCCCGTCTTCGTGGGCTTTTTCGCGGTCGGGACCGCCCGGTAGCACATGAAGACTCTCGCGTTCGACGGGCGGATGGGGGCCAGCGGCGACATGATTCTGGCCGCGCTGCTCGACGCCGGTGCCGACCGCGACGCGCTCGCGCCGGTCGAGGACGCGCTCGACGTGGAGTACGCCACGGAGCGCGTCGTGAAGAACGGCATCGCCGCGACAAGCGCGTCGGTGCTGCTGACGGACGGGGACGCCGACGGTTCCGACGAACACCGAGACGAGCATCCGGACCACGAACAGGATGACGAGAACGACCACCCGGGCGACGGCCACGGTCACTCCCACGACCACGACCACCGGCACGCGGAGGGGTCGGGGCCGGAGCGCACCTACCGGGAGGTGATCGAACTGGTCGAGTCGATGGGTCTCGATGCGGACGTCGAGGCCGACGCGAAGGCCGTCTTCCGGATTCTCGGCGAAGCGGAGGCGAGCGTCCACGACACCGACCTCGAATCGACGCACTTCCACGAGGTGGGCGCGGACGACGCCGTCGCCGACGTGGTCGGCGCTGCGCTCCTGTTCGACGACCTCGACGCGGAGCGGGTGGTGACCACGCCGCTGTCGACCGGCGGCGGCGCGGTCGAGATGAGCCACGGCACCTACCCCGTTCCGGCCCCCGCGGTGGTCGAAATCGCGGCTGGGGCCGACTGGTCGCTGCGGGGCGGCCCGGTCGACGCGGAACTGCTGACGCCCACGGGCGCTGCCGTCCTCGCCCACTTCGCGGAGGGCGTCGAGGTGCTGCCGACGCTCGACGTGACGGCGTCGGGCTACGGGGCCGGCGGCTACTCGTTCCCCGAGCATCCGAACGTGCTCCGGGTGCTCGCCGGGGAGCGCGCGGCCCACGGCGGCGCGAACCGAACGAGCGACGAGGCGACGAACCGGGGCCGACTGGTCCGCGACGACGTGACCGTCCTGGAGACGAACCTGGACGACGCGCCGCCGGAGGTGCTGGGCGGCCTCCAGGAAACCCTCGCGGACGCGGGCGCGCGAGACGTTTCGGTCGTTCCCGCGACGATGAAGAAGTCCCGACCCGGCCACCTCGTGAAGGTCATCGTCAAGCCGGAAGACGCAGAGCGCGTCGCCCGGCGACTCGCCGAGGAGACGGGAACCCTCGGCGTGCGCGAGTCGGGCGCGACCCACCGCTGGATAGCCGAGCGCGAGATGCACACCGCGACGGTCGACGCGGCGGACGAGGAGTACGCGGTGGACGTGAAGGTCGCGAGCGACGACGCCGGAGCGGTCTACGACGTGAGCGCCGAGTTCGACGACGCGCTCGCGGTCGCGACGGAGACGGGGGTGCCGGTGCGCGAGGTGATGCGCCGCGCCGAGGACGCCGTTCGGGCAAACATATAATTTTTCGCACGACTAACCGCCGACCATGGTCCTCGTGCGCGTCCAGTGCCCCTACGACGGCTGTGAAGGGATGGGGGAGTTCGAGACCGACCCCGAGAGCGAGGTGGTCGCCCGCGAGCGGGGCCACGTCGAACTCACGAAGTTCCAGAAGGTCGGTAAACAGCTCCTGTCCGGAGCTATCGTCAAGGAAGAGCACCTCCGGTGTCCCGCCGACGACCACCACCGGTTCACCGTGCTCGTGGAGCTGTGAGTCGCGTCGACGCGCGGCGTCTCGCGCGAGCGCCGAGACCGCGTCGCGCCCTCAGACCACGAGCACGGGAACGTCACAGAGCCGGATGACCCGGTCGGTCGTGCTCCCGAGGAGGCGGTCGGCGAGGCCCGTCTGACCCTCCGTGCCCATCACGACGAGGTCGACGTCCGTCGATTCCGCGTAGTCACAGATGGCCCGGTAGGGAACGCCCCGGACTATCTCGGTGGCGACGTCGACCGACGACGCGTCGAGCGCCGCCACCGTCAGTTCCCCGAGCGCCCGTCGCCGCGGTGTTCGTCCAGCGCCTCCTCGATGGTCAACTCGCCGGCTGCGACGCGGCGCGCGAGCTCCTCGTCGATTTCGCGGTTGTCCGGCGAGCGCTCGCGCGACCGGCGCTGGATGACCCCGAGTTCGCCCGCGGTCGGCTCCACGTCGCGCTCCTCGACCGTCTCGCCCTCCAGTCGGGCGATGTTGGCCGCCGCGAGCACGTCGCCCATCCCGCGCGCGCCGGTGCCGAGGTACGGCGTCGTCCCCGTCTCGTCGACGAGTTCGACCGTCACGTCCTCCAGGTCCTGGACGATTCTCGCGCTCTGGAGGCGCGCGCCGTCGCCCACGCGGACGACGGGGTCGACGGCGTCGGCCACCTCCTCGCGGATGGTCGCGACGGCGTCAGCGAGCGGGACGTGGAACGCCGCGACCACCACGTCGCCCGAGAGGACGGCGATGCCGGGTCGCGTCCCGGGGTCGACGCCGATGACGATCCTGCCCTCGCCGCTCCGGAGCAACGCCAGCGCCTCCTCGACCGCCCGGCGCGGGCTGTCGGGGTCGCCGACGACCACCTCGTAGTCGGTCGGGTCGGCCGCCCCCGCGCCGTCGCCAGTGGACTCGTCGCCGACGTCGTCGTCCGCGGACGTGACGAGGACGCGGGTCCCCTCCGGCAGGTCGTCGCCCGGTTCGACGGTGGTGAAGTTCACGCCGCGGTCCCGCAGTTCGTTGACCACCCCGTGGTACAGTTCGAAGTCTTCCGTGGCGACGACTATCACGACGCGGGGGTTCGGCGGCGTCCTACAAAGCCGCGGCGATTGCCGGAACCGACCCGCGAATCGGCAGCCGAGCCCGGTACACTCCCGGTTCGACCGCCCTCGCGCGTCGGCCGGTCGGCGACCCGTGAACAGCCGCGGTCGAGCACCCCGACAGGATGGGCGGGAACTCTAAGCCGACCGAACACGAACGACGCGTATGGCAAATCGGGTACCCTCGGGGCCGCCCGGCCTGCCGGTGGTCGGGACGAGCCTCCAGTACGCCGACGACCCGCTGGGGTTCATGGAGCGGGCCGCACGCGAGTTCGGCGACGTGGCGTCGATAGACGTCTACGGCCAGGAGGTCTACCAGGTCGTCGATCCGGACGTCGTCCGGCGCGTGCTGGTCGAGAACGCGGACGACTACCGGAAGCCGACGTTCGGCGAGGACGAGGGGCTGGCCGGCCTGCTCGGCGACGGCCTGCTGACGAGCAACGGCGACGTCTGGCGGCGCCAGCGCAGCGCGCTCCAGCCGGCCTTCTTCGGCGAGCGACTGAACGCCTACGCGGACGAGATGGTCGCGAACGCCGAGCGCACGGGCGCGTCCTGGTCGGACGGCGACGTCCTCGACGTGCACGCCGAGATGTCCGAGCTAACGCTCCGAATCGTCGTCGAGACGCTGCTCGGCGTCGAACTCGACGGAATGGAGCGCGTCGTCCGCGACGCGCTGTTGAACGTCGGCGAACGGTTCCGGCCGGGGCCGCAGGCGTTCGTCCCCGAGGAGGTGCCGACGCCGCGGAACCTGCAGTACCGGCGCTCGGTGGAGCGACTGGAGCGCGTGCTCCGGGAACTGCGCCGCCAGCACGAGGGTCGCGAGGGCGACGACGTGCTCGCCATCCTCCTGCGGATGCGCGACCAGGACGAGGTCGACGAGGACGTGCTCCGCGACGAGATGATGACGATGCTGCTCGCCGGTCACGACACGACGGCGCTGACGCTCACCTACGTCTGGTGGCTCGTCGCCGACCACCCGGCGGTCGAGCGGAAGTTCCACGAGGAGGTGGACGCGCTGGACGGTCCGCCGACCGCCGACGACCTCGCGGAGCTGGACTACCTGGAGAATATCGTGACGGAGGCGATGCGGCTCTACCCGCCGGCGTACGTCGTCTACCGCGAGGCCACGGTGGACGACGAACTCGCGGGGTTCCGGATTCCCCAGGGGAGCGTCGTCTCCATGCCCCAGTGGGTCGTCCACCGCGACCGCCGCTGGTTCGACGACCCCGAGACGTTCCGGCCGGAGCGCTGGACCGACGAGTTCCGTCGCGACCTTCCGCCGTTCGCGTACTTCCCGTTCGGCGGCGGGCCGCGCAAGTGCATCGGCGACGGGTTCGCGATGCGCGAGGCGAAACTCGTCCTCGCGACGCTCGGCCGGCGCTACGAACTCGACCGCGTCACCGAAGACGTCGACCTCGTGCCGCTGGTGACCCTGCACCCCGACGGCCCCGTCGAGATGCGCGTGACGGAGCGCTGACCGGGCCCGACGGGACTCAGTCGCCGTTGGCGTTGTCGGCCTCCAGCATCGCCGTGGAGACGCCGCCGATGGCCACCGGGAGCCAGTAGGTCGCCGCACGGTGGATGAACGCGGCCGCGGCCGCCATCGCGCCCGAGATGCCCGCGATGGGACCGAGCAGGAAGACGAGCGCCGCCTCGACCCCGCCGAGGCCACCCGGGAGCGGCGTCACGCCCGCCATGCTCACGATGGGGACGACGAACAGGACCGCCGCGAACGGGACGACGACGCCGAGCGCGTACAGCGAGAGCCACAGCGACGTCGCCGACAGGAGCCAGCCCAGCGCCGAGAAGAGGAGGGCGAGCAGGAGGCTCCGGCGGTCCGACGCCACGCGCTCGATGGCGCGGAAGAAGCCGCGAACGCGCCGCCGGACGGCGTCGTGGGTCGTCGGCGTTATCCGGGGAACCGCGCGGGCGAGCGCGCCGACGACCGGGACGACGGCGCTCGCCACGCCCGCCTCCACGCGGTCGCGCGAGCGCCACAGCAGCGTCGCCGAGATGGGGACCGCGAGGGCCAGGCTGACGACGGCGAGCGCGACGAACTCTATCTGTAGCCTGTCGCCGATGGTGAGCACGGTGGCGTAGTAGACCACGCCGACGAGTCCGAACGAGATGGAGGGGACGAAGTTGATGGAGTCGACGCTGGCGATAGCCGCCAGCCCCGTCTCGTACTCCGCGTCGGTGACCCGGGAGATGAGCAGGGCGCTGAACGGTTCGCCGCCCGCCTGTCCGAACGGCGTGATGTTGTTGGCGAAGGTCGCGCCGGCGTAGAGCATGAACGCCCGGACCGGAGAGACGGAGACGCCCAGCGCGGAGAGGACGGTCCGTAGCGCCATCGCCCAGGAGGCCAGCCACGCCAGCGCGACGACGCCGACGAGCGCGACCAGTCTGGTGTCGGCCATCGCGAGCTTTCCCAGTACCTGGTCGATACCGACGACGGCGGCTACGGCGAACAGGACGACGATAGCGGCGACGAACCCGACTACTATCGTCCGAACGTCACCCAGGTCGAGACGCATCAGTTCTGGGCATCTCGGGCGGAGCGCTTGAACCCAGCGAAGACCGGTCGGCTTTTCTCCGGGCGCGAGAGAGTCGACGTATGGACGAGCGGGCGGCGCTGAAACTGCTGGCCGAGGAACTCGACGACGCCGGCGACGACGCCGCGGTCGTCGACGGGCAGGTCGTCACCACCGACATGCTCCACGAGACGACCGACTTCCCGGCGGGGACCACCCGGTACACCGCCGGGTGGCGCGCCGTCGGCGCGTCGCTGTCGGACGTGGCCGCGATGGGTGCGACGGCGACCGCCGCGGTCGCTGTGTACGCCGCGCCCGCGTTCGACGCCGACGAACTCCGCGACTTCGTCGCGGGAGCGCGAGAGGTCTGCGAGACGGTCGACGCGCGCTACGTCGGCGGCGACCTCGACACGCTCGACGAGTTCACCGCGACGACGACCGCGCTCGGCCGGACCGACGACCCCGTCGCGCGCTCCGGCGCCACCGCCGGGGACGCGCTCTGTGTCACCGGGACGCTGGGGCGGAGCGCGGCGGCCCTCAGACTGTTCGAGCGCGGCGACCACGAGCGCGCCAACGACCTGTTCCGGTTCGAACCGCGAGTCGCCGCCGGTCGCGCGCTCGCGCCGCACGCCACGGCGATGATGGACTCCAGCGACGGGCTGGCGCGGTCGGTCCACCAGCTGGCCGAGGCGAGCGACTGCGGATTCGCGCTGGACGGCGACGCGATTCCAGTGGCCGAGAGCGTCCGCGAGGTCGCCGACGACGACGCGGACGAGCGCGAGCTCTCGACGTTCTTCGGCGAGGACTTCGAACTCGTCGTCACCGTCCCGGAGGAGGCGGTCGCCGACGCGCGCGACGCGTCGCCGGTGCCGCTGACCGTCGTCGGCGAAGCGGTCGAGGAGGGCATCGAGATGGACGGCGACCCCCTGCCGGACCGGGGGTACACCCACGGCAGAGACTGAGGACGGCAGCTCTCAGGAGATTATCTGTATCGGCGTCGGCGTGAAACAGAGCAGCCCGAGGACGAACGTGACCACGCCCAGCAGCTTCCGCCGGGGGTCGAGTTCGTCGTCGTCGATGGGGGTCGCCGGGCCGACGTAGGCGAAGAACATCGAGAGGAATCCCCAGATGACCCACAGCACCGTCGCGTTGCTCACGTCGAGCACGTAGAAGACGTACGCCGCGAGGCCGAAGAGGACGGCGGGGACGAGCGCGGCGATGCTCTCCTGGCGCTCGCCGAGTATCGCCCGCACGATGTGGCCGCCGTCTAGCTGGCCGACGGGGATGAGGTTGAGGAAGGTGACGAACATCCCGACCCAGCCGCCGATGACGACCGGGTTGATGGACTTGGTCGGGTCCCCGTACGTGAGCCGTTCGCCCATCAGCGCCGCGATGCCTTTCAGCAGCGGCGGGTAGCCGAACTTCACCTGCACCACGTTGGGGCCGTTCAGCAGTTGCTGGGAGGCCGTCACCGGCTCCAGCGTCAGTCCGATGGCGGTGACGACGACCGTCGCCACGAGGCCGGCCAGCGGACCGGCGACGCCGATGTCGAACAGCGCCTCGCGGTCCGGCATCTGACCCTTCATCCGGATGACCGCGCCCATCGTCCCGATGAGCGTCGGCATGGGGATGAAGTACGGCAGCGTCGCGTCGACGCCGTGGTAGCGACTCATCACGTAGTGACCGAGCTCGTGGGTTCCCAGGACGCCCATCACGGCGAGCGTGAACGGCCACGCCTGCTGGAGTGCCGACAGCGGATTCGCGATGGGGTCGACGTGGTACCACGACGCCCCGGCGAAGAGCGTCGACAGCACCGTGGCGACGAAGAGCAGGACGTTCTTCCAGGGGACGCCGTCCGGCCCGAGATCGACCGGCTCGGCGACGATGACGTACTCGCCCATCCGCGTCGTCAGCGTCGCCTCGTAGCCCGATTCGCGGAAAAGCGGCCAGATGGTCTTCATGAGACGGTCCTGGGGGACCAGGGGCTCGCCGTAGTAGATCAACTGGTCTCCCTCCCGCTGTACGTCGTACACCCGGAACACCGATTCCAGGCGGTGGAGCGGAGGACCGGCTTCGGGCGGCTCGGTCGAAGCCATTCGCTCGTATTACGAAGCGAACCCGTATAAACCCCTAGACGACGGTGCTCCTTGCAGCGGTGTCGGTCCACCCGCGCGACCGCGGGTGCGCACCCGCGCCGGCGGTCAGACGACGGCCCCGGACTTGAGGACGGCGATGAGCAGCGTGAGGATCGGCACGCTGGCCAGGGTGCTGGCGAAGATGGCCGTGCTGACGTACTCGGGCCCGGAGAGTCCGGTCTCGGGACCGGAGTCGTACTCGATGGTGAGGATGAGCGGCGTGACCGCCGCCGGCATCGCGCATTCGAGGACGAACACGCGCGCGACGGTGTCGTCGGCGAACCCGAGCGCGAGGACGACGCCCACCGCGACGACGGGCGCGACGACGAGCTTCATCGCGTTCGAGACGCCGACGCGGGCGACCGCAGCGCCGGAGTCGGTGTTCGCGAGCTGGATGCCGAGCAGCAACAGCATCACCGGAATGGCGGCGTCGCCGGTGAGCTGCAGCGTCTCCATGGCCGCCGAGTTCTCGGCCGGGACGACACCGAGAACGCGAACCAGACCCGCCGCGAGCACGGCGTAGACGAGCGGGAGCTTGAACACCTCGCGAATCGCCCCGAACCCGGAGGTGTCGTCGCCGCGCGACGCGAGGTAGACGCCCACGGTGTACATGAGCACCGACTGGACGGCGATGTAGAGGATGGCCGTACTCCGACCGACCGGGCCGAACGCGAACTGCGAGAGGGGGATGCCGTAGTTACCGGCGTTGGCGAACGTGCTCGTCAACACGAGCGCGCCGAGCGTCGGTTCGGACTCGCCGAGGAGGCGACCGGCGAACTCGGCGAGCACGACCATGGCCAGCGTGAACGCGACGACGGCCGCGACCAGCGTGACCGCCGTCTCGCCGTCGATGGACGTGGTCATGAGGCTGTGAAACACCAGCGCAGGCGTGAGCACGTATATCGTGACGGTCCCCAGTCCGCCGACGTCGATGTCGCGGAGAGAGCCGAGCAGGAAGCCGACCGCCGCGACCGAGAGAACGGGAACGATGGCGTTGGTCAGCGCAGATAGCAGCGACACGCGTGGACAGAAACGACGGTGACCTACAAAAGCATCGACCGACGGCGACGAGAATCGACCGCGGGCGGTCGGTCGGGAACGCTGGACGGTGGCAAGGGGGGACACCACCGGGATGGGCGAAACGGCGGCGAGGCGCGTGCCGAAAGGGTCGGGGAGGGTGGTCGAGACGGGCGGTCGGAGAGGGGTCGAAGCGGACGGTCGGGGTGGCTAGTCGGGAAGGCCGGACGGGGGCGGGCGACGGGGAGACTCCGAAAGCGAGGGCTCGGAGCGGGGACCGGTTGCCCTGGATCAGGCCGGAGCCACGCGCCAGGTGGTCGCGCTCGTGTACGACCACTTCTCGACCTCGAGCTCCGCGCAGTCTTTCAGCTTCACCATCAGCGCACCGATCTCCTTCGCGGAGAGACCGACTTCGTCGGCGATGAACTTGCTCTTGAAGTACATCTCGCCGTCGCTGGCTTTCTCGCACAGGTACTGTTTCAGGCGTTCCTCTTTGCTCTCCGGTTCAGGGCTTTCAGTGGCGGTCTGCGAGGTTGCGCTCATGTTCTGACTCCATCACCCCCTTTGCCTCGGGGGATGTTATAAAGAAAGGAAGCTTCGGGTCGTTTCGGACCGCTTTCGCCACTTTCGGCCGGAAAGAGACGTAAATCAGAGTAAAAACGACGTTTTACGGACTTTTCTGCGAGCGTTAAAAAGTTCAAAACCGCCCCTCTCATTTTGTTTCCAGAAATACCCTCCTGATTGAAAAACGGGACGAAAAGGACCGAAGTAGTCGCGTTTCCCACGGCTTCGTCCGGGGTCGACCGCGGGACGCGGCCGAGTCGACGGCGAGCGGGACGTTCGAGGGAACGAGTCGTCCCCGGTCACGGCGAAGACGGGGCGGCGAGACCGGAGACGGAGGGGCCTCAGGACCGTTTGTGGACCCAGAACTCCTCGTCGGTCGTCACTTCCTTCTTGAACAGCGGGACTTCCGCCTTGAGCCGGTCGATGCCGTCCTCGACGGTGCGAAAGGCCTCTTCGCGGTGACCGGCGAGGACGACGACGAACACGATGTCCTCGCCCGCTTCGACGACGCCGGTCCGGTGGTGCAAGAGCACCTCGAAGACGCCGTCGCGCGCTTCGAGTTCCTCGCGTATCGCGGCCATGCGTTCGTCCGCGACGCTTTCGTACTTCTGGAACTCGAGGTACTCCGTCGGGTCGTCGTCCGGACCGTCTTTCGCGCGGACGCGCCCAGTGAACGTCGCGATGGCTCCGGAGCGGTCGGCGTCCGGGGAGGATTTCGCGCGTTCGACCAGGGACTCCAGGGTCTCGTACGGTTCGACGTCGTCGAGCGCGTCGCGGACGCCGTCGAGGTCGAGCGCGTCGGCGTCGGTCGCGTCGACGAGCACCTCGCCCGCCGGGTCGGCGTCACCGAGCGCGACCTGCGGCACTCGCGCGCCGGGGAAGCCGACGACGACGGCGTAGTCGTGGTCGGGGGCGAGGTCGTCGAGGACCTGGGGGAGGTCGCGTCTACCGCCGCGAGCCCGCCACTGGTCCGCCCGGAGTTCGACGGCGGTGCTTGCGGTCTCGGCGGACGCGTCCGTCGCGTCGACCGCTCCGCGTTCGACGGTTGCGACCCGGCCCGCGTCCCCGAGACGAGCGGCGAGACGGTCGCCGACGCGGTCCGCACCGGGACCGCAGACGCCCACTATCTGCATGGGCGCAGAGATGGTCGGAAGGGGCTTTTAGCCTTCGGTCGGGACCGGAATCGGCGTCGATTGCGCCCGTCGAACGGCCAACGAGAACGCGGACGGTGGCCGGGTCGCCCCCGAAGTTGAGAACGCTTAAGGCCGCGTCCGGGTAATTCCGCGATAGCATGAAGGTGGTCGTCTCCATTGGCGGTAGCGTGCTCGCGCCAGATCTCGACTCTCGACGCGTTCGCGAGCACGCCGCCGTCATCGAGTCACTGGCTGAGGAGGGGTGTACTATCGGCGCCGTCGTCGGGGGCGGGGGCGTCGCCCGCGATTACATCGGGACCGCCCGGGAACTCGGTGCGAACGAGATAGAACTGGACGACATCGGCATCGACGTTACGCGGTTGAACGCCCGCCTGCTCATCGCGGCGCTCGGCGAACGGGCCGCCCCGAGCCCCGCCGAGACGTACGAGGAGGCCGGGGCCGCCATGCACCGCGGCGACGTCGCCATCATGGGCGGCGTGATGCCCGGGCAGACGACCGACGCCGTCAGCGCCGCGCTCGCGGAGTACACGAACGCCGACCTGCTCGTCTACGCGACGAGCGTCCCCGGCGTGTTCAGCGACGACCCCAACGAGGTAGACGACGCCACGAAGTTCGACGAACTGTCGGCGAGCGAACTCGTGGACGTCATCGCCGACCTGGAGATGAACGCCGGGAGTTCCGCACCCGTCGACCTCCTCGCCGCGAAACTCATCGAGCGCTCGGGCGTTCGCACCATCGTCCTCGACGGCACCGAACCGGGGCGCATCGGCGACGCCGTCCGCCGTGGAGACCACGGCGGCACCGACATCATCCCGACGGGCGCGGACGACGAGATGAACTACTGGGTGACAGAGGAGCTATGAGCGACGAGCAGGCCAGCCGCGAACCGCACCCCGACGACGACCCCTACCTCCTCCAGGAGGCCGACGGGCACGCCTTCTGGGCCGAGTCGGTCGCCGACCGAATCCTGGAGCGACTGGCAGACGACCCCGACCGGAGCGACGACCCCGTCGTCATCAAGGGCGGCATCTCGCCGTCCGGCGTCCCGCATCTCGGCAACATGAACGAGATCGTGCGGGGCTACTTCGTCGCGGAAGCGCTGCGCGACCGCGGCCGGGAGGTCCGGCAGGTGTTCACCGCCGACGACCGCGACCCGCTCCGGAAGGTACCCCGGAAACTCGCCGACCTCGACGGCAACGTCGTCGATCTGGGCGACGTGAACGCCGGCGCCCTGGGTCGGAACCTCGGCAAGCCCTACACGGCGATTCCGGACCCCTTCGGCTGCTGTGACTCCTACGGCGACCACTTCTCGAACCTCATCGAGCGTAGCGCGGAACTGCTCGGCATCCCCGTCGAGATGGTCTCGAACACGGAGCTGTACGAGTCCGGCGAGTTCGAGGACGTCACTCGCTACGTTCTGGAACACCGCGAGGAGGCTCGCGAGGTGCTCTCGGCCTACCAGGACAAGGTGGACGAGGAGTACGTCCCGTTCAACCCCATCTGTGGGGAGTGTGGCAAGATAACCGAGACGGTGACCGCGGTCCGTCCCGACGAGGGCACCGTCGACTACGTCTGCACGGACATGGAGGCCGGCGACCGGACCATCGAGGGCTGCGGCCACGAGGGTACCGCGACGCTCCGGGAGGGGAAGCTCCCGTGGCGGTTCGAGTGGCCCGCCCAGTGGCGAGTGCTCGGCGTCGACTTCGAGCCGTTCGGCAAGGACCACGCCGAGGGCTCGTGGCCCTCCGGTTCGGACGTCGCGCGGAACGTCTTCGGGGACGTCCCGCCGACGCCGATGGCCTACGAGTGGTTCACGCTCGAAGGCGAACCGTTCTCCTCCTCGGGCGGTCACGTCGTCATGGTCCAGGACGTGCTCGAAACCATCGAGCCAGAGGTCCTCCGGTACTTCTTCACGAAGGACCCGAGCAAGGCCCGGGACTTCAGCGTCGAACACCTGGAGTTCCTCGTCGACGAGTTCGACGAGTTCGAGCAGGTCTACTTCGGCGAGCGCGACGCAGTCGAGGCGACCAGTGACGACGAGGAGACGACGAGAGCCGAGGACGTGGCGGACGCCGCCTACCCGGCGGTCGCTCGCCCGACCGTCGCCGCGCGGTTCGACGCGAGCGGCGACCCGATTCCGACGCCGGACCGCGACAGCGTCCCTCTCGCCGACCACGACGAACGGGCCCGGTACGACGACGTCGTCGACGAGACGTTCGTGGACCGCGTCCGACTCCCCTACACGTTCGCCGCCGTGCTCGGGATGACCGACGACCCCGACCTCCGCGAGGACATCGCCCGCCGCGAGGGCCACCTCGCCGACGACGACCCCGACTGGGCGGTCGAGTACGCCCTCGGCCGCGTCGAACGCGCCAGCGAGTGGGCCGACCGCACCGACAACGCCTACAACTACGACCTGAAGCGCACCGAGATGCCCGACGTCGAACTCGACGCCGAGACGGAGGCGGCGCTGGACGAACTCGCCGACTTCATCGCGGACGGTCACGACCCCGAGGCGGTCCAGGGCGAGATCTACGAGACGGCGAAGCGTCACGACATCGACGTCGGCGACTTCTTCGCCACCGGTTACCGGCTCTTCTTCGACGAGGAGACGGGGCCGAAACTCGGGCCGTTCCTGGCCAGCCTCGACCGCCAGTTCGTCCTCCGACGGCTCCGTCGCGAGGGATAGCCGGCGAACGGCGAACGGTTTAACGGCGTCGCGGACGCGGGCGAACCGCACTCGAAGGGGCCGACTCCCGGCCGACTCGTTGCAGTAGACATTTGGTCGTGCTCTGCGCGACACCGACCATGGGGATTCCGGAGCGGTACGCGCGTTACTACCTGGAGAACGCGCCGAGCCTCGTCTGGCTGCTCGTCGTCAACGCCGCCGCCATCCTCGTCGGCATCCGGTTCTACGTCGAGACGATGCCGGCGGTGCCGACGTTCCTCTGGCCGCTGTACGCCGACTCGCCGACCGCGCTCGCCCTCGTGGCAGCGTCGCTGGTGACGCTGCTTCCGAACCTCGGGAACCGACTCGACGAGGCACCGCAGAACCGGCCGCTCGCGTACCTCCACACCATCGCCTTCGTCTGGCTGGTGAAGATGGGCCTCTGGACGTTCCTCGCGCTCAACCTCGGATTCCCGGCGTACTTCGGGCCGCCGTGGGACCCCGCGGCGGTGTGGGACTACTGGGGAATCCTCCTCACCCACCTGGCGTTCGTCGCGGAGGCGTACCTCGTCCCGCACTACGGAACGACGACCCGAGGCGCGCTGGCGGCGGCGCTCGCTCTCGCGCTCGTCAACGACGTACTCGACTACTGGTTCGGGTTTCATCCGCCGCTGCGCTACGACCCCGGCCCGCTGCTCGTGGCGGCGACCGTTGCACTGTCAGTGTTGGCCGTCGTCGCCGCGGACCGTTCGCTCGACCGACTACACCGGCCCTGATCGAGTTTTAAACGCTTAGCGCTGCTCTCAGCGCTTCGATTCGGCATGTAAACGGAACGAACGAATGTCCGTTTTTTTAAGGAATGGCTGGGTAACGCCGTAGTGATGAACTCCGCTCGAGCCGTCCTGCTGGCGGCGATTGCCATCTGTGGGGCATTCGTCGCGGCGGTGCCCACCGCCGCAGGGCCGACGCCCTCCACGTCCTCCGACGACCTGCGGTCGTTCGAAACGAACGACCAGTCGCTCCAGTCGGACGACCGGTCACTCCAGAAGAACGCCACCAACGATTCGCTCGGAACAGAGATATCGTCGTTCATGCAGGCCAGTTCCACCGAGACGCAGGGTGCGGTCGAGACCGGTATGTGGGTCGCCCGGTTCAACGCGACCGACAATCGGTCGGCCAGACAGAAACTCGTCAGGAGCCAGGTCGACGACCTCGGACGGAAACTCGACACCCTCCAGGAGGAAAAGCAGGCCATCATCGACGCCTACCAGAACGGGAAGATAGACGAACTCCAGTACCGTGCACAGATGAGCGGCGTCGTCAGTCGCATCCAGGCTATCCAGCAAGCGGTCAACGAAACCGAGCCGAGAGCGCGAGCAGTCGGCGCGGAGGTCCAGACGGTCGGTCGCCTCGAAAAGCGCGCCTCGTCGGCGATAGGGCCGAAAGCGGCGGCGGTCGCCGGGTCGGTCGGTAGCGTCGACGTTCCGGCCGGCAACAACTCTACCGGAAACGGGACCGGCGTCGGTCAGGGGAACGGGAACGGTAACGGGAACGGCGTCGTCTCGGGGAACGAGACCGACGTCGGTCCCGGCAACGGTACTGACGTCGGCCCCGGCAACGGCACGGACGTGGGGCCGGGGAACGACGCGAACGGGTCCGGCAACGACAGCGAACCGGGGAACGGCGTCGGAACGGGTGACGGACAGGGGAACGGGGGCGTGACCCTGCTTTCGACGGGTGAGGAGGTCACCGTCACCGCCGTCGCGGCCAGACCGGTCGTCTGAACGGCGAGAGACACCCTTTTCAGTTCACGCGACTAAACCCCGGACGTGAATGGATTCCGCTGCGCTGCTCGACATCCTCGGTAACGAAAATCGCAGACGCATCCTGCGACTGCTCTCGCACAAGCCCTGCTACGTTACGGAGATAAGCGACTACCTCGGTGTCAGCCCCAAAGCGGTCATCGACCACCTCCGCAAGCTGGAGGAGGCAGGGCTGGTCGAGAGCCGGACCGACGATCAGCGCCGCAAGTACTTCCACATCTCCCGGAACCTGCGCCTGGAGGTGGACGTCTCCCCCTACGAGTTCGGGATGAAGAGCGCCTATCCCGCCAGCGCTAGCCTCGACGTGAGCGCCTGCCGGTATCTCTCGCTGGAGGTCGAGATGGACGGCAACGGCGACGAGGTGATAGTGAACGAACAGGGAGCGTGCGAGGAGACGACGACCGCTTCCGACGACGCGCTGGACGACGAGAACGTCGACGAAATCGCGGTCCTCGCGGAACAGCTCAACTGCCTGGAGGAGCTCAAAGGCGAGCTGTCGCTCGCCCAGCGGTGGGTCCACGGACGCATCACGGACGTACTCGATTCGCTCTCCGAGGCGGTCGACGGCGACGACGAGGGACACCTCCGGGCCGAGATACTGGCCGCGCTCGCCGCCGGCGCGGAGACGATATCGGAGGTCAGCGAGGAAGTGCGTGCGCCGGACCACGTCGTCGAACGCCAGCTCTCCGGCATGGCCGACCAGGGCGTCGTCGAACGCGACGGCGACCGATGGGCGCTGTCGGCGTAGCTCAGATATCTCGGGTGAGGCCGTCGTCGAACGCGACGGCGACCGATGGGCGCTGTCGGCGTAGCTCAGATATCTCGGGTGAGGCCGTCGCGCAGGTCGCCGCCGAAGTACGCGCCGAGACCGCCGGCGAGCAGACCCGCGCCGACGCCGACGGCGGCTATCGGCAATCCGCCGACCACCATCCACGCCAGGTTCTGGAGCAGGAACCCGAGTCCGCCAGCGACCGCACCGCCGGCGGCGGTCTCGAGGATGCGCGAGTCGCTGGTAATGGCGCCGAGGAGGAACGACGCGAGAAACACCGCGACGAAGCCGGTGACGTCGCCGACCAGCGGGACGAGCGTACCGCCGAAGAATATCGCTACCGACGACACCACGGCCGCGACGAGGAAGTAGCGCGGCGAGAAGACGTCGACGGCCCGCTGCTTGGCGCGGGCACGGAAGCCCCGACCGGACGACTCGCCGGCCGACCGCTCGGTCGACTCCCCGTCGCCGAGCAGCTCCTCGACGTCGTCGGTCTCTCGCGTCCGACTGCGCTGTGGCATGTCGAAGCGTTGGTCTCCGGGCGTAATGGGCCTTTCCCCGGGCACGGGCAGCGCAGGACGGCGGAACGCAGGTCGGGGAACGGTCGGCGGACGACCGCGTGCCCCAAACGCTATGGTCGGGGCGGACAAACCCGTATCGCATGTCCGACAAGGAAACTGCCGGAACGATCTTCGGCGTCCCGTACAACTTCGAGCGACCCAGCGTCGGCCGGATGCTGTCAGCCTACTGGCAGCCCGGCGAGGGGATGCTCGTCGAGAAACCGTTCGGGGTCGGCTACACGCTCAACCTCGCCAACTGGCGGTCGTGGATAATCCTGGTCGTCGCCGGCGTCCTCTACTGGCACGAGAACGAGGGCGAAGAGCGCACCGTCGAGGACGAACCGGTCGAAGTCGTCGTCGACGACGACTGACCGGTCGACGGGCACACCGACTCGATTCCGCGTTCGGGGTTCCGACGCGACCGCGAGCGGGCCGAACCAACGGCTATTTCCTCCGCGCACGCCACGCCTCGCACATGATTCGGTTCGTCACCGGCAACGAGGGGAAGGTCCGCGAGGCCCGGGAGTACCTCGACGACGACGTCGAGCAGGTCGAGTACGACTACACCGAGATACAGAGCGACGACCTCGCCGCCATCGCCGTCCACGGCGCGGAGGAGGCGTTCGCGGAGACGGGCGGCGACGACCCCGTCGTCGTCGACGACGCCGGCCTGTTCGTCGACGCGCTCGGCGGATTCCCCGGCCCGTACTCTGCGTACGTCGAGGACACGCTCGGCGTCGAGCGCGTCTGGCGACTCGCCGAGCGGGAGGAGAACCGCCGCGCGCGGTTCCGCGGCGTCGTCGCCTACCACGACGGCGAGCGCACGGAGACGTTCGAGGGCGCGGTCCCCGGCCGCATCGTTGCGCCGCGCGGCGACGGTGGGTTCGGCTACGACCCCATCTTCGAACACGAGGGCCAGACGCTCGCGGAGATGAGCACCGAGGAGAAAAACGCCGTCTCCCACCGGGGACGCGCGCTGGCGAAGTTCGCCGACTGGCTGGCGGAGCGAGAGGAGTGAGCGGTCCGGATTCTCGGGCGTACCGCGGAGTTCGCGTCGCCTACCGGCCGGCGGCGAGCGAGAAGGTGCCGCGTACGCGCGGCGTAGCACGCTCGTAACAAGTTAAGTGCGAGTTGTCGCCGCGGACGAACCGATGCGACTCTCGGAACCAAATCTCGCCGGCGACGAGCGAGCACCGAACGCGGCCCTCGACGCCGACGGCACCGTGGTCGAGGACCCGAAACCGAACGTGACGCGGACGCTGCGACCGTCGTCGAACGAGGCCCCGGGGGAGCGGTCGGCGTGAGCGACGAGACGCTCGCCACGACGCGACGCGGTGCGCTCCGGGCGGGCCTGACCGCTGCCACCGGCGCGACGCTCGTCACGGGGTTGGTATTCGCCGCCGACACGAACGGGAAAGTGGTGTTCACCTACGACGACGGTCCCGTCAAGGACTACACCCACACCTACCGGAAGGCCCACCGCAAGGAGGGCGTACCGGGATGTTCGGCGGTACCCGCCGCGTACGTCGGGAACGACGGCACGCTCGACGCGGCGCGACTCCGCGAACTCGAAGACGAGGGGTGGGAGATAATGTCCCACTCCGTTCACCACCGCGCGCTGGGGGACATCACGGTCACGCGCGACGTCGCCCCCGACGACCGGCGACTCTACGTGAAGACCAACCACCACGGCGACCGGCCGGGCGACGACCTCTTCGTCACCGACGGGAGCGCGTCGACGACCGTGACGGTCGCCGGGAAGGGGGAAGACGAGCGAGGCGAGTTCGTGAAGCTCAGGGGGCCCGTCGGGCGGTCGTTCGCGGCCGACGACGGCGTGATCGAGCGGTACACCGACGAGATACTGCACGGTGCGCTCGGCGACTCGAAGGCGCAACTCGAGGACCTCGGCGTGACCGTCACGAACATCGTGATGCCGTACGGCGGGTACGGCGCACGGACGCAGGAACTCGCCGGGGAGTACTACACGGCCGTCGCGAACGGCGGCCTCGCCATCGGCGGTCGAGCGCAGGTACACCGGCCCGACGACGTCACGCTCCCGCACCTCTCGCGCGCCATGTTCCGGCGCGGGAAGATGACGAAAGCCGACCTCGGGGCGTTCCTCGACCGCGTCGTGGACGCCGACGGCCTCGGCATTCTCGGCGGCCACAGCTGGTGGCAGGAGCGGCTCCCACCGGAGCGAGTTCGGTTGGCCATCCGGATGGCGAAAGACCGCGACCTCGACGTCGTCACGCTCCGCGAGGCGCTCGACGACCTCGGCGTCACCGAAACGAAGCGGGAGACGACCCAGACGGCTCAGACGACCCAGACGACTCAGACGACCCAAACGTCCCAGACGACCCAGACGACGCGGCGGACGACGCAGAAGACGACGGGGAAGACGGGCACCGGGACGAACGGCTTCCCGGCGAACGACGAGACGAGCGACGACTCCCCGACGTCGAGCACGGGACAGCCGGGGTTCGGCTGGCTCGCGGCGCTGGGCGGCGTCGGCGGCGCGGCCGCGCTCCGGCGGTGGCGAGGAGACCGCTGACGGCCGTTCCCGTCGCCGGCGCGCTACTCCCGCGCGTCCCGGTCGGGTCCGGGGTACTCCCCGCCGACGACCGCCCGATAGAGGCTCTCGGCGTCGAACAGCGCGGCGAAGCCGTCGGGGCGCTTGACGCTCAGCGAGACGCGGCCCTGGAGCGACGCTCCGGTCTTCGCGCTCCTGAGGGAGTCGTCGTAGGAGAGGACGTGGGCGGCGTCGCCGGCGTAGGCGCTGGCGAGCGCGGGGTGGTCCCCGGGCGAGTGCTCGACGCGGACCCGCAGGTCCTCCACCTTCGCTCGCCAGTCGGCGGCGAGGTCGTCGTCGGCCAGTTCTCGCACGACGTACTCGGCGTCGTCCAGCAGGGGGTCGCTGGCGACGAGTTCCACCCACGAGTGGCGACGGACGACGTCCAGCGCGCGTCGGGCGTCTTCCCCGACGAGGAGGTCCGCCGCGAGCACGTCGGCGTCGGCGACGACGCGGGCGGGATTCGTGTCAGTCATCGCGGCGCTCCGCGAGCACTTCGCGGACGGTCGGTACGTCGGTGGCGTGCCGGGCGGCCCTGTCGAACAGTTCGTCCCAGGTCATACCCGTTTCGTCGTCCCACAGCGTGAAAAGCCATCTGGGAGCCATGATAATCTGGATGGTAGGAAGAAACGCGATACCGTCTAGCAAATAACCGCAGTAACCAAAGAATTTTATCATAACACTTCTACGAGGTGTCTATGAGTCGGAGAAAAACAGTGTCCACTATCCTCGCGGTGATGCAGGTGCTGGTCCTGCTCATCGCACCGGTGGCAGCCACGGCGCCCACCGGACAGTCCATCGACGGTACAGCACTGCAGACGGAAGACGGCGAAGTCCGAACTGCAGACACCATCTACGTGCGCGAGAACGGCGACGCCGTGCTCGCCTACAACGAGTCCAGCACGTCGGAGGGAACCGGCCAGATCGGCGTGAACATGACGTCGGGTCTCGTTCACCTGCTGGTCGCCACGGAGACGGACTCCGCTTCCGGCGTGTCCGGCCAGGGGAACGTCGTCATGACGCCGGACAGCATCGCCGGCAACGGGTCGCTGGCCATGCCCCGGCCGGACACCCTGCAGAGCCTCTCGCTTTCGGCCTCCGGCGTCCAGAACGAGAAGCGGGCGAAGATGGACGCCACGCTGACGGCGACGATAGACCGGCGGGGGTCGGCCGCGGCGTTCTCGTCGGCGCACACCGACGGCCACGTCACGATGGACGCGAACAGCCTCAGCACGTCGGGAACGGCGACCGTGAAGACCGCCATGCCCATGGGCTCCGACACGTCCCTCAGCTACGCCATCGAGGAGACCGCGAACGGCTACGTGCTGGACGGCAAGCGTAGCGGAACCGTCCGCTCCTACCAGCGCGACGAGTGGAGTTCCCGCTCAGCGGCCAAAGCCCACCTGCGTTCGCAGTACGCCCGGGCCGCCGAGAACATCGGCGGGTCGGCCCAGGTCACCATCGACCACTACGACTACAGCGAGGACGGCGAGTCCGCCACCGTCGACGTGGAGTACACCGTCCAGTACTCGGGCGTCAAGGACGGCGTCGCCCGGGCACTGACCCAGCAACTCGCCCAGTCCAGCGAGGTCGACCTGAGCCAGTCGGAAGCCCGCACCGTCGCGTCGAAGGTCAAGAAGCTCGAAATCGACCACGTCCGGTTCGCGATGTCCCAGCGGGAGAACGAGATGAACGTCGAATGGGACGCGAAGGTCGAGAACTACGACGGCGCGCTGTTCGCCGCGCTCGAAATCGCCAAGAACGTCGACAGCGAGCAGTCGGGGCTGCAGAAGAAAGACGTCCAGCGCCTGAAGAAGACCCTGCAGGCCCAGCAGTCCGCGAACCTCCAGCAGAAGGTCACGTGGACGGCCGACCTGTCCTCGACCGGGTCCGGAACGGCGGCCGTCGACGCCGAAGTCCACTACCGGACGCAGAACTGGGACGCGTACGTGAGCGCGCTGAAGGAGAAAGGCGTCACGGTCGGCTCGTCGTCGTTCGAGATGACGGCGAACTCCGACGGTGACGAGGTGACCGCGGAGGCGTCGTTCGAACTGAACCAGCAGAAGATGATTTCGCGCGCCGTCGACTCGGCCGCGACGTCGCTCGACCCCACCGCGGACGGTCAGACGATGCGGCTCCTGAAGGCCTTCCAGAACAGCGAGTTCAAGAAGGCCAAGATGAGCGCCAACGTGAAGAAGGGGACGGTGACCGTCGAGGCAGGCGCGAAGTTCGACAACATCTCCGCCATGCGCGACGCGTTCGCCGGTCGCTACGGCGGCGCCGAAATCGCCGCCATCGCGGGACGGTCGAACGAGGACACGTCGACGACCTACGTCTACGTGAAAGACCTCGTCGGCGAGAACGCGACGAAGTCGGACGTGAAAGCGCTCGCCGTGGCGAACGACGACACCGAGGTCCTCATGCCCGGCGAGTGGGACCGCGAGTTCCCCTCGATGGACCAGAAGAGCGTCGCCGGATATCTCGGCGTCCAGTACCAGAGCGAGAGCGGAAACGGTAACAACGCGACCGACGGGAACACGACCGCGACGACCACGTCGACCGACGGTCAGCCCGGGTTCGGTCTCGCCGTCACGCTCGCCGCGCTCGCCGGCGTCGCACTGCTCGTTCGCCGCGACTGAGCGTTCGAACCCCGATTTTTCGCGCTATTTCGCGTTCGACGACCGACGTCGATAGCGACCTCGTCGGCGTCGAAATCCGGAGAGAGACGAGAACCGACGCGAGCAGTGTCGAACCGCCGGCAGAGTTAACATATGCGAGAGACATGATTCGATTACCGTCCTCCTAACAACTGCATAATAAAGTGGTTGACAGCAGAACTGGGAGGCGCATGGTCTTGCTGGCAGTCGCGTCAGCAATTCAATGGTGATACTACAATGGCCCTGATCGAACTCAATCTGGAGAAGCCGGCACTGAAACGAACCGAACGCGGCGAATCGAACGAGTCGAGCGAGCCGTCCGTCCCCGAAGAGAGCACGGCCACCGACGCCGTCGACGTGACCGAAGAGGTCGAGTCGGAGGTCGACGAGTCCGAGGTCGACGAGTCCGAGGAGAGCGGCGGCAGCGTCATCGGGAAACTCGTCCGTCGCGTCGTTGTCCTCGGCGGTCTCGTCGCGGGCGCCTTCGCTCTCAAGAAGTTCCGCGGTCGCAAGGGTGGCGACGCCGAGCAGCAGGAAATCGAAGAAGACTGGCAGACTGCCGAGTAACCCCCGCTCGTCCGTTCACTGAATTCTTTTCCGGCCCGTTCCCCAACGCCTTTGAGCGGCGCGAACCTTCGTTCGACCGATGACTACGCTCGTGTGGGTGCTCGTCGGACTGGTGGTCTACTGGGGTGCCCTCATCGCGCTCCGGACCAACGGCGTGTTGCCCTCCTATATCGGCACGCAGGGGCCGATACTGACAGTCCACACTCAACGTGGCAAGCAACTGCTGGAACGTCTCGCCCGCCCGAAACGGCTCTGGCGGGCGTGGGGGAACTTCGGTCTCGGTATCGCGCTCGTCGTGATGGCGAGCGTCTTTCTCCTGCTCGTGGTGCAGGCAGTCGCCGTGCTACAGAACCCGCCGCAGCCGACGGCGGTCACCCAGCCGCGGAACGTGCTCGTCATACCGGGCGTGAACGACTTCCTGCCGCTGTCGGTCGCGCCGGAGATACTGCTCGGGCTACTGGTCGGTCTCGTCGTTCACGAGGGGGGCCACGGCCTGTTCTGCCGCGTCGAGGACATCGAGATCGAGTCGATGGGACTGGCACTGCTCGCGTTCCTCCCCATCGGCGCGTTCGTCGAACCTGACGAGGAGAACCGCCGCGATGCGGACCGGGGGAGCCAGAGCCGGATGTTCGCCGCGGGCGTGACGAACAACTTCGCCGTCACGCTCCTCGCGTTCGCACTACTGTTCGGTCCCGTGGTCGGCGCTATCGGGGTCGCACCCGGTGCCGCCGTCGGCGGCGTGTTCCCGAACTCGGCGGCCGACGACGCCGACGTCCAGCGTGGCGACCGCATCGTCGCCGTCAACGGGACGAACGTGACGAGCAACGCCGACCTCGAGGACGCGCTGGCGGAGGTCGACAGCCGGACCGTCTCGGTCACGGTCGACGACGGCGAGCGGACGCAGAAGAAGGTCATCGAGCGGTCGCTGCTGATCACGGGGATGGTCGAGACCTCGCCGTTCGCGACGTTCGGGACGAACCGGACGATAACCGCGGTCAACGGCACCGACGTTCACACCGGGGAGGAACTGAACCGGGCGCTCTCGAACCGCACCGTGGCCACCCTTCGCATCGCGAACGGGACGACCGTGACCGGACCGATCGGCGCGCTGTCGACGGTCCAGAAGGACGGGGCGCTGGCGAACGACACGTCGCTGACCCCGGGCGACGACGTCGTCGTCACGGCAATCGACAGCGAGCGGGTCGCCAACCGGAGCGACCTGACGACCGTGCTCGACGGCTACCGGCCGGGTCAGACGGTCGACGTCGAGGCGTACGTCGTCGAGGACGGGAGCTACCGCCGGGCGAACTACACGGTGGAACTCGGCGGCAGCGGCGAGGACGCGCTGGTCGGCATCCGCGTCGCCCCGGGCGTCTCCGGCGTCACGACCAGTAGCTTCGGGACGAGGCTCTACCCCGCCTCGACGTTCGAGACGCTGCTCGGCGGCGGGTCCCTCTCGGAGTTCGGTGGCGGGGGCGGTCCGGTGGCGTCGTTCCTGATGGGCGTCGCCGGGACGCTGCTGCTGCCGTTCGCCAACCTCTCGACCCCGCTCGGATACAACTTCGCCGGCTTCGTCGCCTGGAACAGCAACTTCTTCCTGGTCGAGGGGCCGCTCGCGGCGCTCGACGGGGGCGTCTTCCTGCTTGCGAACGCGCTGTTCTGGACCGGCTGGATAAACCTCAACCTCGGCTTCTTCAACTGCATCCCGGCGTTCCCGCTCGACGGGGGACACATCCTCCGGATGAGCGCCGAGGCGGTCGTCTCCCGGCTCCCGACCAGCCAGCCCCGGCAGGTGACGACGGCCATCACGACGGCCGTGGGGCTGGTGATGCTGACCAGTCTCGTGCTGATGCTGTTCGGGCCGCGCCTGCTGGCAGGCTAGCTACTCCTCGACGCCCATTCGCTCGTAGAACTCCTCGGGGGTGTCGGGGATGCGCTCGAACTCGTCGAAGTCGCGCTCGTGGTGACGAATCATCTGCTCGACGATCCACGAGCTGAAGGTCTCGTCGAACTGCCACTCGTCCTCCGGACAGTCCACCTCGAACCGCTCGTCGGTCGCGAACGCGACGTAGACGTGGTAGAATCCCAGGATGACGTCGGCGAACTCGCGGGCCTTCTCCCCGCTCTCTCGCCGCTTCTCCGTCAGTTCGTCGGCCCCCTCGTCGGTCAGTTCGAAGTACTTGCGGTCGGGTTCGTCCTCGCGCTCGATGCGCTCGGCCCAGCCCTTCTCCTCGAACTTGTAGAGGATAGGGTAGACGGAGCCGTACGACGGCTCCCAGTGCCCGCCGCTTATGTCCTGTATCTCCTTCAGGATCTCGTAGCCGTACCTCGGTTTCTCGTCCAGAAGTTCGAGCACCAGGTACGATATCAGGCCTCTCGGCGGGCCACTCTTCCGCATCGAGTGGGGATTTAAGTCGTGATTTTGAAAGGGTTTCGGTCGTGGCGGTTCGCTGCCGGTTAATACCAACGGCGTCACACGTCGAACGCGACGCGGCGGGGGGACGGCGAGTCGCGGTGCCGTCGTCCGATAGACCCGCCGAACGTCCGCCCGAACGCCGTCGAACGACGCCGTCGTGGCCGCCTGGTCGAGGACGTCGAAATACCGGAGTGGCGGGAGCGGTAAGAAGCATTTAACTCGCAGGGGTCGCTAGCAGTCGACAGTGACCAACGCTCGGAAACGTCCGTGGCTGGCAGCCGTGTTCGCGTTCGTCTACCCCGGCCTGGGCCACGTCTACCTGCGCGAGTGGCTTCGTGCGCTCCTCTGGTTCGGCTTCGCCGTCACCACGGCGCTCGTGGTCATCCCGGAGTCGACCTTCCAGGCGGTGGAGTCCGGCGGAATGCAGGCGTATCTCGACGCGACCCGTGGCCTCGGTCTGAACGTCGTCCTCCCCATCCTCGCGGTCCAGGCGGTCAACATCGTCGACGCCTACTGGACCGCGAAGCAGGGTAACCGCTCGCTCGCCGCGGCCACGGGCGCGTCCGCCGACGCGGTGACGGCGAAGTGCCCGGAGTGCGGTCGCGAGGTGGACGAGGAACTGGACTTCTGTCAGTGGTGTACCGCGCGCCTCGACGAAGAGCCCTCGCCGAACGAGAGCTCTACTTCTCGATGATGCTCTCCTCGATCGCCTCGCCGAAGTGGCGAGCGCCCTGCTCGCGGTAGACGCGGAGTTCGTCTCCGACTTCGAGGTCCGTGACGGCGGTCCGGCCGTCCCGCGTGGCGACCTTGATGGTCTCCGCGTTCTGCAGCAGCGTCTCCACGCGGTCGCCGTCCTCGGTCTCGACCTCGATGCGGAACATCGGTCGTTTCTCTATCTTCACCCGTCCGACGACCGCCTCGCGGGTGTTGCCGTCCGTGTCGACGACCTGCACCTCGTCGCCGCTGGAGAGTTCGGCGAGGTACTTCGTCCCGCCGTCAGGCGTCCGGACGTAGGCGTGGACCGCGCCAGCGTTCACCCGGAACGGCCGGGAGGCGACGTACGGCGACTCCGCGGTTTCGGCGTGGACGAAAAAGAGACCGCGCGACATCGACCCGACCAGCATCCCCTCGTCGCCGTCCATCAGGTTCCCCGTGTCGACGCAGACGCGGTCGGCGCTTCCCGTGCGCTCGACGGTCCGAATCTCCGCCCACTCCAGGTCGAGCGTCTCGCGCTCGGCGTCGTCGCGGACCGCGACCGTGGCGCGAATCTCGTCCGGGTCGTCGCTGTCCAGCAGGACGGCGTCCGCGCCGATCTCCAGCGTCTCGAAGGCGGTCTTCGCCTCGTCGGCGCTGGTGACGCCGGCGACGAGTTCGGTCTCCTCGCCGATGCGCGCGATGAGGTTCTCCAGCGGGATGATGGTCCAGTCCTCGCCGACGACGACGGTGTACTCGGCGTCGTCGGCCGCCGCCTCCGCGAACGATTCGTACTCCTCGTCTTTGATGCGGACGTACGCGCCGTCCGCGCTGCCGCGCCGGAGCGTCGAGAGGTCGGCGGAACCGGAGAAGTCGGAGGGGAGGTCGACCGTTCCGTCGCCCTCGCCGTCCTTGCCGACGAACAGGGCGTCGGGGTCGGCGGAGCCGGATTCGGCGTCGCCTGCTTCGGCCTCGATGACGTCGACCTCGCCGTCGCCGTCCACGAACGCCGCGTCGTCGCCGCCGCTGCCGCGGAACGCCGCGACGTTCACGTCGCCCAGTTCACGGACGCGGGCCACGTCGCTCTCGTCCACGAGCACCCAGTCGACGCCCGCCTCCAGACCGGCGGTGATGCGTCGTCGTCGGGAATCCCAGTCGCCGACCTCGTCGTCGGCTTTCAGCCACACGGAGCGTGTCATACTTCCACCGTGGAATCGGGGTGGCTTCAACGTGGCGGATACCGCAACGCGTCGGCAAAATTCGCGGGACAATCGGACGGCGTCGACGTCCTTCCGACTACCAGTCCTTGCAGTCGGAACAGACCACGTCGTCGCCGTCGCGCCAGCGTCGCCGGACGGTCTCCCCGCAGCGCGCGCAGGCCGCCCCGTCGGGCGACCAGGCGAACGTCGTCGTCGCGGGGTCGGCGTCGACGGTCGCGGATTCGGCGTCGACGGTCGCGCTCTCGGAATCGAGCGACGCGGACGCCTCCTCGTCTGCGGGGTGGTCGGTCTCTCCGTCGGTCGTCGACCCCGCGTCCGTCGACGCGTCTCCCGACTCGTCGTCCCTCGGCCCGTCGTCTTCCGTCTCGTCGTCCGCGTCCGAGGCGGCGAAATCGGAGAGCGACGCGTCTCGTGACACGCGCGCTCCTACGTAGTCCCGGGTCGTAAGCGTGACGGAGAAAACAAGTACCCGGAACCCGGACGTCCGGGTATGGCAGGACTCGTGCAGAACGTCATCGATATGGTGAACCTGTTCGGCGACGTGGCGGCGACGGACCCCCTCTCGGCACTGTTGTTGCTCGTCGGCGCGATACTCGTCGGCTTCTCGATGCTCGTGTTCGGCTATCTCAGCGTCGGCGGCGTGTTCTCCGCTATCGTTCCCGATAGCCCCGGTCGAGCGCCTCGGCAGCGAGGCTGACCGCCGCCTCGCGGTCCGGCCCGAGCGGCGACCCGACGACGAAACTGTCGACGTGTTCGAGCACCGCGGCCATCCTGTCGGCCACCGTCTCGGGCGTCCCGGCGACGCAGAACGCCTCTATCATCGCGGGCGTCACGGCCTCGAACGCCGCCGAGAACTCGCCGGCCTCGATGTGCTCGCCGATGTCGGCGGCACGCTCTTGGTCCAGGTCGTGGCGGTCGAGCACTGGGTCCGGCGCGCCGCCGGCGATGAACGCGACCGGCGGTCGGGCGGCCTCGCGGGCGGCGTCGCCGTCCTCGGCAACGCTGACGCTGGCGAAGGCGGCGACGTCGAACGCGCCGCGCTCGTCGGGACGCTCGGCTAACCCCTCCTCGATGCGGTCGCCGGCCCACGCGAAGTCCCGGGGGTGGGCGGCGTTGACGAGCACGCCGTCTGCGTGTTTCGCACTCATCCGGAGCATGTGCGGTCCCTGCGCGCCGACGTACACCGGAATCTCGCCCACGTCGTAGTTCAGGGCCGCCTCGTTCGCGTCGAAAGTGCCGTCGTGGGTGACGCGCTCGCCGGCCCAGAGTCGCTTCCCCACTTTCATCGTCTCCAGCACGCGCCGCAGCGGGCGGTCGCGCTCGACGCCGAGGTTCCGGAGCGTCGAGCGGTCGCCCGCCCCGAGGCCGCAGACGGCGCGGCCGTCGCTGACCTCGTCGAGCGTGGCCACGCGCGAGGCTAGCGCGACCGGATGAGTCTCGTAGGGGTTTGCGACGCCCGGTCCCACGCGCACGGCGTCGGTCGCCGCCGCGACCCGCGAGAGGGCGAGAATCGGGTCGCGGTTGTTGTAGTGGCTGCTGGCGAAGACGGCGTCGAACCCCTCGCTCTCGGCGCGCGCGCCGAGGTCGGCGAGGTCGGCGACGGGAATCTCGGGCGTGAGTTCAATGCCCCTCAAACTCCCACCCCCTGAGCGCCTGCCGGACGAAGTCGCCGTCGACCGACCGGTAGAGTTCGTCGCTGCCCTCGTGGTTGCCGAACGTCCAGTCGCGAACGACCACCACTGGCAGGCCGTCGTCGCCCTCGCCCGTGACGAGGTTCGCCGCGGCCGCGAGTTCGTCGACGACGGACTCGACCGTCACTTCGAGTTCGTGGCCGTCGCGGTCCGCTTCGCCGCGCCAGTCGCGGCTCGCCGGCATCCCCGCCCAGCCGATGGCGACGCCGCGCTGACCGTGGCGGAACGGTCGTCCGCTGGTGTCGGTGACGACGACCGGCACGTCGACCGAGAGGCGGTCGCGGATGCGCTCGGCGCTCTCGTTCGGGCGCTCCGGGAGCAACAGGATGTCGGCGTCTCCGGTGTTCGAGCGGTCGATGCCGGCGTTGACGCCGACGTGGCCGAATCGCGTGGCGGTCAGCAGAAACGGTGCTTCCATGATGAGTTCCGTGCTCTCCTCCAGCACTGCCTGGGCGAACCGGGGGTCTTTCTCCTCGCCGGAGACGTCCGCGAGCCGACTCGCTATCTCCTCGGCCCGCGGACTCGGCGGGAACGACGAGAGGTCGGCCGTCCGGCCCTCCGCTTTCGAGACGACGGTGCTCGCGACGACCACGACGTCGCCGGGTTCGAGGTCGACCTGCGACTCGACGAGCGCCGCGAGGTCGTCGCCGGGTTCGACCTCCGGCAGTCCCGGTACCGGGAAGACGTTCATACCCCCCGTTGGTACGCGGGGCTAAAAACCCGCCCGAAACGCGCAAAGGTGGCGAGTTTCGCCGTCCGGGGAGACCGGCCCGCGTTCCGACGGGCGACGGCTCCGACCGGTTCACCCCTCGTGGGTCTGCACCGTCACCGCGCCGTCTTCGACGGTCGCGGTCATCATGGTCTCGCGGTCGGCGGGGGCCGCCCCGGTCGCGCTCCCCGGGTTCAGCAGGCGAACGCCGTCGACCCGCTCGTCCAGCGTCTCGTGAGTGTGACCGGACACGCCGACCGCCGCGTCGCCGGCCTCCCGCCGGACCGTCTCGGCGACGCGTTCGCGGTAACCGCGGGCCGGGCCGGTGCCGTGCGTGACGACGAAGGTGACGCCCGCGACGTCGAGGGTCGCTATCTCCGGCAGGTCGAGCGCGGCGGGGTCGGTGTTGCCCGCGACGGCCGTGAGGTCACCATCGGTGAGTTCCCGCACCGAGGCGAGGGCGTCCGCCGAGTCGAAATCGCCCGCGTGGACCACGTGGTCGGCCCGCCGGACCCGGGTGCGGACCCAGTCGGGAATTCGGCGAGCGCGCGAGGGGACGTGGGTGTCGCTGACGAGCGCGAGTCGGGTCATGGTCGTCGTTTCGGTGCGCCGGAAGATAAGCGTTCGAGGGACGTCGGTCGCGCGCGACCACAGCCAGACCGCGGTCCAACCGCACCAAAAGGCATAATGTCCTCAGCCACAAACCTACTTTTGATGCGTCTAAATCTAGGATTCGATAGCTCACTGCGGAATCTCGCCCGGCGACCGGGGCGAGGGTGGTTCGGATGAGCGGACTCGAAGAAGCGGGGGAGATTCTCTTCTTCTCCCTCCGGGACGGATTCGTTCAGGTCAGCGCCTTCGTCGCCGTCACGGTCCTCCTGTTCAGCTACGTCCAGTACCGGTCGGGCGGTCGGCTCATCGAGGCGCTGGAGAACAACCGGAAACTCCAGCCCATCGCAGGTGGCCTGCTGGGTCTGACCCCGGGCTGTGGTGGGGCCATCGTCGCGATGCCGCTCTACATCCGGGGATCGATCAGCTTCGGGACGGTCGTCGCCACGCTCGCGGCCACGGCCGGCGACTCGGCGTTCGTCATCCTCGCGCTCGCGCCGGAAGCCGCCCTCTACGCGTACTCGATGGCGTTCGTCGCCGGCGTCTCGTTCGGCTACATGATCGACTTCTGGGGGATGGGCGTGGGTCGCGTCGACCGGGCGGTCGAGAACATCAGTCGGCCCGTGACCGACGGAGGGTTCGCGACGACCAGCGTCGCCGACGGCGGGCCCAGCGTCCCGGAGTACGAACGGGGGCCGGCCCAGTGCGACTGCGATCCAGCGAGCGGCGACTCGGTCCTGCTCACGAGAGTCAGCCACCTGGCGCACGTCGCGTGGTGGGGGATGGCGGTCGCGGGTCTGGTCGCGGGCGTCGAGTACCTGCGCCGGGGTGCGCCCGAGGTCGCGCTGGAGTTCGCGCCGACGTTCGACGGCCTGTTCACCGTCGCCGGACTGGCCGGCACCGTCCTCTCCTTCTACCTCTACTTCGTCGGTCGCAGGTACATCGGGACGGGCGAGACGGGGCGGGTTCGGGAGTCGTTCGCGGACGCGTACGACACGTTCCAGCACGCGGCGATGGAGACGAGCATGGTCACCGTCTGGGTCATCGCCGCCTACCTCGCGTACGAGTACGGGATGGTCGTCTTCGCGCTCGACATCCACGCGCTCGCCGCCGCCGCCGGCGTGCTCGCTCCCCTGGCCGGCGCGGGGCTCGGGCTCGTTCCGGGCTGTGCGCCACAGATCGTCTTCGCCACCATCTACGCCAACGGCGACATCCCGTTCTCCGCGCTGGCGGCGAACGCCATCAGCCAGGACGGCGACGCGCTGTTCCCGCTAGTGGCTATCGACGCGAAGGCGGCCATCATCGCGTCCATCTACACGACGATTCCGGCCGTCGTCGTCGGCGTCGGGGTCTATCACTTCTGGCCGTACGCCAGGTTCGGGTTCGGCGTCCTCGGGTAGGACACCCGACCCGGCGACAGGGAGTCCTGACGGGGTCGACTCGCGTTCGGGGAGAATCGTGTCGGGGTGAGACCACCGGGACCGGCGTCGTTCGCAGCCGTGGTTACGCTTTCTCGGAGGCGTCCACCCAGCTGTCCGACCAGATCCAGGCGTCGCCGTTCTCCGTGTCGAACAGTTCGACGCCGCCGTCGACCTCGCGCTCGAGGCATTCACCCAGCCGTTTATTTTTCTCTTGCATCGTGGCTGAATCGCTGCGCTACATTGTGATAAGTTTTCTCCAAATTGTAGTTTTTATCAACATGTACGTTAAATGTACAGTGGGCGACAGATGGCTGACCCGACGCGACGGTCACTCCCGAACCTGAAGCGCCGCGCCGCAGTCCGGGCACCGCTCGTCGGCGACCGTCACCTGCGCGTCACACTCGGGACAGAACTCCAGGTAGCACGCGCGCTCTCCCATGCCACGTACTGGCACGGCGACGCGGAAAGGGTTTGCGACGGGGGTGTTGTTCCGGTTCCGGCGGCGCATTTCGAAATCCTTTTTTGTACCATCCGCCTCGTATCGAGTGCGCCGCCTTAGCTCAGACTGGGAGAGCACTCGACTGAAGATCGAGCTGTCCCCGGTTCAAATCCGGGAGGCGGCATACTTCTGTGGCCGACAACGCGAACGAGCGAAGCGAGTGAGCCGTCGGCCACGAATTTGTACCCGCATGGATTTGAACTAGACCGGAAGGGCGCAGCGGAGCGAGCACTTCCGGGCGTAGTTCGTAATCCGGGAGGCGGCATCCCTTTTCGCCCCGGAGATGTCGGAAATCGGAACAGATACGACAACAGGACGAAATCATCGAGCGAATGAACCTCGGTCGGTTTCGCCACTACACGGACTGGCACCACCACGTCAACGGGAGGGAGTACGACGCACCGGCGGACCCGTGGAAGTTACTGTCGGTGTCGCCCGACGACGTGACCTACTACAACGACGAACTGAGGCTCAACTGGGGACTCGGGAGAGTGCAGGGCGGCGACTGGGACGGGGAGGAGAACTGTCGTCCGTTTCGCGAGACGACGCTGTACCGGGGGCTCGAACAACGTTTCGAGGACGGACGCGACTGGGAGGAGACGGCGCTGTATCGGTGGGCAGAAGAGCAGTTCGAGAGCGGTGGGACGGTCCGGGGATACGAGAACCTGGCGGAGTTCCGGACCGTCAGATGCGAGTACATCGACGAGTTGTTCCGCAGAATCGACCGAGAGGGGTATCGACCGAACGAGGAAGCGGCACACGAGAAGGCTACCGACGACAACCCCTTCGAAGACGCCTACGCCAACCACCTGGAGCCGCTCGTGGTCATCGGACGGGACGGCGAGGTGTACTGGACGGAAGGCAATCACAGGTTCGCCATCGCGTCGATCCTGGACGTCGACGTGATTCCGGTGTACGTCCTCTGCAGACACGAGAACTGGCAAGCGGTCCGCGACCGACTGCACGGCACGCCACGCGAAGAACTCCCGTCAGAACTCGAAGCGTATCTCGGGCATCCAGACGTTCGGGATGTCCGTCCGGAGTAGACGTTCCGTTTCGTCGAAAGACGGACGTTCGTGACGGGAAGTACCCGGGAGGACGGTGTTCGCTCTCGCCATCGTTTTGGGAACCGAACGACACGTGCCGGGTAGATGGTGCTCGGACCGTGGGACCCGGGACCGTACTGGTTCGCCAGATTCGCGCTCCTGAAGGGCGTCGGCGTCGTCTACCTGCTCGCGTTCCTCGTCGCCGCACGGCAGTTCCGACCCCTCGCGGGCGAGGACGGTCTCCTCCCGCTGGGCGACTACGTCGAGCGCTCCCGCTTCCGCGACAGCCCCAGCCTCTTTCACTTCCTCGACGACGACACCGCCGTCGCCGCCGCCGCGTGGACGGGCGTCGCGCTGTCGGTGCTCGCCGTCGTCGGCGTGCCGGCCGTCTTCGGCGTCGCCGGCCACGTCGTCGTCTGGACCGCGCTGTGGGTGCTCTACCTCTCGTTCGTCAACGCCGGACAGCGGTTCTACGGCTTCGGCTGGGAGTCGATGCTGCTCGAGTCGGGGTTTCTCGCCATCTTCCTCGGCCCGGTAACCGTCGCCGCTCCGGTCGCCGTGACGTGGCTCTTCCGCTGGGTCCTCTTTCGCAACATGTTCGGCGCGGGCCTCATCAAGCTCCGCGGCGACGACTGCTGGCGCGGCCTGACCTGCCTCGACTACCACTACGAGACGCAGCCGATGCCCAACCCCGTCAGCTGGTTCGCCCACCACCTGTCGGACCGCGTCCACCGGGTCGGCGTCGCCGTCAACCACGTCGCCGAACTCGCGATTCCGTTCCTCTACTTCGCGCCACAGCCGTTCGCCGCCGTCGCGGGCGTGGCCACCGTCCTCTTTCAGGCCTGGCTGATGGTCACCGGGAACTTCGCGTGGCTGAACGCGCTCACCCTCGTCCTCGCGTTCAGCACGTTCTCCGACCCGCTGGTCGCCGGCGTCCTGCCGGTCGACGTTCCCACCGCCGCGGTCGCGTCGCTCCCCGTCTCCTTCCAGGTCGCGGGCTGGCTGGTGGTCGCGGTCGTCGTCGCGCTGAGCTACTATCCCGTCAAGAACATGGTGTCGTCCGAACAGGCGATGAACGCCGCGTTCGACCCGCTGCACCTCGTCAACACCTACGGCGCGTTCGGTTCCATCACCCGGACGCGCTACGAGATAATCGTCGAGGGGACCGACGACGCGACGGTCGGTCCCGACACCGAGTGGAAGCCGTACGCCTTCCCGGGGAAGCCGGACGACCCCGAGCGCCGACCGCCGCAGGTCGCGCCGTACCACCACCGCCTGGGCTGGCAGCTCTGGTTCGCCGCGATGTCGCCGTCGCCGCGCCGCCATCCGTGGTTCGTCCACCTGCTGGCGAAACTGCTCGACGGCGACGACGGGGTCGAGTCGCTGCTCCGCGAGGACCCCTTCCCGGACGACCCGCCCGAACACGTCCGGGCGGTGCGCTACCGGTACGAGTTCACCGCGCCCGAGGAGCGCTCCGAGACGGGGTGCTGGTGGAACCGCGAACGGGTCGGCACGTACTTCGGTCCCGTCTCGCGCGACGACGACCGGTTCCGGCGGACCCTCCGGCGGTTGGGCTGGGACGCCCCGGAGTGCGAGGAGTCGGACCGGCGCGAGACGAGAGCGGCGGAGTGACCCCGAGGGAGACTCCTCTCGGAATTCGGACGAGTTAACTTCCCCGTCTCGGAACTCCGAGACGACATGAACGCTGGCGTGATAGGTCTCGTGCAGGGCGACTTCCAGGTCGTCGACTCGTTTTCGGACGCGGTCGTCGAGAACGACCGCGAACTGGACCGCATACTCGACGTGGAGCGCGTGTTCTCGCTTCCCTCTGGCGACGTGGCGTTCGAGGGGCGCGCGGCGGTCGAACGCCCGGCGGCCCGCGAGACGACCGAACTCGACTACGGCGAGATACGGGTCGAGGAGACCGACGCGACGGAGACGCTGGTCACGGAGTTCGTCGGCGTTCCCGGCGAGTTCGTCGTCGTCGGGAGCGGCGCGGGCACGTTCGCGTTCGACCTCGTCGGTATCGACACCGACACCGCGGTCGAGCGCGCGTCGCTCGACCTCGACGGCTTCCTCGCCGCCCGCGACGACGCGAACGCGTGGAAGGCCGGATTCCGCGGCGGCGACGGCCGCGCCGAGAGCGGCCTGCTCCACGGCGACGACCTCCTGGCGGACGACGACCTCTCGGGGTTCGTGCGCGAGGCGCGGCTGAACCAGCTCGGGCTGGAGTACACCTACGACGGCCGCGAGCTGAAGATGACCGCCGCCGAGAGCGGCTACGTCGAGGTGTACCGGCCGACCGACTTCGACTCCGCGGCGTTCCTCGAATACCTGCGCACGGAGGTCGTGCCGCACCTGAACGGCTCGTGAGCCGCCGCCGGAGTCCGATATCGGCGTCGGGCCGACGACGGAGACGGACGACGAGTACGGCGACCGCCACCGTAGGTTCGACGCGGTTCGCTACCGTCGGGTGAGAGGACGAGGCGAGCGGGGAGGCTGCCGCGAACGCGTAGCCTCACGCCAACACGTCTCACAGAAACGTTATATGGACTCCGCACTTCCGTACAAAAGCAATGGCAACAGGTACTGTCGACTTCTTTAACGACACTGGCGGTTACGGTTTCATCTCGACTGAGGACGCGGACGACGACGTTTTCTTCCACATGGAAGACATCGGCGGCCCCGACCTCGAAGAGGGCACGGATCTCGAGTTCGACATCGAGCAGGCCCCCAAGGGCCCGCGCGCGAAGAACGTCACCCGAGTCTAATCCGAACTATCGCGTAGGCACAGTCCTTCTGCGACCCGACTTTGCGACTTTTTCGGCCGTTACGGAACCAGACGCATCACCCGTCCGTAGTCCCCGGTTCGGGCGACGGTAGTCGATTCCGTTCGGCCGCGCCCCTGCTCTTTAACCACTCGTCCGTCCAACCCCTAGCCGCGAATGTCAGACTCAGCCTTCACCACCGACGGAGAGTGGAACGCCCTGTACATCGACGGCGAGTGGGTCGACGCCGACGACCGCGACGACATAGCGGTCGAGAACCCGGCGACGCGCGAGACCGTCACCTCGGTACCGGCGGCGACGGAGGACGACGTCGACCGCGCCTACGAGGCCGCCGCTGCGGCCCAGTCCGAGTGGGCCGACCAACCTCCGAACGAGCGAGCGGGCGTCGTCGAGGCGGCGGTCGACCTCCTCGACGAACACCGCGACGACATCCTCCGGTCGCTATCCGTCGAGTCCGGGAGCGCGAACGCGAAGGCGTTCGCGGAGTGGCAGACCGCCCGGGGCATCACCGCGCGGGCTGCAGGCTTCCCGTTCGAGATGGGCGGCGACTACAAGGACTCGATGATTCCCGGCAAGGACAACCAGGTCAAGCAGGAGCCGATGGGCGTCGTCGGCGTCATCTCGCCGTGGAACTTCCCGTTCCACCTCTCGATGCGCGCCGTCGCGCCGGCCATCGCCGCCGGCAACGGCGTCGTCCTCAAACCCGCCTCGGCGACGCCCGTCGTGGGCGGGCTGCTGCTGGCGCGCATCTTCGAGGAGGCCGGCCTGCCCGAGGGCGTGCTCAACGTCGTCCCCGGTTCCGGCTCCGACATCGGCGACCGGATGGCCTCCCACCCGGAACTCGACGTGATGGCGTTCACCGGTTCGACCGACGTGGGCAAGCGCGTCGCCTCGCAGGCCGCGGAGAACCTCGCGCTCCCCGCGATGGAACTCGGCGGGAACAACCCCCACGTCGTCACCGAGGACGCCGACCTCGACGCCGCGGTCGACTCGGCGGTGTTCGGTAGCTTCCTCCACCAGGGACAGGTCTGCATCTCCATCAACCGCCATCTCGTCCACGAGGACGTGTACGACGAGTACGTCGAACGGTTGACCGAGCGAGCCGAGAGCTTGCCCGTCGGCGACCCGACCGACCGCGACAACGTCATCGGTCCGATAATCAACGAGGACCAGCGCGACCAGATGCTCGACTACGTGGAGACGACGGTCGAGTCCGGCGCGACCCTCGAAACCGGCGGGGAGGCCGACGGCCTGTTCGTCGAACCGACCGTGCTGTCCGACGCGACCAACGACATGGCCGCCGCCTGCAACGAGCACTTCGGTCCCATCGCGCCCGTCGTCCCCTTCTCGGACGACGAGGAAGCGGTCGAACTCGCCAACGACACCGAGTACGGCCTCGCCGCCTCGGTCCACGCCGGCGACCTGGGACGCGCCCACGACCTCGCCGACGCCATCGACGCCGGCATGGTCCACATCAACGACCAGCCCATCAACGACGAACCGCACGTCCCGTTCGGCGGCGTGAAGTCGTCGGGAATGGGCCGGTACAACGGCGACGCCATCCTCGACGAACTCACGCAGGAGAAGTGGATATCGGTCCAGCGCGAGAAGCGCCAGTACCCGTTCTGAAGTCGCCCCGGAGAAATCGCGCCGGCGACGCGGTTCCGACAGGGAGTCGGTCGCCCTATCGTCCCGTCCGGTCGCCGTCGGAGCGGGAGTCGACGGACCGCCGGTCGACGGACCGCCCCGCGTCCGCTTCTCGAACCGCGCTCTCGACGCGGTCGTCGGGCGACCACTCTATCGTCGTCCGCTCGGGAATCTCCGGGTCGGGCGGCCGTCGCTCGGCGAGCAGTCGCTGGAGCAGCGAGAGTTCCCGCCGCGCCTCCTTCTCGACGGTCTCGTACTCGACGAGGACGTCGCCCCCTTGCTCGCTGATCCGGAAGTAGTTCAGTCGGAACGACGGGCGATATATCGGCGGCAGGATGCCGATTCGCGGCTGCACGCGGTGGAGTCGCTTCAGCCACGTGCCGGTGTTGACGACGACGCGCTCGCCGAGCCACTTGAGGGAGGCGCGGTGGGTGTGACCGTAGACGAACACCGCCGCGTCGGAGTGTTCGGCGAACACGTCGCGGGCCGCGTCGAGGTAGGCGGCGTCGCGTTCCTCGGCGACGGGGTCGGTCGCGAGGAGGTCGAACCGTTCGAGGGTCCGTTTCACGTCGCGGACGAGGAAGTAGAGCGGAATCGAGATGACGGTCAGGAGGACGACGACGGCGGCGTTGACGGCGAAGACGAACTCCACGAGGTCGCCGGCCAGTCCGAGTCGGCGCAGGAACGCCGTCGTCGCGTCGGTGACGAGTTGCGTTCCGAGGACGCCGCTCCCCTCCAGCAACAGGACGGCGAGATAGAGGACGCTCACGTTGAACAGGAGGAGGAACGGGAGGGCAGCGTACCGCAGAACGGGACTCATCTCCCGGTAGTAGTAGTTCGAGAGTATCCACATCGGGATCTCTTCGAGCGGCGTCATCGACTGGATGTCCTTCAGCCAGTTGTACTTCCCGTGCCCCGAGAGCTGTCCGGCCTTGCTCGTGATATGCCGGTTCACGAAGTAGCCCAGCGGGTTCGCCCGCGGATTGCCGAAGTCCGGCATGCGGTTGTTCGGGTCCCGCTGCATCCCGTGTTCTATCCAGACGGTTCGTCCGGCGACCTCCCGCTCCAGCGAGAGCGCCGCGTCGAGCGTGACGTTGTACGCCGCGAGGCGTTCGACGTACGCCGAGTAGCCCGCGAGTTCCGCGTCGTGATTGCCCGGAATGAGCGTGATTTCGATTCGCTCGCCGGTCGCACGCAACTGCTCGAAGAGGGCCTGATGGTTCTCGACGAGCAAGTCGAACTTCGCCAGCCCCTCGACTTCGGTGAACTCCCACAGCCCGAACGCGTCACCGAGGATGATGAGTTCGGCGTCCTCGTCGCGTTCTTCGAGTTGTTCGAGAAACGCCACGAACTCCGACTCGAACTCGGCCTCCTGTAACTGCTCGTCGCCGCCGACGTGAAGGTCGCTGACGAAGTAGTAGACCTCGGCCATGCTCCCCCGACAGACGGACGCCGGCCCGCTGGAAAGCAATTTCGGCGCGACGCTCCGCCGCCAGCAGCGAAGTGACAGAAAGCTTATTCCGTCGGTCGAGTACGGCGTTCGTATGGTGGAACCAGTGATGGGGACCGAAGACGACGTCGTCGGCAGTCGCGTCGTCGCCTTCGTCCTCGACCACGTCGTCTCGTTCGTCGGTGCGGTCGCGCTCGGCGTGGCGTTCGCGCTACCGTTCGGGGAGGCCGGCATCTGGCTCGGCGTTCCGCTCGGGTTGTTCGGCTACTTCGTCGTCCTCGAAGGGCTGTTCGGCCAGACGGTCGGCAAGAAACTGACGGGAGTCGTCGTGGTCAGACGCTCCGGCGAGCCGTGCGGGATGGGAGCGTCGGTCGTCCGAAACCTGCTTCGCCTGGTCGACGGCTTCCTGAGCTACGCCGTCGGACTGGTCGTCATGCTCCTCACCGACGACCGTCAGCGCATCGGTGACCTGGCCGCCGACACCGTCGTCGTTCGGGCGAGGTGACCCCTCCCACCGACCGCTCCGACGACCGGAGGCGGGTCCCTCGGTTCGCCCCGCTGGTCCGCGTCGTCCCGTCCAGACCGAACGCGCGGGGTCGTGCTCGAAGCCAAAATCGTATTCCTTTTACCGAGCGCCCGCCACTTCCCCCGTATGGCAAACTTCCAGGTCGTCGTCGCGGACCCCGACTCCGGGACGACCTACCAGCGCGACATCGACGGACAGGACGCGAACCGCTTCCTCGGGAAGGAGATCGGTCAGTCGGTCGACGGCAGTGCGGTCGGCCTCGACGGGTACGAGGTCGAGATCACGGGCGGTTCCGACAACGCCGGCCGACCGATGCGAGACGACGTGAACGGGCCCGCGCTGAAGGAGATCATGCTGGAGGGCGGCACCGGCTTCAACCCGCGGCGCGACGGCGAGCGCAAGCGCGTCACCGTCCGCGGCAAGGAGGTCAGCGAGGAGGTCGAACAGCTCAACGTGAAGATCTCCGCGCGCGGCGACGAGTCCGTCGAGGACCTGCTCGGCGAGAGCGACGAGGAGTAACGCGTTTTCGTCCGGCGCTGTTCTCTCGACGACCCCGTCACACCGACAGCACCGGCTGGCTCGCGTACAGCAGGACGTACTCGGCGGTTTTCTCCAGCACTTCGCCGGGTTCGCCGGTCAGCGGCTCGCGCGGGATGACGATGAAGTCCGCGTCCAGTTCGTCCGCCGAGTCGAGGACGGCGCTGCCGGGATGCTGGGTCTTCCGCCGCGTGGAGAAGCCGTACGCGATGGAGTTGCTGAGCGCGACGTCGTAGTCCTCGGCGATGCCGCGGGCGGTGTCGATGAACGACTCGGTGTCGACGACCACGTCGTCTTCCTCGACCGCGCCGGTCTCGATGGCTCGCGTCACTTCCTCGCCGAGCACGTACAGCGCGTGCACGTCGGCCCCGTACTTGTCGGCGATCGCGACCCCGTACTCGATGGCGGTCACGGACTCGTCGCTCCCGTCCACCGGAACGAGCACCGTGTTCGCATCGACTGGCGACTCACTCATGTGGGTGGGTGTGCGCGGAGGCGGACAAAAAGCCTTCTCCCGCAGTCGTCTCGGAGGCGGTCGAAGCGTCGGACGTTCGGCGGTCCCGAAAAGGGTGAACCGCAATTGGTATGATCGCGGTCCGGGTGCAACCTGCCCCGTCGGGGGCATGATGATAACTATTACCATGATACTTAGTGGTTTGCGTTCCTGCAATCTCTCGGGATATCGCCAACTATCGCTCGAACTTTGGTCCAGGGCCGCGAGTCCTCCAGTGTGACGTCCGACACGAACGACTCCGACCCGGAGACGAGCGAGACGGCCTGTTTCGAGGCGGGCGTGAAGTTCGGCGCGCTGTACCACCAGTTCGCCGGGACGCCGGTCAGCCCCGACAGTGCCGCCAGTCTCGCACGCGCGATGGAGGAGAGCATCGAGAACCAGCCGTTCTGTCAGTCGGTGACCGTCGACGTGCTGACGGAGAAACTCGAGGAGGAGATAGACCACGGCTACACGGAGCTGACGGGGCGGTTCATGGAGGTCGAGGTCGTCGTCGAGCAGGACGGCGTCGAGGTCGTCGCCAGCATGGCGATGGAGGACGGCTATCCGCTGATGGAGGTCGAGTCGGTGCGGGAGTAACCGGTACAAACCGGACCCCGGATTTTCGCCGGGTAGCGGCCCGCCCCCGGGTAGTTACACTTTCAGTTTCGGGCTTGGCTTTAAACTACCTCCCGTCCAAGTGACGTGTATGAGTCAATCAACGTTCGACGACGAACTGTTCGGCGAAGCGGCCAGCGAGGTCCGCGAGGACGTCGAAAGGCACCTCGCGGCCGCCCGCGAGGAACTCCCGGACCCCGACGCCGTCTGGGCGGTGAACGCCGACAACACGCTCGGCACGCTCAACGCCCTCCGGTCGGCGCTGGACGCCGGCGACGCCGCCGACCACCTCCGGGACGCGAAGAAGTGGTACGCGATGGGCGAGCGCGCCGACGCCTTCGAGGACGCCGACGACCTGGAAGCCGAAATCGAGACGCTCGACGGGGCCGTCGAGGACGTCGAGTCCGCCCGCGAGCAGGTGGGCGAACTGGCGAGCACGGTGCCGAGCCTGAAGAGCGCGCTGGAGGACCTCGACGCCGAGGCCGAGGAGGCGGCGGACGGGACGGACGAGACCGGCGACGACGAGGAGAGCGAGACGGCGACCGACGCCGCCGAGGCGGAGGAAGACGAGGAGTAGCTACCGGTGGTCGGGTCGGCCGACGTCCCGCGATTCGACCGCGTCGAGTAGCTTCGCCAGCGACTCGCCGGCCAGTTCCAGCAGTTCTTCGCCGCGCGCGTCGTCGCCCGCCGCCGGGTCGCCGACGACGCCGTTCTCCGTGAACTCCGCGCTGTCGTAGGCCAGGTTGGCGTACGAGACCCACTCGCCCCAGCCGTCGCTCGCGCCCTCGCGGGCCGCCTCGACCCTGTCCTCGCGAACGAGGTCCGGATGGACGTGGCGCAACAGCGCGGTTTCGAGCGGGCCGGCGTGACCCATGTCGCTGCTGTGGTCGCCGACCGCCTCGAACCAGGTGAACGGGACGGCGTAGGCGTCGTCGTGGCGCGTGACGGTTCCCGCCACCTCGCGCAGCGCCGCCACGTTACCGCCGTGGCCGTTGACGAGCACCACGCGGTCCCAGCCGTGGTGGGCGAGGCTGTCCACCGTCTCACGGACGTACCGCCGGAAGGTGTCCTCGCTCACCCACAGCGTCCCCGCGAACTGGCGGTGTTCCTCGCTCACCGTAACCGTCACGGGCGGCGCGACGACCACCTCGCCGTCGTACCGCTCCGCACCGGCGTCCGCCACCGCCTCGGCGTTCAGCGAATCGGTCGAGAGCGGTGCGTGCGGACCGTGCTGTTCCGTGCTCCCGACCGGCAGCAGCGCGAGGTCGGTGTCCGCGTCGTCGGCGTCCGTCCACGTCGCGTCCGAGAGGTGCATACGCGTCGGGAGTGGCGGCATCGCCTTGTATGCGACGCCTCTCCGGTCGCCCGACACCGGACCCTGGAACCTCACGTCGCCCGACCCCCCGGGGCGAACTCGCTGCGATGCGGCCTGTACGGACCGTACTACCGGCCAGCGTGGCGAAACGCCGTACGAGAGAGGAAGGCCTTTCAGTGCAGGGACCGTTACAGGGATATGGATTACGACACAGCTCTCGACCGCGGCCTCGACGCGGTCCCCGAACTCGACGCCGACGACGAGCGATTCTCCTACCCGACCGCGACCGTCCAGAAGGACGGGTCGTTCACGCGACTGACCAACCTGGACGACATCGCGGACTCCCTCTCGCGAGACCCCGAGCACATCCACAGCGCACTCCAGCGCCAGATGGGGACCAGCGGGACGCTCGACGAGGGCCGCGCACGCTACAGCGGGAGCTTCTCGACGCGGGACTTCGACGCGGCGCTCGACGCCTACGTCGACGAGTTCGTCCTCTGCTCGGAGTGTGGCCTGCCGGACACCCGCCTCGTGCGCGAGAACCGCAACCTGATGCTGCGCTGTGACGCCTGCGGTGCGTTCCGCCCCGTAACCAAGCGGAGCAACGCCCAGCAGCACCGCCAGCGCGAGTCGGTGGAGGAGGGCGACACCTACGAGGTCGAGATCACCGGCACGGGCCGGAAGGGCGACGGCGTCGCCGAGCGCGGCAAGTACACCATCTTCGTCTCCGGCGCGCGCGAGGGCGAGACCGTGACCGCCTACATCGAGAGCGTGAACGGCGACCTCGCGTTCGCCCGCCGGGTGTGAGAATCCGCTAAACCGGTCACTCCGTCAACGGGAGCAGGATGCCGAACACGAACGGCGAGAAGAGCATCGCGAGGATGCCGACCGCTTCCATGTCGGTGAACAGCATCGTCTCCCAGCCGGGCAGCGTGCCGTAGAGGGACGTCCCGACGATTTCGCCGAGCGCGCCGATTACGAGCGACGACAGGCCGAGCAGGAACCCGTACTTTGTGAACGTCGGATAGTCGATGTCTCCGTAGCGACCCATGCGCGATTCGAGAGCGCGGACGGACGAAACGGTTGAGGGTTCGGACGAGTCGCCTCCGACGAAAGCTACTTGCGTCGGCAGCGCCGACCGGGAGGCGTGTACGAATCGCTGCTCGAAGTCGGAACGGTCCTGCTGTACGCCGCCGGGTCGCTTCTGTTGACCGGCGTCGGACTGATAGCGGAGTACGACAGCTTCCTGAACGCCACGTCCGGTGACCTGACGATGGCGGTGTGGTTCGCGTTCATGGGCACCGTCGCGCTCGTCGCGGGCGCGAACCTCGCGTACGACAAGGTCCTCGAACCGAAGCTCTCCTGACCCGCCGAAACCGTGTCCTTCTTATCAGTCGTTTGCCTTCCTTCACCTGAATGGACGACCCCGTCCTGCTTACGGGTTCAGAGGGCCGCGTCGGATCGGCGATACTCTCCGACCTCTCGGAGTCGTACGACTGGCGGCTGCTGGACCGCGAACCGCCGGCGGAGGAGCGGCCGCACGAGTTCTACGTCGCCGACATCAACGACGAGGCCGCCGTCCGCGAGGCGGCCGAGGACGTCGGCGCCATCGTCCACCTCGCGGGCGACCCGCGACCGGAAGCGCCGTGGAACAGCGTCCTCCAGAACAACATCGACGGGACGCGGACGCTCCTCGAAGTCGCCGCCGACGTCGGCGTCGAGAAGGTCGTCTTCGCCTCCTCGAACCACGCCGTCGGCTCCTACGAGACCGACGAGCGCACGCCGGACCTATACCGCCCTCACGACGAGTTCCGTCTCGACGGCAGCGAACTCCCGCGCCCCAGCAACCTCTACGGGGTGAGCAAGGCGACCGGCGAGATTCTCGGCCGGTACTACCACGACGAGTACGGCTTCTCCTTCGCCGCGGTCCGCATCGGCAACCTGACGAAGGGCCACCCGCCGAAGGACTACGAACGGGGACAGGCGATGTGGCTCTCCTACCGGGACTGCGCGCACCTGTTCGACCGCTGTCTGCAGGCCGACTACGACTACGAGATCGTCTACGGCATCTCGGACAACGACCGCAAGTACTACTCCCTCGACCGTGCGCGAGAGGTGCTGGGCTACGACCCCCAGGACAACTCCGCCGAGCACATCGACGAGTAGCCGTCTCGCATCTTTCCCCGCACATCGAAGAGTAATTTAGCCGGGCGTGAGTAGACTGCGTACTCACCCCTTGTGCTCGGTCAGTGGGAATCTGTCAATCACTACTCGACAGTCACGCCTCGCTCACGCGCTGTACGCCTTCGAACTCGAAGCGTGCCCCCCCATCGTCGCTCTCTACGAGACGCCAGTCCCACTCGTAGGTGTTGGCCAGTTCGGCCACGAACGTGAGCCCTAGGCCAGTGCCGTTCACCTCGGTGGTGTAGCCCGCCTGGAACACCTGTCCGCGCTTCTCTTCGGAGATGCCGGACCCATCGTCCGCGACGTAGAACCCTGTGGGAAGGTCGCCCACGTGGATGGTTACGTCAGAGCTACCGTGTTCCACAGCGTTCGAGAACAGATTGTCGAGGAAATGCTGGACGTGGACCGGGTCGGCCTCGATGACCTGGTCGGTTTCGACCACGAGGTCCGCCTCGTCGGTGGCCACAGTAGCCCACGCCTCGGTGGCGGCGTCGGCCAGCTCGACTGCCTCCCGGTCGATGCTCACGTCCGTCCTGCGCGCGATGACGAGCAAGATGTCGATTAGCTCTTCGATGCGGTCGAACGATTCCGTGATGTAGTCGACCGCGTCTGGGGCCGTCTCCGCCGGCAGTTCGTTGCAGTACATCTGGCCAATCGTGAGGGGATTGCGGAGTTCGTGGGCGAGCAAGCTGGCGAACGATTCGAGCCGGTCGTTCTGACGCTGGCGATCGAGTTCGGAACTCACCCAGTTGCTGAGTAGCTCGACGAACGTCACGTCCCAGTCGGAAAACTCCTCGCTCCGTGGCTCCATACCGTAGAAACAGAACGTCCCATAGATATCGCCGTCCACGGTCACTGGTGCACCGAGGTAACAGGAGATACCCCACGTCGGGTCCGCTAACTCCGGGGCCTCCGCCTCGACGTCCTCCAGGACGAGGGTCTGTTCGGTTTCGACGACGTGTGCGCAGTTCGGTAATTCCGCAAGCGGCACGGTGAACCCCGACTGGAGGTCGACGTCGTCCGGCACGTCGACCGTCTCGAAGATGTACTGGTCGGCGTCTTGGTGAACGCGGGAAACCGTCGCGTAGTCCGTTCCGATCGCCTCCCGAACGACCTGCAGGAGTTCCTCGATCTGCTGGGAGAACGACCGGTCGGGGTCTGCGATGATTTTGTAGGCGCGGCGCATGGCGCGCTCGCGCGACCGGAGTCGACTGGCCTCCGTCGTTGAGGTGTCCGCAGGTGAACTGTCTGGCTGTTCCTGGTCGCTCATTGGGGACAGTCAACTGGTCGAGTTACATAAATTGAGTGGAGAAGCTCGACGAGAGATACGTACCACGTACCGGCCACAACAGTTCCTCGAATTACGGGAGAGAAGAACGCCGGAGGTCGGCGTCACTCGAACAGACCCTCGACGTCGCGCTCGCGATGCTCGCGCTTGCCGACGTGGTCGCGGAGGCGCTGGAAGACGATGCCGCGGTTGGCCTCGTCGCGCGCGAAGTCCATGACGAGCGTGACGAACGGACTGGTCGCCCGGCCGTCCTCCAGGTCGGCGCGGCCGAACTCCCGGGCGCGCTCGACGACGGTTTCGTCGTAGGCGTACTCCTCTGCGAGCACCTCGGCCGCCACGCCGGCCGCCGGGAACTCCAGGTCCTCGGGCATGACGGTCACTCCCTCGTGGGTCAGCGCGGGCGGACGGACGCGCTCGACGTGCTCGGGGTCGGCGGCGACGGCGCGGAGGTACGCTCGCACCGTGCCGACGTTCACGTCCCGGTGGTCCGGCGGCAGGTCGGCGAGGTACGCCGCGCCGCTCTCGGCGAGACCGTGGACGCCAGCCCAGTTGTCGCCGTAGGCGTGGTGGACGGCGGCGGTGAACTGGATGAGTCCGTGGAGAAATCGCTCGTCGTCGGTTCCGCGGTCGAGGTCGAGCCAGCGGTCCTCCCAGGCGTCGTGGGCGGCGTGGTACTCGCCCGCGTTGAAGATGGCGATGCCGGCCCGGAGGTGTGCCTCCATGCGAAGTCGTACTCGCCGCGGCGAGAAACCCCTTGGGGAGCGACGGCGACGACCACCGCCGGCGGACGCCTGCGGCTATCTGACGAACGGACGAAAGAACGAACGAATCAGGCGCGAAGCTTCTTGGCGGCCCACTTCTTGAAGTCCTGTGCGAACAGTCGGTAGTTGACGGTTTTACTCATACACGAGTTAATATTCGTGCGGTGCGTAAAAGCCCTACGGTCGAAGACAGGTTTGGCTTGCCACACCGTGACAGACCGACGGCGGCGACGACTCCGCTCGTCGCCGAAGCCCCGTCGAAGGCTATTTCACGGCGTGACGAAGGAAAGTATGCGAGTGCGTTCCGTGCGCCGTCGACGGCGAGGACGCCTCCGAGGTAGAGTCCGGTATCTGATACTACCGACGAATCTGTCAGGGTCGTACGTTACGTGAGCCCCGACCGGTCACGGCGGGCCGGTCGAGAGGCGAGGGAGAGAAGCGACGCTGCTGGTCGTCTGGTTTCGGCAGAAACGTCCTGACGGAGATTTGAACTCCGGTCCCTGGCTCCGCAAGCCAAGAGGATAGTCCACTACCCTATCAGGACTCATCTCCACGTATGGCGGTTCTGGTTATAGGGCTTGCGATGTGGGTGCGCCGTGTGTGGGTAACTCAAATCGCTACTTTCGCTACCGCGAGCGTTATGGGAAAACCCGCCGTCTCGCCACGTATGCGGCGACGAGAAGTACTGAAACGAACCGGTGCGGCGGTAAGCGTCGGTCTGCTCGGGGGCTGTCTCGACCGCTACCGTAGCGCGCCGGCTGGCAGCGACCCCGACGGAGGCACCGATACGACCGACGACCCCGGGACCGGCGAGGGGACGTCGGGAACGACCGACGGGGACGCCGGTGGAACGTCGGGAACGACGGACGAGGGCGCCCCCGAACTGACGGACCGCTCGCTCGAACTGGTCGACGCGGGCTGTGGAGACTCCGACGGCCGGGCGTCGGTCCGGTTCCGGCGGTCGGCGGACACCGTGGTCGTCGACGGAACGATACGCGCGGGCGACCCCTGTCACGTCGCCCGGATCGCCGGGACGGAACTGGACCCGAAGACCGGCGAGTTCACGGTCCGGGTCGAGACGGAGGTGAAGCAGACGACCGGGACGACCGCCTGCGTCCAGTGCGTCGGCGCTATCGAGTACCGCGCCACGTTCGCGTTCGACGGCGGACTTCCGGAGTCGGTGTCCGTCGTCCACCGCGGCGTCGACGGCGCGACGACCGTGACGACGGCGGAGTCCGGCACGAAAACGAGGTCAGCGACGACCGAATCGGGGACGGCGACGGAGTCCGGGACGGCGACGGGGTCCGCCACGACGGAGTAGCGGTCGCGTTCGAGGAGGCGGCGAGCCGCCGGAGCGTGGGCGAGAACGCCGGTTTCGCAGAACTTAACCTCGTACCGGAAGACTCCCCGGTATGCGAATCGCACTGCTGGGCGGTACCGGCGACATCGGTCAGGGACTCGCACTGCGATGGGCCTACGACACCAATCACGAGGTCGTCATCGGCTCGCGCGACCCGGAGAAAGCCCGCGAGAAAGCCAACGAGTACGAGACGGAGCTGTCGAGCCTGGGCGTCGACCGCTCGATAAACGGCTTCGCCAACGAGATGGCGGCCGACCGCGCCGACGTGGTCGTCCTCGCGGTTCCGCCGTACCACGCCCGCGACACCGTCGAGACCGTGGCGGACCGCCTCGACGACGTGGACGTGCTGGTCACCCCCGCGGTGGGGATGGACCGCGACGAGGACGGCTTCCACTACGAACCGCCGAGCGCCGGTAGCGTCACGGAACTCGTGGCCGGCGCCGTCCCCGAGGACGTCCCGGTCGTCGGCGCGTTCCACAACCTCTCGGCGGACCGGCTCGCGGACCTCGAACTCGAACTGGAACAGGACACGCTGCTCGTCGCCGACGACGGGGACGCGAAGGAGACGGTGCGGATGCTCGCGGAGGGCATCGAGGGGCTGCGCGCGCTCGACGCGGGCGGGCTGGCCAACGCCGCCGAGGTCGAGAGCGTGACGCCGCTGCTCATCAACATCGCGCTCAACAACGAGGGGATGCACGACGTCGGCGTCACGTTCGAGTAGCGCCGGCCGACGAGCGGACGGCGAGACGCCTTCCCCGTCTGCAGCACCGAGCAAAGCGAACGCGCGAGGACGCCCGACGACGTAAAGAGGCGGGAGCAGATACTTATGCGGCCCGCGCGTAGGGGGCTCCAACTATGACGGAGGTTTCGGCGAGCGTCGGACGATATCTCGGCTACATCCACCTCGTCTCCGCCGAGACCGGGCGTCCCGTGAAGACCGGCGAACTGGCCGACGCGCTGGACGTGCAGGCCGCCAGCGTCACCGAGATGCTGGCGACGCTTGAGGAACGGGGGCTCGCGGTCTACGAGAAGTACGAGGGGGCGACGCTCACGGACGAAGGCGAGCGTCTCGCCCGGGAGCAACTGTGGAAACACTGCGTCGCCGAGAACTTCCTCGCGGACGACCTCGCGCTGGACGACCCCGGAGAAGCCCAGGAGATCGGTCACGCCCTCTCGGACGAGGTGGCCGCGAGCCTGCGCGAACGCATCGGCCACCCCTGCGACGGGCAGTGTAGCGCACCCGACCAGGAGTACAGCGAGTGCTCCAACGAGGTGCAGGCCGACCTCTCCCGCGACGACTAGTCGAGCAGGTCGCGGTACACCTTTCCGAACGCCTGACGCTGGAGCGTCGCCACGGCGGCGCGCTCGCGGTCGTGGTAGGTCGCGGCGACGACGGTCTCGGCGGCGGGGGCGACGTGCCACGCGACGTGCTCGACGTTCCGGCTCCCCTCCTCGCTCACCTCGTACTCCGGGGGCACGGCGTCCTCGAACTCGTCCCTCGTTCCCGTCCGCACTTCGAGCAGCGACGCGAACAGCGCGTCGCGGGCGGTCTCGACCACGTCGCCCGTCACGCGCTCGTCGTACTCCGCGCGGTCGAACCGCATCGCCTTCGCCGTCTCCTTGACGACCGTCTGGGCCGCCGGGCCGACCTGTTCGTACCGCTCGCGCGCCGCCGCCTCGTCGTCCGGCGAGAGCAATCCGTGCGTCTCCATGGCCGGGCGTTCTCGCGCCGGCGACTACTGGTTTTCGTCTCCCGTCCACCGGGCCAGTCGCCGCGAATCGCACCGCGGGAACTGCTCGGCCAGAAGGATTTACCCGCAGTCGAACGTCGTTTCCCCCATGACAGATGACGAAGAGCAGGAACGCGAAATGGGGGTTGAGCTCGGAGAGCTGAGCGACGAACTGGAGAGCGTGGACTATCCGGTGTCGGCCGACGAACTCGTCTCGAAGTACGGCGACCGCGAGATCGAGTACGGGGGCGGGTCGGAGACGCTCGAATCCGCGCTCGGCCCGCTGAACGAGGACTACGAGTCGGCCGACGAGGTCGAGCAGTCCATCCTCAACATGGTCGGGAGCGAGGCGGTCGGTCGCCAGAACTACACCGACCGCGGTGCCGGACACCACTCCGACGGCGAAGAGGACCCCGACGCCGAATCGTTCTGAGGCCTCCTTTCTCGACCGGTAAGCACGGCATTCGACCGCTAGCCGGAGCCCGATATCTCGGTAATCGCCCCTTGCCACCGTTCAGACCGTGCGAACAGAGATGAACGAGCGACTACCTTATTCGGTGCAGCGAGGAATCACCTGTAACAGATGAGGGGTGAACACGGATCCGGGGAGCTCCCCGTATATCCGCCGCTATGACAGGGAACGCACCGACGACCGAACAGGTGTCGTCCTTGCTCGACGACCGTGACCTGGTGGTCGTATCGAATCGGGAACCGTACAGTCACGAGTACGAGGACGGCGAGGTGACCGTCAGCCGACCCGCGGGCGGACTCACGTCGGCGCTCGACCCGGTGATGCAGTCCGTCGGCGGCACCTGGATCGCGTGGGGAAGCGGCGACGCGGACCACGCGGTCACCGACGAGGACGGCCGGGTGGGCGTGCCGCCCGAGTCGCCCGCCTACACGCTCCGGCGCGTCCCGCTGTCCGACGAGCGCGTCGAGGGCTACTACTACGGCTACAGCAATCAGGTGCTGTGGCCGGTCTGTCACCTCGACACCGCGAAGGTGAACGCTCGCGATGAGTTCTGGCAGCAGTACCGTGAGGCGAACCGTGCGTTCGCCGACGCCGTCTGCGGAGAGGCCGGCGACGACCCGGTGGTGTGGTTCCAGGACTACCACCTCGCGCTCGCTCCGCGGTTCGTGAAGGCGAACCGGCCGGACGCGTTCTGCATGCAGTTCTGGCACATCCCGTGGCCGTCCCGAGACGTCTTCCGCGCCTGCCCGCAGTACGAGCGACTGCTGGAGGGGCTGCTCGGCAACGACCTCGTCGGCGTCCACACCGACGCCTACTGCCGGAACTTCCTCGACTGCGCGGCGGCGCTGCCGGGAGCGACCGTCGACCGGGCGACCCGGAGCGTCGTCTACGACGGCCACCGGACGTTCGTCCGACCGTTCCCGCTCGGCGTGGACGCCGAGCACCACCGCGACCTCGCTCGCTCCGACGCCGCGAGCAGGTTCTGGCGCGAGTTCGGCGACCGCCACGGCCTCGCCGACGTCGCCGTCGCGCTCGGCGTCGAACGCCTCGACTACACGAAAGGCATCCCGGAGCGACTCGCGGCGCTCGAACGGCTCTGGGAGACGCGCCCGGCGTGGCGGGGCGAACTCACCTACGTCCAGAAGGCGAGCGTGAGCCGCGGCGAGATTCCGGCCTACCAGCGCCTCCAGGAACGGGTGCGGTCGGAGGTCGAACGCATCAACGACCGCTTCGCCACGGACGACTGGCAGCCGGTGGTGTACGTCGAGGACCACCTCCCCCAGACCGGCCTCGCCGCGCTGTACCGCGAGGCGGACCTCTGTCTCGTCAGCGCGCTCCGGGACGGCATGAACCTCGTGGCGAAAGAGTTCATTGCCTCGCAGGTCCAAGACCCCGGCGTACTCGTGTTGAGCGAACTCACCGGCGCCAGCGAGGAACTGGGCGAGGAGGCACTGACCATCCACCCCCGCGACACGCACGGGTTCGCCGACGCCATCGAGCGCGGGCTCCGGCTCCCGTCGGACGACCGCGGCAGGCGAATGTGCGAACTGCAGCGGCAGGTGCACGCGAGCGACGTGTACGCCTGGCTCGACGCGCAGTTCCGCACCGTCCGGGCGATTCGTCGCGGGCGCCAACGGGCGACGCCGCCCCGTGGCCGATGACCGACGCGCCGAACCCGCTCGGCGAGCACCTCTACGCCCTCGTCGACCGATTGTGCGAGGCCGACGGACTGCTCGTCCTGCTCGACTTCGACGGGTCGCTCGCGCCCATCGTGGAGGACCCCGACGCGGCCGCGCTCCCGGAGGAGACGCGGGAGGCCGTCGTCGACCTGCGCGACGCCCCGAACGTCCAGGTCGGCATCGTCAGCGGCCGCGAGCTGGCCGACCTGCGCGAGCGCGTCGACGTCGACGGCGTGGCCTACGCCGGCAACCACGGACTCGAACTCTGGGCGGACGGCGAGGAGCAGGTCAACCCGACCGCCCGGGAGCTACGCGAGGACGTCGACGCCGTCGTCGAGACGGTCGAGTCGGAACTGGCCGACGTCGACGGCGCGTTCGTCGAGGAGAAGGGCGTGACCGCCACCGTCCACTACCGTCGCGCGAGCGAGGACGCCGTCCCGGACGTGAAAGACGCGGTGCGGGAGGCCGCGGCCGACGTCGACGACGTGCGCGTCACCGCCGGCAAGTCGATACTGGAACTGCGGCCGGACGTCGACTGGGACAAGGGCCGGGCGACCGACTGGCTCTCGGATCGCTTCGTGCCCGACGACGAGGAGTGGCTCTCGCTGTATCTCGGCGACGACCGGACCGACGAGGACGCCTTCGACGTGCTGGCTGACGCCGACTCGCCCGGAGTGGGCATCAAGGTCGGTCACGAACCGCCGACCGTCGCGGAGTACCGCGTCGACGACCACGTCGGCGTCCACGCGACGCTGCGGTGGCTGGTGGACTACGGCCTCTCGTTCCTCGACGCCGACCCGGGCGAGCACTCCCGGTTCAGTCGCCCGACGGAGTGAGACCGCCGCGTCGCTCTCCTCCCCCGTAACTCGAAGTTACGCTCCCGTCTCGCCCGGCGACCGTCGGTACCGACGCCGGCGACGTATCGGTAACCGCGCGACGACCGCGTCGAACTGTCTGAACGGACTGTGCCGTTTATCGACGGATTTGGAGTACGAGCGTACTGTACCATGCCACCCGAAGACGACGCGACCGAGTTCAGCGAGGGCGACGAAGAGCGAACCGAGACCGACGAGGAGCGCCAGCGTCGAATCGCCGACGCGGCCAGCGAGCGAGGCGAGGCGGACCCAGAGGGACGACGCCGTCCGGACACGTATCGACCGCCACTGGGGTACCCCCAGCAGCGGACGAACGCCTACGACGGTCGAGGCGGGAGCGGCGGGTACGGGGTCGACGAACCCCAGCAGCGCGGCTGGCAGCAGGTCCCCCACCGGCAGTTCGGCGGACCCGAACCGGAGCCAGGTCGACGTGCAGGGGCGGGCCGCCGCGAGTCGGCGTCCGCCCCCGAACGGGGAGAGCGCGACGAACGCGAATCCGACGAGTCGGAGGCCGGACGGAGCGAGGACGAGAGGGAGGAAACAGACGAGGAGAAGACGGAGGTTCCGAAGTACGGCGGCCCGTTCGAACCCGACCGGCAGTCCCGGCGTCGATGGGGACGCAGCGAGGCGGAACTGCGGTCGTACGAGTACCGCATCGACCGGGCGCTGGAACGCCAGCGCGACCTCCAGCGGAACAAGAGCGGCCAGCCGTACCACCGCGGTCGACGGTAGTGCCGTCAGTCGTCGCCGGCTTCCGTCCGGGCGGTGCGGCGCGCGGCGCGCTCGATGAACTCCTCGGGGAGTTCGTCTATCTCGCCGGCCTGGACGCCCCAGAGGTGAGCGTAGAGCCCGTCGTCTTCGAGCAGGTCCGCGTGCGTGCCGCGCTCCACTATCCGTCCGCCCTCGAGGACGACGATCTTGTCGGCGTCCTTGATGGTCGAGAGGCGATGAGCGATGGCGAACGTGGTGCGGTTCTCGGTGAGTCTGTCCAGCGAGCGCTGGATGAGCATCTCCGTCTCCGTGTCCACGTCGCTGGTCGCCTCGTCCAGGACGAGGATGTCGGGGTCTTTCAGGATGGCTCGCGCGATGGAGATGCGCTGGCGCTGGCCGCCCGACAGCTTCACGCCGCGCTCGCCGACCTCGGTGTCGTAGCCCTCCGGCAGGTTGGTGATGAACTCGTGGGCCTCCGCGGCCTTCGCCGCCTCGACGATGTCCTCGTCGTCCACGTCGAACGTGCCGTAGGCGATGTTCTCCCGCACCGTCCCGTAGAACATGAACGTGTCCTGGCTGACGTAGCCGATGGCCTGTCGCAGGCTCGGCAGGCTCACGTCCCGGAGGTCGGTGCCGTCGATGCGAATCGCACCCTCGTCGACGTCGTACATCCGCAACAGGAGCTTGAGGACGGTGGACTTGCCCGCGCCGGTGGGGCCGACCAGCGCGAGGGTGTCGCCGCCGTCGACGTCGAAGGAGACGTCCTCGACGATGGTCTCGCTCTCGTCGTAGCCGAAGGTGACGTCGTCGTAGACGACCTCGCCGTCGTCGACCACGAGGTCCTCCGCGTCGGGGTCCTCCTTGATGCGGCTCGGCTCGTCCATCAGTCCGAAGATGCGCGCGCTGGAGGCGTAGGCGCGCTGGTACATGTTGATGATGGAGCCGAACTGCGCCATCGGCCAGATGAACCGCTGGGTGAGCAGCATGAACGTGATGAACTCACCGGCGCTGAGGTCGCCCGTGAAGAACCACGGACCCGCATCGTTGAGCACCCACAGCCCGCCGACGATGAACGTCAGCGCGAACCCCAGACCCGAGAGTATCTGGAGCGACGGGAAGAACTTGATGCGCGTGACGATGGCGCCCCAGTTGGAGTCGAAGTAGTCGTTAGAGACGTCCTCGACGCGGTCGGACTCGTAGGTCTCGGTGTTGCTCGTCTTGATGACCTGGATGCCGCCGAGGTTGTTCTCCAGCCGGGAGTTGACCTTGCCGACCGCCGAGCGAACGTCGGCGTACTTCGGCTGGATTATCTCGATGAACTTGTAGGTGAAGGCAGCGATGAGCGGCACCGGCACCATCGCGACGAGCGCGAGCTGCCAGTTGATGCCGAAGAGGATGGCCGCGATGGCGACCACCATGACGCCCAGCCGGAACGCCGAGTTCATCCCGTCGTTGAGGAACCGTTCGAGGCGGTTCACGTCGTTGGAGAGGATGGACATCATCTCGCCGGTCTGCTTGTCGGCGAAGAAGTCCATGTTCAGCCTCTGCATCTTGTCGTAGGTGTCCGTCCGGACGTTGTGCTGGATGTTCTGGGCGAAGGAGTTCCAGCCCCAGTTGCGCGCCCAGTGGAACGCCGCGCCGAACGCGAACGCGAGTCCGACGACGACGACGGAGAACCAGAACTGGGCGTCCACGGTCGCCGGAGCGATCCGGGCGGCCAGGCCCTCGGACATGAACGGCACCTGTCCGGCGAGCGCCTGCGAGTACGGAATCGTCCCGTCCTCGGAGAACAGCGCGTCGATGGCGACGCCGAGGATGATGGGCGGCAGCAGGTTGAGCACCCGAGCGAAGATGCTCGCCACGACGCCCGTCACGAACGCGAGCTTGTTCTCGGCCCCGTATTCGAGGAACAGCCGCCGCATCGGATTCTCCGCTTGCTCCTTCTGCTCCTCGAAGGGGTCGTCTTCTTCATCGTGAATGTCCATTATGGAGACAGAGAGGCCGCTCGATTGATAAGAGTTTCCTACGAATCGAAACAGTGGGAGATGCGACAGGAGCGCTTCGCCAGCGGGAGTCGATGGCTCTCCGACCAGTGACAAAAGTCTGATGTTCGAGGCAGGACGTGACGCCCCGGGCGTCACAGCGGCCGGTCTTCGATGGCGGGGTCGAGGCCGGCGTCGGCGAGGTCCTGGCGCACGCGTTCGCGCAGGGGCGTCGGCACCGTCCCGCGTCCCACGGGAACGGCCGTCTCGCCGTCGCCTTTCACCTTCCAGTAGAGCACGCACTCGCTGGGGTCGTAGTACTCGATGCTGTAGTAGTCGTCCGCGCCGCGGTAGTGGACGCGGGCCGCGAAGCCCTCGACCTGCCAGCCGTCCTGTTCGGCGAGTCCGTCCAGCGCGTCGTCCATACCTCGTCGCTGGGCCGCGAGCGTGGTAGCCGTTACGGAATCGCCGGCGGCGGGAACCGCGCTCTCGACCGGGCGCAGAGACGCGTCCGACGCTGCCGCTCGTCGCGAACCGACGGAAGAAAGAACGAAGCTGCCGGGACGACGGACTCCGGTTACTGGAAGCCGATGCGACCGCTGGTCCGGCGCTGTGGGCCCGACGAGCCGCCCTTGAACTCCTGTTCCATCTGCTCGTAGTAGTCGAGCAGGTCCTCGGTGATGGTCGCGCGGACGCTGTCCATCGCCGAGCGGAAGTGCCGCATCTCGACCTCCTCGGCGTCGTCGTCCTCGCGCAGCGCCTGGATGGCCGCCTCGCGCCCGATGGATTCGAGGTCGCTTCCGACGTAGCCGTCGGTCATCTCCGCGAGTTCGCGCAGGCTCACGTCCGGTGCGAGCGGCGTGTCGTCCGTGTGAATCTTGAGAATCTGCTCGCGGCCATCCGTGTCCGGTTCGCCGATCATCACGAGACGGTCGAACCGACCGGAGCGGATGAGCGCCGGGTCTATCATGTCCGGGCGGTTGGTCGCGCCGATGACCATCACGTCGCCGGCCTCCTCGAGTCCGTCGAGTTCCGTCAGGAGCTGGTTGACGACGCGCTCGCTGACGTTGCTCCCCATCTCCTGGCTCCGACTTGGGGCGAGGCTGTCGAGTTCGTCGAAGAAGATGACGGTGGGGCTGACCTGCCGGGCCTTCCGGAACGTCTGGCGAATCGCCTTCTCGCTCTCGCCGACCCACTTCGACAGCAGTTGCGGTCCGCGGACGCTGATGAAGTTGGCGTTCGTCTCGTTGGCGACCGCCTTCGCCATCAGGGTCTTCCCCGTGCCGGGCGGGCCGTACAGCAGGACGCCGCTCGGCGGGTCGATGCCCATGCGTTCGAACTTCTCCGGCGAGGACAGCGGCCACTCGACGCTCTCTTTGACCTCCTCCTGGGCCTCCTCGAGGCCGCCGACGTCGTCCCAGGAAATCTTGGGGAGTTCGACGAGGACCTCCCGCATCGCGGAGGGTTCGACCTCGTTGAGCGCGCCGTGGAAGTCCTGGCGCTTGACGATCATCCGGTCGATGAGCGACGGCGGAATCGACTCCTCGTCGAGGTCTATCTCGGGCAGGTAGCGCCGGAGCGCCTTCATCGCGGCCTCCTTGGTGAGGCTCTCGATGTCGGCGCCGACGAACCCGTGCGTGTCGTTGGCGAGACCGCCGAGGTTCACGTCGTCCGAGAGTGGCATCCCGCGCGTGTGAATCTGGAGAATCTCCTTGCGCCCCGACTCGTCCGGCACGCCGATCTCTATCTCGCGGTCGAACCGGCCGGGACGGCGCAGCGCCGGGTCGACGGAGTCGACGCGGTTCGTCGCAGCGATGACGATGACCTGGCCGCGCGCCTCGAGGCCGTCCATCATCGTCAGCAACTGGGCGACGACGCGGCGCTCGACCTCGCCGGTCACGTCCTCGCGCTTCGGCGCGATGGAGTCGAGTTCGTCGATGAAGATTATAGAGGGCGCTTCCTCGGCCGCGTCCTCGAAGATTTCACGGAGTTGCTGTTCGGACTCGCCGTAGTACTTCGAGATTATCTCCGGCCCCGCGATGGAGAAGAAACTCGCGGAGGTCTCGTTGGCGACCGCCTTCGCCAGCAGCGTCTTCCCCGTGCCGGGCGGGCCGTGCAGGAGGACGCCCTGCGGCGGCTCGATGCCCAGTTTCTGGAATATCTGGGGATGCTTCATCGGGAGTTCGACCATCTCCCGGACCCGCTGGATTTCGTTCTGCAGACCGCCGATGTCTTCGTACGTGATACCCCCACCGGTCTTCTCGAAGCCCGATATCGGCTCTTCCCTCAGTTCGACGTCGGTGTCTTCCGTGATGAGACACACCCCCTCCGGTTCCGTCTCCACCGCGATGAGCGGAATCGCCTGACCGGGCGAGCGCATGAACGGATGGTTCGTACTCGACATGACGGGCACGATGTCGCGCTCGACGACCGGCCGTTTCAGTATCTGGCGTTTCACCATGCCAGCCGCGTCGCTACCGAACTGGACGCTCGCCTCCTCCGGGGGCGCGAGCACAAGTTTGTCGGCCTTCTCCGCTTCGGCCTTGCGGATTTCGACGCGTTCGCCGATACCGACGTCGGCGTTCTGGCGCGTGAAACCGTCTATTCGCACGGTATCGGTGTTCCAGTCCTGACGGTCTGCACGCCAGACCTTCGCCGCCGTGGTGTCGGCACCTTCGATCTCGATGATATCTCCTGGACTCAACTTCAGGTGCAGGAGCGTATCCGGATCGAGACGGGCGATACCGCGTCCCGAGTCGTTCGGGTACGCTTTCGCCACCTCTAGTTGCACTTCGTTCATGGTTTTACACTCGCGGGGATGTTCGTGGGTCGTGGTTCGCGAGGCATAAGCCCTTTGTTACCGGGGGTTTCGACCAGAGAGTCACCCGATATCGCCGGACTCATCCTGCGTTCGCTACGGGTAATTACGTGTTGGCCCTACAAAGGGATAGTGGTGTACGTACGGCGCTTTCAAATCGGCTCCCGAATCGACGCGCCGGAGCGGTGCCGCACAAACGCGCCGACTCAGTAGATGAGTTCGTCGTCGTTCTCTATCATGTACAGCGTCCGGGCGGCGATGTTGACCGCGTGGTCGCCGACGCGCTCCAGGTCCCGGACCGTCAACAGCAGCCGCGAGACGTCCTGGAGCAGTTGCTCTACCTCCTCGTCGGAGTTGGCCTCCAGTTCCGTCTCGATGAGGTCGCGGACGACGAGTTCGCTCGCGCGCTCACAGAGGGCGTCCAGTTCGTCGTCCTGCTCGGCCACCGCGTAGCAGTCGTCCGCGTTCTCGGTGTCGTACGCGGCCATCGCGTCCTCTATCATCGAGAGGGCGAGGTCGCCGAGCGCCTGGACGTCGACCTCGGGGAACACGTCCTTCTCCGCCTGGAGCGTGTACTCGCCGAGGTTCACCGCGAGGTCGCCGATGCGTTCGAGGTCCGTGATTATCTTGAACGAGGCGGCGATGAGCCGGAAGTCGCTCGCGATGGGTTCGTGCAGGCGCAGCAGGTCGATGCAGTCGCTCTCGATGTCGAGGTAGAGCTGGTTGATCTCGTGGTCGGTGTCGATCAGCTCGTCGGCCAGTTCCGTATCTTTCTGTTCGAGGGCGTTCAACCCCTTGCGGACGCGCTCCATGACGAGTTCGCTCATGTAGAGCACGTCCTCCTGCAGTTCGAGGAGACCTTCCTCGTAGGACGTTCCGGGCATACTTCCTCTTTACCGGAGTCGAGTGATGAACCTTGTGGAGGGTCGGGGAACGGACACAAGAGCTTACACGCGTCCTCGCCTCCCCCCGAACATGGCAGTCACTGCTCGCGACCTGATGACGACGGACGTGGAGACAGTTAGCCCGGACGACGACATCAGCGCGGTGCTGACGCGTCTCGCCCGCGCGGAGTTCAACGGCTTCCCCGTCGTCGAGGACGGAGACCTCGTCGGCATCGTCACCCAGAGCGACCTCGTCGACCTGTTCCAGCCCAGCGACCGGACGCTGTGGATTCCCATCGGCTTCCCGCCGTTCCTCGAGAGCCTGGAGTACGCCATCGACCTCTCGTGGGACGAACTCGACACCGGCATCGACCTCGTGAGGAACGCCGGCAAGCCCGTCCGGACGGTGATGACCGAAGACGTCGTGACCGTCGAGCCGGACGACGACCTCGACCACATCCTCGACCTGCTGGCGGACGACGAGCGCGACATCAACCGTCTGCCGGTGGTGGAGCGCGCGGAGCGTGGCTCCGCGAACGGGTCGAACGGTGGCCTCGTCGGCATCATCGCTCGCCAGGACGTGCTCCGGACCGTCCGCGACGAGCGCCGGGCGTCGGAGTAGGGCCGGCCGCACTCGCCGCTCGGCGGTCGTCGATTCAGGAGAGCAGTGGTGCGGGATGCTAGCCCGATACACACCCATGAACCACCGTTTCGACGGAGGTTCGCATGGTATTTGTTCCCGAATGCATATAAATCTTTGCTGAGATGAAGCCGGCGACCGGGCGTCGACGCGTCCGGCGGCGCACTGCCGGGCGAACCGGGCCGCGTTCCCGACGCCGCCGTCGCGACACCGAAGTCGCGTGGACTCCCGTCGACCGGCCGGCCATCCCACGTTCGTGCACAGTACTCCCCGTGCCGAGACGACGGTTCAGCACGGAGATGGAAACTACTTAGTCGGGTCACGGCAACTCCACCTTCATGACGAGTGTCAAGGAGTTCCGGGTCGAACGCGAGCCGACTCCGGACTCGCTCGGGCAGGGGGCGTTCGTCTTCACCGACGACTACTCGGTATTCGACTGGGGGAAGATGCCGGACGAGATTCCCGACAAGGGTGCGAGCCTCTGTACGATGGGGGCGTTCAACTTCGAACTCCTGGAGGAGGAGGGCGTACCCACCCACTATCGCGGAGTCGTCAGCGACGGGAACGTCGTCTCGGTCTCGGACGCCACGTCGCCACCGACGGAGATGGCCATCGACCTCACGCAGGTGCCGAACCTGCCGCGGGAGGGCCGGAACTACGACTACGAGATGTTCCACGGCGCGGCCGACGACAACTACCTCGTCCCGCTGGAGGTCGTCTTCCGCAACAGCGTCCCCGTCGGCTCCAGCCTGCGGCGACGCACCGACCCCGAGGACCACGGACTGGACTTCCCGGAGTGGCCCGACGGCGCGGTCCAGCTGGAGGAGCCCATCGTCGAGTTCTCGACGAAGTTCGAGGAGAGCGACCGCTACCTCTCCCGCGAGGAGGCCGACCGCATCGCGGGTGCTGCCGACGTCGACGAACTCGAATCGGTCGCCCGCGAGGTGAACCGCGTCGTCACCGAGCGGGCCGCCGAGGCCGAACTCACCCACGAGGACGGGAAGATAGAGTGTCTGTACTACGAGGGCGAGGTTCGCGTCGCCGACGTGGTCGGCACGTTCGACGAGAACCGGTTCACGTTCCACGGCCAGCCGGTCAGCAAGGAGTTCCTCCGGCAGTACCACAAGCGCGAACAGCCCGCCTGGGCCGACGCGGTCGCTGACGCCAAGGCGGAGGCGAAGCGCCGCGACGTCGCCGACTGGAAGTCGCTGTGCGACGAGCGGCCCGCGCCGCTGCCCGACGAGGTCGTCTCGGCCGCCCGCGACCTCTACGTCGCCGGCACCAACGCCTACGTGGGCCGCGAACTGTTCGACGCGCCGCCGCTCGACGAGGCCGTGATGACCGTCTCCGACCTCTGACGTCGGCCGGGAGTCGGCGCGGACGCACGCTCGCATCGAACGACCCGGAACGGGGGGATTCAAGTCTGGCGGAGCGTAACTCCGAGACATGAACGCAGGGGACCGCGTCCGCGTCGAGCGGGCGGACCAGACGTACGAAGGGGTGCTGTTGCCCTCGACGACGCAGGACCACCTCGTCGTCAAACTCGACGGCGGGTACAACGTCGGCGTCGACCGCGAGGACGCGTCGGTCGACGTGCTCGAATCGGACGTCTACGAGATAGAGGAGGGCGAGACGAGCGAGTCGTCGGTCGTGGAGTTCGACGACGACCTGCCGACGATATCGCTCATCAGCACGGGCGGCACCATCGCCTCCACCGTGGACTACCGCACCGGCGCGGTCACCGCGCAGTTCGACGCCGAGGACGTGCTCCGGGCGGTGCCGGACCTCGCCGGTCGCGCGAACTACCGCGGCCGCGTCGTCGCCAACATCCTCAGCGAGAACATGACGCCGGACGTGTGGCAGGACCTCGCTCGCGCCGTCCACGAGGAGATAGAGAACGGGGCCGACGGCGTCGTCGTCATGCACGGCACGGACACGATGCAGTTCACCGCGAGCGCGCTCTCGTTCATGCTGGACACCCCCGTTCCGGTCGTGTTCACCGGGAGCCAGCGCTCGGCGGACCGGCCCTCCTCGGACAACGTGATGAACGCGGTCTGCTCGGTGGAGGCCGCCAAGTCCGACGCCGCCGAGGTGATGGTCTGCATGCACGCCTCCGAGAGCGACGACGTCTGCGCGCTCCACCGCGGTACCCGCGTCCGGAAGAACCACACCTCCCGCCGGGACGCCTTCGAGACGGTCGGCGCGAAACCGCTCGGCGAGGTCGACTACGACACCGGCGAGGTCGCGTTCCGGCGCGAGCACGACGAGCGCGACGCAGCGGACCTCGCGCTCGCGGCCGACGTCGAGTCCGAGGTCGAACTGCTGAAGTTCACGCCGGGTACGGACGAGTCCGCGCTCGACCTCGCGGAGGGGAAGGCCGGCCTCGTCCTCGAAGGCACGGGCCTGGGGCACGTCCACTCCGACTGGACCGACCGCATTGCGGACCTGGTCGACGACGGCACCACCGTGGTCATGACCAGCCAGTGCATCCAGGGGCGGGTCTGCGACCGCGTCTACGACACGGGACGGGACCTGCTCGACGCGGGCGTCGTCGAAGGGGAGGACATGCTCCCCGGCACGGCGAAGGTGAAGTTGATGTGGGCGCTGGCGAACGCCGGCGACCCCGCGGCGACGATGCGGGAACCGCTCGCGGGCGAGATACGCGAACGGTCGGTGCCCTGGGAGTGAGATGACGGGCGCGACCGTCGAACTCAGGGAGGCGACGCACGACGACTTCGAGGCGGTCGCCGAGTTCACCCGGGACACGTGGCCCGAACGTGACGGCGGCGACTACATCCCCGACGTCTACCACGACTGGATAGAGGGCGACGACAAGCGAACGGTGGTCGCGGACGTCGTCGAACGGGATTCGACGGGCGGTCGGGGGTCGTCCGACGAGGTCGGCGACGCCATCGCCGGCATCGCCCAGGGCGTCCTGCTCTCGGACTGGGAGGCGTGGGGCCAGGGGATGCGCGTCAACCCCGCGTTCCGCGGCGAGGGCGTCGGGATGCGCATGACGCGCGACCTCTTCGACTGGGCGCGCGAACGGGGAGCGACGGTCCTCCGGAACATGGTGTTCTCGTGGAACGTCGCCGGTCTCGGCCAGTCCCGGGCCGCCGGCTACGACCCCGTCACCGAGTTCCGGTGGGCGACGCCCGACCCGGACCCGGACGCCGACCCGGCCCTCGACGTGACCGCGGACCCCCGGGCGGCGTGGCGCTACTGGACCGACAGCGCGGCCCGCGAACACCTCGCGGGGCTGGCGCTCGACGCGGAGGAGTCGTGGGCGGTCTCCGAACTCACTCGCGAGGACCTCCGCCGGGCCGCCGACGAGGACGGTCTGTTCGTCGTCCAGGCCGACGGAACGAGAGGGCTCGCGTATCGCGTCCGCGAGTACGACCGCGAGGGCGACGACGGCGGCGAGGAGAGGTGGGTCGAGTACGGCGTCGGAGCGTGGGCGGACGTCGACGCCGCCCGAAGCCTGTTCGCCGCCGTGGCCCGGGACGCCGCCGAACGCGGCGCGACCCGGACGCGGATGCTCGTGCCCGAGACCCCGCAGTACGTCAGCGACGCCGCCTACTGCCGGACGGGGGTCGCCGACGAACCGGACTTCGTGCTCGCGGCCGACCTCACTGCCGACCACCGTCGTCGATAGCGTCGAGTCCGGCGACGGGGCGACCCCGTCTGTTCCGGATTCAGTCGTCCGCGGCGGGGGTTTCGGGGTCCGTTATCTCCCAGTCGTCCTCGTCCTCGTGTTCCCAGTCGAACTCGTCGATGGCCGCGCCGCGTTCGAGGATGAACGGACCGGCGGCGAGCGTGTTGAGCGTCACCGTCACCGCACGGATGATGTACGCGGTGAGGATGACGAACGGCGCGAGCGCGACGGTGTACGCGAAGCTGACGAACAGCGGGAGCGGCGGGATGCTGAACGCGCGCCAGATGGGGAGCGCCATCTGGCGCGGGAAGAGCTTCGCGTCCAGCGCCAGCAGGACGTAGGACGTGAACACGATGGCCGGCAGCGAGACGTACAGCAGGCGACTGGAGAGGCGCGCGAGTTCGCGCTTGTAGTACAGCGACTTGAAGTACTCGCGGCCGGTCGCGAAGAATTTCAGCGTGTCGACGAGGTCGTCGATGGCCTCGGCCTCGTCGTCGTCGAGCTGGTTGCGGTACTTGCGCTTGAACCGGCGAGCCGCGTGGAGTTGACGCGAGTAGTCGTAGTTCAGGCCGGCGAGCAACACCTTGAACGTGCCGAACTGAGCGTCCGCCAGCGTCTCGCCGGCACGTTCGGCGTCGGCGGTCACGCGGTCGGCGAACGCCTTGGCCTCCTCGCGGAACTCGCCGTCGTCGCTGTCTTCGGCGATGTTGGCGAGCGCCATCGCCTGCCGGTCGATGACCTGGAGGATGGCGCGGAGGAACTCCGCCGGACGAGCGGGGCTCACGTCCGATTTCATGAACTGGTCGATGCGATCGCGGTACTGAATCGAGGCGTCGATGCGGTCGCGCTGGTCCTCGATGTCGGTGATCTCCTGAGAGAAGACGATGGAGTTGATGGAAACGACGATGGAGACCAGCAGGATGATACCGCTCAACAGCGTGTTGAACAGCGTCTGCACCGTGTTCGTCTCCGTCAGCAGCCTTCGCATGTCCACCCCCGTTCCCTGAACCGACATCGCGAGGAGGACGGCGAGGACGCACAGTAGCAGAAACAGCGTCACGGAGGTACGCCTGCCGAGAAGGAGAAACCACCTGCTAATCTTCTTGAAAATCGACCTTCGGTCTCTCATCTTCGATTCCGGGAAGAGAGACTCGAAGGAGTGGTCGTCAGGATTCATATTTCTCGTTCTATGTTACTCGTAGCGAGGGGTAAGGGCTTCTGGTTTACATATCATGCCGACAGTCGTCTACGCGAAATCGTCCGCGATATCGGCGAGCGTCTCCATCTGGCGCGTTTCGTGACCGACGCCGAGCGGCGAGACGCTGACCTCGCCGTCGGCAAGCGCGCGACGGTCGGTTCCGACGGGGTCGTCGAGTTCCTCGGGGCGGTCCGGGCGCAACGGGTCGTAGAAGCAGTCCCGGAGCGCGAGTTCGTCGCCGTCCTCCTCGACGCGGACGTCGAAGTCGCTGGTCGGCCGGGTGACGCGGAGCGGGGGACGCTCGTCGGTCACGGGCACGTTGACGTTGAGGTAGGTGCGGTCGGCGAGCGCGTCGGCGCGCTCCACCAGGAACCGCGCGACGTCGGCCGCCGGGTCGAACTCCCCGTCCTCGAACTCGCGGTTGCCGACGACCGGGTCGTACAGCGAGACGGCGACGCCCGGCACGTCGAGGAACGCCGCCTCCTTCGCGGCGCTGACCGTCCCGGAGCGTCCGAGTTTGTGCGCGCCGACGTTGGGACCGTCGTTGACGCCCGAGACGACCACGTCCGGTTCCGGGTCGAGCGTCCGGAGGCCGACCGCGACGCAGTCGCAGGGCGTCCCGTCGACGACGACGCCGCGGTCGCGCTCCTCGACCCCGACCGCGTGGGAGTTCGCCCGACCGACGCCGCTGCGGTCCTCGGCGGGGGCGACGACCGACACCCTGGTCACGGACGGAGCGGCGGCGAACTCGTCGTACAGCGCGTCCAGACCGGACGCGCCGACGCCGTCGTCGTTCGTCAGCAGGACGTGCACGTCACCCTCCGCTCACCGGCGGGAACAGCGCGAGTTCGTCGCCTTCTTCCAGTTCGGTCCCCAGACCGTCCTCGTTCGCCACGTTCGTCCCGTTCCGGAGGAGGTTGACGTGGTCACGTAGCCGACCGTTCTCGACGACGCGTTCGCGCAGCTCCGGACGCGCTTCCAGCAGCGCGTCGAGCGCGTCGCCGACCGTGTCGCCCGGTTCGGCGTCGACCGCCACCTCCTTTCCCCCGGCGACGTCAGCGAGGTCCGCGAAGAGCTTCCACTGCATGTCTCTTCGAACGGGACGGTCCGGCAAGTTCCTTTCCTTCCGGTGGGAAGCGACGAGCCGCGGTCGCGTTCCCACCGGAGGGCCGCGAGGGGTCGTCGAGCGTTCGACGGCGACGCGTCCCGCGTGGCGGGGAAACCTCACCAACCGAACAGTTAAGTCGAGCGTGTGAGAAGAACGCAAGGACTCGAATGGCGAGCGAAGATCCGAAGCAGGCGTCTGACGGAGAGGACCTCCGAGAGGAGTTCGCGGCGAAGATAGAGGACGTTCGCGAGCGCGTCATTCAGGTCAAGCGCGAAACGGACGCGAAAGCTCCCGCCGACCACGGCCATCCGGACCTCCGGGACGACGTCGAGGACCTCCGGACGGCCGTCGCCGAGGTCGAGGAACTTCGCGAGCGGGTGGTCGAGAACCGCGACCGCATGGACTCCGGCTTCGAGAACTACGAGGAGGTGCTCTCCTACCTCACCGAGACGACCGACGAACTGGAAGAACGCCTCGACGTGCTCGCGACGGCGCTGGTCGGCGTGCGCGACCGCACCCGGAAACTCGCCGTCGACGAGGAGAAGCGGGCGGCCGTCGCCGAACTGGCGCGCACCGCGAACCGCAACGGCGTCGAGACCGCCGTCTGCGAGAGCTGCGAGCTGAGCGTCACCGTCTCGCTGCTGTACGAACCCGAGTGCCCCCACTGCGGTGCGTCGTTCGGCGACCTCCGGCCGAAGGAGGGCTGGTTCGGTTCGTCGACGCTGCTCGTCGGCGACCCGCCGGCGCTGGAGGGGGAGACGCTCGACGACGACGTCGACGACCTGCTGGCGGAGGGCGAGGAGGAATGACCGACGGAGGTAAGTCTCCCGGGGAGGTAACGGGAGCGTGAGCGACGACGAAGAGCCGCTGGCAGACCTCGCCGCGGAGGTCGACGGCCGCCGGGACCGCGAACGCGAGGCGGACGACGACGCGTTCACGGAAGTCGACGTGGCGGCGGTCGACCGCGAGAAGCTCTGGGCCGACCTGCGGGGCGAAACCACCACGGACCGGACCGCGGCCGGGGAGACGGAAGACGACGACGCCCGCGACGTCCGGACCGTCGACAAGAGCATCTGTCACGGCTGCCCGCATTTCGGCGACCCGCCGACGCTCCGCTGCACCCACGACGGAACCGACATCCTGTCGGTCGTCGACAGCGGACGGTTCCGCGTGGCGGACTGTCCGGTGGTCGTCGAGGAGTCCGAACTCGACCTCGACGCGACGGAGTTCGACGCCCGGGAGTGAGCGTCGCCACCCGCGACACGATGAATTTCGCCAACACGATACTGGAGTTCGTCCACCAGTACGGCTATCTCGCGCTGCTCGCGTTCGCCTTCCTCGAATCGTCGATGCTGTTCCCGTTCGCGCCGAGCGAACTCGTCGTGCCGGCGGCGGCGGGCATCCTCGTCCAGGGGCCGCTCTCGTTCGCCCTGTTCGTCGCGGCGGCGACGGTCGGGACGACCCTCGGCGGCCTCGTCCCCTACCTCCTCGGTCGGGAGGGCCACGAGGCGGTGGACCGCTACGGGCGCTACGTCCGCGTCTCCGACGACGAGGTCGACCGCGGGGTCCGGTGGTTCCGCCGGTGGGGCGAGACGGCGGTGTTCTGGGGCCGACTGCTACCCGTCCTGCGGTCGATAATCTCGATTCCGGCCGGGTTCGCGGAGATGGACCGCTGGCGGTTCCTCGCGTACACCGCCGGGGGAGCGGCGCTGTTCAACGCGATAATCGCCGCGCTCGTGTTCTTCGGTCGCGACGAACTGCTGCACGCCCTGCCGACGTGACCGCCGGATTCGGCGGCGGCGGTGGGCGGAGAAACTCCGGGAACCTCGTCCGACCCGTGGTCTGACGGCGCTACCGCAGGTCCAGTACGTGGCGCTTTTGAACGCCGAACGAGTAGGGCGAGTATGCAATTCTGCGACGACTGCGGCTCCATGATGAAGTCCATGGGGTCACAGATGGTCTGCGCGAACGACGACTGCCAGGCGACGGTCGTGAAAGACGAGGAGAAGGCGGCCGAGTTCGTCTCGACCGAGGAGCAGAGCGGCGACGAGGTCATCGAGACCGAGGAGGGTGCGAACTTCGAGGGGAAGCCGACCGCCACCGACGTCACCTGCGAGGAGTGCGGCCACGGCGAGGCGTGGTACACCATCAAGCAGACCGGGGCCGCCGACGAACCGCCGACGCGCTTCTTCAAGTGCAAGGAGTGTGGCTACCGCTGGCGGGAGTACAACTGAACCGTTCGCAGTTTTTGCGGTGGCAGGGACGTTTTACTTGTGGGTGCGTAATGTTGTGCTATGGATTTGCACGCCAGAGACGTTCGTCGGGACGTACGCGAACTCGCCGCGCTACTCGGCGAAGCGCTGGAACGCCACGCCTCCGAGGAGGCGTTCGAGACCGTCGAAGCCCTTCGCACCGACGCCATCGACTACCGACGCGGTGACGCCGAGTCCCGCGACCCGCTCCGCGACTGCGTCGAGCGACTCCCCCCGGACCAGGCCGTCCACGTGGCGCGGGCGTTCGCCCTCTACTTCGAACTCATCAATCTCGCCGAGGAGCGCCAGCGCGTCAGGGCCATCCGCGAGGGCCGCGAAGGTGGCACGCTCTCGAACGACGTGGCGGCCGCCGCGGAACGGTTCGCCGCCGAGGACGTCGACTCGGAGACGGTCCAGACGGTGCTCGACGACGTGTTCGTCGAACCGACGTTCACCGCCCATCCGACCGAAGCCCGCCGGAAGACGGTGAAGTCGAAGCTCCGCTCTATCGCCGAACTGCTGGAGGAACTCGACGAGCACCGGCTCACCGACCGCGAGCAGGAGCGCCTCGAACGCAGCCTCGACGCCGAGATAGTCGGCCTGTGGACCACCCGGCAGGTGCGCGAGCGCCGCCCGGAGGTGGCCGACGAGGCGCGCAACGTCCAGTGGTACCTGGAGAACGTCCTGTTCGACGTCATCGGCGAGGTGTACGACGAACTGGAGCGGGCGTTCGCGGACTTCGACGCGGACGTCTCCCGCCTCTTCGAGTTCCGGTCGTGGGCGGGCAGCGACCGCGACGGCAACCCCCACGTCACGCCCGATGTGACCGCGGAGACGCTGGAGAACCAGCGCGGCATCGCCTGCCAGCGGTACACCGAAGAGCTTGAGCGGCTCATCGGCGTGCTCAGCCAGGACGGCGAGCGCGTCCCGACGACGGCGGCGTTCGAGGAGAGCCTGGACGCCGACCGCGAGCGACTACCCCGGGTCGCGGAGGAGGCGAAGGAGCGGTACCCCGACGAGCCGTACCGCCAGAAGCTGGCGGTGATGGTCCACCGCGTCGACCGCGTGGGTAGCGTCCGGCCGGGCGGGTACGACGACGCCGACGAACTGCTCGACGACCTCGAGACGGTCGCCGACAGCCTGCGGGCGAGCGGAATGGAGGACGTCGCCGACACCGAGGTCGACCCCCTCCGTCGACAGGTCGAGACGTTCGGCTTCGCGCTCGCGAGCCTCGACCTCCGGGACCACCGCGAGAACCACACGAAGGCGGTCACCGAGGCCCTGGAACGCGAGGGCATCGACTACGCGGGGATGGACGAGAGCGAGCGCCAGGAACTGCTCACCGAGGCGATGCTGGACGACGAACGGCTCCTGTCGTTCGACGGCGGCCTCTCCGAGACGGCCGAGCGCGTGCTGACGCTGTTCGAGCGACTCGGCGAGTGGCAGCGCGAGTACGGCGCGGACGCCATCGACACCTACTGCATCAGCATGACCGAGCGGCCGAGCCACGTGCTCGAAGTGCTCTTCCTGGCCGACCAGGCCGGCGTCGTCGACCTCCCGGGCCACTCCGGGCTGGACGTCGCGCCCCTGCTGGAGACCGAGTCGGCGCTGTCGAACGCCCGGACGATCCTCGGGACGCTGTTCGAGAACGAGGCGTACGCCGCCTCGCTGGAGGCCCGCGGCGGCACCCAGGAGGTGATGCTGGGGTACTCGGACTCGAACAAGGAGAACGGCTTCCTCGCCGCGAACTGGGAACTCAACCGCGCCCAGACCGACCTGGCGGCCATCTGTGCCGACTACGACGTCGACATGCGGCTGTTCCACGGGCGCGGCGGCTCGATATCCCGCGGCGGCGGCCCGATGAACGAGGCGCTGCTGGCGCTGCCGCCCGAGACGGTGTCCGGCGAGGTGAAGTTCACCGAGCAGGGCGAGTCCATCGCCGAGAAGTACGCCAATCCGGCCGTCGCCGAACGGGAGCTCGAACAGATGCTGAACGCCCAGATTCGGGCGCGCCACGCCACCGTCGCCGACGAGCGCGACGCCCCCGACGAGGCGTGGGTCGACGCCATGGACACCGCGGCGTCGGCCGCCCGGGAGGCGTACCGCGACCTGCTCGACGCGGAGGGGTTCGTCCGCTACTTCGAGGAGACGACGCCCATCACCGTCATCGAGGAGCTGAACCTCGGCTCCCGGCCGGCGTCCCGGTCGGGCGAGCGCACCGTCGAGGACCTCCGGGCCATCCCGTGGGTGTTCTCGTGGACCCAGACGCGCTGCATCCTGCCCGGCTGGTACGGGCTGGCGTCGGGAATCGACGCCTACCTGGAGAGCGCAGCGAACGAGGACGAGGCGCTCGCGACCCTCCAGGAGATGTACGAGGAGTGGCCGTTCTTCCGGACGACGCTCGACAACGCCGCGCTGGCGCTCGCCCGGACCGACCTGGAGATCGCCGAGGAGTACGCCGCGCTCGCCGGGAGAGAGCGGCGCGAACGGTTCTTCCCCGACGTCCGGGCGGAGTACGAGCGCGGGGTGGAGCTCGTCACCGCCATCGCGGGGCGCGACGACCTGCTCTCGCGAACGTGGCTCCGTGAGAGCCTCGACCGGCGCAACCCCTACGTCGACCCCCTGAACCTGCTCCAGGCGCACCTGCTCGGCCAGACCCACCGGAACGAGGCCGAGAAGCGTGCGCTCCGGCTGACGGTGACCGGCATCGCCGCCGGGATGAAGAACACGGGATAACGCCGCCGGTGGGTGGCTACCGGGGCGCTTATTCGGGCGGCGACCCAACGTGGCGTCGATGGACGCCGAAATCTCCCCAGCGGAGGTGTACGAACTTCTCGACGACGAGGACGTCCGAATCGTCGACATCCGACCCGAAGCGCAGTTCGAACGCGGCCACGTCCCCGGCAGCGAGTGCATCCCGTTCCACGCGCTCGCCGACCGCATCGACGAACTCGACGGCGCGGACCGCATCGTCACGGTCTGTCCGGAGGGCAAGTCGAGCGTCCAGGCCGCGCGGCTGATCGCTTCCTACGAAGGGGTCCCCGACGACGCCCGCGTCGAGAGCATGGAAGGCGGACTCAGAGCGTGGGAACGCGAGCTGGAGTCCAGCGACGCGCCCGACGAGGACGGAGAGACCGCCTCCGACGCGCCGTTCTGATCGGTCGTCGGGAGCGAAAAGACAGAACGTCTACGGGTCCGGAGGGGCCGCGTGATACTCCTCGACCCGCGAGAGCGGCAGAGTCGGCGACGCTATCAGGCGACGTTGAATCCTTTATCGCGGAGGAAATCCTCGACGCGCCCGGTGTGGTTGCCCTGGAGTTCTATCTGGCCTTCTTCGACGGTCCCGCCGCAGGCGAACTTCGATTTCAGGTCAGAGGACAGACTGTCCAGGTCGACGTCTTTGGGGTCGAATCCTTCGATGATCGTTACTTCCTTTCCGTAACGGCGCTCGTCGATGCGGATGTTGATCTGCTGGGACTCTTTCGCAACGTCCTCGCAGACGCAGAGCTCCTGGGGCAGCCCGCACGTCGAGCAGACTTCCGACATTACGTTTGGGCGTACGAAATCAACCTATTAAACATTGTCGGGAAGATTGCCATATCATGTAGTATTTAGACACGGAACGGCGGTTCCGGAGTTCGTCCCGCCACGGCGACGCGCGACCGGCTGACCGCGCGCGCGACCGGGACGCTACCGCGGAATCCGTCGCCTCTCGCCACTCCCTAACCGGCGACGGAAGGGGCGGCGGGTGGCTCGTTCCGAACCTTTTACATCTTCGCGGCAGGCCGCGGTCCGGAGAGGAGCCACCCGCACGTTCAAGGTCGAGAAGGGGGACAGGTCCGGTATGGAGGAGACGGACGTGGTCACCTGCTTCCTGCGGAACCGGGGCGACGTGCTCCTGCTCCGCCGGAGCGACGAGGTCGGGTCCTACTCCGGTCGGTGGGGGGCGGTCGCCGGACACGCCGAGGGCGACCCCGACGCCGCGGCGCGCGCGGAGATAGACGAGGAGTCGGGCCTGCTCGACGCCTGCACGTTCGTCCGGTCGGGCGACGCCTTCGCCGTCGAGGACGAGGACCTCGACACGCGCTGGGTCGTCCACCCCTACCTCTTCGACTGCGACAGACGCGCGGTCCGGACCGACCGGGAGACGACGGCGGCCGAGTGGGTCCCCCCGACCGAAATCCTCCGGCGCGACGCCGTCCCGCGGCTCTGGACCTCCTACGGCCGCGTCGCCCCCTCCGTCGAGTCCGTCGCGGCGGACGACGAACACGGCTCCGCCTACGTCTCGGTGCGCGCGCTCGAAGTCCTGCGCGACCGGGCGGGAGCCATCGCGGCGGGCGAGCGCGACGGCGACTGGTCCGACCTCGCCGCCATCGCCGAGGCGCTGTGCGACGCCCGGACGAGCATGGCCGCGCTGGGCAACCGGGTCGACCGGGCGATGGCGACCGCGAGCGACGACCGCACCCCCGCGGCGGTCGAGCGGGCGGCCGCCGTCGGGGTCGAACGCGCGTTCTCGGCCGACGACGGGGCGGCCGCCGTCGCCCGCGAGCGAATCGAGGGCGACGCCGCGCTGACGCTCTCGCGCTCGGGCACCGTCCTCGCCGCGCTCGACGCGGCCGAGCGGGTGTTCGTCGCGGAGTCGCGGCCGGCCCGCGAGGGCGTCGGCGTCGCCGAGGAACTCGCCGGAGGAGGCGACGCCCCGGTGACGCTCCACACCGACGCCGCCGTCGCGCACGTGCTGGCGACCCGGGACGTCGACGCGGTGGTCGTCGGGGCGGACACCGTCCTCCCGGGCGGCGACGTGGTGAACAAGACCGGGACCCGCGCGACCGCGCTGGCGGCCGACCGCGAGGACGTCCCCGTCTACGTGGTGGTGGCCAGCGACAAGGTGGCGACCGGCGACGACCCCGCGCTGGAGGCGGGCGACCCTGCCGCGGTGTACGACGGCAGCGCCGACGTCGAGGTGCTGAACCCGACGTTCGACGTGACCCCCGCCGACTGCGTCGCCGGCTACGTCACCGAGCGGGGCGTCCTCGACGCCGGCGGCGTCCGGGACGTGGCGGACGAACACCGGGAGCTGTCGGGGTGGCGCGAAACCGGCGGAGAGCGGTGAGACGCACAAGAGTCAAATCGCTCGGGGAACTACCTCCGTCCGGGCGGCGGTGACGAAAGTTACCCCCTCCGAGCCCCTTGTGACGAGGCACTTCTCCCGAGCCGCCCTTCAGACGACCTCGACCAGCAGAGCGAGCAGTTCGTCCTCGACCGCCGGGTCGGCGTCGGACGTTTCGCGTCCCTCGATTTCCGCCGTGCGAAGATTCAACCCGCCGCCGACGCTACTCGCGACCATGCAGGTGTCCGACCTCGGCGTCCACGAGTCCGTGGTAGCCATCTTCCCGCCAGAGCGACTCCGCGACGCGCTCGCGGACCACGACCCCGACGTTCGCGTCGTCGGCGACGACCCGGCCGACCTCCGGGCGTGCGACGCGGTCGTCACGTTCGAGCACCGCGACGCCTTCCTCGACGCCGTGGACTGGGTCCACTCGGTCCAGGCGGGGTACGACCGCTTCCCGCTGGCGGAGTTCGAGGAGCGGGGCGTCGTCCTGACGAACAGCACCGGCATCCACGACACCAGCGTCGGCGAGACGGTGCTGGGGATGATGCTCTCGCTGGCGCGCCGCCTCCACGCGTTCGCCCGCAACCAGACCGAACGCGTCTGGGACCGCCCGGCGTGGGACGAACCGTTCACGCTCGACGGCGAACGGCTGTGCGTCGTCGGTCTCGGGACGCTCGGCCGCGGTATCGCCGAGCGGGCGGACGCCGTCGGGATGACCGTCGATGGGGTGCGGCGCTCGCCGGACCCCGTGCCGCACGTTCGGGAGGTTCACGCCGCCGCCGACCTCCACGAGGCGGTCGCGGACGCGCGGTTCGTCGCACTGGCGACGCCGCTCACCGAGGAGACGCGGGGGCTGATGGACGGGGCAGCGTTCGAGGCCATGCGCGAGGACGCTTACTTCGTCAACGTCGCGCGCGGCGAGTGCGCCGACCAGGACGCGCTGGTCGCGGCGCTGCGCGAGGGAACCATCGCGGGCGCGGCGCTGGACGTGTTCGAGACCGAGCCGCTACCGGGCGACTCCCCGCTCTGGGAGATGGACGACGTCGTCGTCACGCCCCACGCGGCGGCCGCCGAGCGCGACTACTACCGCCACATCGCCGACCTCGTCGGTCGGAACGTCCGGCGCGTCGCCGCCGGCGAGTCGTTCGTCAACCGGGTTGCGTGACCGAGGGACGGCTACCGGGTCGGTGACCGGTCGGTCGGCCGTCGCTTTCCAGACCGGGGCGCTTTTGCCACCACCATGCGAAGCCACTCGCGTGCTCACGGTCGAGCTCCACTGCCACTCGGAACTCTCCCACGACGGTCGCGACCCGGTCGAGCTCCTGCTACAGCAGGCCGAGGCGGTCGGTCTCGACGCGCTCGCGGTCACCGACCACGACCAGATCGAGGCGAGCCGTCGTGCCGCGAAGCTGGCACCCGACTACGGGCTCGTCGGCATCCCGGGCATCGAGATAACGACCCGGGCCGGCCACGTGCTCGGACTCGGCGTCGACGAGCGGATCCCGGCCGGTCTCCCGTTCGGGGAGACGCTCGACCGCATCCGCGCCCAGGGCGGCGTCGCGGTCGTTCCCCACCCGTTCCAGAAGTCCAGGAGCGGCGTCGCCGCCAACATCTCCCGGCGAGAACTCGCCGAGGCGGACGCCATCGAAGTGTACAACTCCCGGCTGCTGACCGGGCGCGGGAACCGCCGCGCCCACGCGTTCGCCGACGCCCACGGACTGCCGATGACGGCCGGCAGCGACGCCCACATCAGCGAGATGGTCGGCCAGGCCGTGACGAAGATAGACGCCGACGGCCGCAACGCCGGTGCCATCCTCGACGCCATCGAGGCCGGCCGCACGGAGATCGACGGCAAGCGAACGCCGTGGCGCATCAGCTTCCGACAGGCGGCCGGCGGCGCGAAGCGCCGCGTCCTCAGCCGCGTCACCAGCTTCCTGGGGTGAGACGCCGGATGGCAGGGGGAAGCGGACTGTCCGGGGCCGACGTCGAACTCGTCCGCCGGGCCGTCGACGCCGGCGACCCCCTGCCGGGAACGCGGGGGTTCGCGGGACGGCTCCCGGACGGTCGCCTCGTTCGGGACGTGCTCGGGCGCGTCCCGCTCTTCTCGGAGGCCGATGACGCGACGGCGTGGAGCCACGACCCGACCGACCTCGACGCTCCGGACCCCGTCCCGGCGGGACACGCCCGGGTTCCGGCGAGCGACGCGAGCGACGGAGCGGCCCGCGACGAACGACTCTGGAACCTGCCGGACCCGCCCCCGGTCGACGACCGGCGCGAAGCCGTCGCCGCGGTTCGGACCGCCGTCGACGCGTCGCTTTCCGACGCGCCCGCCGACGGGACCGTGGTGGCGTTCTCGGGGGGCGTCGACTCCGCGCTGGTCGCCGCGGCGCTCGACCGGCCCTGCTACGTCGCGGGATTCCCGGAGAGCCACGACGTGACCGCGGCCCGCGAGGCGGCGGCGATGCTGGACTGCGACCTGACCGTGGTCGAACTCGACCACGACGCGGTCGAGCGCGCCGTCCCCGCCGTGGCGCGCGCGACCGGGCGGACGAACGCGATGGACGTGGAGATAGCGCTGCCGCTCTTCCTGATCGCAGAGCGAGTCGCGGCCGACGGCCACGACCGCCTCGCGGTCGGACAGGGCGCGGACGAACTCTTCGGCGGGTACGACAAGGTGGCGCGCGCCGACCACCGCGTCGCGGCCGACACCGTGCGCGGCGCGGCCCGCGAGACGGTCCGGAGTCTCGCCGAGCAACTGCCCCGCGACGCGCTGGCGGTCCGGGCCGGCGGCGTCGAACCGGTCGCCCCCCTGCTGGACGACCGGGTGGTCGCGGCGGCGCTCCGGTTGCCGGGCGAGTTGCTGGTGAGCGAGTGCGGCGAGCGCAAGTGGGCGCTCAGGCTCGCCGCCAGGGAGTTCGTCCCCGACCGCGTCGCGTTCAGGGAGAAGAAAGCGGTGCAGTACGGGAGCCTCGTCGCCCGGGAACTCGACCGTCTCGCCCGGCAGGCCGGGTTCAAGCGCCGTCGGGACGACCACGTCACGAGCTACGTGGAATCGCGCGTCGGAGCCGAACGGGCGTCGCGCGGCTGAAGTGCGTCGCCCGCGAGTCAGTGCGTGTTCTCGGTCGCGGCCACGTCGTCGAGTTCTCGCTCGAGCCACGAGTCGCGATAGCCGATGCTGAAACCGTCGCACTCGGGACAGGCCTGTCGGTCCAGCGCGTACGTGGCCCCGCAGGTCTTGCACTCGAACGGCTCCGGTTCGGCGTCCCGGACGAACGGCACCGTGAACCGACTGACAAATTCCATTTCTGACTGGTAAGAGAATGGTCTACTGTTTTATTATACGTCGCATAAACCCCGCTAGTCGGCGCTTATCGGCCATCTTCGTCCTGTAGTCCCGCGCACCTGTATCACTTCTGAGTCATCCGGCGACGCCGGTCAGGTGCCGGCACGGAGAACGCGTTCGCCGCCGCATTCGGAGCAGAGCTTGCACTTTTCGGCGTACGCCCGACCGCAGTCGGGGCAGACGTACGTGGGTTCGTCTTCCTGGTCGTCCGAGAGTCGGTGACGGAGGCGGGCGATGAGGCTCACGGCAGACGCCACCCACCGTGACGACGTTATTATACACCGCTTAATCCCCTACCGGCGTCGGGACGCGACGCGTTCGATGGCCTCGCGGCCGAGCGCGACGACCTCGTCGGTCAGTCCGTCGTGCGTTCGCAGGTCGTCGCGGTCGAACCACTCCCAGCGCTCGCTCGCGGCTTCGCCGTCGTCGGGAGTCAGCGCGCGGTCCTCGGCCACGCCGTAGTAGACGAAGTCGACGTGCTGGTGGGCCACCTCGCCGTCGAGACGGTCGACGTCGTACAGCATGACGTGCTCGGCGGGCGGGAGTTCGCGGCCGAAGTCGGGAGTCACGTCCGTGGCGGGTGCGAGCAGGTCCACGGCGAGGCCGGTCTCCTCCCGGACCTCGCGGCGGGCCGCCTCGCGCGGCAGTTCGTCGCGGTCGAGGTGTCCGCCGGGCGGGAGCCACATGTCGAGGCGGTCGTGGTCGTGGAGGAGCGTCGCACCGTCGTGGACGACGAACGTCGTCGCGGTGAAGTGACGTGTCGTCTCCATGCGCGAGACCAGCGAGCGAGGGAATTTCGCCCTTGCGGTTCACGGTCCCGGCGAACACCGGTCGCGGCAACCGGAGGGTCGTACCGGTCGACGTACCGCCGAGAGTTACCGACCGGGACCGGCAGTCGACGACTGGGACTGACAGCCGACGACCGGGCGACCGGCAGTCGGGAGCGGCAGGAGACGGCCGAAAATCGCCGCGAGCGCGTCGTCGACGCGGCGCTCGGGAGACGGACGCGACCGGTTCCGCGTACGGACAGAGAACAGGAGTTTCAGGGCGCGACGGTGCCTTCTTCGGCTTCCAGCAGTTCGTGGTAGCGGTTGCGGATGGTGACCTCGCTGATGCTGGCGACGTCGCTGACCTCGCTCTGGGTCACCTTCTCGTTGGTGAGCAGGGCGGCGGCGTAGACGGCGGCGGCCGCCAGGCCGACCGGCGACTTGCCGCTGTGGAGGCCCTTCTCGGTCGCCGTGTCCAGCAGCGAGCGGGCGCGGCGCTCGGTCTCCTCCGAGAGGTCGAGTTCGGAGACGAATCGCGGGACGTAGCTCTTCGGGTCGGCGGGTTCGATCTCCAGGCCGAGTTCACGGACGACGTAGCGGTAGGTGCGGGCGATTTCGTCCTTCTCGACGCGGGAGACGGCCGCGACTTCGTCGAGGCTGCGGGGCGTGCCGGTCTGGCGGGCGGCAGCGTACAGCGACGAGGTAGCGACGCCCTCGATGGAACGGCCGGGAAGCAGGTCCTCGTCGAGGGCGCGGCGGTAGATGACCGACGCCGTCTCCCGGACGTTCTCGGGGAGACCGAGTGCGGAGGCCATGCGGTCGATTTCGCCGAGCGCCTGCTTGAGGTTGCGCTCCTTGCTGTCGCGGGTGCGGAAGCGCTCGTTCCACTTGCGGAGGCGCTGCATCTTCTCGCGCTGGCGGCTGCCGAGCGAGTTGCCGTAGGCGTCCTTGTCGCGCCAGTCGATGTTCGTCGACAGCCCCTTGTCGTGCATCATCGTCGTCGTCGGGGCGCCGACGCGGGACTTCTCGTCCCGCTCGCTCGCGTCGAACGCGCGCCACTCGGGGCCGCGGTCGACGTTGTCCTCCTCGACGACGAGGCCGCACTCGGCACAGACCGTCTCGCCGCGTTCCTCGTCGGTTACAAGCTGGCCGTCGCACTCGGGGCACTGCTGGCTCTCGTCGACCGTTTCGTCGGTTCGTTCACTGCGTGTTTCTTCGCGGTCCGTTCGGGTTCGTGTGTCAGTCATGGGCGTGGTATCGGGAACACCGCAAAAACGTGGAGAGCCCGGAGAATCCGATAGACATATCTCGTATGGTTTCCTGCTACTTAAATCCAGTGGATTGTGGAGCGGTTTTTCTCGACGGGCATCGGCCGCATTAATGGGCTACGTCGGGACAGAACCCGGATATCGGGTTTTTCTCCGACGGAACAATTCTGTCGGCGTTTATCTGTTACGTGGTGAACGGACGAGCGGCGGGCGTGGCGAGAATCCGGAGTCGGGTGTATCGAAACCCTTACCGCGCGTCCGGGGCTTCCTCAACACATGAGCGACACGGCCCCAGGCCCCGACGAGGTCCGCTACGTCGCCCGGCTGGCGCGCGTCGGCGTCTCCGACGAGGAAGCCGAGGAGTTCGCCGAGCAGTTCGCGGACATCCTGGGTTACTTCGAGACGCTGGACGAGGTGCCGGAAGTGGAGCGCGACGTCGAGCTCGTGAACGTGATGCGCGACGACGAGGTGCACGACGGTCTCTCCCAGGAGGAGGCGCTGGCGAACGCGCCGGAGACCGAGGACGGTTACTTCAAGGGACCGAACGTCTCATGAGCCACGACGCGTTCATCACCGAGGAGACCATCGAGGGCGACGACGACGGCCCGCTCGCCGGCCAGACGGTCGCGGTGAAAGACAACATCAGCACCGAGGGCGTCCGGACCACCTGTGGCTCCGAGATGCTCGACGACTACGTCCCGCCGTACGACGCGACGGTCGTCGCCCGACTCGCGGACGCCGGGGCGACCGTCGCCGGCAAGGCGAACATGGACGAGTTCGGCATGGGCACGACCACCGAGACCTCCGCGTTCGGCCCGACCGAGAACCCGGTCGCGGAGGGACGGGTTCCCGGCGGTTCCTCCGGCGGGAGCGCCGCCGCGGTCGCGGCCGGCGAGACGGACCTCGCGCTCGGCACCGACACCGGGGGCTCCATCCGCTGTCCCGCCGCGTTCTGCGGCGTCGTCGGCATCAAGCCCACCTACGGTCTCGTCTCGCGATACGGCCTGGTCGCGTACGCCAACAGCCTCGAACAGATCGGCCCCATCGCACCTACGGTCGCGGAGGCCGCCGAACTGCTGGACGTCATCGCCGGTCCGGACGACCACGACGCGACCACGCGCGAGGAGGGAGCCGACTCGAACTACGCCGCCGCCGCGGACGGCGACGTCGAGGGGCTGACGGTCGGCGTCCCGAACGAACTCGTCGAGGGCGCCGACGAGGGCGTCGTCGAGCAGTTCGAGGCCGCGCTGGACGACCTCGAATCGCAGGGTGCGACGGTCGAGGAGGTTTCGCTGCCGTCGGTCGAACACGCCGTCGAGGCGTACTACGTCATCGCCATGTCCGAAGCGTCCTCGAACCTCGCACGCTACGACGGCGTGCGCTACGGCCACTCCGGCGGCTTCGAAGGGAACTGGAACGAGACGTTCGCGAAGGCGCGCGAGGAGGCGTTCGGTGACGAGGTGAAGCGCCGCGTCCTGCTCGGCACCTACGCGCTCTCGGCGGGCTACCACGACAAGTACTACAAGAAGGCCCAGGACGCCCGGGCGTGGGTGAAACAGGACTTCGACGCGGCGTTCGAGGACGTGGACGTGCTGGCGAGTCCGACGATGCCGACACCGCCGTTCCCCATGGGCGAGAGCCTGGACGACCCGCTGAAGATGTACCTCGCGGACGCCAACACCGTCCCGGTCAACCTGGCGAACCTCCCCGCCATCTCCGTGCCGGCCGGCGAGACGGACGGTCTCCCCGTCGGCGCGCAGTTCATCGGTCCGAAGTTCGACGAGGAGACTGTCGTCCGGGTCGGTAGCGCGCTTGAGTAGCTTTCACGCCGTCTCGAACCGACAGCCACAATTCATATTCGGCTTCTCGCCGTACTTCGTCGTATCGTGAACACGTCGACGATAGTCATCCTCGTTGGAATCGTACTGTTGTTCGTCCCGATACCGCCGATAGCGACGATTCTCGGGCTCATCGTCATCGCCCTCGGGGTGGCGCTCCGGTTCCTCGGCGGCAACTGAACGACTCGACGAGCGCTCCGAGTACGGCCCGCGCCGACGCCGTCACTCCAGCTCGTCGAGATCGAAACTGTACTCGTTTTCGCGAGCGGGCGGACTCGACCAGTTGGACAGGTCCGGGAAGAAGAACCACACGAGTACGACGATGCCGACGAACGCCGGTAACACCGCGAAGAACGGGATAGTGGCGTCGAGCGAGCGAGCAACGGCTGACATGTCGGACACTGAGTGAGCGAGTCCCACGGTACTCTATCTCAACCTACACGACTTATCCTTGATAGCTGTTTTGGAATATTTCAGACACGAATCCGCGCCTGAACGTTCCGGAGCGACCGGCCACCGCCGGAGGGACGAGTCGGAAGCACGACCGCCGCCGACCGAACGTATAATCTCTCGCTCATAGGTTACGTTATCTGTGTGATTACAGAGAGTTCGAGAGTTCGGCGACCGCCGTCGAGGCCAGGTCCACGCCGACTCGCTACCGACGCTACGGCTCCGTGGACGCCTGCACGTCGGCGTACACCTCGTACCAGAGCGAGGCCGACTCCGACACGGCACGACTGCCCTCGACGACCTTCCCGACCGTCCCGGGCTGACCGGCGACGCGGCTGAACGCCGCGAACGACTGGGTAGCGGCCTCCTGGGCCCTCGCCCAGTCGACGCTCGCCGCGACCACGCCGAGGTGCTCGACGGTCTCCCGGTTCTCGGCCAGTACCGCTCCCGTCCGTCGAACGCCGTCTTCGAGCGCGTCGCCGACCGGTCCGAGGCGGTTGCCGACGCCCGTCGCGACCCCGACGAGCGGTTCGAGGCGGTCGTCGGCCAGCAGTTCCCCGAGCGACTCGTCGTCCCCGGAGTACTCCCGGAGTAGCGCCGCGAGGAGGCTCACGCCGCCGCCCAGCGCCGCGCCGGCGATCTTCCCCTCGGTCCCCAGCTTTCCACCGACCCTGTACCCCGTCTTCGCGTGCCGGACGCCGTCCAGGTAGCGGCCGGCGTCGACTCCCTCCGTGACCGACTCGACCCGCTCGCCGACCGGACCGGACGGGTCGTCCGGGTCGAACGCGCCCCGGGTGCTGCTGTAGGCGCCGTACGCCGTCCCGACGCCGGCCCCGACGGCGGCACCGTACGGACCGGCCGTTATCCCGTATCGCGCGCCTTCGAGGGCGTTTCTGGCCGCGTATCGGCGGTCGACGTCCTCGAGGATGGCCTGAATCTCCTCGGCCACCGCCGCCGCCGACGGCGACTCCCCGGTCGGGGCCGCGACGTCCGGCGGATCTATCGCGACGTCCGCCGGAGTGATTCCGACGTCCGGCGGTCCGACCGCGACGTCCGGGAGGTCGAAGCGCTCGAACGCCGTCTCGACCGTCTCCCGCGTCGCGTTCGTCGCGTCGGCGACCCCGTCGCGGGCGACCGACCCCGCGCTCGTCGTCTCCCGGACGACCTCGCTCCCCGTCGAGGCCGCCCGCTGTGACGCCTCCGTGGCCCGCTCTTTCACCGCTTCCCGCACGTCCCCGGCTGACGCCGACGACGCCGATTCGGCCGCGTCGGCGACTCGCTCTCTGAGTTCCATATGGATTCGTGACGACGAGCACGGGTAGGTCTTGACCTTGCGATGTCACCCTCGTCACAGCCCCGGATCGAACACCCAGAACTCGCTTCCGACGAAGTTCAGCGCGCCGCTGAGCGTGACCGCGACCGCGAGCGCGAGGAAGCGGTCGACGAACAGTCCGAGCAGCGACAGCGCGACGACGTACACCACGAACCCGACCGCGTACACCGAGAGATGCCGGAGGTAGCCGCGGAGATAGCCGTACTCGACGTCGCTGAAGGTGAACCGGCGGTTCAGGTTGTAGCTGGAGAAGTTCGCGACGGCCCAGGAGACCACGCCGGCCAGGACGTACTGGAGAGCGGGCGTCGTCACCGCGAAGACGAGGACGTTGACGACGAACCCGGAGACACCCACGGTCGCGAACCTGGCGAGACGCGCCAACCGGTCGCGAGTCGCGAGTGCTCCGCTCGTGTCCATCCGTCGTCCCTCCGACGAGAGCGCGGCGCACGGCCGTCGGTGGTTCGCATCGTAGCGAGGGGAGACGGGTAGAAGTGACGGCCTTCGCCGGCGAGTCCCGCCCGGCGATAGCTTGAAGCGTCGCCTCCACATAGGGGACGGCCGTGACCCTCCTCGCCGCCATCGCCGTCTTCGTCGTCGGATTCCTCTCCGGCACGGTGGTCCGCTGGTTCGCCGGTCTCGCCGCCGTCGTCGCGCTCGTCCTCGTCGTCCTCCAGATCACCCCCGACCCGATACTGCCGCTCGTCGACCACGTCGTCCGGCGGTACTACGTCGGCAACGAACTGCTGTTCGTCTCGGGGTTCCTGTTCGGCGTCGACGCGAAGAAGACGAAGGAAGTCGTCGTCGAGCGCCGCAGCTAGAGTCGTCAGTTCTCCGGACCGGCGAACGGCGCGACTCGCCGTTCGCGGAACGGTGAACGCCCGTCAGACTGCCCCTTCTCTACCGGTTCCAACGTCCCGAAGCCGAACTCTGGAATCATCGGACCGCACCAGGGCGACGCCGAACCAGAGAGTCCACAGGCTCATCACGATCGTCGACGCTATCCAGACTGGACCGCCCAGGGCGATGCCGAGCAGTAACCCCAAGACGACGAACCCCACGAAGGCCACGACCCCTGCAGCGGCACCGATCCACGAGGCCCACACGGGAATCACCGAACGGGTACTCCGAACCTCGTTGCCGGCGATCACGGCGACGGCCAGTGCCAGGAATCCGAACCCGACGGCTTTGCCTTCGGCGAAGAGTTGCCACGCTTCGAACGTCGCTGTGTCGCCGGCTACGGCGGCCTCGGTGATCACGGTGGCCTCTGCCACGGCAGTCGTCGTGACCCACAGCGCGCCCACGACCAGCACGGCCCACGCGGTCATCGTCCACCCGTTCTGGGTGAGACGCGACCCCGCCGTGAGCACGATCAGACCCGCTATCGCGAAGAGGGTGAGCGCCATCGTTGCCGCCCAGTGGGCCGCTACCCACCGGGCAGGTCCGTCGGCGATGGTCGCCATGAACTCACCGGGTTCGGGTGGAAGCGGTGGGTGGAGGACGAGGCTCACCACGAAAACGAGGGACCCGGCTGCGAGCCAGACTCCCGCTACTTTCGTGCCCGTGTGCCACGCCTTTCGGCCGACGGTCTCCTCGACTTGCTCCGAATGGTGTTCCGATTCACTCATGGATACTCCCCGGAAGGGAGTACGACGCTCCAAGGTATAAGCTAGCACGTACCAACGGCCGTTAGTCGAGGAGAGCGGTCCGGTCGGTTCGTCCGCGTTCCTGCCGCTCGGTGACGCTACCTCGTCCTGCCGAGGAGTATCTTCCGCGATACCGCGACTCGCTTCGCTCGTCGAAAACTGTTGCGGAGAGAAGTAGTGGGTTTGGGCAGATTTGAACTGCCGGCCTCCTCCATGTCAAGGAGGTGTCATAACCAACTAGACCACAAACCCAGTCGGCTTCTCGAACGCATCTCATCGTTTGCGACAGGGATAATTGAAGGTTTCGGAATCCGGCGCAGTCGGCGAGTTCCCTCCGGGCCGGTCGCCCCGGCAGATTTAAGGAGATGTACGAACTTGTCCATTATAACTCGAAACAGTACATCGGTGTTCCAAAATGCAGGCACATATCGAACGCGTCGCGGACGGACAGGATCTCACGCTCGAGGAGGCGCGCGAGGCGGCGACGGCGGTCTTCGAGGGCGCGACCGACGCGCAGATCGGCGCGCTGCTGGCCGCGCTCCGCTCGAAGGGCGAGACGGAGTCCGAGATAGCCGGCTTCGCCCAGGGGATGCGCGACGCCGCCCGGACCATCGACCCCGACCGGTCGCCGCTGGTCGACACCTGCGGCACGGGCGGCGACGACTACGACACGATCAACGTCTCCACGACCGCCGCCATCGTCGCCAGCGGTGCCGGCGTCCCCGTGGCGAAGCACGGCAACTACTCCGTCTCCTCCTCCTCGGGCAGCGCGGACGTGCTCGACGAGGTCGGCGTCACCATCGACGCCGAACCGCCCGCCGTCGAGTCGGCCATCGAGGAGCGCGGCATCGGATTCATGCTGGCGACCGTCTTCCACCCCGCGATGAAGGCCGTCATCGGCCCGCGCCAGGAACTCGGCATCCGAACGCTGTTCAACGTCCTCGGCCCGCTGACGAACCCCGCGGGGGCCGACGCGCAGGTCGTCGGCGTCTACGACCCCGACCTCGTCCCGGTGCTCGCACGCTCGCTGGCGAAGATGAACGTCGAGCGAGCGCTGGTCGTCCACGGTTCCGGCATGGACGAGATAGCCGTCCACGGCGAGACGACCGTCGCCGAGGTCGACGGTACCGACGTCCAGGAGTACGCGCTCTCCCCGTCCGAGGTCGGCGTGGAGCGCCATGACGTCGCCGCGGTCGCGGGCGGCACGCCCCAGGCGAACGCTCGCGACCTGCGCGGCATCGTCGAGGGCGACGTTCGCGGCGCGAAACGCGACATCGTCGTGGCGAACGCCGGCGCGGCCGTCTACGTCGCTGGCGAGGCCACCTCGCTGGAAGACGGGGTCGAGCGCGCCGCGAAAGCCATCGACGACGGCGACGCCGGCAGGCAACTGGCGTCGATGACGCGGACGGTGTCGGCATGACGCGGGTGAAGATCTGCGGACTCACCGACGAGGACGACCTCCGGCACGTCGTCGCGGCGGGCGCGGACGCGGTCGGTCTCCTGGTCGACGTGCCCGTGGACTCGCCCCGCGAGATATCCCCGGAGCGGGCCGCCGAACTCGCCGCCGCCGTCCCGCCGTTCGTCACGACAGTGCTGGTCACGATGCCCGAGGACCCCCAGCGCACCGTCGACGTCGTCGAGGCGGTCGAACCGGACGCGGTGCAGGTCCACGGCACCGGCGTCGGCGACCTGGCGTATCTCGCGTCGATGGTCGACGCGCGCCTCGTCCAGGCCGTCGACGCCGCGGCCGACGACCCGTCGCGGTACGACGCGGTGGCGGACGCCATCCTGCTCGACGCGGCGGCCGCCGGCGGGACTGGCGAGACGCACGACTGGGAGCGCGCCCGGGACGCGGTCGCGGACCTCGACTCGCCGGTCGTGCTCGCGGGCGGCCTGACGCCCGGGAACGTCGCCGAGGCGGTCGACACCGTCGACCCCTTCGCGGTCGACGTGGCGTCCGGCGTCGAAGCGACCGGCGGTCGGAAGGACGCGGACGCGGTCGAGTCGTTCGTCGAGAACGCGCGGAAGGAGAGCAGGACCGTCACGCCATGATGGACCGCGAGACGTTCGTCGAGCGGGCGACGCGAGACGAATCGCGGTCCGACGCCGGCGACGCGCCGGTCGTCGTCCACCTCTCGGCCGCCCTCGACGTCGACGTGGACCCCCTCGCGGCCTACGCCGCGCTCGGCGACGGCGACTACGACTTCCTCTTAGAGAGCGCCGAGAAGGTCGCCTCCAGCGACCCGAACGGCGCGTTCGCCGCCGAGGCCGAGGACCGCCACGCCCGCCACTCGTTCGTCGGCTACGACCCGGCCGCGGTGGTGACGGTCGAACGGGACGGGACGCGCGTCGACGCGCTCGGCGACGACCGGTACGAGGAGCTCCTCGGGCCATCGCCGAGCGCCGGCGCGGCCGCGGCGGACGGGGACACCCTCGACAGGCTCCGGGGTGCGCTGCCGGACGTCGAACGACGTGGATTCTCGGGCGACGAGCGCTTCGCCGGCGGGCTGGTCGGCTTCCTCGCGTACGACGCGGTCTACGACCTCTGGCTGGACGAGCGCGGCGTCGACCACCCCGACTCGCGGTTCCCGGACGCACAGTTCGTCCTGAGCACGTCGACGCTCGTCTTCGACCACGTCGCCGACACGCTCTCGCTGTCCGTGACGCCGGTCGTCTGGCCGGACGACGACGCCGGGGCGGTGTACGACGACCTGGTCGCGGAGGTCGACCGCGTGCGCGAGGCGCTCGCCGACGCCGCACCGCCCGAGACAGGCGGGTTCGTCCCCGACGGGGAGACCGCCGGCCCGCGCGACGCGTACGAGGACGCGGTCCGGGCGGCCAAAGAGCACGTCGCAGCGGGAGACATCTACCAGGGCGTCGTCTCGCGCGAGCGCCGGCTCCGCGGCGAGGTCGACCCCCTGGGGCTGTACGACGCCCTGCGCGAGGTGAACCCCTCGCCGTACATGTACTGTCTCGGGTACGACGACCTGCACGTCGTCGGCGCGAGCCCGGAGACGCTCGTCTCCGTCAGGGACGGCGAGGTGGTGGCAAACCCCATCGCCGGCACCTGCGAGCGCGGCGCGAGCCCGATGGAGGACCGCAAGCTCGCTGGCGAGTTGCTGGCCGACGAGAAGGAGCGCGCCGAGCACGCGATGCTGGTCGACCTGGCGCGCAACGACGTCCGCCGCGTCAGCGAGGCGGGCAGCGTCCGCGTCGAGGAGTTCATGAACGTCCTGAAGTACAGCCACGTCCAGCACATCGAGAGCACGGTCGTCGGCGACCTCGCCGCGGAGGCGACCGCCGCCGGACGGTCGTCGACGACGCCGGCGCGTCCGCCGGACGCCTTCGACGCGACCCGGGCCGCGTTCCCCGCCGGGACGCTCTCCGGCGCGCCGAAGATCCGGGCGATGGAGATAATCGACGACCTCGAACGCACGCCCCGGGGCCTCTACGGCGGCGGCGTCGGCTACTACTCGTGGACCGGCGACGCCGACGTGGCCATCGTCATCCGGACCGCGACGGTCGAGCGCGGCGGGGAGGACGCTGCGGGCGACGCGGACCTCGTCACGGTCAGGGCCGGCGCGGGCGTCGTCGCCGACAGCGACCCCGCCGCGGAGTTCGACGAGACCGAACAGAAGATGGACGGCGTGCTCGCGGCGCTGGAACGCATCGAGGTGGACGAGGCGACCGACGACCGGACGGCGGACGACGCGGCCGCGGAGCCGCCGGGGGTGTCGCGATGACCCGGGTGACGTTCGTCGACAACTTCGACTCGTTCACCTACAACCTCGTCGAGTACGTCAGCGAACGCGCCGAGACGACCGTCCTCCGGAACACCGCCTCGCTCGATGAGGTGCGCGCGACCGACCCGGACGCCGTGGTCGTCAGCCCGGGACCGGGCCACCCCGAGAACGACCGCGACGTGGGCGTCACCCTCGACGTGTTCCGGGACCTCGCGCGCGAGGTGCCGACGTTCGGCGTCTGTCTCGGGCTCGAAGCGGCCGTGTACGCCTACGGCGGCACGGTCGGACGCGCCCCGGAACCGGTCCACGGCAAGGCGTTCCCGATAGACCACGACGGTCAGGGGGTCTTCGCCGGCATCGAGCAGGGCTTTCGCGCCGGCCGGTACCACTCGCTGGTGGCGACCGAGGTTCCCGACTGCTTCGACGTGACCGCGACGACGACACACGGCGTCGACGAGGAACTCGTGATGGGCGTGCGCCACCGCGAGCATCCCATCGAGTGCGTGCAGTTCCACCCGGAGAGCGTGCTGACGGCGCACGGTCGCGACGTCGTGGCGAACTTCGTCCACCGGGTCCGGACGACGGCGCCGGCCTGACGTCGCGACTCCTCGTCACGTTCGTCCCGCCACGCGACGCGACCGAACAGGTCCCCGGAACTGCCGTTCTCTCCGACCGTCGATGCTAGACGGACAGGACCCCGAAGCCGTACAGCGCGGCGGCGACGACCAGCGCGACGATTACGAGCCGCCAGGCCATCTTGAGGAGAACGCGACCGACGAGGAGGACCACCAGAACGACGCCGAGTCCGACGAGCGCCATTTCGGGGGTCACTCCGAGTAACGAAACCAGCGTCGACGGCGGTGCGAGCGTTCCCCGAACCGATGTGAGCATATCCGGGACGTCCGTAGCGGCGAGGGTTAAACGTACCGGAGGTGAGGATAGGCGCCAGAGGGATAATCGAAAGAGGGCGGCCGTCCAACAGACGATTACGAGGAGTAACGGGTAGTTATTAGACACTTTCACCCCGGTCTGAACACTCTTATAACCTTCCGGGCCTTACCAGAGAGTGATAGACCGTGGCCAATCCAGGGCCGGTCCAGCGTTCACTCCGAACGACCAGCGGCGCCCTTCTGCAAATGGACTTGCAGTAAGGAAAGCAAGCTTAATTTAGGAGGGAGAAGATGCATTCTCCGTTACGAATGGAACGGAATTACCCAACCACCGACAGCCGAATCGCGATACAGAGCACCGAATCGGGGGCGGTGACGGACGCATGAGCGGCGCGCACGACGCGGACGCCGACGAGGTCACGCTACCGGTCAAGCGCACCGAGGGCGAGACGCTCGAAGACCGCCTGACCGGCAACGCCTACCACAACATCCTCCCGGCGCGGTACCTCCGCAAGAACGCCGACGGCGACCTCATCGAGGAGCAGGAGGACCTGTTCCCGCGCGTCGCCCACAACATCGCGCTGGCGGAGGCCGTCTACGAGGCCGACCGGCGCGGGGTCGAGATAACCGTCACGCCCGACCAGCTCAAGCCCGACCACCCGCGACGCGACGAGCTCGCCGCCGAGGTGTTCGGGAAGGGGACGACGGCCGACGACGACGTCGAGACCGAACTGTCCATCTACAACGTCAACAAGTTCGCCTACGAGACGGTCGTCCCGGAGCTCCCCGACGAGATTCGCGACCACGTCGAGTCCGTCGACGAGGAGTTCACCGACCTGATGGAGAACCTCTCGTTCATCCCGAACTCGCCCACGCTGATGAACGCGGGCGACGAACTCCAGCAGCTCTCCGCCTGCTTCGTCGACTCCCCCGAGGACGACATCGACGACATCCACCAGACGGCGAAGGAGGCCGCCCAGGTGTTCCAGTCCGGCGGCGGCATGGGCTACGCGTTCTGGAAGCTCCGGCCGTACGGCGACGCGGTGGGGAGCACGGGCGGCATCGCGTCCGGTCCCATCACGTTCATGCGCACGTACGACCAGATGTGCGAGACCATCGCGCAGGGCGGCGCCCGGCGCGGCGCACAGATGGGCGTCATGCGCGTCTCTCACCCGGACGTCATCCAGTTCATCCACGCCAAGAACAAGGACGTCAGCCTGGCCGAGACGCTGCGACTGAACGACCCCGACGACTACACGCACAACTCCTTCAAGGACGCCCTGGAAGAGGCCCGCGACCTCATCGACGAGGACGGCCGCGTGCCCAAGCACCTCCGGAACGCCGCCGAGGGGCATCTCTCGAACTTCAACATCTCCGTCGGCGTCACGGACGACTTCATGGAGGCACTGGAGGCGGACGAGGAGTTCACGTTCACGAACCCGCGCACCGGCGAGGCCCACGTCGCGACCGAGCACACGAAGGAGCTGTACGAGATGTTCGGCCTCGGCGAGTACGTCGAGGTCGGCGAGGAACTGTCGATTCCCGCGGAGGTCCTCTGGGACCGCATCGTCGACGGCGCACACGAGAACGGCGAACCCGGCGTCATCTACCTCGAACGGGTCAACAAGGAACACTCGTTCGACGTGGAGAAACACCCCGACCACCGGATTCTGGCGACCAACCCCTGCGGGGAGCAGCCGCTCGAAGAGTACGAGGCCTGCAACCTCGGCCACATCAACCTCTCGACGCTCGCCGACCAGGACGGCCCGGACTGGCGCGTCTGGTACGACGAGCACGGCGACGACTACGGGTCGCTCGACGAGGCCGTCGACGCGTTCCTCCGCGAGGCCATCGACTACGAGGAGTTCGACCACCGCATCGAGTGGGGTACCCGCTTCCTCGAGAACGTCGTCACGATGTCGGACTTCCCGGTCGACAAGATAGAGCAGAAGGTCCGGGAGATGCGCAAAATCGGGCTCGGCATCATGGGACTGGCCCAGCTGTACATCCAGCTCGGCGTCCGCTACGGCAGCGAGGAGGGCAACGAGATGGCCCGCCAGCTGATGACCCACATCAACCACGAGTCGAAGTGGGCCTCCCACGAACTCGCGGAGGACCGCGGCTCGTTCGACGAGTGGGACAAGAGCAAGTACGCGAACCCGACCGAGTACCGCGAGTGGTTCGAACACCAGACCGGCCTGGACGCGGACAACTGGGAGGACGGCTTCCCTATCCGGAACCACAACACGACGACCATCGCGCCCACCGGCACGACCTCGATGGTCGGCAACACCACGGGCGGCTGTGAGCCCATCTACAACGTCGCCTACTACAAGAACGTCTCCGACGACGTGCAGGGCGACGAGATGCTCGTGGAGTTCGACGACTACTTCCTGCGGACGCTGGAGGCGAACGACATCGACGTCGAGGCCGTCAAGCGAGAGGCCCAGGAGCAGATGGCCGAGAACGAGTTCGACGGCGTCGAGGGACTCGAAACCGTGCCGAACGCCATCGGCGAACTGTTCGTCGTCACGAGCGACCTCTCCGGCAAGGACCACGCCGCCGTCCAGTGCGCCTGCCAGGAGGGCGTCGACAGCGCCATCAGCAAGACCTGCAACTTCCCCAACTCCGCGACGAAGGAGGACATGGACGAGGTGTACCGCTACATCTACGAGAACGGCGGGAAGGGCGTCACCGTCTACCGCGACGGCACGCGGAGCAAGCAGGTGCTGACGACGCGCGCCGACAACAAGGAGTTCGCCGACGAGGAGGAGGCCGCCGAGACCATCGTCGCCCAGATAGAGGAGGTGTTCGGCGGCATCGACGGCTTCCTCGACAACGAGGACGTCCGTGCGGCCATCGGCGACGACCTCGACGTCGGCTTCGAGCCGTCCGACGACGACGTCGAACTGGGCAAGAAGCGACCTCGCCCGGACGTGCTCCACGGCGTCACCCAGCGCATCGACACCGGCTACGGCAAACTGTACGTCAACATCAACGAGGACGAGCAGGGCCAGCCGTTCGAACTGTTCGCCAACATCGGCAACTCCGGCGGCTTCACGGCCTCGTTCACGGAGGCGCTGGCGAAGACCATCAGCACGGCGCTCCGGTCGGGCGTCGACCCCGACGAGATCGCCGACGAACTGCGGGGCATCCGCAGTCCGAAGGTCGCCTGGGACAAGGGCGAGCAGATAAACTCCATCCCGGACGCCATCGGCACGGCGATGCGGCGCTACCTCGACGGCGAGGTAGAGAAGGCCTACCCCCAGCAGCAGACGCTCGAAGAGACGGCCGACGACGCCGACGTGACCGGCCCGAACGTCGACGTCGCCCGCGAGACCGACGGCAGCGGCGCGGCCGCGGCCTCCGGCGTGAGCACGAAAGAGAGCGACGCCGACCAGCAGAGCATCATCGACGCCGGGGAGAGCCCCGAGTGTCCCGAGTGTGGCTCGCTGTCGCTGTACTTCTCGGAGGGCTGCAAGACCTGCGAGTCCTGCGGCTGGAGCGAGTGCTCGTAGGGAACTGACCGCACTCTTCGGTTTCGCGCGCCGGCACAGGTTCGACGGGGGTACTGCAGTGCGAGCAATCGACGCATGAAAAGGCGTGCGGCGAGTACGGACCGGCGATGAACGTCGAATTTCTCGGCGGTGCGCGCGAGGTCGGTCGGAGCGCCGTCCTCGTCGACGACTCTCTCCTGCTGGACTACGGAATCCTGACGGGGAACCCGCCGCAGTTCCCGGTCGGGGACGTCGACCCGGACGCCGTCGTCGTCTCGCACGGCCACCTCGACCACGCCGGGGCCGTGCCCGCCCTGCTGTCGGGCGACGACCGCCCACCGATTCACTGGACGCCGCCGACCCGGGAGCTGACCCTGACGCTGGCACGCGACACCCTCAAACTGCACGGCGTCTCCGGGAGCGGAGCGACCGGAGGCTCGCGGCGTCGCGGACGCCGCGGCGGAAGCTACGTCTGCCCGTTCACCGAGGCGGAGGTCAAGCGCGTCACGCAGGTCTCCGAGACGCACGGCTACCACGAACCGTTCGAGGCGGCGGGCTACGAGGTCACCTTCTACGACGCCGGCCACATCCCGGGGAGCGCGCACGTACTGATCAACGACGGCGAGACGCGACTGCTCTACACCGGCGACTTCCACACGGAGAACCAGCGTCTGCTCTCTGGAACGACGGCGCGTCCCGACGCGGACGTGGTCGTCTGCGAGAGCACGTACGCCGACGTGGCACACGACGACCGCGCCGCGGTCGAGCGGCGGTTCGTCGAGAGCGTCGAGACGACGCTCTGGGAGGGCGGCACGGTCGTCGTCCCCGCGTTCGCCATCGGACGCACCCAGGAGATGCTGCTCGTCTGCGAGGCCCACGACGTTCCGTGCTACGTCGACGGGATGGGCAAGCAGGTGACGAAGATGCTTCGCCGGCATCCGGAGTTCGTGCGCGACGCCGACGCCCTTCGGCGGGCGAAATCCCACGCCCGGCTCGTCACCGGGCGAAACGGCCAGCGAAAGCGCATCGCCGACCAGAACGCGGCCATCGTCACCACCAGCGGGATGCTCTCCGGCGGCCCGGCCATGACCTACATCCCCGAAATCCGGCGGAACCCGACGAACAAGGTCGCGATGACCGGGTACCAGGTCGAGGGGACGCCCGGACGCGACCTGCTGGAGACCGGGAGCGCCGAAATCGACGGGCGCGTGATGCCGGTCGGCGCGCAGGTCGAGCAGTACGACTTCTCGGCGCACGCGGACCACGACGGCCTCCGGTCGTTCCTCGACTCCTACCGGGACGCCGAAATCCTGGTCAATCACGGCGACGATTGTGAGGCGTTCGCCGAGGAGTTGCGGGAGGACGGGTTCGACGCGAGCGCGGCGGAGCTCGGCCGCAGCTACGCGCTGTAACGCGGTTCGACGCGCCGTCCCGTCTCGGCCGACTCGTAGACCGCTTCGACGACCTCCACGTCCGCGAGGCCGTCGCGGCCGTCCGGTTCCGGCTCCGTCCCGGTGAGGACGCAGTGGGCGAAGTAGTCGAACTCCTCGGTCGTCTCGTTCACGAACGGTCCCGTGTACTCGACGGTCTCCTCGCCGCGTTCGAGCGTGACGGTCGGGGTGACGCCCGCGTCGAACGCGGGATTCACCTGCACCTGTCCCTCGGTGCCGACGAGTCGCAGGCGGTCGTCCTGCTGGGCGTCGTAGCTGGCCGTGCAGGACGCCGTCGCGCCCCCGGGGAAGGTCAACAGGAAGGCGACGTGTTCGTCGACGCCCTCGAACGCCGCGTCGGGCGCGTGCGTCGTCGCCTGGACGGCGACCGGGTCGGCGTCGAGGAGGAACCGGCTCGCGTTGAGGGGGTAGACGCCGACGTCCATCAGCGCGCCGCCGCCGGCGAGGTCGGGGTCGAGCCGCCACTGGTCGGCGTCCGCGTTCTGGTCGAGGATGTGTCCCGTGAACCAGGCGTGAATCTGGACCGGGTCGCCGACCGCACCGTCGCGGACCAGTTCCCGAACCCGGCGCATCGTCGGCTCTATCTGCGGTCGGTAGGCGACCATCAGCGTCACGCCCGCGTCGTCGCAGCGTTCGACCATCTCCCGCGCCCGGTCGGCGCTCACCTCCATCGGCTTCTCGCAGACGACGTGCTTGCCGAGGCGAGCGGCCGTTCGCGTGTAATCCAGGTGGAGACCGTTCGGCCCGCCGACGTAGACGGCGTCGAAGGCGTCCGACCGCTCGCCGTCCGCGAAGGTGTCGTAGTCGAGCGTCACGTCGACGCCGTGCTCGCGGGCGACCGCCGACGCCGTCTCCGGCGAACCGCTGACGAGCGCGGTCACCTCACAGCGGTCCGCGTTCCGGACCGCCGGCAGCACTTCCGACCGCGTGAACCGGCCGAGACCGACCAGCGCCAGCCGGACCGTCCCCTCGTCGGTCGTCTGCCAGTCGCGTTCGGCGACGTCGGTGAAGTAGCCGTCCATGCTCTGTCCGTCCGTCGCCATCGCCTAAAACGAGGTGGCGGGCGCGAGGCGTACCGCCGGCCCGGAGCGTTCAGAACGTCAGGTGCGAGGAGGTGCCGGGCGCGTCGTCGTCGTCGATGCCGCCGTCGTAGAGGTATCGACAGTCGTCGTCGACGAGGTACACGTCGCCGTCCTCGACGGTCACGTCGACGGCGACGAGCGTCGACCCCGCGGCCTTCCCGTTGTCGCAGTGACCGGTGCAGGCGTCGAACATCGACCCGTGTTTCGGACAGATTATCTCGCCGTCCCGCATCGCGGCACCGAAACCGCGGTCGAGTCGCTGGTCGGTCTCGTGCTGACAGAAGTTCTTCCACGCTTCGACGCAGTCGTCACCCCGGACGAGAACGACCTCCTCTTTTCGCCCGTCCTCTTCCCGCACCGTGAACAGGAGGGACCCGTTCTCGGGGATCGCTTCGACCGCCGCGAGGCGTGATTTGACGCCCATGGTCGCGTGTCACACGCCCGGTAATTAACCGTATCCATCGGTTCGGTGGGGTCTCGCCGGACGGACGACGGTCACGGGCCGAACGCAGTTCGTATCGCGACGAGCGAGACGCTGCTGACGACGAGGAGGGCCGTCAGGACGACGGCGACCGGTCGGAGGCCGGCGTCCCGAAGGTCGTCGAAGTCGACCGTGAGACCGAGGCCCGCGAACGCGACGAGGAACAGCCACTCGTACGCGGTCGTCAACTGCGCCGTCTCGACCCGCGAGAACGCGCCCGCGGACGACAGGGCCACGACCGCGAAGAATCCGACGACGAACTTCGGGAACGACCGCCAGAGGAGCGCGAGCTTCGACCGGCTCGTCCCCGCGGACGACGCGTCGCCGGACGGCCCGTCGACGTAGTACAGCGAGTAGGCGAGGACCAGTCCGCCGAGCAGCAGGTTCCGTGCGAGCTTCGTCACGGTCGCCCACCGGCCCGCCGCCTCCGACACCGCGAACCCCGCCGCGGTCACAGGCCCGGTGCTGAACATCGTCAGGCCGGCCCAGACGCCGAACACGCGGTCCGAGAGCCCGAGGACGCCGCCCAGCGCCGGATAGACGAACAGCGTCAGCAGGTCGAAGAGCAGGACGGTCGCCGCGGCGTAGGCTATCTGGTTCTCGTCGGCCCGGACGCTGCCGCTCACGCCGACGACCGCGGAGACGCCGCAGATGCCGGCCCCCGCCGCGAGCAGCGACCCGAGGCGGCGCGGAACGTCGAACAGCGTCCGGGAGAGTCCCTCGACCAGCAGGACGGTCGCCGTCACGCCGACCACGACGACGAGCGCCAGCGTCGGCCCCGCGTCGAGCAGCGCGCCGAGCGTTATCCGTGCCCCCATCAGGACGATGCCGGTCTCCAGCCAGAGCTTGTTCGTCTCCACGCCCGGGAGGAAACTTTCCGGTACCCCCACCGTGTTCGCCACCAGCGCGCCGACGGCGACGGCGGCGATGAGGGGGTCGAGATACGGCACCGCGGCGCCGACCAGTCGCCCGGCGAGGCCGACGACGACGAGCGCGGCCAGCCCCGGCAGGTACGCCCGCAGCGGCGTCGCCTCGTCGCTCGCGGCGGCCGTCACGGGAGCGCGACCCCGAACTGAACCGCCGCGGTGAGGAGACCGCCGAGGGCGACTGCCTTCCATCCGCGGTCGAGCCTGCGCCATCGGTCGAGCGACGACTGGAAGAGTGGTGAGCCGAGCATTGCCTTCGGGCAGTGGTTCGAACTGCCGGCGTATAAGTTGGCGGCAAATCGCTCCGAGATAGCGGCAACATGGCCCGGTAGCTGCGAGCCGACGCCCGTCGTCGCCCCGACGTGCGTCTCGACGGACGTTCGTCGCCTCGCTGCTCGCGGCGGACGGGCGGTTCGTCGGCAGCGCCGGATGCGTCTCCGCCGAGAAGCGACGCCGTCGCGGCCGCTATCGGCCCGACCCGCGAACGCCGAGCGCGGCGACCAGTCGGGGGAATCCGGCGGCCGCGGCCAGAGCGACGAGCGTCGCTACCGCCGCGGTGACGACCGGCGAACCCAGCGAGAGGTCCACCGCCGCCCCGGCGTACGCTGCGGCGAGGACGACGGTGTTGTAGTAGACGAACCGGACGGCGACGAGCACCGGGGAGACGGGCGGCCACGGGCCGCCGAACCGGTCGTCTCGCATCGTTCCGGTGGCGAGCACGAGCGTCGCCCAGACGAACATCGCGGCGTACTTCAGCGGGACGTTCGGCTCGGCGTCCATCAGCGAGAGCAGGGCCGGCAGCGCGAGAAACGTCACCTCCCCGAGCGCGAAGAAGACGTCCTCCAGCCAGCGCTCGACTCCCTCCTTCTCGTCGCGCGCACGAACCTGCCGTTCCTGTGTCGCGTAGTCGGTGCTGGCTCTCGACACGGCGCGAGTTTCGGCGTCGTCCCACATAAAAATACGGCGCGCGGCGGCCGTCCCCCGCACCGACGACCGCGAAAGAGGGAGTAATCACCCGAACCACCCCCTTTTTGCCGTCACCACCCCAAAGGAATCTCCATGACCGACGACTGGGGCAACGAGAGGTCGACCGACGACTGGGGCGACGAGAAACCGCCGACGGACCGCGAGTCGCCCGTCGGCGAACCCGTCGTTCGTGGCGACGCGTCCGTCACCGGCGAGCGCGCCGAGGAGGCGAAGGCGTTCGACCCCGACGACCCCGAGAGCGTCGCGGCGGCCGCGGAGACGGTCCACGCGTTCGCGACTGACAGCGCGGGCGACGAGGACCAGGTCTTCATGCTCCGCGGTGCCGCGGCCTGTGCCGCGCTCGTCCGCGCGGAAACGTCGTACAAGGGGGCCGCCGAGCGCGCGGGCGGCGACGTCAGCGTCTCGTTCATCCGGAAGTGGGCACGGGTTCACGACCTGCCGCAGTCCATCCGTCGCCACGTCGCGCTGGGCCACATCGCGCCGACCGCGGCCAAGCACATCGCACGCGTGGGCGGCGACGCGCGCTTCCACCTCGCGTGGGCGACGCTCGACGGCGACCTGACCGTCCGGGAGGTGCGCTCCGTCGCCAGCGCGGTCAACGATGGCGTCCCGGTCGAGCGCGCGCTGGCGGACCACGGCGTGACGCCGGGTGAAGTGACGCTCTCGCTGCCGCCCGCGGCGTACCGGGAGCTACGGCGGGAGGCCGCGCTCGCCCACGACGACCCGGGCGAGGTCGTCGCTCGCGCGCTCAAGGAGTACCTCGACTAGCCCAGGAACGTGCGTGCGGCGTCGGCGAGCACCTCGCTCGCCGTCAGCACGTCCGGCCAGTCTATCGTCTCGTTCGGGAAGTGCGCCTGCTCGATAGTGCCCGGGCCGAACACCGCCGTGGGGATGCCGGCGGCGACGTAGTGACGCGAGTCCGCACCGTACGTCGCTCCGCGCGGGGCGGCGTCGAGGTCCCGCCCGGCCATGGCCGACTGGAGCGCGGCGACCACCGGTTCGTCGGGGGATATCTCGGCCGACTCGAACTGGATGGAGAAGCGCTCGAACGACGGGGGATGCTCGCGGAGCCACTCGTCCTCGTCGACGACCTCGGACAGTCGCCGCTCGTACGCGGCCTCGACCTCCGCGACCGACTCACCCGGCGCGACGCCGATGCGGACCTCCGCTTCGAGCGTCGCGGGGACGGACGACGACCACGTGCCCGCGCTGACGGTGCCGAACGTGACCGGCCACGGGACGGGAAACTCCTCGTAGAGGGGATGGTCGACCGACTCGCCGCGCTCTCCCTCCAGGGCCTCGAACGCCCGCCGGATGCGCTCGAACCGCGGCAGGACGCTCTCCCCGCGCCAGCGCGTCGCGGCGTGCGCGGAGCGACCCGTGAGTCGCAGGCGCTTCATCACGGTGCCCTCGGTGGCGACCACGGGGGTGAGGTCGGTCGGTTCGGCCACGAGGGCCGCGTCGCGCTCGAAGGGGTAGGGGTTCGAGAGCGCGGCCGCGGCCGCGCCGATGCCGCCCTCCTCCTCGCCGACGACGCTCTCGACGACGAGGCGTCCGTCGAGGTCCTCGCGGTCCGCGCGCTCGGCGAGGCGGCGCGCCGCGAAGACGCAGGCCGCCAGTCCACACTTCATGTCGGCCGCGCCGCGGGCGGTCAGCGTCGGGTCGCCGGACTCGTTCTCCCCCCAGGTCGGCTCGAAGGGGTCGGTGTCCCACGACTCGCGGGCGACCGGCACCACGTCCGCGTGCCCGTTCAGCACCAGCGTCGGGCCCGAATCGTCCGTCGAGCGTCGTTCGACGCTATCCCCGAACTCCAGAACCCCCGCGACGCTCGGGCGCTCGTCGAGGCCGGGGCCGCCCGCGCTCGCCTCGGTGTTCTCGACGGCGTCGGGGTCGTCCGGGAACGACGGATGCTCGGCGAGCGCCGCCGCGTCCGCGGTCCACTCGTAGGTCTCGAACCCCCACTCCTCGAGGCGGTCGACCAGCCACGCCTGGGCCGGGCCCTCCTTCCCGCCCGTCGTGTCGAACGCGAGCAGCCGCTCGGCGAACGCGCGCAGTTCGTCTTCGGTCTCGTCTGCCAACTCCATGGGAAGACCGTCGGGCGAGGAGGGCTAAAACCTCCGGTCAGCGGCGGGGAGCGCCGACGGGCGGTCGTCGGCCCCACCGGTGCATGTCACAGTGTCTCAATAGTTTTATGCTGCTGGCCTGTTTCGATTCGTAACGATGATGTCCCAGACACAGCGGGAGGAAATCGACGACCTGCCCCCGAGCGCGAAGCTCGTGTTCAAAGTTCTGGAGTACAAGGGATCGCTCACGCAGAAAGAGATAGTCGACGAGTCGATGCTGTCGGCGCGGACGGTGCGGTACGCCCTCGAACGTCTGGAGGACATCGGCGTCGTGGAGGAAGACATCTACTTCGCGGACGCCCGCCAGAATCTCTACGAGATAACGGTCCAGTCCGACGCCGACGCCGAGTGCTGCGCCGACGCCTGACCGCACCGTTCGGCGCTTTCAGGACGTGACGACCGTTATTTGGCGTTCCCTGTCGATGGCGCGCTCCAGTTCCTCGGCGATGGCGCTGCCGCGCGACACCTGAATGTCGCCGCCCCGGCCCACGGTCGCGGTGAAGAGGTACTCGCCGTCGGCCTGGACCTCGACCGTCTCGCCGGCGTGGCCGTCGATAGGGATGACCACGTGGCGCGACGTTATCTCCGGCGTCACGACCTCGCCGCGCGACTGGGCCGCGTTCGCGCCGGCTCCGCCCGCGCCCGAAGCGGACGAGGGTTTCTCGTCGTGGGTTCGCACGTCGATGTCGATGCCGAGACGGTTCTCGATGTCCTCGATGCGGCCGCCGCCCTTGCCGATGACGTAGGAGATGTCGTCCTCCTCGACGTACACCGTCGCGTTGTTCTGGCCCTGGAGGTCCACGTCCACGCGGCCGCGGGCGACCGACTGTATCTCGCGCTCTATCTCCTGGCGCGCGAGGGCGTCGACGCCGCCCTCGTCTCCCTCGCCCTCGTTCAGGGGGACGGTGACGACCTGGCGGTTGAACGTGTATATCTCGTACTCCGGCCGGCCCGTCTCGAAGTCCTCGATGAGGATGACCGGCCGCGCGAGGTCCTCCTCCATCAGCCCCTCCGGCACCTTCACCTGGGTCGTCACGTCGTACACCGTCTCGACCTCGCCGGCCTCGATGTAGACGACGGTGTCGACGATCTGGGGAATCATCCCGAGTTCGACCCGGCCGACGAGGCGCTGGAGGGCGTCGATGGCCCGCGTGGCGTGGACGACGCCGACCATGCCGACGCCCGCGAGGCGCATGTCCGCGAACACCTCGAAGTCGTCGGTCTTCCGGACCTCGTCGTAGATGGTGTAGTCGGGGCGCACCATCAGCAGCGAGTCGGCGGTCTTCTCCATCTCGCCCCCGAGTTCGGTGTACTGCGTGACCTCCGGGCCGACCTGGAGGTCGCGGGGCTTCTCCATCGTCTTCACCGCGAAGTCGCTGCCGGCGAGGAACTCCGCGACCGCCTGCGCGAACGTCGACTTCCCAGCGCCGGGCGACCCGGCGATGAGGACGCCGCGCTGGCGCTCCATCAGGCGCTCTTTGAGTTCGTCGGCGAACTCGTAGTCCTCCATGTCGGTCTTGACGATGGGCCGCACCGCCGTTATCTCCCAGGCGTCGGCGAACGGCGGTTCCGCGATGGCGATGCGGTAGTCGCGGAACTGGACGATGGTCATCCCCTGCTCGTCGAGTTCCACGAACCCCTCGCTGCTCTGCTTGGCGACCTGGAGTATCTCCTCGCCGTACTCCTTCATCTGTTCCTCGGAGAGCTCCTCGTCGCCGATCTCCTGGTAGTGCATGTCGCCGATCTCGCCGCGCTTGGCCATCGGGCGGCTCTCGGCGCGGAGGTGGACGCTCATCGTCGTCTCGTCGAAGTAGTCCTCGATGCTCAGCCGACCGACGTCGCGGGTCTTCGGCGCGACGTACTCCACCTCCAGGCCCTTCGCGGCCGCGACCTCGCTCTGGACGAGGTCGCTGGTGAGGAAGACGGCGTCGTGGTCGGCGGCGAGTTCGCGAATGAGCGCGTCTATCTCGCCGCGGTGGGCGTACCCCTTCTCCTCCGGACCGGGGCGTTCGCCGACGTACTCCAGTTCTATCTCGCCGCCGTCCGCGAGGTCGGCGAGCCGCTGGAGCTCGGAGAGGCCGTCCCAGCCGCTCTCCATCCCCTCGTTGGCCTGCGATTCGAGTTCGCTGACGACCGCCTCCGGGACGAGCACGGTCGCTCCGGCGAAGTCGCCGGCGTCGACTTTCTGCGAGATGCGTCCGTCGACGACGGCGCTCGTGTCCGGTACTACGTTCATGGGTGTCCCTTCGGACGGTGTCCTGATAAGGGTTTCAGCGGCGGGCGGCGTGCGACCGCGTGACGCCGGGGAGCCCCCCGAGAGACGGAGCGGGGAGGTGGCGGCTAGCTTTTTGCACTTCCGGTTCCTAACGAAGGTTCATGCGCCACGACACCTCGTCCTCACCGTAGACGCCGACATCCGGAAGCGGATAGAGGCCGACTGCGACGACGAGACCGTCGACGAGTGGCTCCGCGACGCCGTCGAACGCAAACTCGACGCCGACGAGGACGACGAGTACGAGGGAAGCTACGAGTTCGTCGACGACTGCGCCATCTGACGCCCGGCGGCCGGACCCGACCCGGTTACTCGTCGGCGGACTCGTCAGCCTCGGAGTCGTCCTCTTCAGAGAGCATCTCCTCCGTCATCTGGCGCGCCTCCGCCAGAATCCGCTGGGCGTCCTCGTCCATCGGTCGCCCTCCCTGCGCCCCGGCCGTCCGGCCGTACCCGCCGGCGCGCTGGAGTTCGTCCTCGAAGAGCGCGTCGTCCCCGGCGTGGTCGTGGTCCGTCGGTCGGGTGTCCTCGAACACCTGCGGGAACTCCGTCTCCGCGACCCGGTCAGTGATGGTCGGCGCGAGTTCGTCGGGCCCCTGTTCCTCCCAGCCCGGGGCGTGCTCGTCGAGCCACGCCGCGTGTTCGTCGTCGCCGAGCATGGCGGTGAACGCGAGGTGGTTGGCGAGATGCTCCCCGTCGGACTGGGGCGTCTCGCAGACCGGACAGGCGTATCCCATGCTCGCAGGTAGCGGCCGCGGACTGAAAACCCTTCAGTTTAGCTCGACCACCATCACCAGCGCGTCCTCGCCGTCGTCGTAGTAGCGCGGCACCGTCCGGAGGTACTGGAAGCCGAACTCGCGGTACAGGTCGATGGCCGACTCGTTGCTCGCCCGGACTTCGAGCTTGACGCTGTGTGCGCCCCGGGACTCGATGCCCGCCAGCGCGCGTTCGAGCAGCTTCGACCCGATGCCCTCGCCTCGCCGGGACGGGTGGACCGCGATGTCCTTGACGTGTCCGAGTCCCCGTCCGTGGTTCGGCACCACGTCGGCGACGACGTACCCGACCACCTTCGCGTCGTCCTCCGCGACGAGGAACGTCGGCTCGTCGAGGTAGCGTTCGAACGCCGAGAACGGCCACGGCTGGTCGAACGACGCCTTCTCGATGCGGAAGACGGCGAGCAGGTCCGGCTCCTCCGCGGAGCGGATGGAGATGGTGTCCGCCGCGCTGGCGGTTGTCGTCACGCGTATGTCTTCGACGTGGGGGAATAAATGATTCATGCCCCACCGCCACCGCGTCGCGGCCAGCGTCCCGCCTCGCTCGCGGCTGCAGTGGTCGACCATCCGCGAGGATGCCGCCTTCGCGCCCGCACGGCGATGTCTTCCCGGTCCCGTCCGACCGACGCGAGAACTATCGCGGGCCGCGAGCGTACGGCGAGCGAGGCTGCCGCTGTAGGCCGTCGGCGAAAGAAGAATCGGCGTTCGGGGCGCACAGCGGGGGACGCCAGTCGGCGCGTGCCGCTGTCCGTGACCGTCGCGTCAGTCGTCGGCGGGCGTCGCGCCGCTGCCGCCGGACTGGGCCTGCTTCTTCGTGTGCGCCAGCTTGCCACCGTCCGCGAGGATTTCGCGCTCACGCTCGGAGGCGTCGAGGTAGGCCGTCGCTTCCCAGTCGTCGTTCACGCGAACCGTGAACTCCTCCTGGCCGGAGCGGACGGCCTCGGCCACGTCGTCGACGATTTCGACGTCGTCGCCCTGTTCTATCTTCTCGTAGGTCTCCTCGTCGATGGTGAGCGGGATGAGACCGAAGTTGAACAGGTTCGCCTTGTGGATGCGGGCGAAGCTCTGGGCCAGCACGCCCTCGACGCCGAGGTACATGGGGCACAGCGCGGCGTGCTCGCGGGAGCTACCCTGTCCGTAGTTCTCGCCGGCGACGAGGAAGCCGCCGTCGGCGTCCAGCGCGCGCTCGGCGAACGAGTCGTCGACGCGCGAGAGGGTGAACTCGGAGAGCTTCGGGACGTTCGACCGGTACATCAGGATGTCCTGGGTCGCGGGGATGATGTGGTCGGTCGTGATGTTGTCGCCCATCTTCAGGAGGGCCGGCCCCTCGAGGTCGGCCTCCATCGTGTCCTTCAGCGGCACGTCGCCGATGTTCGGGCCCTTGACGAGTTCGTCGTCGACGGCCTCGTCGGGCGAGATGAGGTCGGGGTCTTCGCCGCCGGTGTCGTACCGGTCGCCGAGTTCGAAGCCGGGGTCCTCGAGGTCGCCGAGTTCGTCGGCGAGGTCGCGCGGGTCGACGATTTCGCCCTTGAGGGCCGCCGCCGTGGCGACTTCGGGTGAACAGAGGTAGACCGAGTCGTCCTCGATACCGGAGCGTCCCTCGAAGTTGCGGTTGAACGTCCGGACGCTCACGGAGTCGGAGGCGGGCACGTGACCGATGCCGATACACGCGCCACAGGTCGCCTCGGAGAAGTTGACGCCGGCCGCCATCAGTTCGGCGACGTGGCCCTCGCGGGCGAGCATCTCGGAGGCCTGCTTGCTACCGGGCGCGACGATCATGTCCGTCTTGCGGTCGATGGTACGACCTTCGAGCATCTTCGCGGCGGGGAGGATGTCCTCGTACGCGCCGTTGGTACAGGAGCCGATGATGACCTGGTCGACCGACTGGCCGGCGACCTCGCGGACGGGCACCACGTTGTCGGGCATCGACGGCTTGGCGATGAGCGGTTCGAGGTCCGAGAGGTCGACGACGATCTCGTCGTCGTACTCGGCGTCCTCGTCCGGGGTCAGTTCGACGTACTCGTCGCCGCGACCGAGCGCGTCGAGGTACTCCTCGGTCTTCTCGTCGGTCGGGAAGATGGAGGTGGTCGCGCCGAGTTCCGTCCCCATGTTCGTGATGGTGGTGCGCTCCGGGACGGAGAGGCTCTCGATGCCCGGACCGGTGTACTCCAGCACTTTGCCGACGCCGCCCTTCACGGAGAGCCGCCGGAGCAGCTCGAGGATGACGTCCTTGGCGGTCGCCCACTCGGGGAGTTCGCCTTCGAGCCGGACGTTGACGACCTCGGGCATGTCGATGTAGTAGGAGCCGCCGCCCATCGCGACCGCGATGTCGATACCGCCCGCGCCGATGGCGAGTTCGCCCAGGCCACCGGGGGTCGGCGTGTGGGAGTCGCTGCCGAGCAGCGTCTTCCCGGGTGCGGCGAAGTTCTCCTTGTGGACGTTGTGACAGATGCCGTTGCCCGGTCGGGAGAAGTGAGCACCGAAGGTGCCGGCCGCCGAACGGAGGAAGCGGTGGTCGTCGGTGTTCTTGAAGTCGAACTGGTACGTCTGGTGGTCGCAGTACTGCGCCGCCAGCTCGGTCTGGACTTCGTCGAGGTCCATGGCCTCGAACTGGAGCCAGACCATCGTTCCCGTGGTGTCCTGCGTGAGCACTTGGTCGATCTCGATCCCGATCTCCTCGCCGGTCTCGAGTTCCCCTTCGACGAGGTGGTCGTCGAGAATCTTTTCCGTCAGTGTCTGTCCCATAACGCGCGAATATCGACCCTCCTCGCGTATAAATCCCGCGTGTTCGTGTTACTTCGGAAACGGGTAAACTCCCGCGCCGGCTGGCAATACTCGCGGAAACGCCGGCCTGGAACGCCGCCATCGGGAGCGCCACCGTGGGTCGCCGGGAGGGGCCGACGCGGAAATCCGGCAAGGTTATACAAGGGGCGGGGGTGGGTTGGGTCATGTTCCGTAGTGGAACCTTCGTCGCCGAACGCATAGCGGAGACTGCCGACGAGCAGGTTCAGCCGAACGGCGTCGACCTGACGCTGGCGGCGGTGTACGAGCAACGCGACTCGGGTCGCATCGGGCGCGACGACAAGGAGGTGGGCGACCGCCAGGAGATCGAACCCGAGCAGGTCGGCGAGAACGTCCCCGAGACGTACTACCTGCGCCGGGGGACCTACATCGTCCAGTACGACGAGACCATCAGCGTCCCGGACGGTCACGTGGGCTTCCTCTACCCGCGCTCGTCGCTGATGCGCAACTCCTGTATGCTCCACACCGCCGTCTGGGACGCGGGCTACGAGGGCAAGGGCGAGGGGCTGCTCGAGGTCCACCACGACGTCGAAATCGAGCGCGGCGCGCGTATCGGCCAGCTCGTTCTCGCGGAGGCGGACCACGAGGGGACGTACGACGGCGACTACCAGGGCGAGAACGTCGAGTAACGCCGCCGCGACTTCTCCCAGCGTTCGGGTGTCTCTCCTAGCGTCGGGAGCTCCGCGGTCGACGGACGAGCGCCGTCGGACGGTAGCGTCGGGAATCCGCCAGTACTGGAAAAATCCAACACCATTAGAAATTTCAAGTAACGGCGAAAATTGTTTTCCTTCTTCTATAAGTTGGGACGACTACAATGGTGGACGTGAACGACCATGACAGACGGCGATTTCTGAAGGCGACGGGCGTGGCCGCCGCCGGGTTCGCGCTCCCGTTCAGCGGTACGGCGGCCGCCGGGTCCGGCGACGCGATAGACGACGCGTTCGACCTCTCGACGAGTGGACTGAAGGAGGCGCTGGTGGTGTTCACCTCGAACGCCCAGGTCGACCGCTTGCGCCACCTCGACCTGGAGGACGGCTTCCACGGGTTCGAGGTGCTCCCCATCGGTTACACAAGGCTGACGAGCGACCAGATTCGGACCGTGGCGGACTGGCCGGAGGTGCGCTACGTCCAGAAGAACGTCGAACTGGAGTACCACAACGACGACGCCCGCGAGACGACGGGCGCCGACGCGGTCCACGGAGACCTCGGCTACACCGGGTCCGGTGCCCACTCGGTCGTCATCGACTCGGGCGTCGACGGCGACCATCCCGACCTCGGCGACGACCTCGTTCACAACTGGCGGTACGTCAACCCCCTCTCCAGCAGCGACGGTACGACGTGGGAAGACGTCGGAGGCGTGGACTCCGACGACAACGGCCACGGCACGCACTGTTCCGGTTCCATCACCGGGTCGGGGAAGAAGAGCGACGGCGAGTACGAGGGGTTGGCTCCGGACGCCGACCTCACCGTCTACTCGGCGGGGCTGACCCTGCTCATCGTCAAGCCCGTCGCCGCGTACGACCACCTGCTCTCGCGAGTACGGGCCGGCGAAACGGACGTACAGGTCGTCTCGAACTCGTGGGGCGGCAACAACGGCACCGACTTCGACCCCGACGACGCGGTCAACGTCGCCACGTGGCACGCGTTCCGGGAGGGCATCCTCCCCGTGTTCTCGGCCGGCAACAGTGGACCAGGCACGAACACGCTGAACCAGTACGCCACCGCCCCGCACGTCCTCGGAGTGGCCGCCACGGACGACCGGAAGACGGTGACCGACTTCTCTTCGCGCGGGCGCTCGCCGGACTACGACGGCCCGACGAACTACGACCGGAAGAAGGCGCTCGACAACCTCCGCGAGTACCACGCCGCGGACAAGACCGAGACGGAGGTCGACGCCGGGTCCTACTCGGGGACCGTGGACGTCACGGGCAGCGAGTACCACCGCTGGGACGCCCCGAAGAACGCCGGGTACGTCGAAGCGACGCTGTCGTGGACCCCCAGCGCCGAGGACCTCGACTTCTACCTCCACGAGGGGAGCAAGGACGGTAACGTCGTCGCCTCCAGCGCCTCGTTGAACGAACCGGAAGCGCTCGCGGGACAGATAGCGGGCGGCGAGACGTACTACTTCGAAGTCCGCCCGTTCGTCGACGTCGTCGCCGACTACGCCGTCGACTTCACGGCCTACGAGGGCATCAACCGCGACGTGACGCCGATGGGGCTCTACCGCAACGGCGTCGGCGCACCGGGGAAGCTCGTGATGAGCACGCTCGAACCCGACGACCCCCTGCAGGCCTACTACGAGGACACCGAGACGTGGTACGGCCGCATCAGCGGGACGAGCATGTCCTGCCCCGTGACGGCCGGTGCCGCCACGCTGCTCGTCGACGCCTACTACCAGAATCACGGTGAGTATCCCGACCCGATAGACGTGCTGAACACCGTCGAGACGGAGGCCGAAGACGTCCACGACAGCTACACCGTCGAGAGCATGGGTGCCGGCTTCGTCGACGCCTACGACGCCGTCCGGCGGGCCGAGTCGGGCGACTGGGGCACCTTCGGCACCGTGAAACTGGTCGACGACTGACCACGGTGACGGCCAGGCGAACGTCTCACGGACGCAACCAGCGCGAACGACGCACCTAACGCCACGAGCATGACGAACGACCGCACCACGCCGACGGACGACGAAGCGCACAGTGCTCGCGGCGCCCAGCAGTGGGGCCGCGTTTGCGGGGCCGGTAGGCACGTATCGCGACGACGTGAGCGACGCGGTCGGGGAACCGCTCGACGAACGACCGAACTCACCACGACCATGACTTTCGACAGACGCAGCTTTCTCAAAGCGACGGGAACAGTACTCGGAACCACCGCACTCCCTGCCGGTGCAGCATCGGCCTCGGAGTGGCGCTACGACCTCGTCGGCGAGGCGCTCGACCCGGGGACACAAGAGGTCGACGTCCAGGGCGACTACGCGTACACCGCCCAGTCGGCGAGCATCGCCACGGTCGACCTCAGCGACCCGTCGACGCCACTGCTCGCGGGGACCGCTACCGGCGAGGGCACCGACAACGTGGACGCGAAGGTCGACGGCGACGTCGCCGGCCTCGCCAACGACGGCGACCCCGGTGGCGTCACGTTCTTCGACGTGAGCGACCCGACGACGCCGACGAGGGTCTCGTTCTACGAGGCCGCCAGCGGCGTCCACAATCTCTTCATCGACGGCGACTACGCGTACCTCTGCATCAACGACGACTTCGCACACTCGCGGATGGTCGTCGTGGACGTCTCCGACCCGGCGAATCCCGTCAGTCTGGAGGGCGACGAGCGCGGCTCCGGCGGCGCGTGGATGCTCCGGGACGCCCACGAGGACATGGCGGAGGCGGGCGTCAACCCCATCCACGACATCTGGGTCCAGAACGACCTCGCGTACATGTGCTTCTGGGACGCGGGCGTCGTGGTCGCCGACGTCTCGGACCCGACCGACCCGACGGCGGTCGCCCACTTCGGCGCGGCCGACGACGCCGGTGAAAAGCCGGCGGACACCGCCGAACGGTACCGGCGCTACCTCGGCGGACACGAGACCAACGCACACTACGTCCAGCCGACGCCCTCGGGTGACTACACCTTCGTCGGTGCCGAGACGTTCCCCGGTCCGTTCGAGGACACGGTCGTCCCGGGCGACCACGGTGGTATCCGCGTCTTCGACACGAGCGACGTCTCGGCGTCGTCGACGCCGTCGAACCCCTACGAGGACCACGTCGCCTACGTCCCGGCGCCCGAACAGCCCGACGGTGCGCTGTCGACGAGCCACAACTTCGACGTGACCGACTCGAAGCTGTTCGCCAGCTTCTACCAGGGCGGTGTGCGGGCGTACGACATCGACGACCCGACGGACCCCCAGGAACTCGCGGCGTTTGCGCCCGACGGCACCGCCTACTGGGGGGCACGGGTCCTGCCGACGGACGGGCCGAGACACTACACCGTCGGCAGTGACATCGGGAAAGGGTTGACCGTGCTGGAACTCGAACACGAGACGCCCGGAACGCAGAACTGGGAGACCGACGAGGAACTCGGTCCGTACGACGTGCTGGAGCCGACGATGCAGAAGCCGCTGTAACCGAACCGACCGCCGGGGACGTCCACGCCGACGACACTCCCTGGAACGTCGGCACCGGATTCGTCGACGCCGGCGACGCCGTGACGCGTGTGGAGACCGGTACCCTCGCGACGGTCGGCGACGAGTCTCGTCGACCGCTGCGCTCCAGAGCGATACAGCTATAATTCCGTCTCTCATACGAGCGTCCGATTGCCGTGAGCGAACCCGAAGCCGACGAAATAGTAGAGCAGTGTAGCAGCTGTGGCAGTCAGGTGCTCGGCGTCTACATCGAGGACGGACGCTGTCCCGACTGCCGCGAGTGAGTTCGGGAACATTTTTCGCCGCGTGGTCCGGCGACCGCTCCGTCGCCGAGCGGAGCGTGGAAGCGTCGCCCGCCCGCTCTACGTCACGGAGCAGCGAGGTCCCGCCGGTCGTCTTCGGCACCGGTCGTCTGCCGAACGAGTTCGCTTCTGCGGGCGTTGGAATCACCCGGAGTTGGATGCGACGAGTCGGGCGGTGGTTCGGGGTCGCTACGTGCTCTGGGCGACGACCGTGTTCGCGTCGCTCGTGCCGCTCACGTCGAACCACGTGCTGGAACCGTCCGGCCGCGCCTGGACCGGCCCGAACGTGTACCGGTTGCTCTGGGCGGCCTCGGCCGGGGCTTCGGCGAAGTAGGTGACCGAGAGGTCGTCGCTCGCGCCGGGCGAGAAGTAGACGTACTTCACGCCGCGGTCGGGGTCGTGTTCGACCCGCGCCACGTCGCCGTAGTCGGTCTCGACGCCCCACTCCTCCGGCACGACGTCGCGGACCTGGACGGCCTCGTTGGCCGTGACGTCGAGGTCTATCTGGTCGGTCTGGCCGCCGGTGAACACCGAGCCGTCGTCGGTTCGCGTGCCGGAGACGACGAAGTCCCGCGTCACGTCGAACGAGAGGTCGACGTGGGCCTGCACGTCGTCGCCGTTGACGGCTCCGGGGACGTTGACGAGTTTCGCGACGACGAAGAAGTACTTCGACTCGTCGGTCGTCACCGACACCGACGGGGATCCCTGGAGGCCGGCGTCCCGGGCGACGACGTTCGGTTCGCCGTGCTGGGCGGGGTTCTCGGCGTCGTAGACGAACAGGTCGACGTGCGGGTCGCCCTTGGTCGCGCCGGCGTTCCCGCCGGAGTAGTGCGAGAAGTCGACGCTCACGTCGAACGCGCCCCGGCCGCAGCGGACGAATCCGGCGACGGCACGTTCGTCGTCGGGGACGTTCAGGCCGAAGACGTCCGAGAAGGTGCCCTCGGTTATCTCGCGCGTGACGGCGTCGACGGCCGGGCCGGGGTTGAGCCGTCCGTACCCCTCCCACGGGTCGCGCCCGCCGAAGTCGTACTCGGGAGCCTTGACGCGGTGGTACGGCGCGGCCGTGAACGCCGTCTCGGTGGCGGTGGCCAGCAGCACCTGCTTCAGCGCCATCACGTCGTCGAACGTCGTGTCGTCGGGAGCGGGCAGCGAGAGCGGGTCCGGAGCGTCCTCCTCCATCGCCTGCGCCACGAGTCCGGTCGCGCCCGTCGTGAACGGCGTCGCCATCGAGGTGCCGGCCTTGCCGGTGTAGTCCCGGATGGGGTCCTGGTCGCTCTCGGGCGCGTCGGCGAGTCCCGTCTTCGCCGCGTCGACGAGGTCGGTGACGTACCCGCCCGGCGCGGTCACGTCTGGTTTCATGTAGGCGTCGTCCGGTTCGGGCGACGTGAAGTCGGCGTCCTCGTCGACCCCGGCGACGCCGCCGCTGGAGTACGCCGAGATGCCGTCGAGCGGGCCGGTGGCGACCACGGAGACGCACTCGTCGGCGACGGCGGGCGACCCGTTACCGTTGACAGGCGTCGCCGCGTTGCCCGCCGCGGCGAGCGTCAGCACCCCGGCCTCGGCGATGTCCTTGATGGCGTTCGGGATGGTGTCGAGCGTCCCGGCCGCCGCGCCGAGCGGCAGGCCGCCGGCGTACCCCCACGACATGTTGACCGCGCGGAGGTTGAACACGTCCGAGAACTGGTCGGCCTGGTCCGCGAGGTCCTCGGTCGGCGCGGAGAGTCCCTGGAAGCAGACGAGGCTCTGGTCCGGCGCGACGCCGGTGTGTAGCGCCTGGTCGCCGCCGGCGGTCCGGTCGCCGACCGTCGCGTCGGGGTCGACGAACGCGCCGACGCTCACCGTCTCGACGTAGGCCGCCGTCGCCGTCTCGCCCTCGGCGGTCTGGACATAGACGGTGTACGTGCCGGACCGGTCGGCGGGCGCTTCGACGACGTTGTTGTCGAGCGTGCTCGCGTCGCTGGTCGTCGCGGAGGTGTCGCGGGTCTCCCCGTCCGGCCCCTCGATGCGCAGGTCGATGAGGTCGCCGTACGCCGACCCGTAGACGCCCTCGCCCTGCTCGGCCTCGACCTCGTAGGCGAGCGCGTTCCCGGTCACGGCCGAGAGGGCGGTCCGCGGTTCGTCCTCCCGAACACGGTCAGGGTCGATGGCGGTCGCGCGACCGCTGTCGCCCATGATGGACGAGCAGTGTGTGCCGTGGCCGTTCGGGTCGCGCGGTCGCTCGTGGTAACCGTAGCGCGACCCCGGGTCGTACCAGCCGACCGCCTTCGGCGTGTCGGGCGTCGTCTCCCCGCCGACGAAGTCGAACACGACGCTCGGGTCGTACGTCTCCACCGTTCCGGAAATCTCGTAGTACGTCCCCGAGATCTCGTACGTCGTGGTCGTGTTGACGTACACTTCGACGACGAACCGGTAGGTCGTGCCGGCCTCGACGGGCGCGGACATCGTCTCGGGCATGCTCGCCGTGGCCGCGCGAGTGACCGTCTGCCAGCCGTCGGTGACCTTCTCGTCGAGGCGGAACTCCAGGTCGTTGGTGGCGTCGACGTTCGGCGACCACGACAGTTCCGCGTCGAGTTCCGCCACGCCGCTCGGGGCGGTGAACTCGTGGTACGTCTCCTCGCCGGTGGCGAAGGTGCCGGGACCGACCGTGCCGGAGAACGACTCGGCGTCGCCGGTCTTCTCGCGCTCGACGTCGTTCTGGTCCGGCTTCGTCAGCTTCACCTCGCCGTCCTCGACGAACGCCTGGACGCCGTTCCACGGACCGACGCCGGGGTGGCGCGCGTCGAGACCGCTGTCGGTCAGACCGACGGTCCGGTCCTGTCGCCCACGATAGCCCCGCTTCCAGACGTTGCTCGCCTCTCGGGCGCGCCAGTTCAGGAACTCGTCGCTCGCTCCCGCGTCGCTCGCTGCGCTGACGCCGTGCGCACCCACGCCGAGTGCGCCGGCGCCGGCGAGCGCGCTACTGGCCGCGAGAAACGAGCGGCGGGTCAGCGGGTGGTTCTCTTCGTCGTCCGGGAAGTTCGTTCCCATGTACCACGGCAAGTTAATGGAAAGTAAATGAATTGTGGCAGAACCGTCAAAACGCACAATCCCGATAGCCAGTTGATGTTACGGCGAACAGCCCTAAGTGTTCGCGAGTCGTCGTGTTAGCTAACGACGAACGAGAGGATGGACCGACCCTGCCACCGTCCCGGCGTGGTACTGCTCGCCGTACTTCTGTGTCTCCCCGGTTTCGCGACGGCGTTGTCCGCGGGGAGCGCGCCGGACGCCACCGTCACCTCGAACGCGACGACCGAGGACGCTCGCTCGACGCCGGGCGCGACGACCGTTCGGGACACGGCGAACGTCCAGAACGCGACGACCCTCCAGAACGCGACGAGCGTCACCACAGCGAGCACCGCGACGGTGACGACCGTCGACGCGACGACCGGGAGCAGCGTCGACGCGACCGACGCGACGGAATCCGCCACCGAAACCGTCGGCGAGGTTGCCACCGACGCGACGACGGACTCCGTCGACGCGACGACCGCAGTCGGTTCGGTCACCGACGCGACGGCCGACGCCGCAGACGCGACCGGGACGGGCGGCACGGCCGCCGCCGGTGCCGCGCCGGGCGCGACCGGCGACGGCTCTCCGAGGGTCGAAACCACCGGTGCGGCGGACGGGGCCGACCGCGGGTCGGCGGGAGCGCGAGCGACGACCGGGCGAGTGGACGCGGCGAGGAGCGAAGACGCCGCGGTGGCGGCGGGCGCGACCGACTCCGCTGGGGACGCTCGCGACCCCGAACCGAGGGGGCCCGTCGGACTGGCGCGGACGGCAGGACTCGTCGGCGCGGCGGTCGCCGCGGGCGTCGCCGTGCACGTCCCCGAGACGGCATCGCTGGTCGCCAACGCCGAAACCGCGAGCGTCGGCCGGACGGAACCGAGCGGGCGGTTCTGGCGACTGTTCGCGCCGTTCCGGTACGGTCGTAGCGACGAGTCCGACCCGCTGGACCACGAGGTGCGGGCGGAACTGTACGAGCGCGTCGAGCGCACGCCCGGCGTCTACCTCTCGCAACTCGACGACGGGACGGACGTCTCGCTGTCGACGATTCGACACCACCCCGGACGCTGGAGGACGAGGGACTGGTGTCGAGCGCGAAACTCCGGGGCAAGCGGCGGTTCTTCCCCGACGACGAGGACGTCGAACTCACCGCGGCGCTGGCCGACCCGGCGACCGCCGCGGTGCTCGACGCCGTCGCGCGCCGGGAGGCCGCCTCGGTGGGGGAACTCGCCGACGACCTCGACCGCGACCCGAGCACCGTCTCCCACCACCTGTCGCGTCTGGCGGACGACGGACTGGTCGAGCGCGAGCGCGACGGTCGGACCGTCGTGAACCGACTGACGGCGACGGCCGAGGCGGCGTTCGCGGGGCCGGTCGCGCCCGCCGACGACTGATTGCCGACGACGTCGAAGTACCGCGAGCGCGGCGACGTTCACGGACGGCGACGTACTGGCGTTAGCGCCGGCGGAGAGCGGGCGTTCTCCATCGGCGTCGCCCTCCGGCGTCCCGACGCTCCTCGGCGTCCTCTCGTACGCGGTGCGAGGCGCTGACGCGGTGGTGAGCAGGTACCGCAATCACTTCTTCGGCAGGTCGCTGTTCGCCGGGCCGTCGAGGACGCCCCCGTCGACGTCGAACCGCGAGCCGTGACACGGGCAGTCCCAGGTTCGCTCGGCGTCGTTCCACTCCACGAGACAGTCCAGGTGGGTGCAGACCGCCGAGACGCGGTGGCGGTCGCCGTCCTCGTCGCGGTACTCGGCGACCACGTCGCCGCCGTCGCGGACGACGTGGGCGTCCCCGGGCGCGAGCGACGCCTCGCTCCGTCGGAGCTTCGTCGCCCAGTCGCCGGCGAACCGCTTGCCGGCGTTCGCGTTCTCCTTGAGGAGTTCTCCCGCGCTCTCCAGCGGCGGTAGCCGCCCCGGGTCGAACGCGTCCGCCCACTCGCTGCCCGTCCCCGCTATCTCGTCGGCGAGGAGTTTCCCCGCAGCGGTCCCGTTCGTCATCCCCCAGCCCCCGAACCCGGTCGCCACGTAGACGTGCGACCGCCACGGCGCGATGGGACCGACGAACGGAACGCTGTCGGCCGAGACGTAGTCCTGGGTCGACCAGCGGTACGCGACCGACTCCACGTCGAAGTGGTCGCGGGCCTCCCGCTCCAGTCGGCGGTAGCGCTCGGCCGTGCTACCGCCCTGTCCCGTCTTGTGGTTCTGGCCGCCGACCAGGACGAACTCCTCGTCGCCGGTCTCGTGCGGTCGCACCGAGAAGTACGAGTCGCCCGTCCGGTAGAACATGCCCTCCGGCTGCGGGCCGTTCGTCCGGACCGCGAGCACGTACGACCGCTTCGGGTACGCCCGGGCGAAGTAGCCCGCCGGGTCGGAGATGGGGAAGTGGGTGGCGACGACCACGTCGTCGGCGGTCACCGACCCCCGGTTCGTCTCCACCCGGCACGGCTCGCCCGCCTCGATATCGGTCGCGCGCGTCTCCTCGAAGACGTAACTCCCCTCGCCCGGAATTTCCTCTGCGAGCGCGAGCAGGTACTTCCGCGGGTGGAACTGCCCCTGGTCGTCGAACCGGACCGCGCAGTCGGCGTCTGCCGGGTCCGGCACGTCCTCGACGAACGACGCCGGCAGGCCGAGACGCCGCGCGGCGTCGACCTCGCGGCGTACCTTCTTCCGAGCGTCGTCGCCGTCGACGTACGTGTAGGCCGGCAGCCGGCGGAACTCGCAGTCGAGGTCGTCGGCCCGCGACGCGACCTCCTCGACGGCGGCCTCGTTGGCCTGCGCGTACTGGCGGGCGCGGTCGGGGCCGAACTCGGAGCGGACGTCGTCGTATATGAGTCCGTGCTGGGCGGTCACCTTGGCCGTCGTCCGCGCGGTGACGCCCGAGACGATACGGTCGGCCTCGACGACCGCCACGGTCTCGCCGGCGTCTTGGAGTTCGGTCGCCGCCGACAGTCCGGCGATTCCGCCGCCGACGACCGCCACGTCGACCTGGACGTCGCCGTCCAGCGGGTCGAAGTCGGTCGTCTCCGTCGTCTCCAGCCAGAGCGATGCGTCCCTGCCGGGTAAGTCGGGCTCCCCCATGGGACGTTCGGAGGGGCGTGAGAGCGAAAAAGGCGGTGGCTACTGCATGTAGCCGAGGTCGGCCAGCCGTTCCTCGACCTCCTCCTCTTCCTCCACCGCGGCGTCGTCCATCTCGTCGTGCTCGGGGTACGACGTCGCGCCGGCGTCCTCGACCACGGGGATGACCTCGCCGTCCATCCGTTCGCTGTAGGGGATTCCGAGCGCGGACATGACCGTCGGGGCCACGTCGAACAGGTGCGGATGGGGCCGCTCCTCGATGCCGTCGGGGTCGACGCCCTCGCCTTTCGCCGCGAAGACGCCGTCGAGCTTGTGGTTCCAGGGCTCGTTCGGCGGTGCGAAGTAGTCGCCGAGCAGTTGTGCGGACAGGAACTGCCCCATGTCGTTCGGGATGGTAACCACGTCGGGGGCGTTCTCGACGTTCTTGCCGTGGAAGTACTTCTCGCGCGGGGCGACCTCCTCGAACACGGGGTCGCCGTCGGGCGTCTGGACGCCGCTCAGGCGTTCGATGAGCGCCTCGCGCACGTCGTCGTACTTCTCGGGCGGGACGACGCCCTCCGGTTCGCGGCCCTCGAGGTTGATGCGGACGCCGAGTTCGGTCCGGGCGCGCATGTAGGCGGTCGAGTTCTCGAAGTCGACCTGCTCGTTGCCGGTCCGGGCGACGTTCTTCGGCGCGTACTGGCGCGCGACGTCGGCCAGCCCCACCTTCTCCAGCGCCGTCCGGATGCGGTGGGCGGTGAAGCCGAACTTCGCCGCAGTCGCCGCCATGCGTTCGACCGTGTTCGGTTCCCAGGTCGTCGTCTCCTTGCCCTCGCGCAGTTCCTCCTGGATGGGGTTCCACGACGGCATCCCCTTGCCGCCCCGGGTGGCCTTCACGAACCCCTCGTCGCGCAGGAACTCGTTGACGCGGAACTCGTACTCGTCGTACGGCCCCATGCCGTGGTCGCTGGCTATCATGACGGTGTCGGGGTCGCACTCGTCGAGTATCTTCCCGATCTGGCGGTCGGTCTCCTGGTAGACCGTCGTCACCTTGTTCCAGTCGCCCTCGAACTCGTGGAAGACGGTGTCCGGTTTCTGGAACTGGACGAAGCCGAACTCGGGGTCGTTCTCGTCGGCCAGGTACCGGAACGCCTCGCCGCGCATCCTGACGAGGTCGGTGTACTCCTCCATCTTCTGGGCGTCGGTGTAGTCCGAGTCCTCGCGGGAGTAGGTCGGATAGACGCGATACTCACCGATGGCGTCCCGGACGTCGTCGAGCAGCCCCTCGGGGTGACAGCGCGGGTCCTCCGGGCCGATGAACCCGGGGAGCACCGCGCCGTCGATCTCCTCCGGCGGGTGGGTGACGGGCACGTTGACGACGACGCTCGTCACGCCGTGGTCGTCGAGCAGCGACCAGATGGAGTGCTCCTCGACGTCGTTGCCCGTGACGACGTGGAAGTCGTACCCGTCGTAGGTGACGAACCCACAGACGCCGTGCTTGCCGGGGTTGACGCCGGTGTACAGCGACGGCCACGCGCTCGGCGTCCACGGCGGCATCTGGGACTCCAGCGGCGCGGCGACGCCGTCGTCACAGATAGAACGGATGTTCGGGATATCGTCGTCACAGAGCCGGTCGAAGACGGGGAGACACCCCGCGTCGATGCCGACGAGCAGGACGTCGAGGTTCGTTTCGGCCATCACGCACACCCCCTGAAACGGACAGTTCCGGTTTCTCGTTCGTCGAGGCGAGCGGAGTAGAAGACTCCCCCCGCAACGTTCACCGCACTCATTACCAGCCCGTTCACACCCAGGTCATTTTATTATGCCACGCCTAAATCAGTCCTCTCCGTCCGGCGCGACGGCCGGGGTCGGCTCGTCGATGACGGCCTCCTTCCAGGTTCCCCGGGTGAACCACAGCGCAGCGGCGGTCGCGCCGAGGACGTTTCCGAACGCCATCCCGACCCAGATGCCGGTCGGTCCCATGTCGCGTGCGAACGCGAGGTAGTACACCGTCGGCACGCGGCCGATCCACAGCGCGACCATCGAGAACGCCATGGCCGTCTTGGTGTTGCCCGCACCGCGGTACGCGCCGAGCAACACCTGCAACAGCGCCATGAACGTGAACTCCACCGAGCGGATGCGGAGGTACTCGCTGCCGTACCCTATGGTCGCCTCGGCCTTCTCGGTGCCGGTCGCCATGAACACGCCGACGATGGGTTCGGGGAACAGCGCGGCGACGACGGCGACCACGAACATCACGGCCATCCCGACCTTGGCGGCGAGCCAGACCGCCCGCTCGGCGCGGTCGGACTTCTCCGCGCCGAGGTTCTGGCCGACCATGGTGTTCGTCGCCCGACCCAGCCCCATCGCGGGGAGGAAGACGAGCGACGCGAGGCGGTTGCCGAGGCCGTACGCGCTCACGACGGGCGGCGCGAACTGGACGACCATCGCCGTCAGCGTTATCATCGCCAGCGCGCTCGTCGACTGTTCGAGCGCGCTCGGCGTTCCGAGACGAACGATGTCGCGGATGTAGCCCAGGTCGGGGAGGAGATACCCCGGGCGCACGTCCGGCCCGGCGTCCGTCCAGAACAGGACGTAGAACCCGAGTACGGTCGCTACCGCGCGGGCAACGATGGTCGCCAGCGCTGCGCCCTCGATGCCCATGCCGTCTATCGGCCCCCATCCGAAGATGAGCAGGGGGTCGAGCACGACATTGATGGCGACGCTGACGACCATGATGCGCATCGGCGTCCGGGTGTTGCCGTAGCCGCGCATGAGCGAGTTGAAGACGAAGAAGCCGAACAGGAACGGGAGTCCGAGGAAGAACACCTCCATGTAGTGGCGGGCGAGCGGGACGACGTCCTGGCTCGTCGCCGCCTGACTCGGGATGGCCGAAAGCATCGGCTCCGTGAGGACGTACCCGGCCGCGGCGAGGACGACGGCCATCATCGTCACGAACGACACGACCTGGCCGGACACCTCCCCGGCGGACCCCTCGCTGTCCGCACCGGTGTACTGGGCGACGAGGATGCTTCCGGCCGACGTGAACCCGCCCGCGATGGAGATGAGAAGGAAGATGAGCGGGAAGGCGAGGCTCATCGCGCCGACCGCGTCCGCGGAGAGCCGGCCCAGCCAGAACGTGTCGGCGACGTTGTACGTCACCTGGAGGAGCTGGATGACGACGATGGGCCACGCGAGTTCGAACATCGGCCGAACGAGGCCGCCCTCGGTGATCGACCCACCCGCCTCTGTGCTGCTCATCGTTCCTTCGAAACGAAATAGTGACGTTTCAATATTTCGACTGCCGCGCCCCCCGTGGCCGTCTCCGGCTCCAGCGGCGCGGGGAAGTTAAGAGGTACCTAAACGCAACGGACGGTCGATACGCGTCAGTCCGAGGCGACCGCGGTCTCGCCGTCGACGGTCGTCTCGTCGGACCGCACCGGGGAGACGGCGAGCCAGAGGAGCCCGCCCGCACACGCCGTCGCGACGCCCGCCCAGGGGAGGATTCCGACGGGACCGGTCCGGGCGGCCGCCCAGCCACCGACCAGCTTGGCGGTCCCGCCGGCGAGCGAGAGCATCATCGACGCCCCCGAGAGCACCGTCGCCCGTCCCACGTCGTCCAGCCGGTCGTTGAGGTACTGGTTGCGTATCGGGCGGGTGAGGACGCGGAGACCGCGGTTGAGAAAGAGGACGGGCACCACGGCCAGCGGCGCGAGCGCGACGCCGGCGTACGCGAGCCCGTAGACGGGGACGAGCAGCGCGAACACCCGGCGGACGCCCAGATGGTCCTCGAACCAGCCCGCCGCCGAGGCCGCGCTCGCGGAGACGACCTTGAAACCGGCGTACAGCAGGCCGAGTCCGGCGACGGGCAGTCCGACGGCCTCCAGGGCGGGCTGTTCGAGCGTCCGCGTGACCGAGAAGAGCGCCTGGAACAGCGCGGCGTACGCGACGAGCCAGCGAACCGCCGGGCGACTCGCCTGCAACCGGAGCATCTCGACCGCCTCCCGGACGGTGAACGCCTCGTCCGCGTCGCTCGCCACGGCGGGGAAGGTGTAGAGGATAGGGAGGCCGAGCGCGGCCAGGACTGCGTTCGCGAGGAACGGTAGCGCGGGGTCGACACCGTAGAGGACGCCGCCCGCGACGGCGGTGACCGCCGACGTCGCGAGCAGCGCCGTGCTCCCGCGGCCCTCGACCTGCGCGTACTCCGACTCGTCGAAGCGCGCCGCGAGCAGTTCGTACAGCCACGCGTCGCTGGTTCCGGAGCGGAACGCCCATCCCGTCGCCCAGAGGACGTGCAGCCCGAGGTACGCGAGCGGCGACTCCACGAACGGGTACGCCCCCAGCGTGACGGCGCGACAGGCGCTGCCAAGGGCGAGACTCGCCCGCCGACCGAGCCAGTCGCCGAGGTAGCCGGTCGGTATCTCGGCGGCGACCATCGCGAACGAGAACACCGCGTACGCCAGTCCGACGAAGTCGAGGCCGAACCCCTCGTCCTGGAGGTAGAGGATAGCGACCGGCACGTAGAACCCGGCCGAGTTCGTGACCCGGAAGGCGTAGTACCGCCAGACGAGCCGTCGCGACGTCGCCATCGACTACTCGTCGCGTCGCTCGAAAAGTATACTTTCCCGAAAACCTATTTTTGTAGGAATAGTTACCGTTTCGGTCGTCCGGCCCCCGGCGGGCCGTCGCCACGTCCCGGACGAGCAGCCCCCGATACGACCCCGGACGAGACGACTCCCTAGCTCACGTCGAGCGGGTCGGTCTTCAGGAACTCCCGCAGGAGTACGGTCGCGTACGACCCCGACGGGAGCGAGAACTCGAAGGTGAGGGGGTCGCGGTCGAGTTCGAGGTCGGTCCGGACGAGTATCGCGCGCCGGGTGCCGGACGAGTCGAACTCGCCGGGCAGGTCGAAGTCCTCGGGCGCGAGGTCGAGGTCGGCGAGCACCGCGCGCTCGACGTCGCCCTGTTCGCCGTCGGCCAGTTCCGTCTCCGTGCCGACCAGCGGCGCGGTGACGAACGCCCGGCCGCGCTCGCAGTGTCGCTCGACGGTGCGGACGCGTTCGGCGGTCACGCGCTGGCGACGGTCCGTGTCGGGAACCGTCAGACCGTCTACCGTCTCGGCGAACGCGACCACGTCACCCTCGACGGGGCGGTCGAACGGGAGGCCCCGGCGGAGGCGCTCGCTCAGCATCCTGTTGAACGCGTACGACTGGGCGGCGTTGACCAGCAGGCGCTGGAGGTTCGTCGGCAGCGCTTCGAGCGCGGCGCGGAAGTCGGCCGGCGCGTCGCCGCCGTTCTCGACCAGTTCGTGGACCATCGCGCGCTCGAAGCCGAGTTTCCGCGGGAGCGCGTCGAGGGCCGCGTCCCAGTCGGGAGCGACCTCCTCCACCCGGCGACGGGCGCGCCGGGTGTCCTCGGGTTCGGTCTCGTAGGGGTTGCCGACGTAGGCCATGACGGCCGCTTCCCACTCCTCGCGGACGACGTGGAGACCGACCTCGTGCGTGACGGGACGGCGACTGCCGAACCGCTGCTGGCCGAAGTAGTTGGGGACGCCGACCGTCGTCGCTCCGTCGTCCGCGTCGGCGTCACCGCCGGTGAACGCCCGCAGTTCCTCGATTATCGCGTCGGCGTTCTCCGGTCGCTCCGGGTCGCGGACGACGACCGCGAACTCGTTGCCGGCGAGGTCGCCGAACTGGACCGCCCGGCCCGCACGTCCCACGGGCGTCATCTCGGCCCCGCGGACGTCGGGGAGGTCGTCGGGGTCGACCGACCGGAGCGAGAAGAGTTGCGTCGTGACGGCGTGTTTGTCCTTCGTCCCGGCCCACGAGACGCGCTCGCGGCTGATTCCCAGCGCGTCCGAGAGGCGGCGCGCGAAGTCGTTGGTGTCCCAGCCGGCGAGCGTCGCCCGGACGACGAGATGCGGGTACGACCCCGTGTCGGCGTCCAGCGGCTCCGCGCCGAACTGCTCCAGTTCCGTCACCCGGAAGTCCCGGTCCTCGTCGCGGAGGCGACCGCCGACGCCGTCGGCGTCGCTCACGTAGTGTTCCATGCCGACCGCGGTCTCGATGGGGTGTGCCTCGCGCATCCACCCTCGACTCCGCGCCCCGGCGAACTAAAGGCTGCGTCCCACCGTCGACGCCGGCGGCGGTCGGGGGAGTTCGACCGTCCGGATGAGACGGTTTCGCGTTCTCCACCCCGCCTCACTGCCGGGAGACGAGGTCGAGAAACGGCTTCGCGACGTCGGCTTCCGTACCGGGCGCGACCGTCGCCTCCTCCTGGTCGTACTCCACGAGACCCACGTCGGCCAGCTTCGGCAGGTGGACGTGGTACAGCATGCTCGCGACGCGACGCCGGTCCGGGTCTGCCGGCGTCTCGGGCTCGGCCTCCCAGTCAACTAGTCGCTCGACCAACTCGTCGACGCGCAGCTCGCCGCCGTGACGAGCGAGTTGCGCGAGGGTGTGCCGGCGATAGGGGTTCGACAGCACGTCGAACAGCGTGTCGGCCGAGGGGCGCGCGCTCCGTCGAACGGGCGGTTCGGGGGGAGATGTCGGGGTGTGTGCTCGTCGGTTACTCATCGATAGTACGCTTTGACGATGGAAATTGAGTACCAAGAGTGGTGTACCTACGTGTCTTGGTATCTTCTCTAAGGGGCGACAGTTACCTCACGGCGTCGTCGAAGAACGCCGACGCGAGCTTCCTCTGGGCCTTTCGGAGGTGCTGGTGAAACGTCGCGGAAGAGATATCCATCGAGTCGGCCACCTCCTCGGCCGTACTGGCGCGCGGCCAGTCGAAGTAGCCGGCGAGGAACGCGGCCTGGAGCGTCGCGCGCTGGCGCGCGGTCAACCCGGACGCCAGTTCCTCGCGGAACTCGTCGGCCGTCTGGACGGGACGCTCGCGCTCGCGCTTGGCGAGCAACTCCACGCCGACGAAGGCGTCGTCGAGCGACCCGGCCAGGGTCCGCACGTCGACGTCGCGGGGAGCTTCGACGACCAGCTTTCCCTCGCCGGCCTGCGCGCGCGCCGACCGGACGCTCGCACCGGCGTCGAGCACGGCCGTGACGAGCGACGTCGAGACGGTGATCGCGACCAGTCCGTCACCGTCGCGGTCGGTCACCACTCCGACGTCGGTGACGGTCGAAACGTCCTCGGCGAAATCTGCGACCCGTTCCGGGTCGACGCCGGAGACCCGGACGTAGTGCAGTATCTCCTCCTCGGACGTCGGGACCGTGCCGTCGAGGACGAGCGTGCAGTCGCCGCGTGCGGAGAGGTCGACCAGCAGCCAGTCCGGGTCGGTCACGCGGAACTCGAGTTCGAGCACGGAGTCGGCCGCGAGCAGGCGCTCCCGTTCGATAGCGTTGATGGCGAAGCCGATGGTCTCGCCGAGCACGTCGAACCCGGCGGCCTCCCGTTCGCTGAACGCGTCGGCCCGGGTCGCGTAGACGACGATCACGCCGTACGTCGTCGCGCCGTACGTCAGCGGAACTGCGAGGCCGGAACGGATGCCACGCTCGCTCGCCGCGTCGGCGAGGTCGTCGGGGTGGCCCGGTTCGTTCGGGATGTCCTGGACGACCTGGCACTCGTCCGTCCGGAGCGCCGTCACCGCCGGTCGTTCCCACTCTCCGTCGGCCGCGTCGCTCACCAGCTCGTGGAACCCCCGGTCGTCGCCCGCCTTCGACCGGACGGTGACGTCGCCGTTCAGGTCGCGCTCGCCGACCCACGCGAACCGGTAGAGGTTCGAATCGGCGAGGCGTTCGCAGACGGCCGTCTCTATCTCCTCGCGGGACGCGGCGGCGACGAGGCTCCGGACGACCCCGCGGACGAGTTCGTTGATACGGTTCAGCGTCGCCAGTTCGTCGCGCTGCTGGGCGAGTTCTCGCTCGCGCTGGCGGCGTTCGGTGACGTCCGTGACGGTCGCGACTACCTCGGCGACGCTTCCGTCGTCGTCGAGTACCGGCGTGGCGTTGACCGACAGCCAGACGCGGTCGTCGTCGGGGCGGCTGACACCGAGCACCGCGTCGTAGACGGGGTCGCCGTCTTCGACCACCTGGCGGAACGGGTACTCCTCCGGCAGCATCGGGTCACCGCGTTCGTTCACGATGTCCCACGCCGGGTCGTCGTACGGCCTGCCGACTATCTCGGACTCGGCGAGCCCGAGTATCTCGCCGGCGCGGTCGTTGGCCTCCACCATCTCGCCGTCGCGGTTCATCAACAGGATGCCGGTCGGGCTGGTCTCGAAGAGTTGCCGCGTCCTGTCGCGCTCCTGGGCGAGCCGTCGTTCGCGCTCGCGGCGCTCGGTCATGTCCCGGGTCACCTTCGCGTACCCCCGGAGGCTCCCGTCGTCGTCACGTAGCGCGGTGATGACGACGTTCGCCCAGAACCGCGACCCGCCTTTCCGGACGCGCCAGCCTTCGTCCTCGGCCTTCCCCCGTTCGGCGGCGGCGGCGAGGTTCTCCTCGGGAACGCCCGCCGCCACGTCCTCGTCTGTGTAGAACGTCGAGAAGTGCTCGTCGAGTATCTCCTCGCGTTCGTACCCCTTGATGCGCTCGGCCCCCTCGTTCCAGCTGACGACGCACCCGTCGGGGTCGAGCATGAAGATGGCGTACTCGTCGACGCCCTGCACGAGCGACCGGAAGCGGTCTTTCTCCTGGCGGAGCCGTCGCTCGGTCTCTCGTTGCTCGGTCACGTCCGTGATGAACCCGGCCAGGTCCGATTCCCCGGGGTCGTCCCCGTCCATCTCGCCGCCCTGCTCCCACACCCACCGCGTCTCGCCGTCGGCCGTCAGTATCCGGTAGGTGAGTTCGAACGGGTCACCGTCGGCGAGTGCGTCCTGGACCGCCTCCCAGACCGTATCGCGGTCGTCCGGATGGACGACGTCTCGTCCCCACGACACCTCGCCGCGTTCGATTCGTTCGGACTCGTACCCCGTCAGGTCGCGACAGCCCTCGCTCACGAACGCCATGGGCCAGCCCGGTTCGTTCCGACACCGGTACGCCATCCCGGGGAGGTTCGACAGCAGCGTCGCACGGCGACGTTCGCTCTCGCGGAGCGCCAGCCTGGCCTCCCGGCGTTCCGAGACGTCCCGCCCCGTCCCGACGAGACCGACGACGCGTCCGTCGTCCACGAGCGGTGCGGCGTTGAACTCGTAGGGAATCCGCTCGCCCGACTTCGTCACGAGCGCCGACTGGAGGGTCTCGACCGTTTCGTCGGACAGCGTCGCTTCGATGGCGGCCGTGGCGTCGTCGCGGTCCTCCGGTGGGAGGAACTCCAGGGGACCCATCTCGGCGATCTCGTCGTCGGCGTACCCCGTGATGTCGGCGAATCGGGCGTTCCACTCCCGGAAGTTCCAGTCGGCATCGAGGACGTAGAACACGTCGTCCAGCGCGTCGACGACGTTCTCGACCTCCAGCGGTCCGTGTTCTTCGAGAAACGCCGCGACGGACGAGTCGTCGTCGAACGTCTGGAGCGAGCAGGACAGGGAGACTCGCTCGCCGCTCCGACGAACGGTCAGGGGTAGCGAGGACTCCTCGCGCGCGCTCCGGGCGAGCGTGTCGGGGTCGGGCCACCCGTCGAACAGGTCGGGGGCGGTCGCTCCCCGGAGCGAGTCGAGGTCGCGGTCGAGCGTCGTCGCGGCCGCACGGTTGGCGTACGTCACGCGACCGTCGTCGTCGACCACGACTACCGGGTCGGGCGACTCCTCGAGGACGGTTCGCGCGAACTGGTCTCTCATTGGATATCCTTCATTTGTTAACGATTGTCAGTAGCAAAGGACTGTAATGGCCTGCCCGACAAAGAAGCTTGCCATCCAGCAGAAACAGTTAGTACAGTGAAAGGTCGCCGGTCACGCGGTCGACGAGGTCGTCGTCCGCGGGGCCGACCGCGAGCGCCGTCACGGTCCCGGAGTCGAGTTGCGTGTGTCCTGCGTCACGGACGACCGCGTTCGGCAGTCCCTCGGCCCGCGCCTTCTCCGCGAGCGAGAAGATGGTGTCCTCGCCGTTCGCCTGGAGGACGACCTTCTTCTGGCCCTCTCCTTTCCACCGCTTGCGCGCCTTGCTGCCGGTCTCCTCGTAGGCCGACAGCGACGCGTGGGCGACCTGGGCGGCGAGTTTTCCCTCGCCCATCCCCAGGTCCGCCCGCGCGACGATCGCCTGTTTCATATCCGGGACTCGTCGCCGCGGAGTAAAACGCTGGCTACTCGCGTCGACGGAGACCGGCCCGACCCGACCGCACCGCACGAAACGGTGCTCGCGCTGACACCATCGAACTTATCCTGCTGGCATCCGTGTCTCTGGGCATGCGCCGGCGAGAGTTTCTCCGTACCGCCGTGGGGGGCGTGGGCGCGACGGCGTTCGCGTCCCGGGGTTTCGCGAGACGACCGTACGAACCGCTCGGGAACGTCGCCGTCGAGAACGCCAAGGAGGCGGTCGTCGGGCCCGACGGGAAGACGGCCTACGTCGCCGCGACCGACGGGTTCGCCACGGTCGACGTGAGCGACCCGGCGAACCCGTCGACGCTCGCGGAGCGCCGCGGTCTGCTGGCCGACCGCCAACACGGCCCGCTCGAGCAGATATGGGACGTGAAGGTCGAGGGCGACCGTCTGCTCGTCGTCGGCCCCGCCAACCCCATCGACCACACGGGCATCCACGGCTTCCTGCTGTACGACGTGGGAGACCCCGCGAACCCGGAGCAGGTCGCGTTCCACGAGACCGACTTCCCCATCCACAACGCCGTCCTGACCGACGGCGTCGCCTACCTGACGGCGAACGACGGCGACGGGAACCCGCTCGTGATGGTGGACGTGTCGGACGACGACCCCGAAGAGGTGGGACGCTGGTCGATGCTGGACTACGATTCCGACTGGTCGCGGGTCAACGCCTGGATTCGGTCGCTACACGACCTCTGGGTGCAGGACGGCGTCGCCTACCTCGCCCAGTGGGACGCCGGCACCTGGGTCGTCGACGTCGAAGACCCCACCGACCCGAGCCACGTCGCGCACTTCGGCGACCGTCCCATCGACGTGCTCGCCGACATCCCCGCGGACGAGACCAACGCGGCGGTCGTCGGCCGACCGGGGAACCACCACTACGTGATGGCGAACGAGGACGCCTCCCTGCTCGGCGTCGGGAAGGAGGCCTGGGACGCCGACCCGAGCGACGAGAAAGGCGGCCCCGGCGGTGTCGAACTCTGGGATATCTCGAACCCGAAGCAGGCCCGGAAGCTGTCGACCATCGCACCGCCGACGTCGCCCGACCCGACCTACGACCGCGGTGCGGCCGGCGTGGGCGTCGGTGGTCTCGGTGCCGGCGTCGCCGCCGGAGCCGCGGCGAATCTCGAACTCGACGGCCTCGCCGCCGTCGACCGCGGTGCGTCGAACCTCGGCCCCGCCGGCGTCGTCGCCCACCGCGGCTGTCACGACTGCACCGGCGGGTCGTCTTCGTCCGGCGTCTGGACCACCGCCCACAACTTCGACCTCGTCGGCGACCGCCTCTACTCCTCGTGGTACCAGGGCGGTGTCAAGATTCACGACGTGAGCGACCCGACGAACCCCGAGGAGTTCGCGTGGTGGCGAGACCCGGAGGCGACCGCGTTCTGGACGGCGAAACGCGCGGCCGGGGAGTTCTTCGTCGCCAGCAGCATGGGCCGCGAGGCCGACGGCAGAGGTGGCCTCTACACGTTCCCGGACCGGGCCGGTCGGCAGTCCGACCCGCCGTCGCTCGTCGGGAACGCCAGCGGCGAGCCGTCCGCACCGCAGCAGTCGACCTCGACGGAAGCGACCGCGAACGGGGACGGGACGACCGACGGAACGACGGCGGCGTCGACCGGCCAGCCCGGATTCGGCGCGCTCGCCGGACTGGTCGGCGTCGGTCTCGGTGCGTGGTCGCGACTGCGGAGCGAGGACGGCTGAACGCGGTCGGAAGACGACCGGACGCGGTCGGAGAAGAGTTACCGGTCGTCGGAGCCGGTCCGCGCTTTCTTGACGAGGACGACGGCGACGACGCTGCCGACCACGCCGAGGGCGCCGGCCATCTTCTTGCCCGGCGAGGGCACTCTCCCGGAGTCGCCGGTTTCGCTCTCGTCGGCATCTACCTCCGGCGCTGGTTCGTCGTGGTCGTCGTCCGAACCGAGCGCGGAGCGGACCTTCCGGACCGCGAGCGCGGCGACGACCGCCAGCGCGAGTCCGAGCGCCAGGCGAAGGCGCGTGCTTCCGCCGTCTGACGACTCGTCAGTCTCGGTCGCGGTGCGGGACGTGTCGGTTTCGTACACCCGTTCCTCCACGAGAGCGGGTTTTTCGAGGTTGAGTTCGAGGAGCGTCATCGGCAATCAATACGACTCCGAGCGAGGTTATAGCTTCCGGCTTCCCCGACGCCGTCGACGACCGAACTCCCGGGCGGGAGGGCCTTTCGTCCGTCAGGCGACGAACTCGCCCTCGTCGCCGAGGGTCGCGTCGCATCGAAGGAGAGCGTCCCCGTCAATCACAATGCAGTTAAACCACCGCTCCGTACGCCCCGACATATGGTGGACATGCTGGGTCTGGGACTCGGACTGCTGCTCGCGCTCGTCGTGGTGGCCCTTCACTTCACGAAGGGGACCGAGTGGCGGGCGGCGGACGACATCTCCCAGGAGGTGCTCAACCGCCGGGCAGAAACAGTTCCCGAAACCGACTTCCCCGAACCGATGAACCGCTCCATCGGTGGCGGCGGCGCGGTCGCCGTCGGCGCGGGTGCCGAGGGCGAACTCGAGGGCGAAGAAGGCGAAGAGGAGGAGGAGGGCTTCGACCCCGAAGCGATTCCGGAGGACGAAGTCGAGTACTTCGACGTCGAGTACGTCAAGGAAGGCGAGACCATCGAGGTCGGCAACAACGAGAACCTCCTCGAGGCCGGAGAGGACGAGGGCTGGGACCTCCCCTACTCCTGCCGGCAGGGCCAGTGTCTCTCCTGCGGTGCGAAGATAGCCGAGGGCGAACCGGACGACGTTGTCCACAGCAACAACGAGACGCTCAGCGACGACGAGGTCGGGAAGGGCTACATCCTCACCTGCACCGCCTACCCGCAGGGCGACCTCAGCATCGAGACGAACGAGACGCCCTGACCGTTCGCGACGGACCGCAGTGCGGTTTCGCCGGCGTTCGACCCCGACGTCGTCTTTTCTATCGCTGGCGTCGGAGTTCCTTCGGCCGGTCTACCACGTCGATGGTGGCGATTTCGAATCGGAGACGACCGAGCGTGCGGCCCTCGACGGGCCGTCGCCGACCGCGCTTTCACAACTGTTAAACTACGTTACCGCATATCGGTGGGCGAGGGCGCGTAGCTCAGCGGACAGAGCACTTGGTTCCGGACCAAGATGCCGCGGGTTCAAATCCCGTCGCGCCCGTGAGCGTTTCGGCGAACGGCGGTGAGCCGAAACCGAATACCGCGACGGGATTTGCGGTACGGAAGAGGCAGTCTCGCCGAAGGCGAGGAAGCGTCTTCAGGTGGTTCAAATCCCGTCGCGCCCGTCACGTTCTATGACGCTCTGCATCTCACAGACGGCGTCCAAAACCTCCGGTATGCGGCCACGGTTCATCACCGACCAGCGTCGTGGTCCTCGTAGTGACCGAAAACGTCCGTGACCTCGGGCGTGGCGCCGGACGCCGAGTAAACTGTGAGGATATCCCCGGCTTCGATTCGCGTTCCACCTTTCGGAGTAATCGGCGGTTCGTCCCCGGGTTGTTCGATAGCGACGATGAGCACGTCCTCAGCGAGGAGTCCTTCGTCGTCCGCTTCCTGGAGGGTCTTGCCCGCGATGGGCGCGTCCTCGGCAATGGCGATTTCGAAGACTTCTGCGCTGTCGCCAAGCTGCATGAAGTCGATGATTGCCGGACGCTTGACCGCGCGGTAGAGGTATTCAGCGATGAGCTGCTGGGGATTTTCCATCGTCTGGACACCGATCTGGCGAAAGACCCCCATGTGATTCGGGTTATGGACGACAGAGACGACAGTGGGAATATCGAGTTCGTTTGCGAGCAGGCAGATCATGATGTTGGTCGCGTCCTGATCAGTCGTACTGATGAGCGCGTCGGCGTCCTCCGCGCCAGCGTCTATGAGTGTATCTTTAGACGTGGCGTCGTCGTTGAGGACGAGACAGTCGTACTCGCTCGCGGCGTGATCGGCCCGTTCCCAGTCGTATTCGATCACGACGACCTCGTTACCTTGTCGCGTTGCCATCTCGATGAGTGGCGTACCGATCTCGCCTGCACCGACGATAATGATGTACATGTAGATACAGTACGTCGCCACCTCCTTGAAGAGGTGCGCTCACCGCTGACGTGACGTGCTTGCTCACCCGGCTCTATGCGCTGTACACCGACCGTCAACGAATACCATTATAGAGCACGTATCCGATGAACGAGAGGATGTACAGTCCAGTGACGGCCTTCGTGAAGAGATTTCGCCCGAGGATGACGAACGCGAGGATGACGACCGGGCCGAGAAGCAGGATAGTATCGAGTACGCGGTCACGCGCACCGAATCGAAACACCGCACCGACGAACGGGAGCTTTTCCGGATTCATCGTTATCGGTAAAGGTCGAAGGTGTCGAACAGGCCCCGCAACAGGACCAGCACCGGGATTATCTCGAGCCGCCCTATCCACATGTTGAACAGGAACATCACCTTCGCGGCGACGGGCATATCGGGGCCGGTGATGCCCGACGAGAGGCCGACGTTGCCCTGGGCGGAGGCAACCTCGAAGATAGCGTTTTCCAGCGTGAACGACGGGTCGATGGTCAACAGCAGGACCGCCAGCCCGATTCCGAGGAACAGCATCCAGAGGAACGCGATAATCGATGCTTCCTCGAACTCTCGGCTGAGTTCGATCTCAGAGAGATGACGTCCGTTGAGGTTGATGTAGCGAACCGCCGACTCGGGATAGAAGACGCCTTGAATGCGGAAGGCGGTCCCTCGAATCAGGGTGATGGCACGGATGAGTTTGATACCGCCCACCGTCGATCCGGCGGCTGCGCCGACGAACATCGCCAGCGACATCGTCAGCTGAGCTTGTGGTGACCAGTCGCCGACGCCGGTCGTCCCGAAACCGGTACAGGAGGCCGCCGAGACGAACTGGAACAACCCGTATCGAGTCGTTTGAAACAGCGTTGCTGCGAACCCCGTCAGCACGACACCGTTGGTCACGACGACCTGCGAAGTCTCGAAGGTGCCGTTCAGCAATAATATCCCGATTAGCACGACGGACCCGAGCGTGAAGTATCCCCAGAGCCACCGCGTCTGAATGTCCGTGTACAGGTTCCGCAGGTCGCCCTGGAATATCAGGTAGTGGACGGGGAAGGCGATGCTTCCGAGAATCATGACGGGAATCATCGCGAAGTCGATGAGAGGGCTGTCGTACGCACCGATACTACCGTCGGTGACGCTGAACCCACCGGTGGCGAGGCCAGTCATCCCGTGGTTGATAGCGTCCCAGGGCGGCATCCCGGCCAGCCACAGGAGGCTAATCGAGAGGAACGTGAAGAGGATGAAGATCCACCAGATCGTTCGGACGGTCGAGACGATGCTTGGATGAATCTTCTCGGAGCGGGCTTCGCTCTCGTACAGCGTCAGCGACCCCGACCCGGGTCGGGCGAGGATAGCCGTCGTGAGGACGATAACCCCGACACCACCGACCCACTCGATGAAGGTCCGCCACCACTGGAGGGTACGCGGAAGCACCGACTCGTCGTCGGTCATCGTCAGCCCCGTCCCCGTGATTCCAGACATCGACTCGAAGAAGCTGTTCAGCGGGTCCTGAAACGCGGCGAGGGTCGGAGTGACAACGTTCGCGGGGACGGCCAGCGGCCCACCGTACGGGTCGAGTGCGACCGTCCAGGCGATTAGGTAGAACGGGAGGCTCCCGAACACCCCGACGAAGAACCAGCCGGACGCGGCGATCATCATGCCGTGGAGCTTCCCGATGTCCTCGGGGTCGGGGTATCGCGTCGTGAGGAGGTGACCGAGTCCGAGCGGCACCATCCCCGAGATGACCAGAGCGGGAATCGCGTAGTACTCACCCCAGACGACGGCGACGATAATGGAGAGAAATATCATTCCGGAGAGAGCCTCGAGAATCCGACCGAGATCGCGAGCCAGCGGCTTCAGTCGTCTCCCCATAATGTGCGGCTACCGTCCTGGGGATATATAATCTACTGATTCGTTCTCCGGAATGCTGAATCCAATTCTTTAATGCTGGCCGTAGAGATGGCTGTGGCTTCACCTCTACTAAGATATCCGGAAGACGTCGTCCATTCCTCCATCTCACTCACTGGTTGCAGACGAATGAACTAAGACATCGGCCTCCCACCAGGTCCGTATGTGCAATGCGCTATCAGCATGCAGTCGCATCCCCTCTATACGGATAAACAGATAGTTCGCTATGTCTTCCACACTATTCCAACGAATCATCGTTCCGGTCGCGAACGAAGACGATGCGGAAGCAACCACAGCAGCACTCACACCGTATGTAGACGCGACTACCAGCACGGTCATCGCAGTCCACGTCATCGAGAAAGCAGACGGGGCTCCGGATAAGGCATCAGTCGAACAACGCGAGCTCTTCGCTGACGAAGCGTTCGAAAGAGTCGCTGACGGGTTGGAGGACGTCGAGTTACAAACCGAGTATCTGTACGGTACGGACGTTGCAGCGGCGATCATCGATGCTGCACACGACCTAGACGCGAGTGCGATCGTCTTCACTCCGCGTGGTAATAGCCAGTGGCTCAAGCTTCTCACCGGTGACGTGACCGCAGGGCTCGTGAACAAGAGCGATATCCCGATTATCGTGCTTCCGGACCACTCGGACGAGGAGGACACACAATGAGCGAATCAGAACAGGAGCTGGCGCGGGACCTCGGCTTCCTCGAGGCCTATACGATCGGTCTCGGAACGATGATCGGGGCGGGAATCTTCGTCCTCCCGAGCATCGCCGCTAATCAAGCCGGTCCCGCGAGCATGATTTCATTCCTGGGGGGTGGAATGGTGTCGCTGCTGGCTGCCCTCTCGTTGTCGGAGTTAGCGACCGGGATGCCGAAGGCCGGCGGCAGTTACTACTACGTGAACCGGGCACTCGGGCCGTTTTTCGGGAGTATCGTCGGGTGGGGCATGTGGGCCGGCCTGACGTTCGCGAGCGCGTTCTATATGATCGGGTTCGGGCAGTATCTTCTCCCGGGTCTCGGACAGTATCTGACCTTCCTCTCCGGATGGGGTGACATTGGAATCACCGTCGCGGCGCTCGTGATGGCAGCTCTTCTGACGGCTGTGAACTACTACGGTGTCAAGGAGACCGGCGCACTTCAGAACGTCATCGTCCTCTCGCTCCTCGGCCTCATCGTCGGATTCCTCGGACTCGGCATCGTCGACGGGCCGACGATTCAGACGTTCAATCCCTACGGTTGGCCTGCAGTTGCGGCCACGATTGGTACCGTCTACGTGTCGTTCATCGGGTTCGAGGTGATTGCCACCAGCGCCGAGGAAATCAAAAATCCGAGTCGGAACCTCCCACTGGCGATGATTGCGGCTGTCGTGACGCCGACGTTGATGTACGTCGGTGTAATGTACGTCTCGACCGGGACGCTCTCGATTACTGCCCTCGCGAACTCCCGAATTCCGGTCGCCGACGTCGCTGCCGAGTTCATGGGGACGATTGGTTCGTTGCTCATGATCGTCGGGGCCGTCTTGGCCACGGTTTCGAGCGCGAATGCGAGCATTCTCTCGGCGGCGCGCGTCAACTTCGCGATGGGCCGTGATCGAATCCTCGTCAACTGGCTCAACGAGGTTCACGACCACTTCCGGACGCCGTATCGCGCGATTTCGGCGACGGGAATCATCACGCTCGTTCTGATTGGCGTCGGTGTCGGCGTCGGAACGCTTGCCGAGGTGGCGAGTTTCATGTACTTGGTCACCTACGCGCTCGTGCACGTCGCCGTTATCGTACTGCGCCGTGCTGACCCGGAGGCGTACGAGCCGTCGTTCCGGATTCCGAGCATCCTTTATCCCGCTACCCCGATTCTGGGCTTTCTGGCCTGTCTGGCAATCTTGCTCCAGATGAGTCTCATCGTTCAGGCGATTGGCACCGTCATCATCGTATTTGGAATCGTCTGGTACTTCGTCTACGCCCGTGACCGCGCCCTGAGTGAGAGTCTCGTCGGTGAAGCGATTGCGCCGGAACCCACGGTGCTCGCCAACGGTCGGGGCCAGTACCGCGTCGTGGTCCCGGTCTCGAACCCGGAGACGGAACGGGATCTCCTCCGGATGGCTGCTGCCAGCGCTCACGCGCACGAAAACGAGCAGGCCGAGGTTATCGCAGTCAACGTGATCGAGGTGCCACAACAGACGTCGCTATCCCAGGACCTCACCTTCGAGGAGGAACGCGTCGAAGGTCAGCAACAACTTCTAGCGTCGGCTCGCGACATCGCAGACGACCTGGATATCGGGTTGCGAACGCGGTCGATCGTCGGTCGGAACGCCGGGTCGGTCATCCTGGACGTAATCGAGGAGGAGAACGCCGACCACGTGCTCCTCGGCTGGCAAGGGACTCGCAGCCGCCGAGAGCACGTTCTCGGGTCGACCATCGACCCGGTCGTCGGACGGGCACCGTGTGACGCGACGCTCGTAAAACTCGGACCCGAAGGCGGACGAGGTGAAGGTGACATCATGGCCCTCGCCGGAGAAGGACCTCACGCACCCGTCGCTGCTCGGCGTGCCGCGGAATTCGTCGCTACGACGGACGAGGAGGCTACGCTCACGCTCTTCCACGTGCAAGAACCAGACGCCGAGGATGACGACGGTCTCTCCCCGCAAGAGCGCGGTGAGGCAGTGATTGCGGACCTGGCCGAACGTGCCGGAATCGAGTACATGGACTACGACACTCGCGTCGAGGTTTCCGAAGATATCGAACAGGCGATTCTCGACGCCGCGTCGGAGTACGACACGATCTGCGTCGGGGCGACGCGGTCGGGAACGGTGTCACAGGCCGTCTTCGGCTCACTTCCGGAGACGGTCGGTGAGAAGACCGATCGGACCGTCGTGATGGCGCGTGGACCCGAGGAATCGCCAATGTCGGTTCGCGAAGCCATCGTCCGGCGGCTCGAAGTGTAGTCGTTTCTCCCTGGCGTCTCTCCCTTCAGAATGCGAGTTTCTCGACGAGACCGCGTACGAGACTTCGGCTTTTCAGTTCACGAGGATGAGCCAGTAGAACAGTCGCGTCTATTCGGTCGCTAAGTTCGACTGCCGGATCGCCGAAGGCGAACTCGTGGATGCGTGAATGTGCGACCGTCCCGATGACGGCAACGTCCGTGTCACCGGTAGCTGCAACCAGGCCGTCGATGACGTGAGACGGACGGACGACCTCGCTCTCCGTTGGTGCAGTGCAGAGCTTTTCGAGGTCGGTGTGGTACGTCGTCGTTGCCGTAACCTGTTCTTCGGGTGCCTCCTCTTCGACTGCCGTGAGGAATCGAATCCGGGCATCGTGCTGGACGGACCGGTCTTTTTCGCCGCTAACCCCGGGAGGACGAAGATTCCGCTCCCGACCATCGCCCCGATACTAATCGTGATCGTTGCGTACAACCCCAGATCTCGTTCTAGATCTTTCACCATGGTTTAGTGGTCAACGGTGTCCGAGCTGCCTGGTCGGCCCGAGCAGGGTGTCGTCCTCGCTTTGATGGACATGCAGTATCAAACCGTGAGATTGCAAAACGCGATGCCGGTACAGAACGTCTCACGCGAATTATTTTCGGGTGTAAATATATGAATTCATTTACGACTCTCGATTCGTTCTGAGCCTGTAAACATATCCATAACGTCCGGCGTGAATCCTTGCTTAGAGAACACGGTCAGAAGATCTCCGACTCGAACTTCGACGTCACCGCGTGGCGTAATAACGGTTTGATCGCGCTCGATAGCAACGACGAGTACGTCGTCGCCCAGAATACCCATCTCTCCTGCCGTTTGCAGCGTCTGGCCGGCAATCGGGCTTCCTTCCGTCACGGTGATCTCGAAGACTTCTGCCTCGTCACCGATGTGCATGAAGTCCTTGACCGATGGACGCTGAACGGCTCGGAAAAGGTACTCGGCGATGAGACGTTGTGGATTTTCGAGGACGTTGACGCCGATCTGTCGAAATACTCGCATGTGCTCGGGGTTGTGGACGACCGAAACTAACGACGGAACTTCGAGTTCTTTGGCGAGCAACATCACCATGATGTTGACCGCATCCTGGTCCGTCGTGCTGATGATGGCGTCAGCCTCGTCCGCTCCGGCCTCTTCCAGATTCTCCATGACCGTGGCGTCGGCATTGAGGACTAGGCAGTCGTAGTTGGAGGCTGCCTTCTCGGCGACGTCCGCATCGTTCTCGATGACGACGACGTTGTTCCGTTGTTGAGTAGCCAGTTCGATCAGCGGTGTTCCGATACTTCCGGCGCCGACGACGATGACGTACATCTGTTGGTATCTTCTGCTAACCGAGGGTATATAGGATTGTCTAATTAGATATTTAAATGGTGGGCCCGAAGGCCGACTATGAGCGGTAGTAGTTCAGGTTCCGATAATCCACGGGTGGCTGCCGGCGTCCCAGACTCGCTCACCGACGAGCTGGCGTCGCTCGACGACGACGCGTTACGAGCAGTCGTCGGTTATGCACGGGACCTCCTGAACGAGCGGCTATCGATGGCGACGCTCATCGAAGAGAACGACGACGAGGAGATCGCCGACATCGACGAACGCGATGGATACACGTTGGTGACGAAAAAGCAGTCCTGTGCGGACGGTTGCGAGCACTGCCCGCACGGACCGTACCTCTATCGCGTGCGAGTCGAGCCGTCGCCGACCGACTATGAGCCGACGCTTCACTGGTCGTTTCTCGGTCGCGTGGAGTCGTAATCCTCGACGGCCCGAATCGACGCAGCTCCGAAGACCCGTGTCTCTCAGACGAAGGTGTCTATCGACGTCCGGACGAACCTGCCGCAACAGGTCTCTTCACTCGCTCTCGTGAACGATGGCCGCTGCTGTGGCGACGTCGCGTGTTCGCCCGCCGTGCCGGCCACGTTTCACCGGAGGACCGTGTCCCGCCGAGCCCGCCGGAGGCGTCGACAGACCGAACGTTCTCTTCCCGTACGGTGAACGAAACTTGGCCTTTCGTATCGCACATCGGGACGCTGTTCCAGTCGAGTGTTCAATAATCAAGCCGAAAGGTAGACGTTCGCAAACCAAGTGACGGCTTCGCGAAGAACAGGGACGAAAATGGTTTGGTTCCGTGCAGATACGTGTACGTATGGGCTATCGGCTCGACGAGATCGACCGGAGAATCATCTACCACTTGATGAGAAACGCGCGTGACACGTCGGCACCACAGATAGCGGACGAAGTCAGCGTCTCACCGGGGACGATTCGCAACCGCATCCAGCAGATGGAGGACCACGGCATCATCACCGGTTTCCACGCCGCCATCGACTTCGAACGGACCGACGGACGATTGACGAACCTCTACACCTGTACTGCGGACGTTCCCGACCGCGAAGCGCTCGCCAAACGCATCTTCGACATCTCCGGCGTCGTCAACGTCCGCGAACTCATGAGCGGCCAGGGGAACCTCCAGGTCAAGGCCGTCGGCACCGATACGAACGACCTCGCTCGTATCTCCCGGGAGCTCACGGATCACGGGCTCCAGATCGTCGAGGAAAGTCTTATCCAGAACGAGATCTCCCATCCGTACCATCCATTCGGTCCAGACGAAGGCCAAGGTCGGCTCGAACTCACCGACTTCATGAGCCTCTCCGGTGACGCCGAAGTCGTCGAATTCGTCGTCGACGAGGGAGCGCCGATAGCCGGGAGGACGCTCGAAGAAGCCGGGAAAGAAGGACTCATCGAAACCGAGCTTCTCGTCATCTCGATCGAACGCGGCGATACGATGCTCACACCGAAGGGGGAGACGCGCGTCCAGCCGGACGACGTGATAACCGTGTTCTCGCGCGGCGGCGTCTCGAAAGACCTGCTCACGGGGTTCACCGCCGACCCGGTCGAGGAGTAGTCTGACTCGGTATCGCGAACGAGGATTCCTCGGCAGCGAGAGAGACCAACGCGATTCGAGACGCGTCGACGGTGGGCTGCTCGACCGATTTCCGTCGTCGTCTCTCCGGTTTCGTGAAGTAGCGCGTACGGTAATTCAGGTCCCCGGGAAGACGGTCGTCACTCGCGGACGACGATTATCGGTCGATCCGTCTGCTCTGCAATCGACTCGTAGGTCTTGCCGAACACGCGCTCGAGCGACGACTCCTGCGTCTCGCCCATCACCAGAAGTTCGTAGTCCCGCGCCGCCTGGCTTATCGCAAACGGCGGGTCGTTCGAGACGACCACCTCCGTGTCGATGCGCGTCCGCGGGAATCCCTCGTCGACGAGGTGGTCGCGGACCGTCGACAGCATCTCGCGCCCCGCCTCCAGGTCTTCGTCGCTGTCGGCGACGTGGAACAGCGTCGTGTGCAGGAGGACGTCCTCGTCGAGCGTGCTCACGAGGTCGGTGACCGGCTCCCGGAACTTCGCCTCTCGAAGGGGGACCAGCACCCTGCCAAGGGTCGTGATGGGATTCGGGACGAGCAGCGCGTCGACGTCGCGGTCTTCGGCGACCGTCGTGGGGACGTCGCTCACGTCCTCGTCCATGACCAGTTCGACGTCCGCCGTCTCGCCGCTCTGAGCGAACTGGTTCGCCAGCGTGTACAGGGTATCGTAGGCTTCGACCTCTCGGCGCTGTCGCTCGTCCGCATCCACGTTCGATGGTATCTCGTACACCCCGAGTAACAGCACCCGACACGAGGTGAGACAGTCGATGAACGTAGACGGGAGCGGGTCGGGGTCGGGAAACTCGACCGGTATGAGTACGGTTTGCGGCTCCATATTCTTTAACCAGTACGTAATACGTATCTCCTGTTTAAAAGTACTAACGGATACGTATTTGCAACACGATTTAGATACGGCATCGATAATCCGCAGGGTGCGCGTCGGATTCCGTGAACCAGGAGTCGATACCTCGAAGAGGCATCCCGAGCGAGTTATTTTCAGTGACCTCCGATTCATACGTTTGGTGGTAGTTTCTACGACGTGAATATAGGAGAGTTCTAGTAGAATTGTCTGGTAGATAGCGGTATGGAACAGATCGAGACAATCCTGTTCGATCTCGACAATACGTTAGTACAGTATGAGAGATCACCTGGTGAGGTGCTACAGGCGTCCTTCGAGGCCTTAGGTAGCGAACCGTTATTCCCGGTCGAAGAATACTATGCCCGGTACGACGAGTTTGCTGAGAAATGTGATTCGATGGACGAACTTCGTTCCGAATGCTTCGCAGCGCTCGCCGATGAGAACGGGTACGAGCGGCAACTTGGACGAGACGTTGCGGACGCGTTCAGCGATGAGCGCGACCAGACGAACGTTGAGTTACTCCCATCCGTCACCCGTGTCTTGAGTGAACTCAGCCGAGAGTACCGGCTTGCTATCGTGACGAACGGAGCACCGGATGCACAACAGCAGAAAATCGATGCCGTGAACCTCGAACGTTGGGTCGATGCAACCGTAATTGCGGGTCACGATGTACCGCCGAAACCGGACCCAGAACCGTTTGAACGAGCGATTCAGTCGCTCAATGCAACGCCCGACTCCACAGTACACGTCGGTGATTCACTGGAGACGGATATTGCTGGTGCGACTGCTGCCGGGCTTGAGTCCATATGGGTCTCTGATACTGATGACACCCAGGAGTATACTCCGACTCATCGAATCGAGTCCATCGGTAACCTTCTGTCTCTCCCGTGGATAGAGGGGTCTCCATCCAGCACCCGGTAAACCGCTCGTCTGTAACGCCGAAGTCGCGTGACCGATACGCGCCCTCTATTCAGCAGTAACTGAACGTACTGCCGAACTGCACCGACGGTGGTCCCAGTAGCCTTCAGAAGGGATTGCGGTGGGACTGGTGGGAGGTGGTGACACCATCGCCCGGGCCGCCAGGTGACAGATGATCGAATTCCGTCGTCGGAATGGTGCCGTCGGTCCAGGCCAGCCTGCCCTCAGTTTCGACGTCGAGCCCATCGTACGCACCGAATCGATCGGATTCCGATTCGATGTGGTCCGTCAGTTCTCCGCTCTCCGCCGTCTCGGTGTCGGGGTAGGTGTTCGCAAATGTGAGGTGGGTCGTCTCGGTCCCGAATCGCCACGATTGGAGCTGTCCCGTGATGACGTCCTTCCGGAAGCCGCGCGATGTCGACCCGTCCATCGCTTCCGGGTAGCACCAGAGCGCGTGGGTGTCGTCAACGACCCCGATCATCGCCGCCACGTACTCGTTGCCGTCGGCGTACTGGCTCGTCTCCGCAGCAGTCGCGTCGATGATCGCTTTCGTGTACTCGACCGCGTCGCCCTCGCCCATTCCCAGCGGAGACACCGCCATCAGGGCGTCCTCCGAGACAGCGTAGACGGATTCCGTACCGTAGAGGTCGAACCCCTGGTAACGTTCCGGCTCCGGTCGGGTGGTCCACGTCGCTGTCGCGGGAGTCCGCGTCGACGTTGTTGGGGACGACCGCCTGTCACTGGTGAGTTTCTCCTCGAATGCCTCCGGATTGAACGACCCGAGTGCCAACCGCATGGTATGGTCGATCTCCACTGCGGCATCGACGGCAGTTTCATCGATGTACTCGCTGGGAACGGGGCGCAACATCTGGGTTTCGAGTCGAGAGTAGGCGGTCTCGTGGATGGAATCCTGGTGGGAACGGATACCGGTAATGTCGAAATACTGGAACCCGTAGCCATCTCGCAGTGGGGTCGTCATTGGGTCCGGGAGCCACTGTGTGAACTCTGTCGCTGCTGGACCCTCCGACGGGTCCGATGTGGATGGTTCACCTGGACTACTCTGGCTGCCAATCGAGGGGTCGCCCAGACACCCGGCAATCGATGCGAGCGTCCCACTACTGAGCGCGAGGCCTGTCGTCTTGAGGAGGGTCCGTCGTGAGCGGGGCATAAGAGTGTACGTATCGGAGCAGCGAGATAAGTTTTCTCCATTTCCTGAATTAATAGAAGTCTGTAAGGTACAGTCAGGTATCATCCCCATTACGTTCGACTCGAGTGAGGGCATCACGAGGCGAATTACTCGAAGAGCGACGGAGTTGCATCGGGAGTCGCCAGGAGGTTATAGAACTCCCGTTGAAGACTCGTCCGTTCTACGCACTTTCGCCACGAACTCTGTCGGTTATGGTCGCGGTGCGAAATATCGGTGCGCCTGTTCCGGCAGAGCGGATACCTCGTGGCGGCGGCAGCTACGACTCGTTCCGCCATCTCCGGCCTTCGTACGCGGTCGTGACTATCCGATTTTGTATTTCGCTATGAACCCAATACTGTACTTTAATAGTGGCCGGTGCGTACGACCACCGATGACCGACCACGATTCTCGTCTATCTCGGCGCTCCCTCCTCCGGGGAGTCGGTGCTGTCGGAATTGGGAGCCTCGCCGGCTGCACCTCCAGTTTCGTTCCGTCGTCCGACGACGAAGAAACAGTCTCGCCTCGAACGACCGTATCGGGGCGGGCTGACGTGCGAAAGACGTCGACAGCGGCTCCCGGTGCGGTGTCACCGGCCGATACGTCGGCGCGAAACTGGCTGTACGACGGAGCGTTCCCCGGAGACGAACTACGCGTCACCGAGGGGGACGTCGTCCGCGTCGACCTGCAGAACCGCCTCTCGGCAGGGACGACGATTCACTGGCACGGCGTGCCCGTGCCGAACCAGATGGACGGCGTGCCAAACGTCACCCAGCAGCCGGTGCAGCCCGACGAGACGTTCACGTACAAGTTCCGGGCCGAACCGGCGGGGACGTACTTCTACCACAGCCACGTCGGCCTCCAGCTCGACCGGGGACTGTACGCGCCGCTCGTGATAGAGGAACGGTCTCCGCACGTCGAGTACGACCGCGAGTACACGCTCCTGTTCGACGACTACCTGACCCGACCGCCGGAACCGCTCGACGGTTCGTCGAACGGCGGCGGTGGCGGTATGGGCGGCGGCGGTGGCGGTATGGGCGGCGGGGGACCCGGTGGCGGTGGGATGGGCAACAGCGGAATGATGGGCGACCGACGCCCGCCGTACGCGGGGCTGCTCGTGAACGGTCGCCTTCCGGCGGATCCGGCCACCTTCGACGTACAGCAGGGGGAGCGCGTCCGCTTGCGCTTCGTCAACGCGAGCAGTGCGACGGCGTTCCGCGTCGGCGTCGCCGGTCACGAGTTGACCGTCTCGCACGCCGACGGACGTCCCGTTGACCCCGTGACGGTCGACTCGTTCGTCTTCGGTTCCGGGGAGCGGTACGACGCCGTCGTCGAAGCGACGAACCCGGGCGCGTGGGAGATTCAGGGGCAGGCACTCGACGGAGGTGAACGACCGGCTCGTGCGGTACTCCGGTACGGCGACGCGTCGACGTCGCCGACGCGCCTCGACTCGTGGGGACGGACGCTCCAGTACGGCGACCTGCGATCGAAGCGGATTCCGGAGGCGCTCCGCGGGAGTCCCGACCGAACGTTCGACCTGACGCTGTCGCCCGAGAGGGGCGGGTCGTACGGCTGGCTCATCGACGGGCAATCGTATCCGGACGCCGACCCGTTACAGATTCGGGAGGGCGAACACGTCCGAGTCCAGATGACGAACCGGAGTCCGGTGCTCCACCCGATGCACCTGCACGGGCACTTCTTCCGGGTCGGTGACGCGATGAAGGACACGGTCCTCGTGCCGGGCCACATGGGGACGGTGACCTTCGACTTCCTGGCGGACAACCCCGGCGACTGGCTGTTCCACTGCCACAACCTCTACCATCTGGAATCGGGCATGGCACGCGTCGTCGAGTACGTCCGATAAGGAGCCGTCGGTCGTCGGTCCAGCGGCCCCCTTCGCGACGGGGGGGCTCGAAGATACGAAGAGCCGTCGATGCGGTCCAGACGCCGTCGAGAGTCCGAACGCGACGGCGTCGCCGCTACCGTTCGTGCCGGAGGCGCTCGCGACGGGACTCGAACTCTTCCTCGGAGATGTCGCCGCGGGCGTAGGCCAGTCGCAGTTCTTCGAGCGCGGCGTCACCGCCGGACCCGTCCCCGGCGACCGCGCGATAGAGGACGTAGCCGAGACCGAGCACGACCAGCAGCGAGACGAGCATCATCCCCCATCCCCAGAGCGGCGTTTGTCCCCCGTATCCTTGCCCCATCATCCAGCCGCCCATCATCGGGAACGCGAACGCCATCATCAGCATCGGCGCGAACAGAATGACGGCGAGTATCACGATGACGAACCGCAGCCACGAGTCGTCGCGGTCTGCCGTAGTCATGTGAAATACTACCACACCGAGGTAGAAAGGAATATCGACCATCCCGGAGTTCGCTCCGGGGCGTCGGAACGAGGGTGCCGGAGCGGCTTAGTGAGTGCCGTCAAATATGGAGATACCGACCGATGTCCGAGGAACGACTGAGCGGCGCTCGACTGGCGAATCGATGGCTTCGTTGGTTGCTCGTGACCGGCAACCGTCTGACCGTTGCGGGTGCCTTGCTCGGTGGGGTGTTCCTCGTTTTTTCCGTGTTAACGTACGTCGACGTCCTCTCCGGTCGTCCGTCCAGCCCGATGTACTTCCTGTTCAGCGCGCTGCTCGGCGGGAACTTCACGCTCATCACGGTCGTGCTCTCCATCAACCAGCTCGTCCTTTCGCGCGAACTCGGCGCCCCCGGCGAGTTACGCCAGCGTCTCGAAGGGGCGCTCGAATACCGCGAGGACGTTCAGGCGCGTGCCGGATGGTCCGCAGGTCCCGTGAAGCCGGGTGAATTCCTGCTCTCCCTGCACGAATCGACCAGCGACCGGACCGAAGAACTCCGCGAGCAGGTAGCGGACACGACGGACGACCGCCTGCGAGAGCACGTCGAGCAACTCGTCGACGAGTTGCTCGAGGACGTGAGCAGGGTCACTCGGGCGCTCGACGCGGACTCGGCGCGAATCTTCACCGTCATCGAGGCGACGCTCGGAACGAATCACGCGACCCAGCTCCGCGATATAGATCGGATAGCGTCCGATTTCGACGACCGGCTTTCCGACGACCAGCGAGACCTGCTCGCGGCGATTCGAACGAACCTCCTCGACATCGACGTCGCACGGAAGTACTTCCGGACCGTCTACATAGAGAAGGAACTCTCCGTTCTCTCCCGAATACTCCTGTACGTCGGTGTCCCCGCGGAGGTCCTGACGGCCGTCGTGCTCGTCGTCTACGGCGGCGTGAAGACGACGCCGCTCACCGCGGGCTGGCTGAACTCGCTCGTTCCGGTCGCGATCGTTGCCGGGTTCGCACCGCTCGCCATCCTGTTTTCGTTCGTGTTGCGGCTCGCCTGGGTCGCCCAGCGCAACGCGTCGATAGCGCCGTTCACCACGTCGGACGAGGAACTCCGCTTCTGACCAGCGTCACGCCTTCGACTGGCACGACCTGCCGTGAGCGGAGACGACCGGTGCAGGCGAACGACGCGGCCGTCCGATACCCTCCGGGGACTTCCGTCCCGGCACGCCGCAGAGCGGACGCGGACCCGGGTCAGGCGGTGTCTGTTCCAGCGGTAGGCGGCGACAACTTAAGGAAGACGAGACCGCATCGAACGTCGATGTCCTCCACCTATCGACCGGAGTACGCGGTTCGCGACCCCGACGAATGTCCGACCGTCCGTCCGGCCCCGGGCGGCGACTGGGTCGCCGAGGACTCGGCCGGCCGTTCGGCGCGCGGCGGAACGCCCGCCGACGCGATAACCGCGCTCGGCCGCTGACCCGGGTCAGCGGCCGGGCTGGTCGGGAGCGACGTCCAGGCCGTCGGCGACCTCCCGGGCCCGCTCCCGGATGGCGTCGGCGTCGGCGACGACGACCTCGCCGTCCGCCTGGAGCACGTCGCCGCCGACCATCGTGAACCGCACGTCGTCGCCGTGCGCCGAGAAGACGAGGTGCGAGAGCGGGTCGTACAGCGGCGTCGCGCGCGTCTCGTCGGTCGTCAGGCCGACGACGTCCGCCCGCCAGCCCTCGTGGAGTTTGCCGACGCGGTCGAAGCCGGCGGCGCGAGCGCCGTTGACGGTCGCCATCTCGAAGATGGTCCTGGCCGGCGTCGCCTCCGGGTCGAGGTGTTCGACCTTCTGGAGGAGGCTCGCCTGGCGCATCTCGGTCAGGGGGTCGAGCGTGTTGTTACACGGCGGTCCGTCGTTGCCGAGCGCGACGTTGATACCGCGGTCGAGGTAGTCGACCACCGGCGCGATGCCGGACGCGAGCTTCATGTTCGAGGACGGGCAGTAGGTGACGTGCGTGCCGGTCTCCGCGAGCACCTCGCGCTCGCTCTCGTCGGTCCAGATGCAGTGTGCCAGCACCACGTCCTCGCCGGTCAGGCCGACCTCGTCGAGCCAGTGGATGTTGCGCCGACCGGTCTCGTCCTCGACGGTCGCCACCTCGTCGCGGTTCTCGCTTGCGTGGGTGTGGATGCGAACGCCGTCGTGGTCGTCGGCGACGGCGCGCGCGCCCCGCAGACACTCCTCGGTGCAGGAGACGGCGAACCGCGGCGTGACGGCGTACCGTATCCGGCCGTCGTTCGCGCCGTGGTAGCGCTCGATGAGGCGTTCGGTCTCCGCGAGGGCGGCGTCGGCATCCTCCTGCAGTCCGTCGGGTGCGCTCTTGTCCATCAGGACCTTCCCGAGGCGACCGCGGATGCCCATCTCGACGGCGGCGTCGAACGCCCGGTCGGCGTGGTGGACCGAGAGGTGGTCGACGCAGGTGGTCGTTCCGCTCTCTATCATCTCCAGGTAGCCGAGTCGCGCCGCGACGGACATCGCCTCGCCGTCGAGGCTCGCCTCCATCGGGAGGACGTGGTCGAAGAGCCAGTCGAGCAGTTCGGTGTCGTCGGCGATGCCGCGCCCGAGGCTCTGGACGGAGTGGACGTGGCTGCCGACGAATCCCGGCGCGAGCAGGTCGTACGACCGGACCTCGCGGTCGGGGTAGGCGTCGAGGACGTCCTCGCGCTCGCCGACTGCGGCGATGCGTTCGTCCTCGACCACGATGGCTCCGTCCTCGATGACCGTCGACGCGTCCGCGACGACCGTTCCGGTCAGTAGCATTCCTGTTACTCGCCGTCGTCACCAGTCCGCGTTCGGGCAAGAACGCTTCGGTTTCGCTCCCGCACCGCGTTCCCGCGACGCTCGTGCGTCGAGAATCTCCCGACCCGCGTCTCAGGCGCTCTCGGCCGTCGCGCGGTAGATGTCGTAGCACCGCTCCAGCACGTCGAGGCTCACGCTCTCCTCGTCGGTGTGGGCTTCGCCGGGTTCGGCCGCGCCGCAGACCACGCAGGTCGTGCCGGCGTCCGAGAGCCACCCCGCGTCGGTCGCGTGGGGTTTCGTCACCAGCTCCGGGGCCGCCGCCTGGGCGTCGCGGGCCGCGTCGAGCACCGTCTCGGCGAACGCGTCGTCGTCACAGCGCATCGGCGGGAGGTCCTGGTCGACGGTCCACTCCACGCCGTCTATCTCCTCGACCGCTTCGAGGTCGACGCGCTCGCCGGGCACGGTGCGCTCGTCGACCGTCACCTCGCAGGTCGCCGGGACGACGTTCCACGCGCTGCCGCCGTCGATTCCCGTGACCGCGACGCTGCCGGACAGTTCCTCGCCGAGCACCTCGGTCGTCGGGAACTCGCGCTCCCGGACCACGTCGACGGCGTCGCAGGCGCGGTAGACCGCGTTCTCGCCGGCCTCGGGTTCGCTGGCGTGAGCGGCCTCCCCGCGCGCGGTGATGGTACTCCCACGGCGTCCCTTGTGCGCGACCGCGACGTCGGTCACGCCCGGCGCGGAGTAGCCCGTCGACCCCTCGCCGACGACGGCGTAGTCCGGGCGGAACCCCGCGTCGATGGCCGCGCGAGCGCCCTCGCCGCCGACCTCCTCGCCGACGAAACTGGCGAAGACGAGTTCCGACGCGGCGTCGCCGGCCGGGTCCCGAACCTCGCTGTCCCGGAACGCCAGCATCGCTGCCGCCACCGCACCCTTCATGTCGGCGGTGCCGCGGCCGTAGAGGCGGCCGTCGCGCTCGGCGACCGCGTACTCGCCGTCCTCCATCTGGGCGTCGGCCGGCGGGACCACGTCGTGGTGGCCGACGAGCGCCAGCGACTCCCCGGCGTCGATCCCCCGGCGCGCGACGACGTTGCCGGCGTCGTCGCGGGTCACGTCGGCGTCCGTCTCGGCGCGAAGCCACTCCTCGATGCGGTCGCCCGCCGCCGTCTCGTCCTCGTGGCTCGGAATCGAGACGAGGTCGCGGGTGAGTTCGACCAGTTCGTCCATGACCGGGCCGTCGGCCCGGAACAAGTAGTACGCTGTGCCCCGTCGCCTACTCCCTCGCGTCGCCGAACCCCTCGTCGCTCAGGTCGGTCTCCTCCGGTCCCCCGTGGTCGATGTCCTTCTGGAGGGTGTGCATGCCGTTCCGGGCCTGCTCTATCTTCTCGACGGCGTCCGCACCCGCGTCGTGTCCGAGTTCCGAGAGTCGGTTGCGGAGTTCCCGGAGTTCGGACTCGCGGTCCGGCAGCGCGTCGAGGGCCGCCTTCACCTCCGCGAGGACGGCGGCGACGTCCGACCGCGCGGCGTTCCGTGCCTCTTCGAGGTCGTCTTCGACGTCGTCGACGCTGGTCACGTCCGGACGCACGGTAGACGACCGGAAAGCGGCGCTGGCCCGGCGTTCGCGGCCGTCGCCGGTACGTCCGACGAGCGGCCGTCCGCAGATAACAACGAAGAAACCTCTGGGGACAAACCTGCCACCATGCCCGAGGAGCGATGCGGGTACACGAACGAGGCGAGCACGCTGCCCGACGTCGGGGGCGTCTGCTGCTGGCGGCCGGTCTGGGACGAGACCGACCGCTGCGTCTGGCACGCCGACGTTTCCCAGAAGCCCGCGGACGCGCTGACGGCCGCCACCGGCCGTCGCTTCGACGGCGCCGTCTTCCGCGGCGTCTCCCTGAACGACGCCGAGTGGTTCTCGGGGCGGACGTTCGTCGACGCCCGGTTCGTCGACTGTAACCTCCGGAACGCGGATTTCACCGGCGCGGACCTCCGCGGCAGCCGGATTCGCGAGACGGACGCACAGTGGGCGACGTTCTGCGACGCGAACCTCGAAGCCGCGGAGTTCGACCGCTCCGACCTCCGGTTCGCGTCGCTGCAGCGGAGTCGACTCCACCACATCGTCTTCGCGAACGCCCGCGTCAACGAGGAGACGTCGTTCGGCGAGCGGGTAGTCTACGAGTCGGAACTGGCGGCGGTCGACGACGCGGACGACCGCAGCGAGCGGTTCGAGGCGGCGCGCTGGACGTACCGCGAACTCCAGCGCGTCGCCGAGAGGAACGGGTTGACCCGGTCGATGCGTCGGTACTACCTCCGCGAGAAGGAGATGCATCGGCGGCTCCTGTGGGAGTCGAGGGCGTACCTGAAGGCCGTCGCCGAGGAGGGCTGGCGATGGACGACGGCGTACGGCAGTAGCCCGTATCGAGTCATCGCGACCTCCCTGGTGGTCGTCGTCCTCTGTGCGATACTGTACCCGCTGACCGGCGGTATCCAGGAGACTGCCGGCGGGTTCGCCATCACCTACGAGGTCGAGAATCCCGGGACGACTCCCGGAAGCTTTCTGTCGCTCGTCTTCTTCAAGAGCCTGTACTTCAGCACCATCACCTTCGCGACGCTCGGGTACGGCGACATCCAGCCCATCGGCGAGTGGGCGCGGGTCGTGGCCGGGGTGGAGGCGTTGCTCGGTCACATGCTGCTCGCGCTGCTGATGTTCGTGCTCACGCGCACCATCGTCCGGTCGAACTGACGGCCGCGCCAGACCCGGGCGTCGGCGGCGCGGTCGGCCGTCGTACCGCGATTCACTCCTCCGTCGTCCGGGCCAGCAATCCCACGCTGGTCGGGCGGACGCGGTCCCACGCGGCGACGACGACGGCGCCGACCTGGTTGAACACGAGGTCGTAGACGATGTCGTCGAGGCCGTACTGGGCCAGCACCGCGTCGCCGCCGACGAGTTTCGAGAACAGTTCGGTGGCGAACTCCAGCATCTCCCAGAGCACGCCGAACGCCATCACGAACACGAGCACGAACGCGAACCGTAGCCATTCCGGGAGCGTCACCCTGTCGGAGTGGTGCTCGACCGTCCGGAACGTGGCGTACCCCGCGACGGCGACGATAGAGGCCGACAGCGCGTGCGCGAGCGAGTCGTACCACGGCACCGTCCGGTACGGCCCGAGCGCCCCGAAGGCGTGGACGGACACCGCGACGGTCAGCCACAGGACGAGGCCGCTCTCCATCCGAACGCCGTAGTCGCGTTCGAGCACCGCGGGCAGGACGGTGACGGCCAGTGCGATGCTGGCGTTGATCGTGATGTTCACGCTACCGCGATAGACCCCGACGCCCGCGATGGCGAGCATCCCGACCTGGAGCAGTCGGACGAGCGCGCGCTCGTGCCGGTCGGAAATGGTGGTCATTTGCCACCTCCGAGGGCGTCGGGCGCCCGGGCGTCGACCGACGCCCGCCTGCGGAAGTACAGTTCGAAGAGTCCGCCAGCGACGACGCCGGACGCGGTAGCGGCGACGAGGTCCCACATCAGCCCGTCCTGCGACCGGATGTAGTTGGTGCCGAGCCACTGGTCGGCGTGGAACTGGACGACGGCCCACGTGCCGGCGGCGGCCATCGTCGTCATCGCGACCAGCACCACCGCGAACCACGGCGCCAGTTCCGCGGACGTGAACGCCGACAGTTCGACGACGAGCGCCAGCGCCAGCGCCGCGACCCCGAGGTGCGTCGCGGCGTTCGCCAGCGATTCGGGGCCGAACGTCCGGGCGAGCGCCGGCAGCACCGCCAGCGCGATCACCTCCCACGGGAGCGTCACCGACGGGTCGCGGACGACCAGGGACGGCAGGACCAGGACGACCACCGCGACGCCGATGAAGCCGGCCCAGACCGGTTCGTCGCTCAGCGCGCTCTCGACCATCGCGAAGACAGCCGCGGCGACCAGCAGCCACGCCAGCGCCGCGTTCCGTTCCGGGTCACCCAGGAGCGCGTCGAGTCCAGCCATACACGAGACTCTCGTTCCCGGACGTTCAAGATAACGACCGATTCGTCCGCTCCGGGCGGCGCGGACGAGCGAGACCGGCCGAATCCGACCGCAGACCGGCGTCGGGAAGCGGCGACGGTCCGGACGCGACGGCCCGGAGAGCACCGGACGGGAACATTTATCAGCGAAGGTGCGCTCAGTTGAAGTATGAGCGTGACTGCGTCGGTAGTACGTCTCTAGCGCAGCAGCGCGAAGCGTCGCGCGTGTTCTCGCCGGACTACACGACAGCGACGGGATTCTCTCCACCACCAGCCAGATATGACTGACGTGCCAGACGACTACGAACCGGAACGCATCGAGCAGAAGTGGCGGACGGAGTGGCAGGAGTCGGGCGTGTACAGCCCCGACCCCGACGCCGACCTCGACTACGTCATCGACACGCCGCCGCCGTACCCCACGGGCAATCTCCACATCGGCCACGGACTCCAGTGGTGCTACATCGACTTCGCGGCCCGCTACCACCGCCTGCAGGGAGAGAACGTCCTCTTCCCGCAGGGCTGGGACTGCCACGGCCTGCCGACCGAGGTGAAGGTCGAGGAGAACCACGACATCCACCGCACGGACGTCTCCCGCGAGGAGTTCCGCGACCTCTGTGTCGAACACACCGAGGAGCAGATCGACTCGATGAAGGAGACGATGAACGCGCTCGGGTTCTCCATCGACTGGGACGCCGAGTACCGGACGATGGATCCGGAGTACTGGGCGAAGACCCAGCGCTCGTTCGTCGAGATGGACGACTACGTCTACCGCGACGAACACCCCGTCAACTGGTGTCCGCGGTGCCAGACCGCCATCGCCGACGCCGAGGTCGAGAACGAGGACCGCACGGGGACGCTCTACTACATCACCTTCGATGGGGTCGAGAACGAAGATCTCGAAATCGCCACCACGCGGCCGGAACTGCTCCCCGCCTGCGTCGCGATAGCCGTCGACCCCGACGACGAGCGCTACGCCGACCGCATCGGCGAGACGTTCGAGGTGCCGCTGTTCGGTCAGGAGGTCGAACTCATCGGCGACGACGACGTCGACGGGGACTTCGGGACCGGCGCGGTGATGATCTGCACCTTCGGCGACAAGCAGGACGTCGACTGGTGGGCCGAACACGACCTCGACCTCCGACCGGTCGTCACCGAGGACGGCCACCTCAACGACCTCGCCGGCGAGTTCGCCGGACTGACCATCGACGTCGCCAAGGAAGCCATCGCCGACGAACTCGACGAGGAGGGCTACCTCAACGACGCCGAAGAGACCGAGCAGTCGGTCGGTGCCTGCTGGCGCTGTGACACGCCCATCGAGATTCTCTCGAAGGAGCAGTGGTTCGTCGAGGTCCACAAGGACGAGATTCTCGAGCAGGCGGAGGAGGTCGAGTGGATTCCCGACCACATGTCCGCCCGTCTCGAAGAGTGGACCGAGGGGATGGACTGGGACTGGGTCATCTCCCGCCAGCGCGTGTTCGCCACGCCCATCCCCGCGTGGGAGTGCGACGACTGCGGCCACTGGCACATCGCCGACGTCGACGAGCTGCCGGTCGACCCGACGGAGGACGACCCTGCCGTCGGCGACTGCCCCGAGTGCGGGGCCGACGCGTGGGTCGGCGAGACGGACGTGATGGACACGTGGATGGACTCCTCGATAACCCCGCTCCACATCTCCGGGTGGCCCGACGACCTCGACCTGGCGGAGTTCGAACCGGTCGCGCTCCGCCCGCAGGGCCACGACATCATCCGGACGTGGGCGTTCTACACGCTCCTCCGCATCGCGGCGCTGACCGACGAGCACCCGTGGGACACCATCCTCGTCAACGGGATGGTGTTCGGCCCGGACGGCAACAAGATGAGCAAGTCCCGGGGCAACGTCGTCGCGCCGACCGAGGCCGTCGAGGAGTACAGCGCCGACGCCTTCCGGCAGTCGCTCGCGCTCGGCGGCCAGCCCGGTAGCGACATCCAGTTCCAGTGGAAGGAGGTCAAGTCCGCCTCGCGGTTCCTGACGAAGGTCTGGAACATCTTCCAGTTCGCCGCGAACCACTTCGACGAGGACACCGCCGACGTGTCTGACCCGGCGTACCGCGACGCCGACCGCTGGATACTCTCCCGGCTCTCCCGGACCGCCGACGCGGTGGAAGCGGACATGGAGGAACAGCGGTTCGACACCGCGCTCCGGACCCTCCGGGAGTTCGTCTGGGAGGACCTCGCGGACGACTACCTCGAACTCGTGAAGGGTCGCCTCTACGAGGGTCGCCCCGGCGAGCGCGACGCCGCCCGGCACGCGCTGTACACCTGCGTCTCCAGCGTCGTCCGGATGCTCGCGCCGTTCTCGCCGTTCCTCGCCGAGGAGATACACGACCACCTCCCCGGTACCGGGGAGAGCGTCCACCGCGCGCGCTGGCCCGACGTCGAGATGCACGACGAGGAGGCCGAGGAGGCCGGCGAGGTCATCGCCGAGGTCGCGAGCGAGGTGCGGGCCTGGAAGTCCGACGAGGGAATGGCGCTGAACGCCGACCTCGACCGCATCGAACTGTACGCCGACCTGGAGCGGGCCCCCGACACGTACGACCTGAGCGAGACGGTCAACGCGCCGGTCTACATCGAGGCGGGACGGCCGAACGTCGAACTCGTCCCGGTCGACGTCGACCCGGACCACTCGGCCATCGGCCCGGAGTTCCGCGACAAAGCCGGCGCGGTCGTCGCCGCGCTCGAAGCCGCCGACCCCGCCGAACTGAAGGCCCAGAAGGAGACGCACGGCGAGATAACGCTCGACGCCGACGGCGAAGAGGTCACCGTCGACGGCGACTGGATAGCGGTCGAGGAGGAGTACCGCGCCGAGAGCGGGGAGGAGGTCGTCGTGCTCGAAACCGACCACGCGACCGTCCTCGTGTTCCCCTGAGAGCGTCGCTGGTCGGGGTTCTATCGGGGTGAACCCGTTCCGACGTCGCTACGAGAGCGTGTTCGGGCTGGTCGTGATGCGTGTAGACGAAAGGCGTACCGCTCGGTACGGAGCTACACCGTTTCGGCCAGCGTTGATGGAACTCGCTCGACGGTCGTATTGCAGGTCGAACAGGTGTTTTTGTCCGTATCGATGTAGACCGCCTTGCAGTCAGGACGGTGAAACAGCGACGACCGTGACTCGTCCTGCAGTGTCGTCTCTGTGTCGTTCACCGATTCCTCCTGGTCCTCAGCGTCCCGGAACCTCCTACCGACCGACCTCGCCCACCTGACGATGAACTGCACAGTCGTAACCAGTGTCAGTCGCTCGCCATCGTCTGGAGGTGTGCCCGTACCTCGTCAGTTCGGTCCGCGAGCGTCACTCTCTGCTGGGTATCGTCGTAATCGATGAGTCCTGCTTTGGCCATCTTCGGAAGGTGATTGTGCTCGAGTGGAATTTCGATGGCGGCCCCATCGTCGCCCGAGTAGTTGGGTACCTGTCGTTGGGACTCCCACGCTGTGAGTTCCGTCGTCAGTTCACCCACCGAAACCGGCATTTCAGCGGTCTGGAGGAGGTGAAGTATAAATCGACGGCGTGGATTGGACAGGACGTCGAAGAGTTCGTCTCGCTGGTCGCCACCGACGTCGAACTCCGACGGGTCCGTTCCCGAGAATCGATTTGCCATACGTAACTGGTGAGCCTCGGGAGGGATAGGTGTTGTTTGGCAGATGTATTACCCATAACACATTCCGCAGTTTCCGGCCCTTCGTTTGCGGTTGCCACATCCTCTAGTGTGTGTTCCCGTATTTCGTCCCGCGGAAGTTCGGATTCCGCATCCTGTAAGCGACCAGTAACGAAGCTCACTCGTCTCGGTCGGTATCCTGCCCGTCGTACGGGTCGGTGAAGAAGAAGTGGTTGAACGGTTGCACCCGGCGCTGGCGCAGAATCTCCGAGCTCTCGATCGAGAGGCCAAGGTCGTGCATAGCGTCGGTGATACGGACAGTATCGGCAGTGTTAGTTCCGACGGCCTCGACGTAGAGGTTCCGATGACCGGTCAACGTTTCCCGAACGTCCACTACACCGCGAATGCCGAGTATCTGTTCGACCATCTCCGCCCGTTCCGTCGGCGGTGCCGAACAGACGAACATGACCTGGAGCGGGAGGTTCGCCTTCTCGTAGTCGATTTTCGGGTGGTAGCCTTGGATGATTCCATCGGCTTCGAGTCCTTCGATTCGATTCCGAACGGTGCTGGCGGACACATCGACCTTGTCGGCAATCTCTTGTGCGGTTCGGTTCCGCGCATCCATCTGGAGTTCGTGCAGGATACCTCGGTCCACGTTGTCCAGTTCGTCCATACCGATTCTCCGGGAGCCACACTGATAGGTTCCCGGCGTGACCTGCATCTCCCAGTAGCTCCAGCTCAACGGCGGCACACATTCCGTACTCACCGCTTGAATCCAACACACTCCGTACTCACCGCTTGAATCCAACACACTCCGCACTCACCGCTTGAATCCAACACACTCCGCACTCACCGCTTGAATCCAACACACTCCGCACTCACCGCTTGAATCCAACACACTCCGCACTCACCGCTTGAATCCAACACACTCCGCACTCACCGCTTGAATCCAACACACTCCGCACTCACCGCTTGAATCCAACACACTCCGCACTCACCGCTTGAATCCGACCGTTAGCCGAGTTTCGACAGAATCTCGGTTCTAATCCCTCGTCGAGGAACGTCGCCGGACGACCGGAACTCAGAGCACCTGGCGCTGGCAGGAACCGCAGAGGTTCTCCTCCTTCACGTCCACCTCGCGGACGGTCGGCGAGAAGTTCATCACGCAGCGGGAGTTGTCGCAGTGTTCGAGCCCCATGGTGTGGCCGATCTCGTGGACGACCTCCTTGCGGACGCGGTCGGAGAACACCTCGCCGGCGGACTTGGTGGTGATGCCACCGTCGGAGGAGGTCTGGAGGCGATACGTCGAGATGACGCTGCCGGCGCCGTCGAGGTAGGCGAGGCCGAAGACGTAGTTGCGGCGGCGGTAGAACAGGTCGCGGGGCGTGATGGCGATGTTCTTGTCGCCGGTACCGACGCGACCGGCGAGTTCGATGAAGTCCTCCGCGCGGTACTGGTCGCGGTTCGAATCGTGCGAACCGACCGGAATCTCCTGTCGTTCGTGAACTGTCACGTCGCAGTCATAGACGGACCGCAGTGCGGCAGAGGCCTCTCGCTTGACCCGTCCCGCCACGTCCCCCACGGGGACGATGTCAATCAGCATGGCAACGTCTATGGCCGGGCACCCCATAAACATCCCGCCGTGAAGCCCGCCACCCGAGACGCTCTCGTCGCACGACTAGCAGAGTTCGGACGGGTCGTCGAGGTCGGAATAGGTAATCGGCCTGACGTAGCCGCGGCGCTCGCGGACCGGGTCGCGGTGACCGCGACCGACGTGGTCCCGCGCGAGGTGCCCGAGGGCGTCCGGTTCGTCGTCGACGACGTGACCGACCCCTCGCCGGACGTCTACGAGGCCGCCGACGCGCTGTACGCGCTGAACCTCCCGCCGGAACTGCACCGGCCCGCACTCGCGGTGGCGCGCCGGCACGACGCCGTTCTCGCGTTCACGACGCTCGGGGCCGAACAGCCCGCGGTCCCGGTTCGACGCGAGACGATTCCCGGCGAGACGCTGTTCTGGGCGGGGGAGCGGGACGAGTCGCCAAGGTAGTTTACCCGGGCGCCCGAACCACCGGACATGATAGAACCGGACCTCTCCGGTCGAGTCGCACTGGTCACCGGCAGCGCCGCGGGCGTCGGCCGCGAACTGCTGCTGTCGCTCGCGGACTGCGGCGCGGACGTGGCGGTCCACTACCGGAACAGCGAGGCGGCCGCCCGCAACGTCGCCGACGCGGCACGTAATCGCGGAACCGCGGCCGCCGTCGTGCAGGGCGACGTGACCGACCCGGACGACGTGGACGCGCTCTTCTCGGCCGTCGAGGCCGACCTCGGGAGCGTCGACGTGCTGGTGAACAACGTCGGCCCGTTCGCGCCCGAGCACTGGGAGGAGATGTCGTTCGAGCGGTGGAACGCCGTCATCCAGGGGAACGTCAACGCTACCTACCTCTGTTCGAAGCGCGCGCTGCCGGCGATGCGCGAGCAGGGGTTCGGCCGCATCGTCAACGTCGGCTACGCCAGCTCCGAGAAGGGGCTGGTCGCACCGAAGAACGCGCCGTACTTCGTCGCCAAGGCGGGCGTGCTGATGTTCACCCGGATGCTCGCCGCCGACACGGACCGGGACGGTATCACGGTCAACGCCGTCTCACCCTACGTCGTCGAGAACTCCGACGTGTTCCCCGAGGAGCTGCCGCGGGGCCGGCCGGCGACGTTCGACGACGTCTCGCAGGCCGTCCGGTTCTTCCTGGAGGAGGACAGCGACTACCTCAGCGGCGCGAACGTGAAGGTCGACGGCGGGTGGCTCCCGGAGACGGTGTAGGCGTCGCGGCCCGCTCGCACGCGTTCGACGACGTCTCAGATGCGACAGCAGGCGCCGCTCGTCAGCTCCTCCTCGTCGACGTACGCCGTCAGGCAGGCGTAGTTACAGAACCGCCCGACGGGTTGGCGCTCGTCGTCGACGCCCTCGGCGACGAACACGGGGTCGTGGGCCGTCACGTCGCTGCCGCAGTAGGTGCAATCGTTGTTCACGGTCGCGATAGGGGCTCGGACGAAATCAATTCGTCCCTCGCGCCCCGGCCTTTTTTGAGCCGTCCGCCGTAGGTCCGGGCGTGTCTCAGGGGACGACCGCCGCCCAGCGGTTCTACGGCCGATGGGCGAGGCTCTACGACCTGCTTGCGTCTGCGACGCCCGGCCTCGCGCGCCTGCGAGACGTCGCGGTCGACCGGCTCGAACTCTCGCCGGGCGACACCGTCGTCGAGATGGGCTGTGGCACGGGCGCGAACTTCCCGCACCTGCGCGAACGCGTCGGGCCCGCCGGTCGGGTGGTCGGCGTCGACTTCACGGCGGGGATGCTCGCGCAGGCCCGCGACCGCGTCGAGCGCGAGGGGTGGCGGAACGTCCACCTCGTTCGGGCGGACGCCGCCGCGTTCGAGCCTCGCGAGCGGGTCGACGCGGTGCTGGCGACGTTCGTCGTCGGGATGCTGGACGACCCCGGCGCGGCCGTGAACCGGTGGGCAGACGCGGTTCGGCCCGGCGGCAACGTCGCCCTGCTCGACGCGGGCCAGAGCGGTCGCCCGTACGCGTGGCCGGTGAATCAGGCGTTCCGCGGTCTCGTGCTGGCCTCGACGCCCGGCGGCCGCTCGGGGTTCGAGGAACCGCCGTGGGCGGTGCTGGACGACCGCGTCGCCGCGGCGCGGCGCGCGCTCTCCGAACGGTCGGTCGCGGTCGCGGACAGCGAACACGTTCTCGGAGTGGTCAGGATAACGGGTGGACGGCTTCCCTGACGGTCGCGGAGCGAGGTCAGGGACGCGGGGCCGCCTTCTGCATCGCGGTCTCGGCGACGTTACCGCCGTAGTCCGCACACCGGGACAGGGAGTCGACGACGAGCCGCAGTAACTGGGACTGCTGGGCGTCGAGGTCGCGGATGAGGTCGCTGACGTGGCGGTTGTGCTCGTCGATGCCCCGCACGCGCTCGCGGGCGTCGTTCGCCAGTTCGGTCGCCTCGGGGCCGTCGTCCTCGAACAGCGCGTCCATCGCCATGTCGACGACCTCCGTCGAGTCGTCGTGGAGTTCCCAGAGCGCGTCGGCGACCTCCTCGGGAATCTCCTCCAGGTCAAGCGACAACTGGGCGATCTTGGCCGCGTGGTCGGCGATGCGCTCTAGCTGTCGGGCGCTGGAGTGGAAGTCGAAACACGTCTCCCGGGGGAGGCCGATGTCGGCGGCGGCGCTGGGGTTCCGGAGCGCGGAGCGGAACACGCGCGCCACCATGAACCAGAGGCGGTCGACGTCGTCGTCGCGCTCGATGACGTCGTTGGCGAGTTCGTCGTCGTTCTCCACCAGGGCGGTCAGGGCGTCCTCCAGCATCGTCAGCGCGACGAGGCGGATGCGGGTGACGGCGTTGTGAATCGACAGCTCCGAGGAGTCGAGCAGGTCCTGGAGCACAACCCGGTCGCCCGTCTCCTCGATGACCTCCAGGCCGACGAGTCCCTGGGTGGCGTCGCGGATGACGCGGCGCTGGTCGGCGTTGATCCTGGGCGTTTCGAGGCTGATGACGTCGAACCCGCTGACGTAGAGCGTGAAGACCGTTCGAGTGAGGTTCGCTCCTTCCAGTCCCGTGATGTCGAACGTCCCCTCGATGGTGTCGTTGGCGGACTCGGGTGACAGCAGCATCGAGTCGCCCTCCGGATGGAACTCGACCTTGCTTCCGGCTTCGATGCCGTTCTCGTTCGCCCAGGATTTCGGAATCGAGACCGTGTACGTGGAACCCCCCGTCACCTGCACTTTCCGCGTTTCCATGGTCGTGAGTGGTGACCCCCCGACAATAAAAGTGACTCTATCTATATACCTGGAGAACCGAACCGATTATCCGCGTTATACTTGGAGAATTATAGACCTTTTCGGTACGAAAAGACAACGCTCGTCGTCCTACGATAGGGCCTCCTGGGCGTATGTTCGCCATCCGTCGGACGTCGCGGGGCACTCCGCATCCTCGGATTTCGTTTGACTATGGACGACTATATAGAAATAATAGAAGGGTATTTACTCGTTCTTCGGCAATCCCTACCCGATGCGGAAGAGTCCTGTCGACCGTCGAACGGTACTGCTCGCAAGCGGCGCTACCGCCGCGTCGCTCGCCGGGTGTATCAGTACGAGTCCGACTCCCCCCGGGAGTGGAGGAAGCGAGGGCAACGGCCAGGGTGGCGGGTCCGGTGGGTCGGCCGAACAGCTCAAATCAGGGGGCTCCTCGACTGTCTATCCTATCGTCAGCACCGCAGGCTCCTACTGGAACTCCAACTACCCGCCGGACGACGAGGAGTACTGGGGTCCCGAGCAGTACGGCATTCAGACCGACAAGAACCTCGCGGAGTACTGGGCCAGCAAGTACGGCCTCACGACCGACGGCGGGGGACAACCGTTCGGCATCAGCGTCGGTCTCAGCCACTCCGGCACGGGTCTCGAAAAGCTGGAGAAGGGACAGCTCGACATCGGCAACGCGAGCGCGCCGGTCGACGCGGAACTTCCGGACGCCAGCAAGGAGAAACTGAAGAAGTTCACCAATCACGTCGTCGGCGTCGACGCCCAGCCCCTCGTCGTCAGCGAGTCCATCGCCAAGGCGGGAGTGAAGATGCTCACCGCCGACCAGGTGCGGAAGATATACCGCGGTAAGATCGACAACTGGTCCCAGATTCCCTCGTACAACGGCGAGGACAAGGAGATCCAGGCGATCGGACGGGCCAAGGGCTCCGGGACCGACACCGCCTTCCGGACGAACATGCTCGGCAGTCCGGACGCGTCGATGGGTGGCGTCGACGTGCGCAAAGGCCAGAACCAGCAGGTGAAGACGCTGGTCGAGCAGTCGAACAACGCGATCGCGTACCTGGCGCTGGCGTTCGTCGACAACTCGACGCACGCGATCAAGCTCAAGTTCCAGGGGAAGGTGTACGAACCCGGCAAGAACCTGTCCGAGAAGAACTACCCCCTCTCGCGCGACCTCCACTGCTACACGTGGGAAGGGACGTCGAAGAAGGAGGCCGCGTTCCTGCGGATGATAATCAGCGACTACGGGCAGAAGAAGTTCGTCAAGCCGGAGGGGTACGCGAAGCTCACCAAGAAACGGCAGAAAGAACAGATGAAGAAGCTACCCGACGCCGAACAATAATGCTCGACAACACCATCCGGGTGCAGTCGGTTCGTGCGTCCGTCGAGGGGATGGACCGCGGTGCGCAGGTCGTGAGCGGCCTCGCCGGAGTGGGCGCCCTCGCGGCGCTGTTCGCGTTCCTGGTAGCCCCGTCGTTGACGGTGTTCCCGGTCATGCTCTTCGTCGGTGCCGTCGGCTACGGCTGGTTCGCTCACCAGGAGAGCATGGCGAAGTTCCTCATGTTCCTGATGACGACGTCCACCCTCGTCACGTTCGGCCTCATCGTCGTCTTCCTGGTCGCCCGGTCGATTCCCGCGTTCGAGCTGATGGGCGTCGAGATTCTCACCCGGACCGCCGACCCGTTGTGGGACGACGGCGTGTACTCGCTGGTCCCGATGATCTGGGGGACGCTCGTCACGACGCTCATCGCGACGCTCATCGCGGGTCCGCTCGGCATCGCCGGCGCGCTGTTCATCAGCGAGATAGCACCCGGATGGGCGCGCGAGATAATCAAGCCCGCCGTGGAGATGCTCGCCGGCATCCCCTCCATCGTCTACGGGTTCATCGGCTTCGTCATCATCAACACCTACATGATGGAGGAACTCTCGCTGCCGACGAACGGTAGCCTGTTCGCGGTCGGGGTGGTCATCGGCGTGATGGCGCTCCCGACGGTCGTCTCCGTCGCCGAGGACGCCGTCTCGAGCGTCCCGGAGTCGATGAAGAGCGGGTCGCTCGCGCTCGGCGCGACCGACTGGCAGACGACGAAGAGCGTCACCATCCCGGCGTCGTTCTCCGGCGTCTCCGCGGCCGTCCTCCTCGGAGTGGGCCGCGCCGTCGGCGAGACGATGGCCGCGACGGTGATGCTCGGGCACATCCAGGAGCTTCCGGACCCGCTCTCCGACGTGTTCGGGAACACCGAGACCCTCACGAGCCTCATCGTGAGTCAGTACGGTAACGCCAGCAGTACCCAGATGTCGGCGCTGTTCGCCGCCGGGGTCGTGCTGTTCGTGACCGTACTGGTGCTGAGTATCGCCTCCCAAGCGGTCGAAGCGCACATGCAGCGCAAGCTGGGTGGGAACCAATGAGTTACGAGAGTCGAACCATCGCGGAAGCCGACACGTCGGGCTACGAGCGCGCCGCCGCTGCGCTCGTCGGCCTCGGAATCCTCTCGATGGTCATCGGATGGACGACGCTGTTGCAGTGGACCGGAACCGACGGCACGATACTCGGCGTCTCCCTGTTCGACCTCTTCGGCGGGACGTTCGCGCTGAGCGGCCTCGGCGTGCTCGCCCTGGGCCTGGCGTCCCGGTTCGGGACGCTCGACACGACGCCCGACGACAGTGCCGGTGTCGTCACCGGGGGCTTTTTCGGAGTCGTCGGCGCGGTCGCGGGCGGCACGTTCGCGGCCCAGACGCTCGGGTTCGGCGTCGTCGGGTGGCTTCCCGTCGCGCTGGCCGCCGGGTTCGCGACCGCGGCCATGACTGTCGTCCCGCGCGAGGACGTCGGGTCGACGCTTCCCGCGGGGGGACTGGCCCTGCTCGTTGGACTGCTCGTGCTCGGCGGCGTTCTCACGCCCGAGTGGGAGTGGGCGCCCGACGGATTCTCGGCCGAACTCGCCGGAACCGTCGCGGTACCGCTGCTGGCTATCTTCGTCGGGCTGATAGTCGCCTGGGCGGCGGCCAAGGCCCACGAGGGATTCGGCACCCGGGGCCGCCAGACCGGCGCGCACATGCTCATCGGCATGAACGCCTTCGGGATGCTCGCGATCCTCCTCCTGGTCATCATGTTCGTGGTCGTCCGCGGCGCGGGCAAGATGACGCAAGGCATCCAGGTCGGACTGTTCACCGGTCCGGTGTTCTGGTTCCGCATGCCGGGTCTCGGCGAGTACGTCATCCTCGAGGCTCCCGGCCTCTGGTTCCACTGGCCGTTCGCGATGAACGGCTTCACGCTGTCCAACCAGATGAACGGCGTGTTCCCGTCCATCGTCGGAACGTTCTGGGTGGTGCTCGGAGCGGTCCTGTTCGCGGTGCCGCTCGGCGTCGGCGCGGCCGTCTTCCTCACCGAGTACGCCGAACAGGGCGGATTCACCAGCGCCGTCGAGGTGGCGACCAACGGCCTCTGGAGCACGCCGAGCATCGTCTACGGGCTGTTCGGCTACGCGTTCCTCGTTCCGCGACTCGGCAACAACACCTCGCTTCTCGCCGGCCAACTGGTGCTCGGGTTCATGCTGCTGCCGCTGGTGCTCATCACCAGTCGCGAGGCGATCAAGACGGTCCCCGACGAGTACCGGGACGCCAGCGCCGCACTCGGCGTGACCAGGTGGGAGACCATCAAGAGCGTCGTGCTCCCGGCGGCGATGCCCGGCGTCATCACCGGCGTCATCCTCGGCGTCGGTCGCATCGCCGGCGAGACGGCACCGCTGATCCTGGTGATGGCCGGTGGACTGCGCGCTCCGGCGCCGAACGTGCTCGGGGCGTTCCGGTTCACCGCCAGTCCGCCGTTCGTCGAGAACCCGGCGCTGTTACAGAGCGCGAGCGCGCTCCCGTACAAGCTGTACGCGTCCATCACCAGCGGAGTCGTCGGCAACGACCCCGGCTTCGGCTGGGCGACGGCGCTGATACTGTTGCTGCTGGTGCTGTCGTTCTACGCCGTCGGTATCGTCTCTCGAATATACTTCCGGAGGAAACTCGAACAATGAGCAACGCACAGATTTCGACCCCAGACGACGACGGACAGCAAACGACCAGCGGCGAGAGCGAAGAGGAGGTACAGGACGCGTGGACCGACTACGAGTTCCGCGGCGAACCCAAACTCTCGGTCGAGGACCTGGACGTCTACTACGGTGACGACCACGCGCTGAAGGGAGTGTCGATGGACATCCCCGAGAAGAGCGTCACGGCGCTCATCGGGCCGTCGGGATGCGGGAAGTCGACGTACCTGCGGTGTCTCAACCGGATGAACGACCGCATCGACGCCGCCGAAGTCGACGGGTCGGTGACCCTCGACGGCGAGGAGATCTACCAGGACGGCGTCAACCTCGTCGAACTCCGCAAGCGCGTGGGGATGGTGTTCCAGTCGCCCAATCCGTTCCCCAAATCCATCCGGGA
>NZ_JBQBLX010000004.1:0-463496 GCF_051917725.1 Halomicrococcus pelagicus
AGTGTGAACTCGTGCGACTAGCATGGCTAAATCGAACTCCGATAGCAATGGCCTCCGGCAGGATCAACCGGAATGGTCCTGAGCGTCATACTCAGTGGGTCTGGCGGAGACGTCGCATGATAGCGACAATGTCGTGTTGAGGTGTCGACAGACTATCGGCTGTCAGGGCTCACGTCAGACCCCATCGTGTACGGCGGACCGCAGGGGTGGAGTCCTCATACTGGAAACGACGCCGTCATCGGCGAGCAAAACGTGGCTCGGGGGGCCGAGCACGGCTCACCTTGGCGTCTGCATAGCGAACCCGGATGAACCGGGTTCGCCCTTCGCGTTCCAAGCGAAGCACCGTCTACATATAAGGCCTTCGAACCAGGCCCGTCAGGCCCGGGTCGAAGCCCGCGACGGCGTTCACATTACTACGAAAACCCCGGATACGTTTAAGCACATCGAAATCGACTCGCCGGACGGGTTCGCAAATCGAAGATAATCCCCGATGATTGGTAGTATCTCGCAATGGACCGTTTCGGGGAATCGGCGAACGAGCGCCGAAAGGAACTGTGCCATTGAAACCGGGAAACGAACGGTTGCGACCGGGAACATCCGGTGGTCGAAAACGAGTCCGGCCATGCACGCGCGTAAGAAAACAATGGACGGCCCGTTCGGACGGAACGCTCTTTTCGTCGCGGGCCGATACGCCGGGCGTGGGAACGATACTCGGAATCGAGACGACCGCTGGGGTCGTCCTCGCCGGCGACCGCCGATACACCCACGACGGGACGACGGCGAGCGACGGCGTCCAGCGCGTCCACGACTTCGACCGGGCGGGAGTGGCCGCCGTCGGCGACCCCGGCTCGATACGGCAGTTCGCGAGCCGCGTGGAGTCGGAGCTCCGGTCCTACGAGACGGAGCACGACGAATCGATGGCACTCGACCGGCTCACCCGCACGACCGCCGACGTCGCCGCCGACGAGGGCGTCGACGCCATCGTCGCGGGTCGCACCGCCGACGGGAACGCCGAACTCCGCGAGGTCGGCAACGACGGGGGCGTCCTCGTGACCGAGGCCACGGCGCGGGGCAGCGGAGCGACGGTCGCCGTGGGACTCCTCGAAAGCGGTCCGGACGCCGAGGAACTCGACGACGTCGAAGCGTTCGCCCGCGAGACGATGGCGACCGTCGCGAACCGCGACGCCGGGACGGGGGACGAGGTGGACGTCTACCGACTCCCGTCGGTCGACCGGGACGACGCCACGACCGGCGAGTGACCGGTCGTTAGCGACTACACGTGTGGAGTGCTAGCTCCCGTTAGAGCTATCTCGTCGTTCGGCGAACCTCCGCCGGGGGAACGACGAATGGCAATCGACACGATAGAGGAGGGCAAAGCAGAGGCGCTCGAAACGGGGTTCCGGGGGACGATTCTAACTCCGGACGACCCGGAGTACGACGGTGCGCGGGAGGTGTGGAACGGAATGATAGACGAACGACCGGCACTCGTCGCGCGGCCGACGGGAGTCACGGACGTGCGAGCGGCGGTGGCCTTCGCACGCGAGCACGGCCGTTCCGTGGCGGTCCGGGGCGGCGGTCACGGGGTCGCCGGGACGGCCGTCGCCGACGACAGCGTCGTGGTGGATCTCTCGGGGATGACCGGCGTGCTCGTGGACCCGGACGAGGGCGTGGCGCAGGTCCAAGGCGGCGCGACGTGGGGCGACGTCGACCACGAGACCCGGTCGTTCGGGCTCGTCGTCCCGGGCGGCGTCGTCTCGACGACGGGCGTCGCGGGGCTGACCCTCGGCGGCGGCTACGGGTGGACTCGCCGGCTGTGGGGGCTGACCTGCGACAGCCTGCGTGCCGCCGAGGTCGTCACCGCCGACGGCGAGGTCCGCCGGGCGAGCGCCGACGAGAACGAGGACCTGTTCTGGGCGCTCAGGGGCGGCGGCGGCAACTTCGGCGTCGTCACGTGCTTCGAGTTCGACTGCCACGAACTCGGCCCGGAGGTGTACTTCCTCGGGACGTTCTATCCGCTCGACGACGCCGAGGACGTGATTCGACAGTGGCACGAGTTGGTCGACGATGCGCCGCGCGAGGTCACGGCCGACGCCGTACTCTGGACGGCTCCCGACCACGCGCCGTTCCCGGAGGAACTCCACGGAACGCCGTTCGTCGCCACGATGGGGATGTACGCCGGCCCGGTCGAGGACGGCGAGGAGGCGATGGCGCCGCTCCGGGAGCTGGCGACGCCGCTGCTCGACATCAGCGATCCGATGCCGTACGTCGCGGTCCAGTCGATGCTCGACGAGTACTTCCCGAGCGGCGACCGGTACTACTGGAAGTCCCACTACCTCCCGGACCTGAACGAGGACGCCGTCCGGACCATCACGGAGTACGCCAGACGACGACCGTCGGCGCGCTCGATAATCCCGATTCGGTCCCGCGGTGGCGCAATCGCCGACGTCGACCCGGAGGCCACGGCGTTCGGCGAGCGCAGCGCGCCCGTCCTGCTCAGCATCGACGGGACGTGGGCCGACCCGGCCGAGGACGAGGCGAACGTCGAGTGGGTCCAGTCGTTCTGGGACGCGATGCAACCGCACTCGACGGGCGAGGAGTACGCCAACTTCGCCATGTTCGACGCCGAGGAGGAGCGGGCGTCGTTCGGCGGAAACGCCGAGCGGCTCCGGGAAGTGAAGGCCCGCTACGACCCGGAGAACATCTTCCGGCACAACGCGAACGTCAGGCCGAGCGAGACGGCGTAGGTCGGGACCGTTCGGCGTCGGACGAGCGCTGCGGCGGGAGCGACGCGCCGGACCCGGCCTCCGGACGACCGCCGAGCGCGGCCAGAACGTCCCGAAGGTCGGCGTCGCCGCCGTTCTGCTGGAGCAACTCCACGGCGCGCTGGACGCCCGCGACGCGACGACGGAGGCGGTCGCGGCGTTCGAGCGCCGCCTGCTTGCCCTCCGCGAGGGCGACGCGTCCCTCGCTGACGGCCTCCCGCGACTCTTCGAGCACCGCCACGACCTCGCGCTTTCGCTCCACGCCGACCCGAACGTCGGCCAGTGCGCCGCGAACGTCGGTGGTTCGGTCCATGACCGCACCGACGACCTGCTCGCGGTTAGTCCTGCTGGCGACCACCACCCCGGCCGTCAGAGCGGCTGCCAGGTACGCGGGGAGTCGTTCAGGCGCTCGCAGCCGTCCTCCGTGACGACGACGAGGTCCTCGATGCGGACGCCGAACTCGCCGGGCAGGTAGACGCCGGGTTCGACGCTGAACACCATGCCGGGTTCGAGTTCCGTCTCGTTGCCTTCGACGACGTACGGCTCCTCGTGGACGTCGAGGCCGACGCCGTGGCCCGTCCGGTGGACGAACCGGTCGCCGTACCCGTAGGACTCGACGACCTCGCGGGCGGCGCGGTCGACGGCCTCGGCCGGGACGCCCGGTCCGGCCGCCTCGACGCCAGCCCGCTGGGCTTCGAGCACCGCGCGGTGGACGCGGTCGAACTCCTCGGGCGGCGACCCGGCGAAGACGACTGTCCGCGTCTGGTCGCCGGGGTAGCCGTCGACGAACGCGCCGAAGTCGAGCACGACGGGGTCGCCGTACCCTATCTCGCGGTCGCCGTGGCCGTGGTGCGGTTTCGCGCCGTTCGGGCCGGAGCCGACGATGGTCTCGAAGGCGGGGTCCTCGCCGCCCGCGTCCGCGAGACGCGACTCGATCTCCCGCGCGAGTTCGGCCTCCGTCGTTCCGACGGCCTCCTCGCCCAGTTCGCGGACCGCGACGCAGACCTCGTCGGCGACCCGACCGGCCTCCCGGAGGGCGTCGATTTCGGCGTCGTCCTTCCGGGCGCGCAGCGGGGCCAGCACCTCGCTGGCGAGGCCGAACTCGGCGTCGGGCAGCGCACTGCGGAGGTCCTGGGTGAACAGCGCCCACATGCGGTCGTCGAGCAGCAGGCGGCCGTCGGCGACGGCGAGGTCCGTCGCGGCCTCGCGGACGAGTTCGCGCGGGTCGTCGCCGTCGCTCCAGGTCCGCACGTCGTCGACCCACGACGCCTCGGCGACCTGTTCGTCGTACATCTCCGGAACGACGAACGCGGGGTCGCCCGTCGCGGGCACGAAGAGGAGGAGGTGGCGCTCGCCGGGGTCCTCGCGGAAGCCCGAGAGGTAGAAGAGGTTCGTGCTCGGGAACAGGACGACCGCATCGGCCTCGACCGCCCGGAGTCGCTGCTGGCAGCGCCGCGTTCGCTCCTCGAACGCCTGGGTCATGGGCGGAGCCACGCGCCCCGGGAGGTAAAAGCTCCCGTCGCGGGCGGAAGGCGGGTCAGTCGCGCCGTCGGATGCGAGCGACGCTGGTGTCCCCGGAGGAGGGGTCGACGTGGACGTTGAACGCGTCGCCGTCGCCCTCGGCGCGGACGATCCAGGTGTTGGCGGCGCGATACGGCTCCTCGGTGACGGACGCGTCGTCGTGGCCCTCCGCTTCGAGGGCGTCCCGTGCGACGGCGACGGCCTCCTCCGCGGTCTCGACGGCGCGCTCGCCGGAGGCCCGGACGGTCATCACCGGCACGTCGGCCCGGCGGACGACGCGCTCGGCGACGCTGCCGAGCAGGACGCGGCCGACGCCGGTCCGGCCGCGAGTACCCATGACGACGAGGTCGACGTCCTCGTCGTCGACGTATTCGAGGATGCGGTCGGAGGGGCGGCCGTCCTCGATTGCGGTGACGACGTCGACGCCCGCGTCGTCGGCCCGGTCGACCAGGGCCTCGGTCGCCTCCCGGCCTTCGACTTCGAGTTCCTCGCGGGTGGCGTCCGAACGCTCCAGTCGCTCCGTGCCGACGACGTACAGCGCGTGGACGGTCGCGCCGTACTTGCCGGCGACGTCGATGGCGTGCTTCGCCGCTTCCCGCGTCGCGGTGCTACCGTCGGTCGGGACGAGAATCCGGTCGTACATCGGGGGAGACTACTCCCGCCGGAGTGAAAACTGGTGTGGACGGGGACCGCGCTCGGGAGCGGTGTCCGCGGCAAGGTGACATAAGTGAGGGGCCGTCGTAGCTCGGTCGCCATGCCGCGCCAACGAATCGCGGAGTTCGGGGTGGACTCCGTGCAAGTGCTCGCCGAAGACGGCACCGTCGACCGGGAACTCGCGCCGGACCTCTCGGACGAACGGCTGCGCGAGGCGTACCGGCAGATGAAACGCTCGCGGCGACTGGACGAGCGCGCCATCGCGCTCCAGCGCCGCGGAGAACTGGGAACGTACGCCCCCGCCATCGGCCAGGAGGCGGCACAGGTCGGGAGCGCGCTCGCGCTCGCCGACGAGGACTGGATGGTTCCCTCGTTCCGCGAGAGTGCCGCCTTCCTCACGCGGGGCGCGTCGCCGCACGCGCTGCTGTGGTACGCGATGGGGATGGAGGAGGGGGCCGAGATTCCGGACGAGAACCGCGACATGCCGCCGGCCGTCCCTGTCGGAACGCAACCGCTCCACGCCGCCGGAATCGGATGGGGACAGGAACTCGAAGGCGAGGACGCCGCCACCCTCACCTACTTCGGCGACGGCGCGACCAGCGAGGGCGACGTGTACGAGGCGATGAACGTCGCCGGCGTGTTCGACGCCCACGTCGTCTTCCTCTGCCAGAACAATCAGTACGCCATCTCGACGCCCCGGGCGCAGCAGACGCGCACCGAGACGCTGGCGCAGAAGGCGGTCGCCGCCGGCATCGAGGGCGTGCAGGTGGACGGCAACGACCTGCTCGGCGTCTACGGCGTCGTCAGCGACGCTCTCGAACGGGCGAGGGCCGGCGACCCGGTGTTCGTGGAGGCGCTCACCTACCGGCTGTCGATGCACACCACCTCGGACAACCCCGCCGTCTACCGCACGGAGGATGAGGAAACGGAGTGGGGGCGTCGCGGTCCGGTCGAGCGGTTCGAGGCGTACCTCCTGGAGGAGGGCGTGCTCGACGACGAGGCGGTGGCGCGGATAGACGAGGAGATAGAGGCGGAACTCGCCGACGCCATCGAGCGCGCGAAGGCGGGCGAGGCGGACGTCGACCCGGCCGACATGTTCGAGTTCGCCTACGCCGACCCGCCGCGGTCGGTCGAGCGCCAACGGGAGGCGTTCGAGCGTGGCGAGTGAACTCCGCATCGTGGAGGCCGTCCGCGAGGCGCTCCGCGAGGAACTCGCGCGCGACGAGTCGGTGGTCGTCTACGGCGAGGACGTCGGCGTCAACGGCGGGGTGTTCCGGGCGACGGAGGGCCTCATCGACGATTTCCCCGACCGCGTCGTCGACACGCCGCTGGCGGAGTCCGCCATCATCGGTCTCGGCGTCGGACTGGGCGCGTCCGGCTTCACGCCCGTCCCGGAGATACAGTTCCAGGGATTCCTCTACCAGGGGTTCCACCAGCTCCAGCAGCACGTCGCCCGCATCCGGAGTCGGACCCGCGGCCGGTACGGCTGTCCGATGACCGTTCGGACGCCGTACGGCGGTGGCATCCGGGCGCTGGAACACCACTCGGAGAGCTTCGAGGCCGGGTTCGCCAACGTCCCCGGCCTGAAGGTGGTCGTCCCCGCGACCCCGTCGGACGCGAAGGGGCTACTGACCGCCTCGATACGGGACCCCGACCCCGTCGTGTTCATGGAGCCGACGCGGCTCTACCGGGCGACCCGCGAGGACGTGCCCGACGGCGACCACGTCGTGCCGCTCGGCGAGGCCCGGACGGTGCGCGAGGGCGACGACGTCACCGTCGTCGCGTGGGGCGCGATGGTCCGCGAGGCGACGGCTGCCGCCGAGGACGCGGACGCGAGCGTCGAGGTGCTCGACCTCCGCAGCATCGTCCCGCTGGACGACGACGCCCTCGTCGAATCGGTGCGGAAGACCGGCCGGTGCGTGGTCGTCCACGAAGCGCCGCGCACCGCGGGGATGGCGGCCGAGATAATCGCCCGCATCAACGACGAGGCGTTCTACCACCTCGAGACGGCGGTAGAGCGCGTCACCGGCTACGACGTTCCGTACCCCCTGTTCGCCCGCGAGGACGACTACCGTCCGGACGCCGACCGCGTCCTGGCCGCCGTCGAGCGCACGCTGGACGGGTAGGGAATCGACGGCGACTTCGAGGCGTCACCGGTCGAGGCGGCCGACCTCAGTAGTTCTCGCGTTCGATGGCGTCGAGATGTTCCTGGAGGCGGTCGAACTTCGACGGGTCGACGAAGGCGTACTCAGCGCCGCCGAAGAACGAGTCGGGGACCTCCGCGCCGGTCAGCAGGAGGTCCGGGTCGGCGTCGACGTGGTTCACCTTGTCCATCGGGATGACCCGGGCGCGCTCCCCGGCGTCGAGACAGACGACGGCGTCGTCCTGTATCAGGACGCCGTCGAACTGCTGGGCCTCGTACTCGTCCACCGCGAACACGGTCGGTCGTTCGGTAGTCACAGGAGTTACCACGCACGGCGACCCAATAAAGGGCGATGGACGCGACCGAACTCGACCGCCGACTCGAGGAGGCGTTCGACGCGCCGCCGGGCGCTCGCCGCGTGGTCGTCCGGCAGGCCGGCGACCTCGCCGATTCGGGCACGTACCGGAACGACGCGGGCGCGGAACTCACGCCAGCGGCGGTGGTCGAGCACCTGCGGGACGCCCCGGACGACCGCTCGCTGCCGGAGCGCTGGAACTGGTGGATGGGGTCGCTCGAAATCGCCTACGGCGGGTACGCCGAGTTCGAGATTCGCCGCTGGTACGGGGAGTGACGCTACGTCCCGGGCATCTGGCCGGTCATCGTCAGGTAGGCGAGGCCGAACTGGACGGCGTTGAACAGCCCGTGGATGACCGCCGGGACGACGAGGTTCCGGGTGTACTCGTACGCCGCGCCGAGGATGGGCGACAGGACGAACAGGATGGCGAGGTACGCGAGTTTTCCGCCCGCACCGCCCTGCAGCGAGAAGACGTGGACGAGCGCGAAGATGAGACTGGCGACCGCGATGGCGACCCAGCGACCGTACGCCTCGCGGAGTCGCTCCTGGACGACGGCCCGGTAGAGGAGTTCCTCGCCGGGACCGATGAGCAGCAGCGAGAGCGGAATCAGGATCAGGAACACCGTCGGGTCCTGCTCGCCGATCTGGGTTATCTCGTTCTGGGCCGACTGGATGCCGAGCGACGACAACAGCACCGAGACGGCGACGAGGCCGCTGTAGAAGACGACGAAGCCGCCGACGGTCCAGCCGAGGTCGCGGAGCGTCGGAACGCGGGCCTTCACGTACGAGAGGCCGCGCCCCGTGTACCGGAGATACAGCAGCGCGAACAGACCGAAGCCGACGCCCTGCCCCATGACGACCGAGAGACCGATGAGGAGCGACGGGCTGTCGAGTACGGGAACTCCCGCGGCCGCGAGGACGAGGCCGGCCACGAGGACGACGGCGACGGCGAACGCGTACCCGCCGACGCCCAGGCCGACCGCGGCCAGGAGCGCGCGCGAGCGTCGGTTCGATAGAGCTGTCATCCTGTGAGGTTTCGGAGCCACGACTGTTAAACCCCCTCGGAGTCGTACCACGCGACGGTTCGCCGGACGCCCTCGCGGTACCCCACTCGCGGTTCGAACCCCACGTCCTCCCGAATCGCCGCGCCGCTCATCGTCACGTCCGTCGCGAAGACGTGGAGGATGTCGGCGACAGCGCGGACCCGGTCGCTGAACAGCGCCGCGACGCGGACGACCCACGGCGGCAGGCCCCAGACGCGGCCGTCCGTGCCCGCGGCGTCGTACGCCCGCCGGACGAACTTCCGGACCGTCGTCGGCTCCGTCCCGACGGTGTACCGGCGGTTCTCGGCCGTCTCCTCGCCCGCGACGGCGAGCAGCGCGCGCGCCGCGTCGGCCACGTAGACGAACTCGTGCGGCACGTCGACCGGCGCGGGGAAGACGACGCTGTTACCCGCGACGGGGCGGGCGAACAGCGGTCGGACGAGGTCGTTGGTCACGTACGGGCCGTAGAAGTCCGGCAGGTGGACGACGGTCGTCGGGAAGGGCGCGTTCGTCAGCACCGCGTCCGTCTCGGCTTTCAACCTGGCGAGTCGCGACGGCGGGTCGAACGGCGTCGTCGGCGTTATCGGCGGGTCCGGCGAGCCGAACACCCAGGTGTTCCCGGGGAAGACGAGATGCGGGCGGTCCTCGCCGACGGCGGTCACGAGCAGCCTCGCCGCCTCGACGTTCTGGTGGTAGCGAGCGATGGGGAAGTTGACGCAGTGGACGACGACGTCGACGTCGGCCACCGCACTCCGCACGTCGATGGGCGTCAGCGCGTTCCCCTCCGCGACCTCGACCGGCGCGTCCGGGAACCGGTCGCGGAAGCGGTCGGCGTTCCGCACGAAGACGCGCAGGACGTCGTCCGCCCCGAGTCGCGGGTCCGCCTCGGGCACGTCGTCCGGTTCCGACGCCCGACTTCCGAGAATCTGTTCGACGACTGCACTGCCGATAGCGCCCGTCGCACCCGTGACGAGATATCTCAACCCTTCCACCCTCCGAGCGTGGGTTCGGCGGCGTCCGTGGTGTGCTTTGCCCTCGTGTGGCCGAGCCTACCGCGGTAGTCGCTCCTTTCCACGGACTGGAGCGGGGGCGGCCCCGGCAGGTGCGCCGGCGGTCGTCAGAGCCGTCGGGCCAGGTCGGTCAGCCGCGCCGACCCGCCGCCGACGACGGGGTCGCCGTGACCGGGACAGACCACCGCGAGCGAGGGTTCGCGACCGGCGAACCGCCGGATGCTCCGGTGCAGTCGAGCCACGTCGTAGGAGTCCCACCACCTCGGCGGCGTCAGGTCGCCGTCTTGCTCCCAGACGAGGTCCCCGAGCAGGCCGACGCCGAGCGCCTCGTGGACGTAGACCGTGTGTCCGGGGTTGTGCCCCGGCGTGTGGTGGGCCGTGAACCCGCCGACGCGCTCGCCGTCGGCGACCGGGCGGACGTCGAGCGTCGCCGGGAGCGAGACGAGTCGGCGCGCGACGCGGTGGAACGCCCCCTTGTGGTGGAGCCACGGCGGGTCGTACGCGCCCGCGACGAGCGCGGCGTCGCGCTCCCCGACGTGGACCGGCGCGTCGAGGGCGAGGTCCCGGAGACCGCCGACGTGGTCCACGTCGTAGTGGGTGACGAGCACGCGGTCCACGTCGGCGGGGTCGTAGCCCGCGTCCGCGAGTTCGCTGGGCAGGCCCGCTCGCGGCAGGCCCGCGTCGACCAGCGTCACCTCGCCGTCGTCGACGACGAACGCGTTCGCGCCGAAGACCGGAACGTCGGCGAGTTCAAGCAACCACACCCCGTCCGCGAGTCGCCTGGCCATACCCCCGATACGGCGCTGAGCGGCTTAGTCCTCGTGCCGAGGCGACCCGGGTCGGCGGTCGTCGGCGACGGTGCGGTCGTACAGCCGCGAGACGAGGGCGTCGGCGACGAGGAAGGCGAGGAACGCGACGCCGATCCAGGTCCAGCCCCGGGGCGAGAGCGGGACCACGTCGAAGAAGACGTGCAGGGGCGTGTAGAGGACGAGCAACTGGAGCGCGAGCGTCACCAGTATCGCGCCGACGAGCCAGCGGTTCGAGAAGAATTCCTGGTCGTATCGCGAGCGAATCGACTGGATGCGCACCATCTCGATGGTGACGAGGAAGGTGAACAGTAGCGACTGGGCGACGACGAGGTCCCGGGTTCTCGACAGGCCGAAGAAGAACAGCGCGAGACCGGTGACGGTCATCAGCGCGCCAATGGTCAGGATGGAGACCATCATCCGGGTGTCGATGACCGGTTCGTCGTCGCCGCGGGGGGAGCGGTCCAGGACGTCGTCGGCTTTCGGGTCGGCCCCGAGCGCGAGCGCGGGCAGGCCGTCCGTGACGAGGTTGACCCACAGCAACATCACGGGCGTCAGGACGAGCGCCTCCGACCGACTGGCGAACGCTCGCGGAAAGAGGACGGCACCGACGAGCACGCCGACGAACACGACGAGCACCTCGCCCGCGTTCGCAGACAGCAGGTAGTTGACGAACTTCCGGACGTTGTCGAAGATGCCCCGTCCCTCGGCGATGGCGTCCCGGATGGTGACGAAGTTGTCGTCCTGCAGCACCACGTCCGACGCCTGCTTGGCGACGTCGGTGCCGCGGACGCCCATCGCCACGCCGACGTCGGCGTTGCGCAGCGCCGGCGCGTCGTTGACGCCGTCGCCCGTCATCGCGACCCTGTGGCCGTTCTCCTGTATCGCCCGCAGGATGGTCACCTTGTGTTCCGGTTCGACGCGGGCGAAAATCTCGACCGACCGAACCGCCTCGGCGAGTTCCGCGTCCGATAGCTCGGCCACCTCGGCGCCCGTCATCGCGCCCTCCGGGTCGAACCCGATATCCTCGCCGATGGCCGTCGCGGTCGCGAGATTGTCGCCGGTCACCATCACGACCCGGATGCCGGCCCGCCGGCAGTCCGCGACCGCCTCGCGCACCTCCGAGCGGGGCGGGTCGAGCATCCCCTGGAGGCCGAGGAAGACGAGGTCGTTCTCGATGGCGTCCGCGTCGGCGTCGGCGTCCTCGACCGTCCGGCACGCGAACCCGAGGACCCGGAGCGCGTCGCCCGCGAACGCCCGATTCTCGTCGAGGACGGCCTGCCGGCGCTCGTCCGTCAGTTCGCGCACCTCGCCGTCCGCCACGATGCGGTCGCAGCGTTCGAGTACGGTCTCGGGCGCACCCTTCACGTACGCCGTCGGGGCGTCCGCCGCGCCGGGAAGTCCGCAGCCCTCGTCCGCGACGACCGTCATCCGCTTGCGTTCCGAGGAGAACGGAATCTCCCGGAGCCGTTCGTGGTCGCCGTCGAGACCGGCTTTCGCCGCCGCGACGAGCACCGCGACCTCCGTCGGGTCGCCGTAGTACTCCTCGTCTTCCGAGTCGGGCGCTCGCTCGGCGTCGTTACAGACCGCGCCACAGCGCAGCAGCGGCGCGAGACGGTCGGGGTCGACCGCCTCGCCGTCCCGGCGGAACTCGCCGTCCGGTTCGAGGCCCGTGCCCGTCACCTCGTACGTCGCCCCGCCGAACGAGAGCCGTCTGACGGTCATCCGGCTCTCCGTGAGCGTCCCCGTCTTGTCGGTGACGATGGTGTCGACCGAACCGAGGCTCTCGACGACCGGCAACCGACGGACGAGCGCGTTCCGGTCGAGTAGCTTCCGGGAGCCGAGCGCCAGCGTCAGCGTCACGACGGCCGGTAGCCCCTCCGGAACCGCCGCGACCGCCAGCGTGATGCCGGTGAGGAGGATGGTTATCGGGCCGGCCGACGTGAACGAGAGCTGAATCAGCGTCACGAGGAAGACGAGCGCGACGACGCCGTAGCCGATGCGCCGGCCGAGGCGGTCGACCTCCCGCTGGAACGGCGTCTCGGTATCCTCGGCCTCCCGTAGCTGGGTCGCTATCCCCCCGACCTCGGTGTCCATCCCCGTCTCGACGACGACCGCCGTCCCGCGGCCTTTCACCGCGTTCGTGTTCATGTACACCATGTTGGTCCGCTCGGCGAGCGGCGCGTCCGGGTCGGTCGTCCCCGGCTCTTTGGAGACGCTGGTGCTCTCGCCGGTCAGCGCCGCCTCGTCCGTTTCGAGATTCGTCGCCGACAGCAGACGCGCGTCGGCCGGTACCGCGTCACCCTGTTCGAGGAACACGACGTCCCCGGGGACGACCGCCGACGCGTCGACGGTCACCTTCTCGCCGTCGCGAAGGACGGTCGCGTCGGGCGAGGATAGCTTCCGGAGCGCCGCCATCGACTGCTCGGCGCGATAGTCCTGGACGAACCCGAAGACGCCGTTGGCGACGAGGATGAGCGTGATGAGCGTCGCGTCCACGTAGTTGGGCTCCTCGCCGGGGAGGAGTCCGACGCCGAGCGACAGGAGCGCGGCGAGGACGAGCAGGTAGACGAGGAAGTCCTGGAACTGCGCGACGAACAGGGAGAGCGGCGACACCGACTCGCCGCGTCGTATCACGTTGCGGCCGTACTCGTCGCGCCGACGCTCGGCCTCGTCCGCCGTCAGGCCGTCCTCGTCGGTCTCCAGTCGGTCGAAGACGCCGTCGAGCGACGCGCTGTGCCACGACGTCACGGTCGCCTCTCGGTCGTCAGATTCCAGTCGTTCCATTGCTCGTCTAAGTCCACGTCCGCGCTGTCGCCCGCCCGTCCCGGAACCGGGCGGGGAGTCCGTCGCCGTCCAGGTCCATCGACGGCCACCTCCGAAGAACTACCGGAGGCCGACCGCCGGCCGCGGGCGACCCGTCCCCGGGTCGCGCGACCCCGCGTCGGGACGCGACCGGCGCGGGACGGGGATTGTCACACACCGATAATCGAGGTCCAAGTATATGCCTGTCCACGGCGTAGGAGAAAACAGGTGGAAACAATGGCGAACCAGCGCGAACGGACTCGACCGGAGTTGACGCCGGACCTCGTCTTCGACATCCTCCGTGACCAGCGTCGCCGGCACGTGCTGGCGTACCTGTTCGGCGAACGTCGTCCGGTCCCGCTCGACGAACTGACGCGGGCGGTCGCGCGTCGGGAGTTCGACTCGCCCCCGGACAGCCTCGACGACGACCGCCTGGAACGGGTCTGTATCTCGCTCGTCCACACGCACCTGCCGAAACTGACCCAGGCGGGCCTGCTCGAGCGAAACGCCGACACCGACACCGTCGAACTCACGGACCGGGTGGCGTCGCTGGAGGCGGACCTCCGGTTCGCTATCGACGAGGACCTGGAAGAGCACTACGTCCCCTGACCGCCGACGGGTCCGCGGCGACGTTCCGGACGGAGGAGCGAAGGCGCGACGATTCCGGCACGCGAAGGACGGGGAGTTGATTCCCGTCTCCGGGTCGAAGCGGTAGCCGTGAGGGCACCCGAACGTCCGGCGGCGGACGACGACGGCGAACCGACCGCGACGCGTTCGAACCTCGAACCATGACCGACACCACAGCATACGAGCAGGACGTCGGCGCGTACGAACGGATTCTCGTTCCGACGGACGGGAGCGCGCCGTCCGACCGAGCGGCGAGACACGCGACGGCCCTGGCGGCCGCGTTCGACGCGACGCTGCACGTGCTTCACGTCGTCGACGCGCGCCGGTACAGTTCGGGCATCGCCGACCTCGACGACGTCGCCCGCGAGCAGGAAGACCGCCTCGAAGCCACCGGTGAGAAAGCGGTCGCGACCGTCGCCGAACGGGCCGACGACGCGGGCGTCGCGACGGTCTCCGACGTCGTCACGGGCGTTCCCTCGGCAGCGATTCTCGACTACGTCGACGATTACGACGTCGACCTGATAGCGATGGGCACCCACGGACGGACCGGTCTCGACCGCATACTGGTCGGCAGCGTCACCGAGCGCGTGCTTCGACAGGCGGACGTGCCCGTGCTGAGCCTCCGCGCGACCGGGACCGACGACGGGACCGGGACGCCGACCGAGTACGACGACGTGCTCGTCGCCACCGACGGCCGCGAGGGCGTCAGCCCCGCGGTCGCTCACGCGCTGACCGTCGCCGAACGGTACGACGCGACGGTCCACGCGCTGTTCGTCGTCGACGTCCGGAACGTGCTCGTCGACGACGACGTGTTCCCGGAGGCGAACGTGAACGCCCTGGCGGCGCTCGAAGACCTCGGCGAACGAGCGACCGACGCCGTCGCGGCGGCCGGAGCGGAGCGCGGCGTCGAGGTGACGACGACCGTCCAGCAGGGCGTCCCGTCGTCGACCATCCGCGAGGTCGCGGGCGAGCGCGGCGCGGACCTGATAGCGATGGGCACCCACGGACGGTCGGGGCTGGAGCGGTACCTCGTCGGCAGCGTCACCGAGACCGTGCTGCGCCACACCGACGTGCCGGTGCTGTCCGCCCGCCGGACGGACGCGAAGTGAGCGGACCTGTCCGGGAGCGAACCGGTTCTCTCACCAGTATTTTCGGCCTCCGTGAGGTTTGGGGCAAAGACAAAGGAGAACGAAACTCGACACTGGCGTGTATGCCAGACTACGCGAGCGACGCGCTCGTGAGTGCCGACTGGGTCGCGGACCGACTGGAGGAGTTCCAGAGCGACGACCCCGAGTATCGCCTCGTCGAGGCCGACATCGACTACGACGAGTCGTACGCCGAGGAACACATCCCGGGTGCGGTCGGATTCCGGTGGGGCCCGCACCTCCAGGACTCGTTCCAGCGCGACATCCTGAAGAAGGCCGACTTCGCCGAGAAGATGGGACAGGCCGGCATCAGCGACGACTCCACGGTCGTCCTCTACGGCGACGAGTGGAACCAGTGGGCGGCCTACACCTACTGGCAGTTCCGGTACTACGGCCACGACGACGTCTACCTGCTGGACGGCGGCCGCAAGTACTGGCTCGACAACGACTACGAGACGACCGACGAGGAACCCGACTTCCCGGCCCAGGAGTACGACGCCGGCGGCCCCTACGACGGAATCCGCATCTACCGCGAGGGCGTCGAAGACGCGCTGGAGATAGACGTGCCGCTCGTCGACGTGCGCTCCGCCGAGGAGTACCGCGGCGAGAAGATAGCGCCAGAGGGCAGCCCCGAGACCGCCCAGCGCGCCGGCCACATCCCGGGCGCGACGAACATCACGTGGAAGGAGAACGTGAACGACGACGGGACGTTCAAGGACCCCGACGAACTGCAGTCGCTCTACGACGAGCAGGGGATCACCGACGACAGCGAGGTCGTCACCTACTGTCGCATCGGCGAGCGCTCCTCGATAACCTGGTTCACGCTGCACGAACTGCTGGGCTACGACGACGTGCGCAACTACGACGGGTCGTGGACGGAGTGGGGCAACCTCATCCGCTCGCCCATCGAGACGGAGGTCGACGACCCCGCCAGTCGCGCGAGCAAGGGGTAGTCGCGACCCGGTCGCCGAGCCAGCGAACCGCGAACTCGTTTTTCCGGCCGATTTCAGGACGGCGAGGACTCGCAGGCGACCGACCAGTCGGTCTCGGAGGCCGCAGCGAGTCGGCGGTAGAGCGCCGCCAGCCCCTCCGAACTGGTGTCCGGCAGGACGTGCAACTCGACGGAGCCGTTCCGGACGACCGCGGTGAAGGTCGTGTCGAGTTCGTCGTCGTGGACGAGATACACCGGCGCCGGCAGGTCGAACCAGTCGCCGAACGTGTAGGCGTCGCCCGCGAGCACGCCCTCGACGAGGTCCGCCAGTTGCGCCTCCTCGCGGTCGGCGTCGGGCGAGAGACGGAAGATAGTCTCGCCCTCGTAGGTGACGCCGCCGCTGCGAGGGTACCGTCGCTGCGGACGGTGCGGAATCGTGAACGTCGGCTCCTGCTCGGACATACGTGCCAGCCCGTGACGTACCGGAGTATGCCCTCGTCCGTTAAATAGTTCCGGACCAGGAACGGACGAAAATCGCCGCCCCGGAGACTATCACGACGGCGGCGACGTGGCCCACGAGCGCGAGGACGAGGAACGGCTCCCCCCGGACGAACGGCACGAGCACGAGCTGGAGCAGGGCGAACGCGACGGTGAGGACGTCCACCCGGCGGAAGTCGGTTCCGGCCATCGACTCGTCGGAGTACCGCACCGCCACCCAGAAGCCGACGACGCTGGCCCACCACGCCGTCCCGATGCGGTAGCAGACGTCCCAGAGCACCAGCAGCGTGAAGTAGACGGCCGGAAGCGGCGGCTCCCGACCGAGCAGTTCGACGAGCAGCGGCGTCCCGCCCTGCCGGGGGTCGTAGACGAACAGGTACGTGACGAGCCCGACGAACGACAGCAGGCCGAGCACGACCTCAATGCGCGACCCGAACAGGAGTCCCCGGTAGGCAGCCGGCGTCTCCAGCTCCCGGATGCTGCGCCCGAGCGTGAGCATCAGCGCGCTTCCCGCGGTAGCGACGACGACCGCCGCCGTGCCCGCCAGCACGCCCTGCCAGAGGTCGTACGCCCACGCGAGCGCGAGGAGCGCCCCCTCGAACAGCGCGAACTGGACGACGACCGCCGCCCAGTCCGGCAGGTCGACGCCCGGGACGGCGTCGACGATGCCCTCGTACGTCCAGAGCCGGGTCGCCTCCTCGAGCTGCTCCTCGTTCGTCATGCGACCGCCCGCTCGACCGCCTCGTCGAACGGCGTCAGGTCCACGTCCACGAGCGACCGGATGCGGTCGTCGTCGACGACGGTACGCGTCTTCAGTCCGCGGATGAGGGGATGTGCGACGTCCCGTGGGACGTCGGTCACCAGGTCGACCCAGTAGGCCGACAGCCGCGGCGTCAGCACCGGGACCGACACCATCGTCGGCGAGTGGCCCAGTATCTCGGCGGTGTGCTCGACCATCTCGCCGTAGGTGAGCACGTCTGGACCGCCGACCTCGTACGTCTCGCCGGCCGTCTCGGGAACGTCGAGCACTCCGGCGAGGTAGGCGACCATATCGTCGACCGCGATGGGCTGGCACTCGGTCCGCACCCACTGCGGCGTGATCATCAGCGGGAGCCGCGCCGCGAGCTGGCGGACGATGCGGAAGCTCGTGCTACCGTCGCCGACGACGATGGCCGCCCGGAGGACCGTGAGGTCGAACTCGCCCGTACCGAGGACGTACTCCACCTCGCGACGCGACTCGAGGTGGTCCGACAGCGTCGCGCGGTGACCGCCGAGACCGCTGAGGTAGACGACGCGCTCGACGCCCGAACCGCGAGTCGCCGCGACGAAGTTGCGCGCCGCCTGCCGGTCCTCCCGCTCGAAGTCCTCGCTCCTCCCCATCGAGTGGACGAGGTAGTAGGCCGCGTCGACGCCCTCGAAGACGCCCTCCAGGCTCTCGCGGTCGTTCAGGTCGGCCTCCAGAACGTCGACGCCCGCCGGCGGGTCGTAGTCGGAGGCGTCCCGCGTCAGCGCCACGACGTCGTGACCGCGCTCGACCAGCGCCGGGAGGAGGTGACTCCCCACGAATCCCGTGGCTCCAGCGACGAGTACTCTCATCCACTGAAATATCGGACGGGGAACACTCAAAAGCTGTCGGGCAATCACGTTTGGCTCCCGGCGGGGGGACCGTCCGGCCAGAGCGGGCCGACGCCCACAGCCGTGAAGGGGCCAGCGGCCCCCTGTCCGGGCATGGACCTCTATCTCGTCGCAGTGGCGCTGCTCGTCGTCGGCGTCGTCGGCAGCGTCGCTCCGCTGGTCCCGGGCGTACCGCTCTCGCTCTCGGGCGTCTATCTCTACTGGTGGTCGACCGACTTCGGCGCGCCCGGTCTGGCGTTCGTCGCGACCGCGACGGTCGTCGGTGCCGCCGCGTTCGCGGCCGACTACTTCGGCGGGGCCGCCGCCGCCCGCGCCGGCGGAGCGTCGCGGCTCTCCGCGGTCGTGGCGGCGGTCGTCGGTGTCGTCGCGCTGCTCCTCACCGGTCCGGTCGGGATGCTCGTCGGCGTCACCGGGGCGGTCTTCGCCGTGGAGGCCGTCCGCACGCGGAACGCCCGTCAGGGCCTTCGCAGCGGCGTCTACGCCGCCGTCGGGATGCTCGCCTCGGCGCTCGTCCAGTTCCTCGTGACCGCCGCCGTCCTCGTCGGCTTCCTCGCCGTCACGCTGCTCTGAGCGTCCTCGCCCGGGTCGAACGAACACCCGGACTTTTGACGCTGGCCGTCGTCGCCCGGTGTCATGAGAGCGAACGCGTCCCTGCCCGTCGCGCTGGCCGCGCTGGTGGTGCTGGCAGGGTGTTCGGGAGTGGGGTTGCCGGGCGACGGGACGACGACCCAGGAGGCGCCCCGGACGACGGACGTCGAGGAGAACGTCTCCGCGGCGTTCGTCGTCGACGGCGAGCGCGTCCCGGTGACGCTCGAGGTCGCCAACGCGCCCGAGGAGCGCAGTCGCGGACTGATGTATCGCCAGTCGCTCCCGCGGAACCACGGCATGGTGTTCGTCTACGGGCAGGCGGCCCCGCGGACGTTCTGGATGAAGAACACGCTCGTCCCGCTGGACATCGTCTTCGTCGCGGCGAACGGGACGGTCGTCGACGTCGCGCACGCCGATCCGCAACCGAACGCCACCGACGCGGAACTCAGGCGCTACTCCAGCGACGCGCCCGCGAAGTACGTCGTCGAGATGCGACAGGGGTTCGCCAACCGCACCGGCGTCGGCCCCGGGGCGGAACTCGCGTTCAACGAGTCGCGCCCGACGACCGAAAGCTGACTTTTCTTGCTGCAACCGAGCTGGTAGTTCAGAAGCGTTACCACTGCTCACGGAGAAACCACGGTATGGAACTGCGACCTGCGACCGAAGCCGACACCGGAGCGATTCGCCGAGTCGCATCACGAGCGTGGCGAGCGACCTACGACGACCTGCTCGACGAGGAGACCATCGAGGAGACGGTCGCCGACTGGTACGCCGACGAGACGCTCGCGTCGGCGTTCGACAGCCCCGGAACCGCGTTCGTCGTCGCTACCGAAGACGACGACGTCGTCGGGTTCTGTCACGGCGTCTGCCAGGACGACGAGGGGTACGTCCTCCGGCTGTACGTCGACCCGGACCACCAGGGTCGCGGCATCGGGACCGCGCTACACGAGCGCCTGCGCGACGACCTGCTCGATTTCAACATGCGCCGCATGAAGGCGATGGTGCTCGCGGGCAACGAGGCCGGCAACGCGTTCTACGAGGGTCTGGACTTCGAGAAGACCGACGAGGGGGAGGTCGAACTCGGCGGCGAACGGTACGCGGAGAACGTCTACACGCTGTCGTTCACGGGCGAGGAAGCCTGACCCGACCCCCGGAACACAAAACATTTACCGCAGGTGGCGCTGTCTCCGTCTACCTCGGGTAGGGGTACGCGAGGTTCATTCTTCGGTGACCGCATCGCCAGTCGCGTCCATCCCCGACGACTCGCGGTCGTCGGCAGTCCCCGTCGCGCTCTCCGTCTCGTCTCCCCGACCGCGGGCCGCTCCGCCCGGCGCGACGGCCGAACCCCCGGCCGACCATCCTTCGCCGGTCCACTCCCGTTCGAACAGCCGGTAGGCGCTGGCGAGGTTGACGAGCACGTCGCGTTTCTCGGCGCCGTCCGTCATCGCCTGGGCCGTCGCGTGGACGACCTGCGAGTACTGCACCGTGTCCTGGCCGACCCTCCCGACGTACTCCGAGCCGAACTCGCCGCTCCGGAACGCCGCCCGGACCGCGGCGCGCTGGTAACGCTCCAGGAGTTCGAACAGTCGCCAGTAGTCGACGTCCTCGCGGCGCGCGTCCACCACGGCCGACAGCAGGCGGTGCTCGAAGTGCGCCTCCGGGGACGCCGGTAGGTCCGTCTCCCCGTCCAGACCGAGCGCGTCCAGTATCTCCTCCGTGTCCTCGTCCCTCATGTCCCCTCCCTGTGAGGTCAGTGTCTTTACTATTTCGGATGAACGGGCGGAGTCGAAAAGACCGGCGTGTCGACGCGCTACTCGAGGTCCCGGAACGCGCCGACGAAGTCCTCGTGGTCGCTGAGGCTCGCGCGAGCGTGGTCGACCTGCTGGCGGAGCTGGTGGACCTCCTCTATGAGCGCCTGATACTCCTCGCTCTGGCTGAGCTCCTCGGCGTCCTTCTCGGCCTCCAGGACGGCCTTCTTCGAGACGAGCGCGAAGTACTCCTGGAGCTGTCCATCGTAGTCGACGCGGGTCAACATCCCCTCGACCACCTGATGCAAGTCGTCTTTCAACACTGGCTTGACAAGGTAATCGTCGAAGCCCATGTCGAGGATGTCGAAGTCGGGTTTGACCGCGGTCACCATCACTACCCTGGTAGAGAGGTCCTGGTCCCGGATCTCGGAGAGAACTTCGTCGCCCGAGAGACCCGGCATCCGCCGGTCGAGCAACACGACGTCGACGCCGTCGTCGAGCAGTTCGAGGGCACTCTCTCCCTCGTATGCGCTTCGTACGTCGTAGTCGTTCTCGAGCCACGTCGTGTAGAGGTCTGTCACGTCTTCCTCGTCGTCCACGACGAGAATCGTAGGGTCGTCAGCAGCCATGATTTGAGTTGACGGATTCGGGTATTTCCAACCTGTACTGGTCGCTAATGAATCATTCGCCATGGCATCTTTATATCTTGCGGTTGTGGAGTATCCGAACTATTAGATATAGAACTTCTTTTACTTCCGTTCCGGTGATACGACCGGAATAAATAACACGCTGGAGCGTGAAAGCTCGAACGGTATGTCCGAAACCAGTGGTCGTTTTTGCTGGACGCACCAGTGACGAAACGCCCGAGGAACGATTCGAGCGGCTTCTAGCACTGCCACCGAGCGCGAAACTGGTCTACCGGGTTCTCCAGGAGGAAGCACCCCTGACCCAGCGGCAGGTACGGGAGAACGCGCTGTTGCCCGCCCGGACGACCCGCGACGCGCTGACGAAACTGAAAGACAGGGGGCTGGTCGAGGAGGGACTCTACGCGCCCGACGCTCGCAAGCGGCTGTACGCACCGCTTCCCGTGAACCGGCCGGAGGACGTGCCCCTCTAGCCGCTCCTCCACCAGGGTCTCGCCGCGACAGCGGGCGACGACGCCCCCGAACGCGACCGGCCGGCGGGCGACACGCGGACTTTGATACGGTACCACGTCGTCTCTCGGAGCGGTAGAACCATGTCCCGGAACGACCGCGACGACCCCGACGGTGGACGACGACCACGGCTCGAGACGAACGAACGCTGGCGGCGTCTGCCCGAGACGCCGGGTGAGCGAGAGCCGCGACGACGGACGGCCAACGAGCCGGTGCCACGGTTCGACCGCCCGGCGAACCCCAGCCCCGCCGAACTGCGCGCCGTACTCCGGTCGCTGGAGCGACGGCTGGCGGACGCCGAGTCGAAGCTCGAAGCCCTGGAGGCGGCTGTCGACGCCCGGCGCGAGAACGCGACGAACAGCGAAGCGCTGAGAGCGTGTCGGATGTGCGGGCGCGTCTGCGTCCGCTACGGGGTCGACGAGCGGTGTCCGTACTGCGACAAGGGACGGCTGTGCCCGCTGTAGGTCGTCCCGTCGGACGTTCACTCCGGCGTCGAGAGTCCGTGGACGTTCTGCTGGAGGCGGATGCTCGCGGTGAGCAGGAACGCGCCGACCATCACGACGAAGACGCTCTGGACGCTCCGGGCGACGACGTGGCCGACGCCGAACAGCGTGGCCAGGTCCGCGACCCCGAGCAGTCCGGTGCAGACCAGCACCGGAACGAGATGGCGGCGAAGCGTGTCGACGGGCGTCCCCCGCGTCAACGACTCGAGTCGCTCGGCGAAGACGACGCCGTAGGTGGCGAACGCCAGGCTTCCCGCTCCCTTCACGAGCGCGGCCACCGCCCCCTGGTCGATGAGCAACACGACGACGAGTTCGACGAGGATGACGCCGACGAACCCGGTCTCTATCCGTCGTAGTCGGGCAAGCGAGACGTCGCGGTCCCCCGGCGGCGGTGCCAGCGCGCTGTTGTAGTACAGTTCTCGCATCGCGAAGGCCAGAAAGACGGTCGCGAACAGGAGCGCCGCGTGCGAGAGCGCGACCAGCGAGCGGGCGTGGACCGCCGCCCCGAGCATCACGGTCAGTCCGTGCGTCGTTCCCGCCACGCCGAGCAGCGTCAGGTAGCGCCAGAACGGTCGCTGGGACTCGAGCCGGTCGAGCTGTCGGTTCCGGAGCGCGTAGACGGCGAAGATCGCCGAGGAGACCGTGAGCAGGCCCGCCCCGACGAACTGCACGACGCCGGCGCTGACCTGCGACTCGACGTGCCCGAGCGGAACGACCATGTCTGGCCCAACCTGGCACGGACATTACTTAAGCGATTCGACCCGTCCCGCCGAGCCGGTGGAGACTCCCCGGTCGCCCGACGGCCGAAGGGCCTACAGGTAGTCCGTCCAAACCGATAGCCATGTCGAGCGACCTGACGACGGACGACTTGCCGGCCGACTTACCGCCGGAGAAACGCGACTCCATCGAGCGCGTCCGGGCGCTGAGTACGGTGATGGACGACGCCATCCGGGTGCCGGGCACCGACTACCGGTTCGGGCTCGACCCCGTCTTGGGGCTGCTCCCGGTCGGCGGCGACGCTCTCTCCGCGGTGATATCGCTGTACATCGTGCTCGAGGGGTACCTGATGGGCGTTCCCCAGGACAAACTCGCCCGGATGGTCGGGAACGTCGTTCTCGACGCGGTCGTCGGATCCATCCCGGTCCTCGGGACCCTGTTCGACGCGTTCTGGAAGGCCAACGTGCGCAACGCTAACCTGCTGGAAGAGCACGTCGAACAGTACGCGTAAGCGTCGCTGCGCCCTTCGGCTTTAGACGTACTCGAACGCCGCGACGCACCCGGCGTGCGTCGCCGTTTCTCGACCGGCGTCGTCGGTCGGGATAATCCCCGGCAGGACCGTCGTACTCTTCTCGACCATCGCCGTTCCGAGTTAGGGCGACGCACGACCCCCGGCTCGCGTCCGTTCGGTTCGCTGTCCGAGCTTTCGAGACGGTTCTAACGCGGCGGTCGGTGAGCGGCCCGGGTGAGAACGCCGTCAATCCCGGTCGCCGAACGCGACGTGGGCGAGCGAGAGGAGGCCGAACGCGGCGACGACGAGCGCACCCCACTGACCGGTCCCCAGGACCGTCATCGGCGGAACGCCGAGCCAGGACAGCAGGACGACGACGATGCCTGCCGCGGTGCTGTGCCGGTAGTAGTCGAGCCACTGCGTCTCGGTCTCCGCCGGTTCGACCTGCTCTCCGTCCTCGTCGTCGGACACGTCGAGGTAGGGGTCGAACTCGTCGGCGAGGACCCCTCGTTCGACGATGCCCCGGCTCTGGTTGTAGTCGATGACGCCCTCCTCGTCGAGTTTCGGGAGGTGAGACTGGTAGAGAGCGATGTACACGCGCTGGCGTTCGTCGGAGGAGAGCGCGGCCACCGTCGTGTCGTTCTCCCACGCCGCCACCTGCTCGGCCAGCGCCCGCATCTCCACCGGCTCCTCCCGGTCTTTCAGGTAGCGGAGCGCGTCGCGCCGGCGCTGGGTCTGGAGGATGTGGAATATCTTGTCGCGGGAGAGCGACGCCTGAGCGTCCTCCCGGTCGTCGACCGACCGGGACTGTGGCGCGTCTGACGAGGCGCTCATAGGTTGCCCGGATACGGCCTCGGTGCCTGCCCTGACTCGCCGTTCAAGCAGCGATTACCGGCGGACGTCCACGCCGTCCAGCGCGTACGGCGCAGTAATCTGTCGTTTCCTCGTTCGCGTGCCATGGAGTTCAATAGCACTGCAGCATTTTATAAAGATACTGGGTCCTAACGACGGATAAACGGGTATTCTATCTTTTGGCCAACTACGCTCGGCTTCGCCGACAGCGAGACGGCCGTCACCCACCTATTAATAGCCGTCAATCGAACGTTACGCCGAATGGCGAACTTCGACAGGCCGGAGTACCGCCGCGTCGTGCGCCGTCTCGCGAGCGACGTGGACGCGCGCGTCGAATCCGGAATGAGCGTCCGGGCCGCCCTCTACCGCTCCGTGGGCGATTGTGTGGTCGACCTCTGGAACAGCGAAACATCGTTGCGGATCTGTGAGCTCTCCGAGAAGGAACCCGAAATCGACGTCGTCAACGACGTGGTCACCGAGGACGCGACCGACACGCACGCCGACTACGAGGTGTTCATCCGGGCGATGGCGTTCTCCGTGCTCGCCCAGGACGTCCGGGAGACGTTCGAGAACACCGTCGCCGTACGGTCGGACGACTCCGACGCGCTCCGCGAGTAGGGGAACCGACGACGGGCAGTAGCTTTACTCCGGGCGACTGTGTAGGGACTCCATGGCCGTCGATACTCCAGACGACGAGTTCGACGAATGTGCGAACTGCAACAGCCTCGTCGATACGAGCGACGCCCACCCCCGCGTGACGGTGCGGCGCAACGTGACCGCCAACGACGTAGAGCGAGTCGACTGTCACTTCTGCAGCGACGACTGCCTCGACGAGTGGACCGGCGCGTTCCCGGAGTGAGACGGGAACCGGGAAAAGTGAGACGGGAACCGGAGAAAGTGAGACGGGAACTGGAGAGCGACCGCTCCCCCGAACTTTTGTGCGATAACGCGGAACGTCCGGACGATGAACGTACGACAGGTCGTACCCCGTGACGCCATCCCGAGCGTCGACGACCCGGCGTTCGGACGAGGGTACGACGGCGACCCCGGCGACCGGGTCATCGTCGTCGAGTCCGACGACGGGCCGACCCGCGCCTATCCCGTCCGATACCTCCACTACCACGAGGTCGTCAACGACCACGTCGACGACCCGATAGCGGTGACGTGGTGTCCCCTCTGCGGGAGCGCCGTCGTCTACGTCCGCGAGGTGGCCGGGCGAACGCTCACGTTCGGCGTCTCCGGGAAGCTCGACGACGACGACCTCGTCCTGTACGACCGCGAGACGGAGTCGGAGTGGAAACAGTCGAGCGGCGAGTGCATCGCCGGCGAACTCGCCGGCGAGTCGCTGACCGTCCGCGCCGCGGCGATGCTCCCCTGGAACAGATTCCGCGAGCGCCACGACGACGGCGTCGTCCTCCGGCCGCCGGGCGGCGCGAGCGAGGCCAGCGGCGACGGCGACAGCGTCGAGGAGATCGACTACGACGAGGAGCCGTACCGCGACTACTTCGAGACGGACGGCTTCGGCCTGGCGGCACACCGTGGCGACGGTTCGCGGGAGTGGAACCGCGACGACCTCGACCCGAAGGCGGTCGTCGTCGGCCTCGAACGCGACGGCGACGCGCTCGGCGTGCCGCTGTCCCGCGTCGAGGCGGCCGGCGGGGTCGTCACCGCCAGCGTCGGCGACGCGGACGCCGTCGTCTTCGCCGCCGAGGGCGTCCACGCCTTCGAGCATCCGGGGGTCGCCTTCGAACCGGAGGAGGGTCCGTACTTCCGGGGCGACGGTGCACGCTGGCACGGCGCGACCGGTGAGAGCGACGACGGCCGAACGCTGGACCGACTCCCCGCTCGTCGGCTGTTCGCCTTCGCCTGGCAGGACGACCACGGTCCCGACGCGTTCTACGAGCCCTGAGTTCGCTCGACGACGGTCCCGTCGTCGCCCGCCGCGACGGCGGTCCCGCCCTCGCCGGTCGCGACGCACCGGAACGCCGCGAACGTCGGGAGGTCGACGCGCTCCCAGTCGTCGGCGCGCCGGTAGACGCCGTCCTCGCCGACTGCCAGCAGCTCCGTGCTCCCGTCGTATCCCGCCACCGCCAGAAGCGGTGCGTCGGCGACGGAGCGGCGCGTCCATCGGTCGCCGTCGTAGCGCAGCGCCGACCCGTCGTCGGTGACGGCGTACAGCGTCTCGCCCGCGAACGCCACGTCGTGCAGGGCGGCGTCCGCCGCGCCGATGCGTTCCCACTCGCGGCCGCCGTCCGTCGTCTCGTACACGCCGCCCCCGGTGTCGCAGGCGACGCCGCGCTCGGGCGAGTCGAACGCGACCGCGGCCACGCTCGACCCGCTTCCGGGTTTGACCGGTGCGGCCCACGAGAGGTCGCCGTCGTCGTTGCGTCCGCGGACGATTTCGCCGGAGCCGGTGGCGAGGTAGACGGCTTCCCGGCCGGCCCGTCCCGCGACCGCGACGTCGTTCCAGGTGCTCGTCATCTCCTCCGGTGCGGAGTGGTCGGTGACGCGGTCGGCGTCGAGTCGCCCCAGTGCGCCGCCGTCGCCCGCGAACCAGACCCGACCGTCCTCGGTCGCGTCAGCACCCCGGAGCGCGTTCCGGGCGGCGCCCGGTCCGTCGTCGACGACCGTCCGCCAGCCGTCGCCGCCACGCGCCAGGACGACGCCGCCGTCGCCGACCGCGCAGGGCCGACCGTCGGCGGTGACGGCGCGCAGCGTCGCGTCGGTCGGCACCGTTGCGGTCGTCCAGCGGTCGCGTTCCAGTTCGGGGTCCTCGGAAGCCCGTTCCTCCCCGGAGTCCGGGGCCGTTTCGTCACCGGCGCTCGGCGCATCGGCCGCGTCGCTCTCGCCGGCCGACTCGTCGGCGTCGCCGTCGGTCGGCGGGCGCTCGCTCTCCTCTCGCGTCGCGTAGAGGTAGACCGGCGGTAGCACGTACGCGGCGACAGCCAGGACCGCGAACCCCTCGTGGACGGTCGTCAGGTACCCGAGACCGGTCAGCGCCGCGGCCGAGGCGGCGTGAACGGCTGTCTTCGTGTATCGCCGGTAGTAGCTCCAGAATCCCCCGACGGTTTCCTGCTCGGATTCGTCGTCCATTCGACGGGCGATTGGGCGCTGATACTAATCAGCCTTCTCGCCACGGTCGGGGAGTATGTCGTGCAGAAGACATTTATCGGGGCGAGCGAAGCCGTCGAGTATGCCCTCCACGCGACGCGCGCTCCTCTCGGCCCTTGGTACCGCACTCTCCGTCTCGTTGGCCGGCTGTTCGGGGTCGCTCCGCTCGACGACCGTGGATACCGACACGTCGCCGGGTCGAATCGAACGCGGACTGCGACCACCGAACGTGAAGACGCAGTCGCCACCGAACGCGCTGGTGACCGTCGGTCGGGAGCGGTCTGGCGACCCGCGGCCGCACCTTCTCTGGTTCTGGAACGAGTCGAGCGATCGCCGCCGCCTCGCGCTGGGGCTGTCGCGCACGTCGTCGTCGCCGCTCGGCTCCTCGACCGACCGGTTGCTCCGTCGGACGTACCCGCTCGCTCCCGGCGGGCTGCTGGCGGTCGAACTCCGGCGACCCGGGCGATACAAGGCCGTCGCTCGTATCGCGGGCGTCAAGGAAACGACGAAGGTCCCGCGGTCGCGGTTCGACTGCAACGACTCGTCGACGAGCGTGGTCGTTCGCGCCGACGGCACCGTCGAAACGGGCGGGATACGAACCTCGATGAAGTGCTCTGACGACACTCTCTGACCGTCGCACGGCCAGCCGCATCGGACGGCACCGTCGAATCTGCTCGCCACACGACGCGCCGCTCCGGCGCCCGCCTCTCTGCCGTCCGCCGCTTCGAACCCTCGAAGTATCTATCCTTCGACCACAACTTCTCTTCGAAATGGTAGAAGCTGACGAAAGTTTATAACCACGGAGACGACAGAGTCTGACGACTGGTCAACGCGTGTCCGAACCGAACGACGACTCCGAATCAGACGACGACGGCCGACGACTCCCCGGACCGTCGTCGCTAGTTCTCCTGTTGCTCGCGGTCTTCTGTGCGGCGTACCTCGCCGTGCCGGGGATTCGAGTCGCGTCCGCCGGCTTCGACTACGTCGGCGTGACGCTCGGCGTTGGACTGATGCTCGCCGGGACCGTCCACTTCCTGCGCCCTCGCTTAGGCGAGAATCCCCCCGAATCGGCGGACGAATCCGGGTCCGCAGACGAAGCGGAGTCGCCGGAAACGACAGGTGACTCCGGCGCGAACGAGGACTGATGGTCGATTTCGCCGCGTTCCTCGTGCTGGAACTGCTCGTCGCTACCGCGCTCTTCGCGGCACTCGGCGCGCTCGTAGCGAAGTGCCGGGCGGCCGACGAGTGGAGTCCCCGGGACCTGCGCGACGCCGAACGCGACGGCGGCGTCGATGACCGCTGGCGCTGAGCGCTACTCGCGCCACTGGGCGATCAGTTCGCTGGTTCGAATCCGCTCGTCCGGGTCCTCGACGACGGCGACCATCGCCTCCCGGTTCAGCGCGTACGCGCGGTTCTCGTCCCGCGTGACGAACGAGCGCTTCCGGAGTTCCGCCAGCAGGCTCTGAATCTGCTCGACGGACGCGGCGACGCTTTCGTCGAGTTCGTGGACGGTCATCGGACCGTCGCGGGCGAGCGTGGCGACGACGTCCCAGGAGTGGTCCTCGTTACACAGCGACTCGCGGCGTGCGGAGTCGATGCGGACGACCACCGGTTCGGACTGGGCGAGGTCGATGAGCGACGCCGTCTCGGGGTTGATGTCGGTCACCACCGAGTCCCGGAGTTCGTGTCCGCGCTCGCGGAGTCGTTCCAGGTACGCCGTCACCTCGTCGTCCTCCGCATCCCAGACAGCCGATTCGCTCGACCCCTCCTCGTCCGGCCTCTCGTCGCCCGACCCCTTTTCGTCCGTCTCGTTCGCCTCCGCCTCCTCACCGACCGTTTCGCCGGCGGACGACGCGGCGCCGTCGACTGCGGGCGAGTCGGCAGTCGCCGCGTCGTCCACCTCGCCCGCCTCGCCGTCCGTCGTGGCGGGCGCCGACTCGTCGACGCCCGCCTCGAACTCGCCGAGTTCGGACTGTTCGTCCTGGAGTTCCGCGACCTTCGCCTCGAGTTCGCGGATGCGCTCGTCCTTCTCGCGGAGTCGCCGCTGGATGTCCTCCGGCGTGCCGACCTCGCCGTGGGCGAGAGCGTTCGCCATCTTCCGCGCGGCGGCGGAGACGTTGCGGGCCGATTCGAGTTCGTCCTCCAGTTCGCGGATGCGCTCGTCCCTGTTTTCGAGGCGGCTCTCGAGTTCGGCGACGCGGTCCTGCTCCTGTTCGCGCATCTCCGTGATACCCTCCAGGTCGTCCATCAGCGCGTCGCTGACCGACTTCAGTTCGGGCCGCTCGAAGTCGTCGAGTCCGGGCGTCGCACCCGCGTCGAACGTCTCCTTGCGGTTGAACTTGATGCGGCGGACGCCCCCGTCGGTCCAGTCCGTCTGGACGAACGCCTCGCCGGAGTCCAGGTCCGGCACCTTCTCGCCGTACTCCGAACCGACGATGCGGCTGACGACCTTCGTGTCGTTCTCCCACGTCAGCCGGTGCCAGACCAGCCAGTTCGCCTGCGTGATGAAGTCCTTCTTCACGTCCGCGGGGCGCTGGCTGATGCCCATGATGCCGAGGCCGTGCTTGCGCCCGCGCTTGCCGACCTTGATGAGCATCTTCCCCGTCTCGCCCATTCCGCCGCCCTCCGGGATGTACTCGTGGCACTCCTCGACGACGAGCAGGAACGGCTTCTTCAGCTTCTTCTCCTTGGCGAACAGGTGTCGGGCCGTCTCGCGGATGAGTTCGTCCGCCTCGTCGTCGTCGAGGTAGCCCGACACGTCGAGGATGATGGGGACGTTCTGGTCGAGCGCGAGCGCCGCGATCTTCTCCGCGTGCTCGGCGCTGACCTGGATGTCACACTCCTCGTCGGCCCCGGCGTGCAGGAGTTCGTACTCCTCCTTCAGGCCGTAGTACTCGCCGTCCGCGTCGATGATGCAGACCGGGTAACCGGCGTCGAGTAGCTGTTCGACGACGACGCTCGCCGTGTTGGACTTGCCCGACCCCGACTTGCCCGTCACGAAGCCACGGCCCGTCAGAATCTCCACGACGGGAAGCGACACCGGCGTTCCGTCGTCGACGAGATGTCCGACCGACAGCCGCTGTTCTTCGTCCATCTTACTTGCTCGTACCGACAGGTACGTCTTCAAATTTTGCATGGCGACGCGACGGAGAATCGCCGTCGGACGCGAAAACGCCTTGACCGGAGCCGCCGTGCACCGTCCACATGGAGATAGTCGAGAACACGCTCGACGGGCCGCTCGACGCGGTCCTCGACCGACCGCTGTTCTGTTTCCTCGGCACCGCCTCGCCGGAGGGCCACCCGCGCGTCTCGCCGCTGTGGTTCCTCTGGGAGGACGAGCGAGTCTGGATACTCGGCGACACGGAGGGGAAGTCGTACGCGCGACGGGTCGCCGAGCGTCCCGAGGTCGCGCTCGCCGTCGTCGACTTCGACGTGCGCTCGGGACGGGTCATCCACGTCGGAATGCGCGGCGAGGCGTCGCTGGAACCGCTCGACGACGACCGGGTCGACCGGCTCCTGGAGCGGTACCTCGGCGAGGCCCGCTCGGCGTGGGACCCTCGCTTCGCGGCGCTGGACCCGGACCGCTGGTCGTTCGTCCGCGTCGACCCCGACACGGTCGTGGCCCGCGACCAGTCGTTCTCCCCGAGCCTGGAGCGAGCGTAGCGCTACCGCGGCCACCGCCCCAGCGCGCGCCGGACGAGCGCGCAGGCGCGCTGGCGGAGTGGTTCCAGCACCGGCCGCGAACAGACGCCGAGATACGCCTCGACCGGGTCGTACTCGCCCGTTTCGACCAGCGCGAGGGCGCGGGCCGTCGCCCGGTAGTTGCCGTCGGCGACGTACGGCGGCTCGCAGCCCTCGCGTCGCGCCAGCACCAGCGGTTCGTCCGGCGGGTTCTCGCGAACGTCGAGGACGCGCCCGACGTCGACTCCCGTTTCGGCCGCGAGCGCGTCGGGGTCGCCGCCGGCGACGCGCCGCGCAGCGCCGACGACCGTGCCGTCCGGCGAGAGCGACCGCCACAGCATCCCCTCGGGTCCCTCAATTACGCGCAGTCGCGCGAACGCCTCCGGCGAGAGCGTCGTCCGGTACCAGCGAACCGGGGCGTCGCGCCAGACGAACGCCGCCGCACCGGGCTTGCAGTCCAGGAGGTGGTCCAGCGCGGCCCGTTCGGACAGCGACTCGACCGCGAAGTCGGGCGTCTCCGGCTTCGCACATTCCAGCCGTAACCAGTGGCGCAGCACCGTCGCCTGCGATACTCGCTGCATTCGTTCCCCCTATCGTCGTCCGGGGACTCGAAACGTGTGCCCGACCGAGACGCGGGCGAGGCCGACGACGGCGCGAGGATTTATTCGCGAGCACGTCGTGCTCTCCACGGTGGTAACCGTGTTCACCGACAGGAGAGACGCGGGCGAGCAACTGGCGACCCTGCTCGAGGAGCGCGGCGTCGATGCGGACATCGTGCTCGCGGTACCGCGCGGGGGGTTGCCCGTCGGGCGGGTGGTCGCGGACCGACTCGATGCGCCGCTGGATATCGTCGTCGCGAAGAAGATGGGCGCACCACAGAACCCGGAACTCGCCATCGGAGCGGTCGGAGCCGACGGGAGCGCGTGGGTGAACGACGGCATCGTCGAGAATCTGTCGGTGAGCGAGGAGTACGTCGAACGGGAGCGGGAGCGACAGGCCGAGGCGGCCCGCGAGAAGGCCGAGACCTACCGCGGTGGCCGACCGACTCCGGACCTGTCGGGTCGGCGCGTGCTCGTGGTCGACGACGGCATCGCCACGGGCGCGACGATAATCGCCTGCTTGCGACAGGTCAGGAACGACGATGCGGCCCACGTCACGCTCGCCGCACCGGTCGGGTCGCCGACCTCCGTCGAACGTCTCCGCGCTGAAGCCGACGAGGTCGTCTGCGTGGATACGCCGCCGGGGTTCGGTGCCGTCGGGGAGTTCTACCGGCGCTTCGACCAGGTGTCCGACGAACGGGCCCGGTCGTACCTCGACGAGTGACCGCTGCGTTCGACGCCGGAACCCCGACACCGCCGAGGCTGGCGTGACGGTCCGCGGTCGAAGAGCGGTGCGAGCGCGTTCCAAAGTGCGCGCGGAATCGCCGAGCACGTCGAGGTTCCGTGGCGTTCCGCCGTATGGTTGTGTGAACGAAATGCAATACTGCCCCCACCGAACAGGGCAGTTTTCTGCGTATCGGGAGGTTCGTGCCGTTTCGCCGGGGTAATCTGGAGTAAAGCGCGGCCGGGAGTCGGGTCCACCTTGCACAATCTACCGAAGCATTTATATCATTTTCGGCCTTACTACTGGTTAGGGAATGACCTCCCGGGACTTTCTTGGTTTCCCCATTCCGGGAGCACCCGCCAGCGCATCCGACAGTGCGGTCCCATCAATCCATCATGACTGGTACTCGAATCCGAAACTACGGCGGAGCGGACGTACAGTCCAGCGAAACCGAACACGAACACGAGAGCGAGCAAGAACAGGAGAGCGAGGACGAGACGGTCTGTCCCGAGTGCGGCGGCAACCTCGTCAGCGACGAAGAGCACGGCGAGACCGTCTGCGAAGAGTGCGGCCTCGTCGTCGAGGAGGACAGCGTCGACCGCGGCCCCGAGTGGCGCGCGTTCGACTCGAAGGAGAAAGACCAGAAGAGCCGCGTCGGTGCCCCCACCACCAAGATGATGCACGACGAGGGGCTGTCGACGAACATCGGCTGGCAGAACAAGGACGCCTACGGCAACTCGCTCGGCAGCCGCCAGCGCGAGAAGATGCAGCGTCTCCGCAAGTGGAACGAGCGCTTCCGCACCCGCGACAGCAAGGAGCGCAACCTCAAGCAGGCGCTCGGCGAAATCGACCGCATGGCGTCGGCGCTGGGCCTGCCGAAGAACGTCCGGGAGACGGCGTCGGTCATCTACCGCCGTGCGCTCGACGAGGACCTGCTTCCCGGCCGCTCCATCGAGGGCGTCGCCACGGCGTCGCTGTACGCCGCCGCCCGCCAGGTCGGCGTCCCGCGCAGCCTCGACGAGGTGGCGGCAGTCAGTCGCATCGACGCGATGGAGTTCAAGCGCACCTACCGTTACATCGTCCGCGAACTCAGCCTCGAAATCCAGCCCGCCGACCCCCAGAGCTACGTGACGCGGTTCGCCTCCGACCTCGACGTCAGCGACGAGGCCGAACGCCGCGCACACGACCTGCTGAAGACGGCCAAGAGAACGGGCGTCCACAGCGGGAAGTCGCCCGTCGGCCTGGCGGCCGCCGCCGTCTACGCCGGGTCGCTGCTGTCCAACGAGAAGGTGACCCAGAGCGAAGTCAGCGACGTCGCCAGCGTGAGCGAGGTCACCATCCGCAACCGCTACCAGGAACTGCTGGAGGCCGCACAGGACGACGAAGTGCTGGCCTGACGATGGGACCTGGCGGGTTTTTTCTGACTCGACTCGTCGACGACGTTCGTTTTGGCGGAACTCGACGCCGATAGCTACAGCGCGAGCGTCTTCGTCTCCATCCCGACAAACGCCGTCTCGTACCCCTCGTGGCGCGACACCTGCGGCGGCGACTCGACGCGAATCGCCAACTCGTCGCCGGACGCGACGCCGTCGACGCTCGTGCCGTAGTGATACCCCGCGTCCGGGTCGAGCGTCGGCGTCAACGCACCCTCGAACGACGTCTCGCCGTCACGGGTCAGCGTCGTCGACAGGGACGTCATCGGCAGCGGATAGCGGTTGTACGGCGTCCGGGGCGAGACGAGGAGGTAGGTGCCCTCGTTCGCCAGCGGTCCGTCCGCGACGGTGCTCACCAGGAACGGTGCGTCGCCCGTCGTCACTTCGCCGCGGAACTGTCCCGGGAGATTCGCCCGCTTCGGGACGTGACTGACCGGCATCCTCATGTCCATCCGGTCGACCGCGTCGCGCTCGCCTTTCCGGTCGTCGAGTCGCCTGTACGCGATGTCCTCCTTCGTGGACTGGCTGTAGTCGAACGTCGTCGTCAGCGTCTCCGTCCCGTCGAACTGCCCGGCGAGCGCGCCGGTCTTGCGGAAGTCCAGTCCGCCGACCTTCACTTCGGCCTCGTACGTGCCGTCGCCGTCGAGGCTCAGATTGTCGCCGAAGTGAAATCCCATGTTCTGTGAGAGCATCGGCCACATCGTCCGCGTGGCGCTCCAGTCACCGTTCGAGAGGGTGATTCGGACGTTGCCCGCCGGCAGCACCCGTTTCGTCTTCGCGTCCCACGCCGACGCCATCAGATGCACGTCGTCCTCGGACTGTATCTCGACTTTCTTCTGCCGTTTCGCCGTCCCGCCACCCATCAGCCAGAAGCGGTGGGGGAAGCTGTAGAACAGCGCCAGCCGGAGCCGTCCCCGCTTCGCCATCCCGGCCATCTCCATCCCCTCGACGTGCGAGGGGACGTAGACGGCGTCGGGACGGTTCTGCACCATCGGCGGCGAACGACCGACCGTGCGCGTCTGGAAGAGGTTCGCACAGCCGGTCATCGACCCGGCCACACCGACTCCCGCGGTCCGCAACAGCGTACGCCGGTTCATCGTCGGCCCCTAGTCGTGGCGTGCGAAAAGGGGTTCTGGTACGCCCGTCGAAAACGGACCGACGCGGTCGTCTCCCCCTCTCGAAGCCGAACGTGGACACCCGCCACAGCGTTCATTACCCGGGACGGTGCACTGGGAACGGGAGCGGGTGAGGCTCCGGGGCGACTTTTCCCGTCTCGCGACCGTTAACATGTTAACCCAGCAGTATTTGCCGTTTCTCGTTCCCGGTACACACGTCATGGTAAACCACGGCGTGAACCGACGCGACCTGCTCACCTCCATGGGAGCCGTGGGGGCGGCGGGACTCGCGGGTTGCACCGGCAATAATGAAGACGGAGGGACGACGAGCGACAAGGGAGACGGCGGCATGACGGGAACGCAGCAAACGACGGCGACGGACGTATCGGGGACGGTCAAGGTCGGCGTACTCCAGCCAGTCTCTGGCGACCTGAAGTACTACGGACAGCAGAGCCTCTGGGGCTTCCTCTCGGGACTGGCGTACAAGGCCGACGCCACGCCGAAGACGGGCGTGAAGACCGGGACGACGACCGTCTCGGTCGGCGACGTGGACTTCGAGCTTCACGTCCAGGACACGAAGTTCAGCGCGAAGAAGGCCCAGCAACTGGCGACGAACCTCGTGAAAAACGACGTCGACGTGCTCTTCGGCTGTGCCTCCTCGGGGGCCGCCACCCGCGTCATCGAGACGGTCGCCAAGCAGACGAACGTCCCGTACATCGCGGGGCCGGCGGCGTCCGCGGGCGTCACGTCGAACGCGGACACCTGCGCACCGAACGTGTTCCGCGCGAGCGAGACAACCGCGATGGACGCCCGTAGCGGCGGGAAGTACGTCGCCCAGGAGACGGACGTGAGCAAGGTGTTCCTGTTCGGCGCGAAGTACAGCTTCGGGAAGGCCGTCGTGAACAACTACGAGGAGGTCCTCAAGCAGGAGGGCGTCGAGATCGTCGGCAAGAAGTTCGTGCCGAAGGGCCACTCCGAGTGGAAGGGCCTGCTCGACCGCGCCGAGGACGCCGGCGCGGAGGGCATCGTCGGCGGGTTCACCGTCGCCACGCTGCCCGCGCTGTTCACCTCGTTCCTATCCGGCGACTACAGCTATCGCGTGTTCGGCGGGTTCGCGACGCGCATCACGAACGCCGTCGTCGGCCAGACGATGCAGAAGGTACTCGGCGAGCCGCTGACGAAGGAGAAGATTCGAAACGCGAAGCTCGGTCCGTTCACCACGCGCTACCACTGGAACCAGTACGACAACGAGATCAACTCGGAGTTCGTGGACACGTACAGGAAGGCGTACGGCACGGTGCCGGACCTGTTCACCTCGGGCACGTTCACCGCCGCCTCGGCCCTGGTCCAGGGCGTCCGCGAGAGCGGGTCGACGAAGGGCGCGGACGTCGCCGAGGCGATGCGCGGCATGACAGTCAGGGACACGCCGAAGGGCGAGGGCGGCTACGTCTTCCAGGGGTACAACAACCAGGCCCGGTCGTCGATGACCGTCGCCAACCCCGTCCCGACCACGGACGAGTGGTCGGACAGCTGGAAGGCGGCCGTCATGCCGGGCGACCCCGTCACCACCATCGACGGGGCGAAGGCGACGATTCCGAAGGACGCGAACGGGATGGGTTGCTCGCTGTAACATGCTCCGGACCGCGGGGCTGACGAAGCGCTTCGGCGGACTCGTCGCCGTCGACGATGTCGACTTCGCGCTCGAAGAGGACCAGCTCTGCTCGCTCATCGGCCCGAACGGGGCCGGCAAGACGACGTTCTTCGACCTGTTGACCGGCGTCCTCGAACCGACGGCGGGCAGCATCGAGTTCCGCGCCGACGGCGAGTGGCGCGACGTGACGGACGCACCGCCGCACCGCACCGCGAGCCTCGGCGTCCACCGGTCCTACCAGATAACGAACGTCTTCCCGACGAGCACGGTGCTGGAGAACGTCCGCGTGGCCGCGCAGGCGCAGGGCGACGACGCGGCGAACGCGTGGCGTAACGCCGGGGCGTTCGACGAGTACGTCGCGGAGGCGCGCGCCATCCTCGACCGCGTCGGACTCCTCGACGAGGCCGAGACGACCGCCGAGAGCCTGAGCCACGGGGCGACCCGCCAGCTGGAGGTCGGCATCGCGCTGGCGGGCGACCCCGACGTGCTCCTGCTGGACGAACCGAACGCCGGCGTCTCCAGCGAGAGCGTCGGCGACATCATCGACCTCATCGAGGACGTGGCGACCGACCACGCCGTGCTGCTGGTCGAGCACAACATGGACATCGTGATGGAGGTCAGCGACCGCGTCGTCGTCCTGAACCAGGGACGGGTCATCGCGGACGGCCCGCCCGAGGACGTGCAGGGCGACCCGGCGGTACAGCGGGCGTACCTCGGCGGCTACGAGCGGGAGGGAGCCGCGTGAGCCTGCTGACCGTGGAGGACGCCCACACGTACTACGGCGAGAGCCACGTGCTGGAGGGCGTCTCGTTCGAGGTGGCGGCGGGCGAGGTCGTCGCCCTCGTCGGCCGCAACGGCGTCGGCAAGACGACGACGCTCCGGTCCGTGCTCCAGCTGACGCCGCCGCGCTCCGGCAGCGTCCGCCTCCGGGGCGAGGAACTCGTCGGCAGGGACACCCACGAGGTGGCCGACATGGGCGTCGGCTGGATTCCGGAGGACCGCCGCGTGTTCACGCAACTCTCCGTCGAGGAGAACGTCCGCGTGGCGGTGCCCGACGACGGCGACGCCGACGCGGCGCTCGCGGAGGCGTTCGAGACGTTCCCCGACCTCGAGGAGTTCCGCGACCGGGACGCCGGGTCGCTGTCGGGCGGCCAGCAGCAGATGCTCGCCATCGCGCGGAGCCTCGTCGGCGACAACGACATCCTGCTCGTCGACGAGCCGAGCGAGGGACTGGCGCCCCTCGTCGTCGAGTCGGTCGCGGAGGCGCTGTCCGACGCCGCCGAGGACACGACGCTGCTGCTCGTCGAACAGAACCTCCCCCTGGCGCTCGACCTCGCCGACCGGTTCTACGTGCTGGACAACGGTCGAGTTGTCGAGGAGGGCGACGCCGACGACGCGTCGGCCGACGACGAGCGACTCAGGAGGCATCTCAGCGCATGACCGACCCGATGCTCGTCGGAGACGTCGTCCTCGCCGGGCTCGTCGACGCGCTGGGGCGGTTCGTCCGGCCGTCGAACCTCGCCTCGGTGCTCGTCGACGGCCTCTCGAAGGCGGCGCTGTACGTGATGATAGCCGGCGGACTGACGCTCATCTTCGGACTGATGGGCGTGCTGAACTTCGCGCACGGTTCGCTGACGATGATCGGCGCGTACCTCGGCGGCCTCGTGATGGTCAGTGCCGTCGCCTCGGGGACCGGACAGTTCGCGCGCCTCGCGCTGTTCTTCGTCGCGGCCGCGGCCGTGTTCGCCGCGCTCGCGGCGCTCGGGGCCGGCATCGAGGTGGGGCTCGTCCGACGGCTGTACGACCGCCCGCCGATCTACCAGATACTGCTCACCTTCGGACTGACGCTCGTGCTGGACGAACTCGTCCGCATCGTCGTCCAGTTCTACGGGATGCAGCCCATGGCGGAGTGGCAGGCGGCGTTCGGCACGAAGCCCGCCGTCCTGACCGAGTCGGTGGGACTCGGCCCGCTCTCGGTGCGCGGCCTCGCGCTGTTCGAGATCGGCGTCGGCGTCCTCGCCGTCGCCGGCATCTGGGCCTTCCTCACCCGGACGCGGTACGGCCTCGTCATCCGGGCCGGGAGCGAGGACGCCGAGATGACGGAGGCGCTCGGCATCGACGTGCGCCGGGTGTTCACCGTCGTGTTCGCGCTCGGAACCGGCCTCGCCGGACTGGCCGGCGTCCTGCTGATGTGGGACCCCCACTGGGGCGCGAGCGTCCCCCTCGCGTCGCACACGCTGTTGCCGGCGTTCGTCGTCGTCATCGTCGGCGGCCTCGGAACCTTCCGCGGCACCGTGGTCGCCGCGCTCGTCGTCGGCCTCGCGGACGCCGTCACGACCTGGTGGTTCAACAACGCCATCGGCTTCGCCGGCCTGCCGGAGATGACCGTCTTCCTCATCCTGGTGGTCGTGCTCGTCGTGCGTCCACAGGGCCTGTTCGGCGTCGAGGAGGTGGGCGGCCATTAGCACCGAGACCGACGCGGAGACGGCCGCCGACGGCGAGTCGGAGGTACCCGGGAGGGCCGCGCTGGACGGCACCGACACCGCCGACTCGTGGGCGGTCGAGTACGCCCGCGACCACGTCGCCCACCTGGCGGTCGTCGCCGTCCTCGCGGTCTATCCCGGAATCCACCACGTGCTGGTGAACTCGCCGGTCGGCGCGGAGGCGACGATGCTGCTGCCGCGGGTCGAGACGATGGTGCCGGTGCTGTACTTCGCGCTGTTCGCGATGAGCTTCGACTTCATCTCGGGGTACACCGGCTACCTGTCGTTCGGCCACGCCGCCTTCTACGGCACCGGCGCGTACTTCGTCGTCCTCGTGACCAACGGCAAGGTGCCGTTCGTGCCCTCGGGGACGCCGTACGTGGTACTGCTCCTGCTGGCCGGCGTCGTCGCCGCGGTGCTGGCGCTCGCCATCGGCGCGGTGTCGTTCCGGCTGACCGGCGTCTACTTCGCCATGATAACGCTCGGGTTCGCCCAGGTGCTGTACGTGCTGGTTCGCAACTGGAGCTACGTCGGCTCGAACCCCCGGGACGGCGTTTTCGTCGACACGATGGACGGACTGAACGTCGGCGTCCCCGGGGTCGACGCGCTCAACCTCGCCATCGGGCAGTTGACGGGCGACGAGGTGTCGCTCGCGTTCGTCCAGTTGAGCGCGACGGAGGTCTCCTACTACGTGGTCGGGCTCGTCGTGCTCGGCTGCTACTTCGCGATGCAGCGCATCCTCCACTCGCCGTTCGGGCGCGTGATGGTCGCCATCAGGGAGAACGAGGAGCGCGCCGTCGCCGTGGGGTACGACACCTTCCGGTACAAGCTCGGCGCGTTCGCCATCAGCGCGTTCTTCGCCGCCGTCGCGGGCGGCCTGCTGGCGGGCTACCAGCGCAGCGTCTCGCCCGAGGAGTCCTTCTACTTCCTCGTGGCCGGCGACGCGCTGCTCGCCGCCATCATCGGCGGGTTCGGCACGCTGGCCGGGCCCCTGTACGGTCACCTGTTCAGCGAGACGATCAAGGAGTTCCTCTCGAAGGCCGCCAGCGGCGGCGGCCTGCTGCCGTACCTCCGCGAGCACCTCGGCGAGGGCCTGATGACGACCGAACTCTACGGCGGAATGACGGTCGGCACGAGCATCGAGACGTTCCTGAACGGCCACGCCAGCCTCTACGTCGGCGCGCTGTTCGTCCTGTTCGTCCTGTTCGTGCCGAACGGACTGCTCGGCACAGTGCGGGACAGGCTCGGCGGCCCGGTCGCGAAACGCCTCCCCGCGCACGTCCGGAGGTACCTGTGACGGTCGGACTCACCGGCTACGGCGTCTACGTCCCGGACGAGACCGTCTCCGGAACCGAAATCGCCGACCGGAGCGGGATTCCCGAAGAAGTCGTCGTCGAGAAGATGGGCGTCCGCGAGAAGCGCGTCTGCCCCCCCGATTCGGACCACGTCACGGACATGTGCGTGGCGGCCGGGGAACGGGCGCTCGACGACGCCGGCGTCGCGGCCGCGGACGTGGACGCCGTGCTCTACCACGGCAGCGAGTACAAGGACTTCGTCGTCTGGAGCGCCGCCGCGAACGTCGCCGAACGCCTCGGTGCCGAGGGCGCGTTCGCCAGCGAGAGCTACGCGCTCTGTGCCGGCGCGCCCGTCGCGCTGCGGGCGGCGAGAGCGCAACTGCTCGCGGACGCCCCGGAGACGATGCTGCTCGTCGCCGCGAGCCGCGAGGAGGACCTCGTCGACTACGGCAACGAGGACGCCTCGTTCATGTTCAACTTCGGCAGCGGGGCGAGCGCGGCGGTCCTGGAGGCCGACCCCGACGACCCGCGAGCCACGGTCCGCGAGAGCGCCGCCGTCACGGACGGCAGTTTCTCGGAGGACGTGGTGATGCCCGCGGGCGGGTCACGGAACCCACCGAGGCGGGAGACGGTGGCCGCCGGGCTACACGCGCTCGACGTGGCGGACCCCGAGGGGATGAAAGAGCGTCTCGCGGACGCCAGCCTGCCGAACTTCCTCGACGTGGCCGACGACGCCCTCGAACGGTCGGGCTCCGACCGCGACGACCTCGACTTCGTCGCGCTCACCCACGTGAAGCGGTCGTTCCACGACCTGCTGCTCGACGAACTGGGCGCGCCCGGCTACTACCTGGACGAGTACGGCCACGTCCAGAGCGTCGACCAGTTGCTCGCGCTGGACCGCGGCCGCGAGGAGGGGCTCGTCGAACCCGGCGACGTCGTGCTCTTTCTCGCCGCGGGAACCGGGTACACCTGGGCCGCGACCGTGCTGGAGTGGCACGGGTAACGCTTTTCTCCCTGCCGTCGGCAGTCGCTGCCATGTTGAACCGCATCGTCGCCACGTTCGTCGGCGCGCTGCTGGCCGGGACGGTCGCCGCTGCCGCCGAGACCGCCGGGGCTCCCGGCGGCTACGCGGTCGTGGTCGGCCTCGGGGTCGCCATGCCGCTGCTCGTGTTCGCCGGATGGAAACCGCAGTTCGACGTCGACGCCTACCGCGAAGCGCGCTGGCCCGAGGGCGCCGCGCGGGACGCCGCCGTCGTCGCCGTCGCGAGCGCGGCCTTCGGCGCCGTGGTCGTCGCCGTCGCGGAACGGGCGCTGAGCGCGTCGGCGGCCGTCGGCGTCGGCGCTGGCGGCGTGTTCGCGGGCGGCTACGCGGTGGCGTACTACCTCGCCCGCCGGTTCCGGGCCGGGGAGTAGCGTCGCGGGACCGCGGGCGGTCGTGAACGCCAGACGCACGACCGCGCCGTCGCTTTTTCACGGCCCGTCGTCGGTACGGACATGGCATCAGAAACGGAGACCGCCGTTCGAAGGGAGACGGGAACCGTCGACTGGACCAGCGCCGTCCTGGCCGGCGTCGGCGCGGGAATCGCGATGGGGCTGCTGATACAGTTCGTGATGGGTATCATGCCCGTCATCGGGGCGCTCTACGGCGTCGAGAGCCTCGCCGCGGGGTGGATAGCGCATCTCCTCCACAGCGTGGCGTTCGCGCTGGTGTTCGCCGCCGTCGTCTCGCGGCCGCCGCTGTCGAAGTACGCCGAATCGACCGCGTCGGTCACCGGCCTCGGACTGGCGTACGGCGTCGTCCTCTGGCTCGTCGCCGCCGCCATCGTCATGCCGATATGGATGGGCCTGGTCGGCCTGCCGAGTCCCGGCGTCCCGAACGTCAATCCGCAGAGTCTCGTGGGACATCTCGTCTACGGCGTCTTGCTCGGCGGTCTCTACGCCGCTCTGTCGCGCTGACCGACGACCGACATGACTCCGCGTTATCCGTCGCGGCGACGGTCCCGTTCCGGGTAGTTCACGTACGGTCCCGGAAGCAGCGCGCGCAACGAGAGCGTCCGCCCCGTGCCGTCCGTCTCCTGGTCGCTCGCCCGCGTCTCCGCGGTGCGGTCCGCCCGGCGTCCGGTCGATGGGAGCGCGTTCGTTTCGGGAGTCATCGTACACTTACGAAAGAACGTCCACGACCTTCATTATAAACTCGTTAACCGGTTACGGAGCGTCTTCGCGAAGCGAGCGAGCCGACGACCGCCACCGCAGTCGACGGCCGCCACCGGCGGGCCGCTCACTCGCCGGAGTCGGTCATCCGGACCGTGAGCACGGGCACGTCGGAGAGCCGAACGACCTTCTCGGTGACGCTGCCGACGAGGTACCGGTTCAGCCCCCGGCGGCCGTGGGTCCCCATCACGATGACGTCGACGTCCTCGTCCTCGGCGTAGTCGAGGATGGCGCGGTGCGGCACGCCCCGAATCACCGTCGTCGTCACGGCGACGCCCTCCTCGTCGGCTCGCTTCCGGACCTCGGCGACGGCGTCCTCCGCGTTCGCCTCGAGTTCGTCGAGCACCATACCGACGCGCACGTCCGGCGGGACGGCGGACCGGTCTGCGACCGAGACGACGTGCAGGGTCGCGTCGGACATCTCGGCGAGGTCGAGCGCTTGCTGGATCGCTTTCTCGGTGGCGGGACTGCCGTCCGTCGGCAGCAGGATTCGGTCGTACATGGAGTACCTCCGTTCCGGGCTACGGTTCGCATGCGCGTGTCATTTGTGGTGGTCGTCACGTCCCGGGAGTCGACGGGCCGCTATCCGTTCTCTCTCCCGAGTAACTGCAGGAGGCGAACCCGTTTCGACCCAGCCATCGCCGGTCGTCTCCGAACTCCCCCGACGCCGACGAACGGTGGGACCGTCCCGTTGCCGTCGGTTCCCGGCGTACTTTGCCGTCCGGTACTCGGCGTTCTGCGGCCCCGTTGCGCCTGACGAAGCGTACTGACGGCCGAAGCGGCGTCCGGTGCCAGCAACGGTTTCCCGTCCGGTAACGTACGTCGGTCCATGGGGACCATCGTCGTCGGGCGGACTCCGGCGTCCGACTTCGCGCTGGAAAGGACGCTGGACCGGGTCGAGGGGGTCGAGTTCGAAATCGAGCGCGTCGTCGCCCCGGAGGCCGGTCAGGTGATGCCGTACGTCTGGGCGGCCGCCGACTCGGACCAGGCCGACGAGCTAGAGCGGGCGCTGTCCGACGACCCGACGACCGACGAGGTGGAACTTCTCGCGGACCTCGGCGACGAGTGGCTCTACCGGATGGAGTGGGTCGAACGCACCCGGTTCGTCGTCCACGTCCTCGTGGACGCCCAGGGGACCATCATGGACGCCGTCGGGAAAGACGACGAGTGGTGGCTCCGCGTGCTCTTCCCCGACCGGGACTCGCTGTCGGCGACCTACGACTTCTGCGAGACGAACGACGTTCCGTTCGACGTCGACCAGATTTACCAGCTCGAAGCGGCACCTCGACGCAGCCAGTACGGTCTGACCGAAGAGCAGTACGAGGCGCTGGTGACGGCGTTCGAACACGGCTACTACGAGGTGCCCCGCAGCGTCTCCGGCGAGGAACTGGCGACAGAACTCGACATCTCCCACCAGGCGCTCTCCGAGCGGTTGCGCCGCGCGTACCGCAATCTCGTCTCGCGGACGATAATCGTCGGCGAGGACATCCGGTAGGACGGGTTCGCCAGCAGTTTTATTCCGTCGTCCGTCGTCTCACGTCCGTATGTCCGGGGAAACTGCGAGCGCCGAAATCGGGCGAACGGAGTCGACGAGCGACCCGATGGGGGGCGTCCGGACGGTCGGCGTCTGGATACTGGGCACGATAGCGCTGGCGGTTCTCGTGCGATTGCTCCGTCGGACCAGGTCCGTGGTGGCTTCCTGAAACCGTCGGCGGGTGTCCGTGACGGTTCCGCCACTGGCGTGCCCTCCAGCGGGCGACGGTCCTTCCACGAAGTCGTTCCGCGACTACCTCGCGGACCCGACAGCCGGTCGAGGACGTCCGGTGCCGCACTCGCCCCGTTCGTCGCGACGGCGTTCGGCACGGAGACGGTCGAAACTCGCGTCCCGTAATCGGCCGGGCGAGCCCGCAGGATGGGGCGAAGCTACGGAAACGGTGGGGGTGCGCCGCGACGTGAGGCCGTCGAAGCGGAAGCGAGCTTCGACCGGGGTCGTCGACGTTCGCTGCTCGCCGCGCCGACGGGCCGATAATCCTATATACCATGAATCCTCGCCGGGGTATGGACGTTCGAATCGGGGCCATCGGCCTCGGTGGACTCGGACGCATCGAACTCGGGATTCTCGACGACGTCGACGGCGTTCGCGTCGTCGCAGGCGCTGACGTCTCCCCGGAAGCCCGCGAGAGCTTCGAGTCGGAGTACGACGCACCGGCGTACGCCGACCACGAGGCGCTGCTGGCCGAGCAGGGGGACGAACTCGACGCCGTCACCATCGTCACGCCGCACACGCTCCACCACGAGCAGGCGACCGCTTGCCTCGAGGCCGGAGTGGACGTGTTCGTGGAAAAGCCGATGGTGACGGACGTGGCCGACGCGGTCGATCCCGTGGAGGCCGTCGACGAGCGCGACCGGGTCCTCCAGGTCGGCTACCAGCGCCACTTCCATCCCCTGTTCGGGGAACTCCGGCGCGTCGTCGACGAGGGTCGCATCGGCGACGTTCACATGGTGGACTGCTATCTCGGCCAGGACTGGATAGACGTCCAGCGGGGGACCTGGCGCACGAACCCCGACCTCTCCGGCGGCGGCCAGCTGTACGACTCCGGGTCGCACCTGCTCGACGCCGTGCTCTGGACGTCCCGCACGGAGCCCGTCTCGGTCGCGGCGGTGACGGACGACCGCGGCGAGGACGTGGACGTGAACTCGGCGCTGGCCGCGACGCTCGACCGCGACGGCAGCCGGGTCACGGCGAGCGTCGGCGTCAGCGCGGACGGCGACACCGCCTCGCCAGAAGAGGGGATGGTCGTCTGGGGCACCGACGGTCACGTCGAGTACGACGGCGACCGGTTGCGCGTCGTCGACGCCGACGGCGACGAGTCGACGGTGCGCCCCGCGGAGGGGTCGACGGCGTTCGAACCCCTCACCCGAAAGAAGCTGACGAACTTCGTCCGCTCGGTCGCGGGCGAGGAGGAACCCGCCGTCCCCGGCGAAACCGGAGTCCGGGTGACGGCGATGACCGAGGCCGCCTACGAGGCCGCCGAGACGGGCCGGACGGTCGACGTGCAGGCGCTCCTCGACGACGCGACGGAAGAGCAACTCGCGGCCAGCGCCTGAGCAGTCGTCGGTCGGCAGCGGACCGGACGCGTCGTCGCTTCCGGAACGGTCGCTATCCTCTACTCGCTGTACGGCCGCCGCTAATTGAGTTAGGAAAATAACGGAATTTGGGTTTCGGTTCAGCAAATTCAGTCAAATATCGACTGGATGCCCGACATCGAAAGCGGTTTTATGTCGGCCGGCGAACTGTCGACCGATGAGAAAGCTCGACGACACCGACAGGAAAATCATCAGGTTGCTCGTCGCAGACGCCCGGCGGCCGTACAACGAGATAGCCGACCAGGTCGGTCTCTCGCCGCCGACGGTCTCGGACCGCGTCGACCGCCTGGCGGAGATGGGAGTCATCCGCCGGTTCACCGCCGACTTAGACTACGCGATGCTGTCCGACGGTCTCTCGCTCCTGGTCACCGTCCACGCGCGACCGGGGCACGTCGAGGAGGTCCGGACGGCGCTGGAGTCGTTCGACGGCGTCGAACACGTCTTCGTCACCGCGGACGCCCACGTCATCTGCAAGGCGAACCTGCGGGAACACGACGTGGAGACGCTGCTCGCCGACGCCATCGGCGAAGACGCGGTCGAGGAGTACGACGTCCAGTTGCTCGTCGACTCGACGTGGAACCCCCAGCCCGGCGACATCGACTTCTCGCCCGAGTGCGTCGAGTGCGGTAACACCGTCACGACCGAGGGCGAATCGACGCGAATCGACGGCGAACTGTACCACTTCTGCTGTTCGTCCTGCAAGTCCCAGTTCACCGAGCGGTACGAGCGCCTCCAGGAAGGCGCGACGAGCTGACAGTACGATTACAAAAATCCGGTTCAGCGAACTGTTTTGTGGTCCCGTGGCAATCGAACACACATGGCGACCGACAGCGAAACCTTCGTGAAAGCCGCCGACGCCGACGAACTGCGCGAGGAAGGACGACTGCTCGTGAGAGCCGACGGCCGGTCCATTGCGCTCTTCCACCACGAGGGCGAGTACCGCGCCGTCGACAACCGCTGTCCGCACATGGGGTTTCCGCTCACGGAAGGGACCGTCGAGGACGGCATCCTCACCTGCCACTGGCACCACGCCCGGTTCGAGCTCTCCTGCGGCGACACGTTCGACCCCTGGGCCGACGACGTACAGTCGTTCCCGGTCGAGGAGCGCGACGGAGAAGTGTACGTGAACCCCCATCCGGAACCGGACGAACCGCCGGAGGAGCACTGGAAGAACCGGCTGGAGACGGGGCTGGAAGAGAACCTGCGACTCGTCGTCGCCAAGTCGGCCATCGGACTGGCGAACGAGGGGGTTCCCGCCGAGGAGCCGCTGCGCGTCGGCGCTCGATTCGGCGCGCGATACCGCCAGCAGGGATGGAGTTCGGGGCTGACCATCCACTCGGCGATGGCGAACGTCCTCCCCGACCTGCGGCCGGAGGACCGAACCCGGGCACTGTACACCGGGCTACGCCACGTCGCGGACGACTGCCAGGGCGAACCGCCGAAGTTCGACCAGCCCTCGTTCGACACCCGCGACGTGACCGAAGAGCGCCTGCGGAAGTGGTTCCGCGACTGCGTCGAGGTGCGCGACGACGACGGGGCCGAACGCTGCCTCCAGACCGCCATCGCCACGCTCGAACCGGAGACGGTGGCGGACATCCTCTACACCGCCGCGACTGACCACCTCTACCTCGACGCGGGCCACAGCTTCGATTTCATCAACAAGGCGCTGGAGATGGTCGACCGCGTCGGCTGGGAGCACGCCCACGAGATACTGCCGAGCGTGATTCCCCGCCTCACGAACGCCCAGCGGAGCGAGGAGCTCTCCTCGTGGACCCAGCCGGTCGACCTCGGCGAGCTGTTGTTCGACGCCTTCGACGACCTCCCGGCGATGGTCGACGAGGGCCAGGCCGCCGCCGGCGACGCCGCCGACTGGACGGAACCGGACGACTTCGTCGACACGCTGCTGTCCGACGACCCGCACGCCGTCCTCGACGCCCTGACCGACGCCGTCCGGGGCGGCGCGAGCTGCGAGCAACTCGCTGACCGCGTCGCCTACGCGTCCGCCCTGCGGGTCGCGCAGTTCGGGACGAGCAACGAGTTCAACGACTGGAACACGGTCCATCACACGTACACGTACAACAACGCGGTCCAGCAGGCCGCCCGGCGAGCGAGTTCGACGGCGCTCTACCGGGGAATCCTCGCGGGCGCGATGAGCGTCTACCTCGACCGCTTCCTCAACACGCCGCCCGCGCCGATTCCCGAGGTCGAGGAGAGCGACGCCGACCCGGCCGACCTGCGCGACCGACTGCTGGAGACGTTCGACGAGGAGGGCGGCGTCCGCGAGGCCGCGACCCTCGTCGCGGAGCACTTCGCGGCGGGCGGCGACCCCGCCGACCTCAAGGAGACGCTCGGCGAGGGGCTGCTCCGCGAGGACGCCGGCTTCCACACGCTCCAGAACCTCGAAGCGTCGTTCGCGCAGTTCGACCTCCGGTCCGGCGACGAAGCGAGCGACTTCGTTTCGACGGACCGCGAGCGTGAGCGACGGGTCGTCCTGATGGCGCTCGCCCGCTACATGGCCGCCCACTTCCCGACGCGGCGCGAGGCCGAACAGACCTACACCATTGCGGACCGGTTGCACCGCGGAGAGAAAATCCACGAGTCGGACGGCGTTTGAGGACGGTTCCGCGGGTTTCGACGCCCGTACCAGAATCCCTTTTCGCGCGTGGTAGCTAGAAGCGACCGATGAGCGAGCGCGGAATCCAGCGACGCGAGTTCGTGAAGGCGGCCGTCGCCATCGGAGGGTCGGCGGCGCTGTCGGCCTGCCTCGACCGGAACGGCGCGCCGGACGTGCCGAAGGGGCCGGACGACCTCTCGACGCTGCCCGACCGCCAGCACGGGTGGAACGGCGCCCTCTCGACGGACGACCACGGGAACGTCCTGCCGGCACGCCACCAGGTGCTGCTCTACCTGAACTACGCGGGGAGCGGAACGCCGACCGCCGCCGAGCGCGAGACGGTCGAGACGGCCTTCCGGAGCCTCGAACGCGCCTACCGCCGGGGGAACGACGGCCTGCTGTTCTCTGTCGGCTACTCGCCGTCGTACTTCGACCGGTTCCCGAAGTCGCTGCCCGACCCGGTCGACCTGCCGTCACCGTCGGCGCTCGCCCCGTTCGAGGACCCGACGTTCGACCGCCAGGACGCCGTCGTCCACCTCGCCAGCGACCACGCCGCGGTCGCGCTGGCGGCCGAGGAGGCCCTGCTCGGGGAGAAGACGGAGTTGAACGGCGTGGAGATGGCGGCGTCGCTCTCGGGGGTCCTGCAGAAGGCCGACCGCCGGACGGGGTTCGTCGGCGCGGGACTGCCCGCCGACAACCAGGACGTCCAGGGGATTCCGGACTCGAAACCCGTGCCCGAGGAGTCGCCGCTGTACATGGGGTTCAAGTCCGGGTTCGAGAAGAACCAGGCCGACGAGGACCGCGTGACGATTCGAGAAGGGCCGTTCGGGGGCGGGGCCACCCAGCACGTCTCGAAGATTCGGCTCCACCTCGACCAGTGGTACGAGCAGGACAGTCGCGAACAGCGCGTCGCCAAGATGTTCTGTCCGGCCCACGCCGCCGAGGACCGCGTCGAGGGCGTCGGCGAGAACCTCGGCGACGATAGCGGAATGGACGAGGAGTGTACGGAGAACGTCGCCGACCGGGCCCGCGAGCGCGGGATGGTCGGCCACTCCCAGAAGTCCGCGACGGTCCGCGAGGACGACTCGCCGCTCATCCTCCGCCGCGACTTCGACTCGACGGACGGCGGCGAGGCCGGCCTCCACTTCGTGTCGCTCCAGCGCGCCATCGGCGACTTCGAGGACACCCGGACCGCGATGAACGGCACCGACGTCGCCGAGAAGTCGTCGGTCGGCCAGCGCCTCAACAACGGCATCCTCCAGTACATGACCGTCGAGCGCCGGGGGAACTTCCTGCTGCCGCCCCGCTCGAAGCGGTCGCTACCGTCGCCGGCGTAGCGTCGAACGACGGTCGGACTGCCGCCGCAGAATCCGAGTCGCTCCAACCGACCCGGGACGTAGCTTTTTGTGGAAGCCGCGTCGAGAGGAAGACGACGCCGCGATGATACAGCTACCGATCCGTCGCTGTTCGGAGTGTGGGTACATCGGACCGGTCGGCCGGTTCAAGGACGCAGAGCGGTCGCAACTGACGTGTCCGCGGTGCGGCCACGAGATGGCCGACACCTTCGACCCGAGGTTGACATGACGGACGCGACCGCGACGGGCACGACCGAGACGCCGCTCTCAACCGCCATCGAGGAGTACCTCGCCAGCGTCGAAGCGGGCAACTCCGCCGCCATCGCCGACTCCTCGCTCCGGGAGTGGGCGAACTGGCTGGCGACCGAGCGCGACGCGACCACGCTGGAGGAAGTGGCGGTCATCGACTGTCGCCGCTACGCCCGTCACCTCAAGCGACGCGTCCGCGACGACGACCTGAAGGCGTCGACGGCGAACACCTACTACGCCTACGTCCGGGCGTTCCTCGGGTTCTGCGAGGCCGACGAACTCATCGACCGGAACCCGGCCGCGGTCTCGCGCGCCCAGTCGGAACTGCCCGAGGACCCCGGCGACGCGGACCGGCAGTTCTGGTCCGAACGCGACCGCAAGGCCATCCTGCGGTTCATGGACCGCCGTGTCGAGCGGGCGCTGGACGGGGAGGCGGCGGTCGGACGCGAGCGTGCGTACCGCGACCGGGCGCTGGTACGACTGCTCGCGCTCTCGGGCGTGCGCGGCGCGGAGGTGTTCCGCGACCCCGCCGACGACCGCCGCGACGGCGCGACCTGGGAGGACGTCGACGTCGAGGGCGGCGCTCTCCGCGTGTTCGGGAAGTCCCGCGAGTACGAGTACGCCCAGTTGCCCGAGCGCGCCGCGGAGGCCCTGGAGCGCTACCGCCGGGTGCAGGAACCCCCGACACCACGATTTCCGGTGTTTCCGACCGACCACGCCCCGTCGAAGTACGCCGCCGTGCGCGACCAGCTCGGCGACCGCGACTACGACGAGGCGCGCATCGAGGAGATACTGGACGCGAACCCCGTCGACGAGGTGGTCCGGGAGTACGAGGTGACCGTGCCGGCCATCTCGACCCGCGGTGCGCGCGACCTGATGAAGCGGCTCTGCGAGCAGGCGGACCTGGACGTCGACGGCGAGTATCTCAAACCCCACGGCGCTCGCCGGGGTCTGGGGCACAAGCTCTACTCGGAGGGCCACGCGGAACTCGCACAGTCCGCGCTCAGACACGCCTCCATCTCGACCACCCACGAGAGCTACAGCGACATCCGGGCCAGCGAGACGGCCGAGCGCGTCGACGACGTACTGGACGAGTGACGAGCGCCGCGACCTCCGCCCCCGACCCACGGCGGCCGCGTAACCGCTAGCCACTCGTTTTACGTCGGACGCTCCCGAGTGTGAGAGACGGGAATGCGGGGTTGACGAAACAATGACACCGGAGAGCGGGGAAGAGCAGAGGAGTGCGGGAGAGGCAGAGGAAACCGAGGGGCGGAGAAACGACGAGAGAACGGGGGGACCGAAGCACGGCGAAGACACGGAGAGCGCAGGGAGCGTGCTGATGCGAGGTCACTGGGTCGCCGCGGGAAGCGCGCTACTCGGTATCTGGCTGGTCGCCGCGCCGTTCGTCGTCTTCGAGGCGAGTCTGGCACCGAACTTCTGGAGCGACGTGCTCGCCGGCGTCGCGCTGCTGGTCGTCGCCTGCTACGCCGCCGTGCTGACGCTGTTCGGACGGTCGGTCACGCCCGCCGCGGCCGGGTTCGTCGGCGTCGTCGGTCTCCTCCAGGTCGCACAGCCGTTCGTCGTGGGGTCGGCGAGCGCAGCGAACCGCTGGAGCGACGTCGCTGCCGGCGCGCTGCTGGTCGCGGTCGCGTTCGTCTCGTTCCGACAGAGGTCCGTGCGACGCGAGGAGTCGGCCGAATCGCGCCCCGGAGGACGCTGAGGACGGCCCGTGCGACCGAGTGACGTGCTTGAGCGCGTCCGGTCGATGCCGTCCGCGTCCGGTCGAGTGACGTCAGTCGAGTAGCGTCGGCGTCACTGTCGAGCGACGGTACCCACGACACGGGCGGCGAAGACAGCGGAAACGGTGGTGTCCGACGTCGAAGGGGGTTCAGCCGCGACCGGCCTCTGCAACCGTCGATAACAGCGGAAACGGTGGGGAAACGTCGGACGAAGTGAGATGTATTCGATTGGTTCACTGCGGAAAACAGCGGAAACGGCGGGGTAACTGAAACCGCTGTAGGTGGTGCAAACAACGGAAACCACGGAGTTGACAGCGGAAACGGCGGGGTCGTGGCTTGCACCGCGTGCGGTTCGTGGTCGACCGGCCGGCACCGATAACAGCGGAAACGTCGGTGTTCGACGCCCGAGCGGAAGCGGGGCTACGCGTTCTCCTCGGCCGCGGTCTGGTAGTAGGGACGGATGCTCTCGTGAACGCCGGCGAGTTCGATGGTCTCCTCCAGCGCGCTCACGACGAGCTGGAGGTCCTGCTTGAGCGAGTGTTCGCGATACTTCCCGCCGGACATCCCCTCGTTTTTCTCCGTCGAGGATATGACGCCGAGCATCGCCAGGTCGGCGAGATGGTCGCGCATCCGACGGCTCGTCAACGCCTCGGTGCCGATGTGGTTGCAGAGCTGTTCGTACCGGGGGCGGATGTCTCGCGAGCGCGCGGGCGTGGCACCTTCCGCTTCGAGCGAGGTGAGAGCGTACAGGATGAGTCGCGCGTGCTGAGTCAGGTCCGCGACCCCCTCCATTATCCGGTCGCGTTCGAGCTTCCGACGAGCCTCCTGCACCTGTTTCTCGGTCACCTGCTGGGCGTCCTTGCGCGCCAGGTCACCCGCTTCGAGAAGCAGGTCGAGCGCCTGCCGGGCGTCGCCGGCGTCCTGGGCGCCGTAGGCCGCACAGAGCGGGATGACGTCGTCGGCGAGCGCCCCGTCGTGGAACGCGACCTGTTCGCGCTGGCTAAGCACCTTCTGGAGTTCGTTGGCGTCGTACGGCGGAAACGAGACCTCCTTCTCACAGAGCGACGAACGCACTTTCGCGGACAACGAGTCCCGGAAGGAGAGGTCGTTGCTGATGCCGATGAGGCCGATCTTGGCGTCTTCGAGGTAGCCGTTGCTTCGCGCACGGGGAATCTGATAGAGGATGGAGTTGTCGTTGATGTGGTCGACCTCGTCCAGGACGACGATGATGGTGCCGCCGACCTTGTCGAGTTCGTCCCAGAGGAAGCTGTAGACCTGCGCCTGGGGGTACCCCGTGTTACTGATCTGGTCGGCCGGGTCGCGTAGCGTGTTGACGAGTCGAACCGCCACCTGATAGCTGGAGTTGAGGCCGTCGCAGTTGATCTCGATGACCGACAGGGAGATATCGTCGTACTTCGCGGCGTCCTCCTGAAGCTGGTTCAGGAGGAAACGGGTTGCGGCCGTCTTGCCAACGCCGCTTTTCCCGTAGAGAAAGATGTTCGACGGGGCCTCCCCGTTGATGATCGGCTGGAGCGCGGCGTGATACTCCTCAAGTTCGTCGTCCCGGCCGACCAGGTTGTTCGGGGTGTACTCCTCCAGGAGCGCGTCCCGGTTCTTGTAGAGGGAGTTGTCCCGGTCGAAACTGAACGATGACATTGTAAAATCATTTCGCGGAACGATACTTAAAACTGTGGCGTCCGCTGTTTCTTCTGTCCCGATAGTATTTAAATATACGCCGGTAGCTGCAGGTGCATCGTTTCCGATGTCTTCGTTGGACGTTGCCGAGAACGGCGACTTTTTCCGGGGTCGCATGGCGTCGTAACTCGCGAGCGTCGCATCACGTGGGTCTCTCCTTCCAGTGTCCAGGACTGCGGGTAGTGAACGTTTCAAACAGTGACTGACGAGAATCGGAACAGCAGTTAGAACGTCGTGGAGGGACGGGGGACACCCACCCCGCCGTTTCCGTTGTTTAGACGGGATTGAGAGGGGGTGGGGTGAGGGGTCTCTGTAACACCGGTGGTTTTATGACATAGCAGACAAAACTTTCTCCGCACTAGGAAAATATTACTTCGTTCTAACTTAGTTGAGTTCGTTAGTTGCGCTCTGAAGTCCCCCAGGGCTCTATTTTCACCGACACGGCGTTCGTCGCCACCGACGGTTTCCGCGAGCTTTCCGTCCTCGACTACCCTCTTATCCTTGCTCTCCCTCTGACCACTCCACCGACCCACTCGAGACAGCGGAAACGGTGGGGTGGGTGTCCCCTATCCCGTCTCGTTACCCTCACGTCGTCCCAACAGCGGAAACAACGGGGTCTCTGTCTCTTCTCCGCGCTCTGACTCCCCTTTTCGTTCCTTCTTTCTCGCTCTTCCCGTCGCCCTGCTCCCTCGCTTTTCCTCTCTTCTCTCGTTCTTCAGTTCACGTCTCACACTTTCCCGACATCCCCTTCTCGTCCGACGATGCAGGGACCGGTACGACCGTCGACGCGACACGAAGCGGTCCGAGACACCGAACCGGGGTACTGACCCCGAGACACCGAGTGCAACGCACGTGGAGCCGTGCCGTCGCGGGACGGCGTCCACGTTGGGCCGTACTTCCGGGTGACGGCGGAAACGTTGGACCCTGCCGCCTGGAGACAGCGGAAACGATGGAGGTGCGTTCGCCGAGTCGGCCGCTATCCCCGCTACCGCAAGATAGACCCGGACGAAACAGCGGAAACGCCGGTGTCGCATCTCGGTCGTCTTTACCCGTGGGTCTTTCGAGGGGACGGCCATTCGCCCGCTGTCGACACGGTAGAACTAGACGAAGGAGGCCGACTCGGACGAAACAGCCAGTACCAGACGAACCGGCCAGGTTCGGAGAAAACCACAGTCCCGGACAGAACCACCAGATCCGGACGAAACGGGACAGCTACCCTTCGTCGTGAACCACGAATCCGCGGACAGAATGTTCGCAGTCGATTCGGACGACAGAAGGCCGGTAAAACAACGGAAACGACGGAGTAAGCTCGCCGGGATACGTACGTTCTAGGAGCTTACGTTCTGGGGGCTTACGTTCTGGGGCTTACGTTCTGGGGCTTACGTTCTGGGGACATACGCTTCAGGAGACCTACGCTCCGGGGGACGTACGCTCTCGGCAGCGAACGACTATCGAGCTACCGGTCCTGTTCGACTTCGAGGAGTCGCGCGTCGCAGTTCTGGCAGTTCGCGGCAACGACGTCCATCGAGCGACAGCAGGACTCGACGGTCTCCTGTTCGGGCATGACCGTCCCACCGCACTCGGGGCACTCCTCGAGGAAGATGCGCAGGCCGCTCAGGACGCGGCTCTGGTCGTCGACCGTCAGCGCCTCCCAGTCGGGGTACCGGTCTCGAAGCTCACGAGCGGCGGCGAGGTCTGCGACGAGCGCGGCGTGGGACTCCCACTGACCGAGATGGCGGCCCTCAAGGCGGGCGAGAAACGCCTGGTCGTGCTCCTCGAACTTCAGGTCGTCCTCGTCGACGTCCAGGATGGCACCGAGGTCGCTCTTCTCGGCACCCTCCTCCTCGACGCGCGCCATGCTGTCGTGCCACGAGTTGCGGAACTGGTCGTCGAGACAGAGGTCGTCTATCTCCTCGCACGGGCGGATGACGCCGGCCGTCGAGAGGACCTTCTCGGGTTCGACGTCGCTCTCGCGGGGGACGGTCTCGCCCGTCTCGTGCTTGTCGAAGGCGGCGAGGAACCAGTCGGGGAAGTAACGCTTCGTGAGCGTGGGAGTTCCCGGTACGAGATAGCCACGGAGGTAGATGGCCGCGAGGCTCAACGCGAAGACCCCGATTCCGAACGGGACAGCGACGAGCGTCAGCGCTGCACCGAGGACGACGGCGATGGCGACGTTGACGATGGTGCACGGCGTACATCGATTCTCGCCGGTGTACTCCGGTCGTCGGAAACGGTCGATGAACGACGGTAGTTCCGTACTCATCCTACTCTACTTCGTTCCTTCTCCAATATATATCTATTGTTAAAACAGTGTAGAGCAGAGGGAAATAAACGTGCGTAACGCGTCTCCGATTCTGGACCGCCGCTCCGTATCAGTCGGTCGCACTTCCGGTTTCGATTCGGTCGGTCGCCCGTCCATCGGCCCGCTCGAGACGGATCGTCACGACACTGCCGCGGGGCTGGTTGTGACCGAATTCGAGGTTACCACCGAACTTCCCGACGACCCAGTTCGCCAGCCAGAGACCGAGTCCGCTTCCGTGGTGGAGTGCCGTCTCCCGTCCCTCCAGCAGAACGGTGCGTTCTTCCTCCGGTATTCCGGGTCCGTCGTCGGCGACGGTGAGTTCGACCTGGTCGTCGCCGTCCGCGGTCCGCTGTCGGACAGCGATGGACACGTTCGGGACGTCACTGTCGTTGTGTTCGACGGCGTTCTCGACGAGTTCGCTCACGACCGCGTCGAGGGTGTTGTCGCCGTACACCCACGCTTCCTCCGGCACGTCGGCCGAGAGGTTCGCGTCCGAATACGTGTCCTGTAGTTTCTCCTGGATTCGCTCGACGACGGCCGTCAACTCGACGGCTTTCCGGGTTTGGCCCTCTCCGTCGAGCGTCTTCCCGACCTCCCGGGCTTTCTCGCTGACGTCGATGAGTTCCGACGCCTTCCGCCTGATGACGTCGGCGCTCTCGCGGGCGCTGGGAATCGTCTCGGCGAGGTTGTCGGCGTGACCCAGCACGACGTTCAGGTCGTTTCGCAGGTTGTGCCGGAGGATGCGGTTGAACACCTGCAGTCGCTGTTCGCGCCGGACGAGTTCCTGGCGCGTCTGAATCGAGTTCATCGCGTACGCGACGCTGTTGCCGAACTTCGAGAGGATACGCCGTTCGGTGTCGCCGAACGCGTGCAACTCGTCGGCGTAGACGTTCAGGACGCCGTACGTCGTGTCCTCGTAGTCGAACGGGACGACTGCCTTGGAGCAGCAGTCCCGTTCGAGACCAGTCTCGCGCCACGGTGCGAACGCGAGGTCTGACTCCACGTTCCGGGTGACCTGGGCTTCGCGCCGCTCCAGTGCCTGGCGGAGTAGCTTCGCCTCCGGGGCCGACTCCCCGCAGTCGACGTCGTCGAGACAGCCGTCCTCGATGCCGGCGGAGACCCGGGGAACGACGTTGCAGTCGTCGTCTACCTTCCCGACCCAGGTGAACCGGTACAGCTCGGAGTCGGCCAGCCGCTCGCAGACGGCGCGTTCTATCTCCTCCTTGGAGGACGCCTGCAACAGCGACTGGCTGACGTCCCAGACGAGGTCGTTGACGTCGGCGACCCTGCTCGCGGACTTCTCGGCTCGCCGACGAGAGACGGCGTTCTCGATGCGGTTGGCCAGCACCACGAACTGGCGTTTGCCCTCGCCCTTCTGGAGATAGTCGGTGACCCCCGCCGAGATGGCCTCGCTGGCCGTGTCTTCGCTCCCGACGCCCGTGAGTAGCACGAACGGCATCTCGGGGTAGTCGTCGCGGAGAACGTCGAGGAGTTCGAGCCCGTCCATGCCGGGCATCTCGTAGTCGCTGACCACGCAGTCGAAGCGCTCGTCGTCGAGTCGGGCGAGCGCGTCGGTCGCGTTGCTCTCCCTGCAGACGGTCATGTCAGTTTCGGCTTCGAGGACGTCCGAGGCGACCGTCGCGAAGAACTCGTTGTCCTCGACGTGGAGCACCCGAATAGGTGGATGTCCCATCCTACTCGACAAGTTAAGAAGCTTATAATAAATAAATTGGCACTGTTCCCGCACGGTCGCCTCTCGGTCCGGCCGACCGACGACGCCCGACGGCGCCGTCACGATCACTCGTCGGCGACCTCGTCGTCCTCCCAGCCCTCGCTGTAGACGCGGTCGTCCGGGACGCCGAGTTCGGCGAGTCGGTCTTTCGTCTCGACGACCATCTCCGGGACGCCACAGACGTAGCAGTCGGTGTCGGACACGTCCGGAACGACGTCGGCGAGGTGTTCCTGGACGTGGCCCGTCGGTCCGTCCCAGTCCTCCTCGGAGAGCGAGTAGACGACGGTCAGGTTCTCGTGGTCGGCTTCGAACTGGTCGAGCGTCTCCCGGTACATCACGTCCTCCTGGGTCTTCTCGCCGTACAGGAAGTAGACGTCCCCGCTTCCCTCGTCCAGATACTGCTTCAGCATCGCTATCATCGGCGTGATGCCGGTCCCGGTGGAGACGAGCGTCACGTCCGCGTCGCGGTCGCGCAGGTAGAGGTTGCCGTCCAGGTCCTCGATGCGAACGGTGTCGCCGGGTTGGCGGTCGTGCATGTACACCGACGCCGTTCCGTCGTCGTAGCGCCTGATGGCGAGAGTGATCGTGTCCGTCCCGGGAAGCGACGTCGCAGTGTACGGCCGGACGACCTCGTCGGAATCGTCGTCGGAATCGCCGTCGGAACCGTCGTCAGAATCCTCGCCGCCGGATTGGTCGTCGGAATCGCCGCCCGTATGGTCGCCGGCGGACCCCGCCTCGTCCCGTTCGAGGTGAAGGTGTGTGTGCTGGCCGGGCCGGTACTCGAACGGCTCGTCGGCGACGACCTCGAACTGTTTCACGCTCGGAGTCATCTGATGGATAGACGTTATCTCGACCTCGCGCATACTGGCACCACGGTCGTCGCGCCCGTAAGTCTGCTCGCCGGGACGCCTTTGTTCCGGGGCGGCCTATCGGCGCCCGTGTTTCCGCGCGCGCTCACCACCCTGTTCTGGAACGCCGACAGCGACCGCCTTCGCATGCCCTGGCGACTCCTCGCCGGCACCGTGCTGCTCGTCGGTCTCGCCGTCGTCTTCGGCCTGCTGTTCCAGGCACTGGTCTCGACGACACGCACCGGAGCCTTGGCCTCGCTCTTCGCCGGCACCGCGAACTCGCTCCTCCTCTCGCTCGCGGGCGTCCTCTTCACGACCGGCGTGACGGTCGTGGGGGTGTATCTCGCCGGACGGCTGGTCGACCGCCGGCGGTTCGCGGACTTCGGCCTCCACCTCGACCGGGCGTGGCGCGTCGACTTCGCCTTCGGCGTCGCGCTCGGCGCGGCCCTGATGACCGGAATCTTCCTCGTCGAACTCGGGGCGGGCTGGCTCGCGGTGACGGGGACGCTCCGGACGAGCGCCGCCGGCGCGAGCGGGCCGACCGCGTCGCTGGTCGGCGGACTGGCCCTCGCGTTCGCGTTGTACGTCCTCGTCGCCGTCGGCGAGGAACTGCTCCTCCGGGGGTATCTCCTGACGAACCTCGCCGAGGGACTCCGGGGACTCGGCGCGACGCTGGCCGTCGCGGTCGCTACCCTCCTCTCTTCGGCCGTGTTCGGTCTGTTGCACGTCGGCAACCCGAACGCGACCGCCGTCAGCACCGCGAACGTCGCGCTCGCCGGCGTCGTGCTCGCGGCGGGGTACGTGCTGACCGGCGAACTCGGCGTCTCGGTCGGCTTCCACCTCTCGTGGAACTTCGTCCAGGGGCCGGTCTTCGGCTTCCCGGTGAGCGGTACCAGCCGTGGCGTCGCGCTCGTCGCAGTCGCGGAGCAGGGTCCGGACCGCTGGACGGGGGGCGAGTTCGGTCCAGAAGCGGGGCTCGTGGGCGTCGCGGCCCTGGTCGTCGGTCTGGCGGCTATCGTCGCCTGGGCGCGCTATCGGACCGGGAGCGTCGGACTCTCGCCGGCCGTCTGGACGCCCGAACTGCGGGAGTAGGGTCGAACGTCAGTCGGCCCGCCCCGGGACCTCCGAGAGGTCGGGGGACGTCTCGGCCGTCGCGTCCGTGGACCGACCGAGCGATTCGTCGACGGCGGCGCGGAACTCCTCGCGGAAGCGTTCAGGGCCGAACCGCCGTCGTATCTCCTCGGGACGTTTCCGGAGGTCGCGCTGGAGGTCGGGGTTCGAGAGCACGCGGTCCATCTTCTCGACCGCGTCCGCGGGCGACTCGTACAGCAGTTCCTCGCGGTCGTCGACGATGGCGTGCTGGCCGCCGTCGTTGGGGACGAACGGAACGGCCCCACCGGCGGCGAGTTCGGCGACGGCCATGCCGAAGTGTTCGAACTCCTTGGCGTGGAGGCCGTAGCGGTGCGAGCAGACGCGGTCGACCAGTTCCTCGCGCGGGAGTTCGCCCTCGAGATAGACGTACTCGCGGTCGCTCGCCAGCGCTTCGACCTCGCGGCGGTACTCCTCGTCGACGGTCGGGCCGATGACGTGGAGATGCGTGTCGTGGCCCCGCTCGCGGACCCCGTCGACCATCTCTATCATCTCGACGACGCGCTTGCTGCGCTCGATGCGGCCGAGCAAAACGTATTCTGGAATCGTGACGCGATGGATGAAACTTATACTCGTTTCGGTTACGTTAGCTGGGTGCATCTATCGTACCGCGAGACAGCAGGCGATTGGACGCTCGCGCGTCCGGGACGGGATTTCTGCCCCCGTCGCGGCCGACGTGTAACAGAACGGGAACGGCGAAGCGGTCACCGCAACCCTGCCGACGGGCGCGCCCCGTCCACCGCCGGTCGTCACGCGAGGCGGAAGGTACTTCGGGGGCGGACGCCGACCGTCGAACGTGCGCTGGACCGCAGTCGCTGCAGGGGCGCTCGTCGAACTGTTCGCTATCGCGCTCGGGGCGACGGTGCCGCTCCCGCTCGACGTTCGAGTGACCGCCGGGCTGGCGCTCCTGACCGTCGGCATCGCCGGGGGTTACGTCGCCGGACGACTCGCCGGTGGAACGTGGAAGACGGGCCTCCGCCACGGACTGGTGGCGGGTACCTTCGGGGGCGTCGTCTTCGCGACCGTGCTCTACTACACGATGACCCACCCCGGGTCCGAGGTCGGCGCGTACTGGGGACTGAACTTCGCTATCTCCAGGATCGACTTCCCGCCCTGGTTGGTCGACCGCTACGGACGGACCCTCGCGGCCCTCGTCGCCGCCCTCGGCGGGGTCGCGCTGGCGCTGGAGGGCGCGATAGCCGGCGGGGCGGCGGGCACGGCGCGCGTCGAACCGCCGGAGCCTACCTGACGGCGACCGAGACCGCCGTCTCCGGGTCGGCCGGTCCGCGGACGTATCTGACCTCGCCGTCGCGCTCGACCGCGAACGCCCGAATCTCGACCACCAGCCGGCCGGCGTCGGTCGTCCCCCGCAGGACGGGACCGCGACTCGTCACCACCACGTACGGCGGCGCTGGAACCGGCGACGCGGCGAGCGACAGTCCGGTCGCCGCGACGGCGTCCGAGAGCAGGTCGGAACAGCGAGCCAGCAGCCCCGCGTCGGTCAGTCTCCGGGAGAGCGGGTCGACCACGGCCACCCGGTCCGTCGCGGCGTCGCCGTCCCACGCCGCCGTCACCTCGTCCGCACAGCGGAGGACGGCGGCGACGGTCTCGCGGCCGTCCGAGAGGACGTGCTCCCGGGCGACGGTCGTCGGCGCGGACCCGTCGGTTCCGTCGTCGGCGTCGACCATCGACCGAACTCCCTCCCGCCGCCGACAAAACCGTGTCGCTCGCGACCCCGCCGAGGTCGAACGGTGACTCCGCGAGGAGATAGAGACCCACGCCTGAGGACCGGGCTAGTCGTTCGAAGCGAGGACCCCGGAGCGCTCCGCCACGTCCCCGTCGCCCCAGACGCCGCCCGTCAGGTCGATGGCGTCGTTGTACTTCGCGGCCAGCGACGAGACCGCGAGGTCGCCGGTCACGTTGTTCATGGTCGCAATGCGGCCGAGGATGGGGTCGACGCCCGCGACGAACCCCACTATCTCGAGCGGGAGTCCGGCCGCGTTGAGGATGACGGTGAGCATGACCAGTCCGGCGCCGGGGACGCCGGCCGTGCCGATGCTGACGAGCACCACGGTGGCGAGGACGGTCACCTGCTCGGTGATGCCCAGCGGCGCGCCGACGAGGTTCGCGGCGAACACCGCCGTCACGGCCTGCCGGATGGCGGCCCCGTCCATGTTGATGGTCGCGCCGAGCGGCAGCGAGAAGCCGTAGACGCTCTCGTCGATGCGGAGGTTGTCCCGGGCGTCGGCGATGGTGACGGGGAGCGTCCCGCTGGACGACCGGATGCTGAACGCCGTCACCATGGCGTCTTTCCCGCCGTCGAGGAAGGCGAGGGGCGACTGGCCGAGCAGCCCTGCGGTGATGACGCCGAGGTAGGTGACGGCGATGTGGACGCCGATGGCGACCGCGATGGTTCCGACCAGCGCCGCGAGCGAGATTATCGCGTCGACGCCGTGGGACCCCAGCGACGCCGCGACGAGCGCGAACACGCCGACGACGCCGTACTCCATGACGCCCCAGACGACGGCGAACAGCGCCTCCGTGGCGGCGTCGACCGCCCGGAAGATGGTCTCGACGCCCTCCCGGACGGCCTCGTCGTCGGCCGTGTCCCGGACGACGGCCAGTCCGAGCCCGAACACGACGACGAAGAAGATGGTCGCGAGGAGGTCGCCGCTCGCCATCGCCGAGATGGGGTTCTCCGGGACGATGCCGAGGACGACCTTCGCCAGCGACGGGGGCTCGGCGGATTCGGCTTTCCCGCCCGTGAACTCGACGCCGACGCCGGGGTTCAGGAGGTTCGCCACCGTGAGACCGATGACGCCGGCGACGGCGGTCGTCGCCATGTAGAGGCCGACGACGATGCCGCCGACCCGACCGAGTCGCGAGGGCGAGAGGCGTTCCATCCCCGCGAGCAGGGTGAAGACGACCAGCGGGATGACGAGCATCTCAAGCAGGCGGAGGAAGAGGTCGCCGAGCGGTTTCAGTTGCGTCGCCGGTTGCCCGACGACGAGACCGACGACCGCACCGAGCAGAAAGCCGACCGAGATGCGATAGACGATGGGTACGGAGCGGTACCCGCGCCACGCGCGTCGCAGTGAACTCATTGGTGCCGTCCCTTTTCACTGGAGGGTCCAACGACTGTCGAAGGCGGGTAGTTTGGCCGCTATCCCGGTCGCCGACGGAGCGGCGTCGGTTCGGGATTTCGCCGACGTCGGCGGGTCGACCGCCCGATTCCGACGACCGACGGCCGTCGGCGCTCGACCCGAACCGGACCGCGTTCCGAGAACTGCGAGGGAGGGCGCGTGAACGCCCCATCGACCGTCCGAGGCCGTGGGCGGCGGGGGTGGCGAACGACACAAGAACGACGAGTGCGTAGCCCGTTCCGTGACCGACGACACTACGCTCCGCGAGGAGTCGGCAGGAGACGCGTCCGAGGGAGACGACCCCGACCGCCCCGTCGAGGCCGCCGACGGCGAGGAACTCGACCGACTGGTCGCCGAGCACGACCTCGTGCTCGCGGAGTTCTACACGAAGGGGTGTGCGCTCTGTCAGGCCATCGAACCGGTGCTCGGGAACGTCGCCCGCGCCACAGACGTGACGGTCGTGACGGTGAATCCAGGCGACGACCTCGACCTCGTCGACCGGTTCGACGTGCGGAGCGTGCCGACCCTGCTGCTGTTCGAGGACGGCGACCTCGTCGACCGGATGGCGGAGGGGTTCCAGGGGACGGGGGCGGTCGTCGACTTCGTCGAGCGACGGGGCAACGCCGCGCCTTCGTAGCCGCGCCGGAACCGCCGTCGTCCCGCCGGGCGGGGTCCTCGCCCGTCCGAGGCGAGAGAATGGACAATACACTGACAGACAAAAAGCCTATAAATAACTGCGTCCGCGTGTTCTATACAGATGGTAGCCGAAATGATTCCCCTGTTCGGGCCGGTGCCGGGCGGGATGGAACTGGCAGTCATCCTGCTGATAGCCGTCCTGCTGTTCGGCGCGAACAAGATTCCGAAGCTGGCTCGTTCGACGGGCGAGGCGATGGGCGAGTTCAAGAAGGGTCGACAGGAAGTCGAGACCGAACTGGCGGAGATGCAGAACTCCGAGAGCGACGCCGCGAACGCGGACTCGAACCCCACCGTCGACGCCGAAACGTCGGACTCGGCCTGAGCCGACGCAGTTCCCACCCGACCGCGAACGACCGGACTTACTTTTTATCGCGACCGATTCCGAGTAGTCCTACGGCTCGTCCGGCCTGGGACAGTCGTAGGTGTCCCGGACGGTGTCGGCCAGCATCGACTCCTTCTGGAGGACGATGTAGACCACCACGCAGGGGACGTCCGCGGGTCGCAGGACGAACACCTCCTGCGGGCCGTCGGCACCCTCCGCGGCGCGTTCGAGCAGCGGTTCGAGCGGCCGCACGCCGGTCCGGAACTCCTCGAAGAGGTCGCGCTCGCCGCCCTGCTCGGCGAAGGCGTACAGCGCACCGTTGACGTCGCCGTCCGTACTCTGGGTCACGTCGGAGGCGACGCCCTCCGTGCGGGCCTCGCGGCACGCCTCCGTCGCCGCCTCGAAGAGGTTCGTCACGCCGTCCGCGAACGAGAAGAGGGTGGATTCGCGCACTGAGACCGTCGAGAGCTCCGGTTCGCCTTCGACCCACTCCAGCGTCGCGTCCAGCAGGTAGCCGGGCAGCAACGGCTCCTCCGCATCGTCGACCGCGACGTACGTCGGGTCGTGCGTGTCGACGTCCAGCAGCAGGCGCTCGCCGTCGGTGCGGGGACTGTCGAGGACCCGGAACGTGCCGCTCGTCGTCGGATTCACGTCCGAGGATTCGCGTCGGCGGGTGAAAGGCTTGCGGACTCCCGCGGTCGACCACAACGGAAAAGTCACTCACTCCCAAACTGTCAGGCATGTCTGACGACACGACAGGCGTCGACCGTGCTGGGAGCGGCGAGTCCGGACTGCGAACGCTCGTTCTGCTCGGACTCTCGTTCGTCGCGGGGTACCTCGTCGGCCGGGGACGAAGCGGGGCGGTCGACCTCGACGAGGACCTGAAAGCGCTCGCTCCCGAGGAGGAGCCCATGGAGATCGAGATCGAGGAGTCCGACGAGGAAGAGGACGAGGATTCCGAGGAGTAACTACCGAGATAGCCGGAGCGAAACCCGCCACTGCGTCCCGGGACGACGCGAAGTGCGGAGAGTGGTCAGTAGCCGGCGACGGTCCCGTCTTTCCGCGGTTCGGTCGCGCCCGAGAGGACGCCGTCTTCGTTCCTCGCTATCTGTGCGCCGCCGAACAGCGTCGGCGCGAGCACGCGCACGTCGTGGCCCATCCGCGTGAGTTTCGTCGTGAGGTTGCCGTCGGTGCGCCCCTCGACCGCCAGCGAGCCGTCCTCGCGGTAGCGCCACCGCGGCAGGTCGAGCGCGGCCTGCAGCGGCAGGTCGTAGTCGACGACGTTGCTGACGACCTGGACGTGACCCTGCGGCTGCATGTAGCCGCCCATGACGCCGAAGGCGGCCCAGTCGTCTCGCTCTTCGTCGGGTGCGAAGTCGACGACGCCGGGGATGAGGGTGTGGAACGGACGCTTGCCAGGTTCGAGGCTGTTGGGGTGGTCGGGGTCCAGCGAGAACGACGACCCGCGGTTCTGGAGCGCGATGCCGGTGTCGCCGGCGACGAGACCGGAGCCGAAGCCGGCGAACCGGGAGTTGATGAACGAGACGACGTTGCCCTCGTCGTCGGCGACGCAGAGCAGGACGGTGTCGGCGTCCTCCGCGTGGGAGTCGGGGACGCCGAAGCTCACGTCGCTGGCGGTCGCGTCGACGTCCGCCGACCGCTTCTCGGCCCACGACCGGGAGGCGAGCGGCGGTACCTCCTCGTACTCGGGGTCGGTGATGTAGCGGTGGCCGTCGTGGAACGCTCGCTTCGTGGCCTCCGCGAAGTAGTGGACGCGCTCGGGAGAGTCGAGCGGATGCTCGCCCGCTCCGACCTCCTGGGCGACGTTGAGCGCTTCGAGGGCGACGAGCCCCTGGTTGTTCGGCGGGAGTTCGTATATCTCCGCGCCGTTGTACCGGGTCGAGACCGGGTCGGGGAACTCCGGTTCGAAGGCGGCGAGGTCGGAGACGGTGAGGAAGCCGCCTTTCGACTGGACTTCCTCGGCTATCGCTTCGGCTATCTCGCCCTCGTACACCACGTCCGCGCCGCGCTCGGCTATCTTCCGCATGCTCTCGCCGAGGCGGGGGAGACGCACTCGTTCGCCGACGGCCGGCGCGCGACCGTCTTTCAGGTACGCTTCCCGGGCGTTGTCGTCGGTGAAGAGGTCCTCCGCTCCCTGCCAGTAGTGGGCGATGACCTCCGAGACGGGGTAGCCCTCGGTCGCGTATCGGATGGCCGGCTGGAGCACGTCGCCGAGTGACCGGCGGCCGTGGCGCTCGACGGTCGCCTCCCAGCCCCGCGCGGTCCCGGGGACGGTGACGGTGTGGGGTCCGAGAAACGGTATCCCGAGGTCGTCGCCGTCGTCCCCGTCGTCGACCGCGTAGCCCCGGTTCTCGGGATACCAGTCGGACACGTCGTCGCGGTCCCGGAGGGACGCGCGGACGTTCTCGACCGTCGCCTCGGCGGGTGCGCCGCCGCAGGACCGCATCGCGCCGACGTCTCCGTCGGCGGTCCGGTAGAGCGCGAAGGCGTCGCCGCCCAGCCCCGTGCTCGTCGGTTCGACGACGTTGAGCGCGGCGGCGGTGGCGACGGCGGCGTCGAAGGCGTTGCCGCCCTGCCGCAGAATCTCGACGCCGGCTTCGGCGGCGAGGGGCTGGCTGGTGGCGACGACGCCGTTGTCGGCGTAGACGGTCGAGCGACGCGACGTGAAGCGGTCGAGATCGGGTTCGGGCATACGTATTCCTACGCTGACATCCACCTAAAACACCCGCCGTATAGTTCCGGGTCGGACGTTATCGACCAGCACACCGTCGGGCCGAGCATGACGTTCTCCATCTGCGTCCGCGAAGAGACCGACGAGGGAACCGCGTTCGGCGTCGGCGTCGCCACCGCCGCCCGTGCAACCGGCGAGACTCGTCATGCCGGCCGCGCCGAGTAGCTTCATCGTCGTCCGCCTGTCGACCACTGGTCCGCTCAGGTCCGCGTCGGAGATGTTGTTACCGGAACCCATGTTACAACTGGACAGGGAGTGGAATCCACTTCGGTATGTAGCCGAATATAGACGGTCGGCCCCGAACGCGGCAAAAATTTCCACGATGCTTGCCCAGTGCGATGCCGATTTCCTAGCTTCTTCGTGAGTAAGCTTCAATTTCGTCCAATCCATATCCGGATGCGATGCGAGAAGTGACGCTTCGGGTGCGCCACCACGGCGAACCCGAGAGCGACGTCAGCGCCGACTACCCCGACCTGACTCTCGAATCGGTGTCGTCGATGACGGGGAGCGCCGCCGAACGCAAACGCATCATCGAGATGTCTGGTCCGGAACGGTCCATCGAGGGGTTCCTCGCGGACTTCTCCGCGACCGACGCGGTGCTCGACGCGTCGCCGCTGACCCCGCTCGACGTCTCCCGCGTGCTGGTCGCCATCACCTACGACAGCTACCGGTGGGACAGCATCTCACAGAGACTCACCGACATGGGCGTCCACTACCGGACGGGCACGTCGATAACCGCCGGCTGGGAGCGGTGGACGCTGTATCTCGACGACGGCGACGACCTGCACGAGATTATCGACTCGCTGGAGAGCGCCGGCAACGAGACCGACCTCGTCAGGGACGTCGAACTCGACGAGGTGAACGAGCGCGAGCAACTCGAACTGTCCCGGGTCGTCGACGAACTGACGCATCGACAGCAGGAGGTGCTCCGGACGGCCATCGACCTCGGTTACTACCGGCGCAAGGAGGACACGAGCATCGAGGACATCGCCGATGCCGTCGGTATCGCCTCCACCACGGCCTGGGAACACCTCGCGCGGGCCGAGGAGAAGGTGATGTCGGAGGTCGGCGGCCACCTCTTCAGTCCGTAGCGGGACCGCGGACCGACAGGACGACGCCGAGCGCCGACGCGACGGCGGCGAACCCCGCGAGCACGACGAACAGCGCCGCTGGCGAGGCGTACTGGAGGACGATGCCGGCGACGGCGGCGCCGAGCGCGCCGACGCCGAACACGCCGAGGTAGGTGAAGCCGTACGACAGGCCGCGAGCGCCCGGCGGCGTGTACGTCGCGACGGTCGCCTGGTAGAGCGGCTGGACGACGAACAGGCAGAACCCGAGCACGAAACTGGCGGCGAGCAGCGGGCCCAGACCGGCGTCCATCGCGGGGACGAACGCCAGCGCGACGACCACCAGCGCGCCGAACGCGACGGCGATGCCGCGAGCGTTCTCGACCCTGTCCGTCAGCTTGCCGCCGACGTACTGCCCCGCCATCCCGACCGTCAGCAGTCCGGCGTAGAGGTAGCGGGCGGGTTCCAGCGACTTGCCCGCCACCTCGACGGGCGCGAACAGCGCGAGCCCGGAGAGCAGGTCCGGGAGGAACGTCAGCACGCCGCGGTAGTACAGCCCGGACATCATGACGATGACGAAGACGGCGACGAACCAGCCCGAGAACAGGGTTCGCGAGTCGGCGAACAGTTCCGACATCGAGGAGACGCCGCCGTCGGCGCGGGCGTCGGCCTCGCCCTCGCTCACCGCCGCCGCCTCGTCCACGTTCACGCGGAGCGCGACCAGGGCGGCGACGAACGCCGGGAGCGCGAGCACGACGACGACGGTCTGCCAGTCGAACGCGAGCAACAGCAGCGTCGTCACCAGCGGGCCGACCGCGATGCCGAAGTTGCCGGCCATGCCGTGGTAGGCGAACGCGCTCCCCTGTTCGGTGACGCCCTTGCTCAGCAGCGCCAGCCCCGACGGGTGGTAGACGCTGGCCGCGACGCCCCAGAGGAGCAACGCGAGCGTGACTATCCACAGCGACGAGGCGACGCCGAGCAGCGCGAACGCGCCACCCATCCCGAGCAGACAGCCGGCGATGAGCCGCCGGGAGCCGTACGCGTCCGCGAGGACGCCGCCCGGAAGCGCGCCGATGCCGAACAGGGCGTACCCGGCCGAGATGACCACCCCGATGGCCGCGCGGGTCGTCCCGAACTCGGACAGCCAGACGGGAACGAGAATCGGAATCGAGAGTTCGAACGTGTGGACCATCGCGTGCGCGAGCATGACGAGGCCCACGATGGCACGGTCGTTGTCGTTCATCTCTACTTCGTTGTGTAGATTCGTGGGAGACGATGCCTTAAATCGCTACCCCAATGGGGCCGGGGTCGCCGCCGTCGCGTCGGCGTTCGTCGCGTCACGGCGACCGAACTCGCTCACTCGACGGGCCGCAGTTCGGCGCTGAAGTGACGGAGTTCGGCCATCTCGGGCTCGTCTATGACCTCCAGGCCCGACACCTCCCCGCGCCTCTCCGCGACGTCCGCGAAGGTCTCCGCGACGTGTTCGAGGTGGTCCCGGAAGTACGTTCGCCGGGGGAGACAGAGCCGCACGAGCTGCGGTCGGCTCTCGCCGGGGAACGCGAACTCGCCGAGTTCGACGCCGCGCACGCCGCCCTCGCGGTAGAGTTCGCAGACCAGCGCCTGGCCGGGGAACCGCTCGCGCGGAATCGACGGCAGGAACTCCTCGGCGTCGACGTACACCGCGTGTCCGCCGGTCGGCGTGCGGATGGGGACGCCGACCTCCTGGAGGAGTTCGCCGAGTTCCGCGACCTGCTCGACGCGCGACTCGACGTACGCCTCCTCGACCGCCTCGCGCAGTCCGACCGCCATCGCTTCGAGGTCGCGGCCGGCCATCCCGCCGTAGGTGGTGAACCCCTCGTAGAGGATTCCGCGCTGGCGGGTCCGCTCGTACAGTTCGTCGTCGTCCTCGCGCACGCCGACGAAGCCGCCGACGTTCGCGAGCCCGTCTTTCTTCCCGCTCATGACGACGGCGTCGGCGTACGAGAGCTGTTCGCGGGCGACGTCGGCGACGCTCTCGCCCTCGAACTCGGGTTCGCGCTGCCGTACGAAGTAGGCGTTCTCGGCGAACCGGCAGGCGTCGACGACGAGTCTGGCGTCGAGTTCGTCGGCCACGTCCCGCGCGGCCCGGACGTTCTCGACGCTCACGGGCTGGCCGGCCATCGAGTTGTTCGTGATCGTGACGACGACGGCGGGAATCCGCTCCGCGCCCACCTCGTCGGCGAGGTCCCGCACCGCCGCGACGTCGAGGTTCCCCTGGAACGGGTCGCCCGCCTCGCTCTCGACCGGGCAGTCGACCGGCTCTCCGCCGCTGTTGACGACGTGCGCTCGCGTCGTGTCGAAGTGGGTGTTGTTCGGCACGTAGTCGCCCTCCGAGATTATCGTGCCGTAGAGAACGTTCTCCGCGCCGCGACCCTGGTGGGCGGGGACGATGCGCTCGAACCCCATCACGTCCGCGACGGCGGACTCGAGGCGCCGGAAGCTCTCGCTCCCGGCGTACGCCTCGTCGCCGCGCATCAGCGCCGCCCACTGCTCGTCGCTCATCGTCCCCGTCCCGCTGTCGGTCAGCAGGTCGACGAACACCGCGTCGGCGTCGAGATTGAAGACGTTGTACCCCGCCTCCCGGAGATGCCGGTCGCGCGCTTCTCGGTCGGGAAGGCTGATCCGCTCGACCGCCTTCGCCTTGTACGCTCGCATATCTTCACGGTGGCGCGACGGCGGCTTAACGCTGCTGTGGCCGAAACGGCGGACGGACGGTCTCTTTCGGCTCTCGATGACCGACTCTGGTCACCGATGCCGCGTCGGTGGAGGGTGTCGCTCCGACGTTCGCGGCGGGCGATGGAAGTCGCGTTCGACGGTCCGGTCTCCGTTCGGTCGGGAGTCGTCGAGACGGGGTCGGTAGTGGGCGCTTACCGAGACGTCGCCGACGGGACCGTCTCGCACTCTTTTGTCCGTCGACACCGAACGCCCGTCGTGATTTCGGTCGCCTCGGCCCGGCGCGTCGGTGCCACGTTCAGGGAGATCGTCATCACGGTCCGGGACAATCGAATCTCCTTTCTGGCGGCCAGTTTCGCGTACTACGCGTTCGTCTCCATCCTCCCGATTCTCCTCCTGACGTTCGTCCTCGTTTCGACGCTTCGCGGCGAAGAACTCGCGCGGTTGGTCCTTCGACGGGTGACCACGCTCACCCCGACCGGAAGCGACATCATCCGGGACGCGCTCACGGGTTCCACCGGGCGACTCGAACTGTCCGTCATCAGCTTTCTCGCGCTGGTGTGGAGCGCGGTGAAGGTCTTCCGGAGCCTCGACTACGCGTTCTCCCGCATCTACGACGCTACGAACGACCCGTCGCTCGTCGAGCAACTGCGGGACGGTATCGTCGTGTTCGCCGCGATGACGGTCGCGGCGGTGCTGCTGGTGGTCGTCAGCATCCCGACGGAGTTTCTCTCGGCGTGGCTCCCGTTGGGTGGTCTTCTCGACCAGGTCGAACTGTTCGTCGGCCTCCTGCTGGCGTTCTTTCCCCTGTACTACCTCCTGCCGCCGGTCCGGGTATCGGTGCTGGAGGCGCTCCCCGGGACGGTCGTCGCCGCCGGCGGTTGGCTCGTACTCCAGGTCGTGTTCGGCGTCTACGCGGAGCACGCGACCCGGTACGCCACCTACGGCGCGCTCGGTGGGGTCCTCCTCTTCGTCGTCTGGCTCTACGTTGCCGGCCTCCTGTTGCTCGTCGGCGCCAGCGTCAACGCCGTCCTCTCGCGGTAGTCGGCCCGGAGGCTCGGCCCAAACAGCGGAAACGACGGTGTCGACCGGGCTACGTCCGTCGACGCCGAGGACGCCTCGTCGTCCGGTTCCCCCGGACGGGTCCGTCGTTCGAACGGTCCGCGTCGACCGGGCAAACGGTCAATGTCTCGTCCGTCGACGGTACATCCATGACGGAGCCGTTCACCTTCGAGGGGGGAACCGTCGAACGGGGCGAGACACGCCACGTTCGCTTTCCGACGAGCGAGAGCTACCTCGGCGACCCGGTCCGCATGCCGGTGACCGTCATCAACGGCGCCGACGATGGACCGACCGTCTTCCTCGCGGCCGCCCTGCACGGCGACGAACTCAACGGCATCGAGGTCGTCCGCGAGGTCGCCAACCAGTGGAACCACGCCGGAATCCGCGGGACCCTCGTCTGCCTGCCAGTGCTGAACGTCCCCGGTTTCGTCGCCCAGGAACGCTACCTGCCCGGGTACGACCGCGACCTCAACCGCGCCTTTCCCGGCGACCCCGAGGGAACCAACGACCGCCGCATCGCCTACCGAATCTACGAGAACTTCGTCGCGCCCTGCGACTTCGGCATCGACTTCCACACGTCGACGCGCGGCCGGACGAACGTCCTCCACGCCCGCGCGGACATGGACGACCCCGACGTCGCTCGACTCGCCAACGCCTTCGGGACGAACCTCGTCATCTCCTCGTCCGGTTCCTCCGGGATGCTCCGGCGGGAAGCGACCGAGGACGGCATCCCGACCGTCACCGTCGAGATGGGAGAGGCCCACCGCTTCGAGCGCGGCCTCATCGACGCCGCGCTCGACGGGGTCCGGAGCGTGTTCGCCGAGTTCGGGGTCGACAGGCAGGAACTCGTCCGCTGGCCCGGGTGGCGGACCGTCGTCGACCAGGCCGACACCACCTGGGTTCGCTCGGACGAGGGCGGCATCGTCGACATGCACCACGAACGCGGCGCGCTCGTCCGGGAGGAGGAGGTCGTCTGCACCGTCGGCGACCCGTTCGAGCGCGAGAGCGTCGAGGTGACCGCGCCGTTCACCGGCGTTCTCGCGGGCGTGCTGGAGAACCCCGTCGTGTATCCCGGCAATCCGCTCTGCCACCTGGTCGCCGTCGACGAGCAGGTCCAGCGCTGCATCGAGTCGTGAAGTCGGCGCACGGGTCCCGCGCCGGTCGACGGACGACGTTCGGGGTTTTGCGACGTGCTCGACGGCCTGGCCGTCAGAACGAAGCTATCGGTCGTCGGTACTGTCGCCATGGCCGATTCTCCGGAGCGAACGTTCGAACCGCGGCCGAGCGTCTGCCCGTTCTGCGGCGTCGGGTGCGGAATCGAGTACGCTCCGAAGTCGGGGAAGGCGACGGGGTGGAAGGCGCCGGTGAACGAGCGGGGGGAGATCTGTCCGAAGGGTGCCGCCGCGTTCGACGTCGTCGACCACGAAGACCGACTCACCGAACCGCTCGTCCGCGAGAACGGTCGGCTCGTCACCGCGTCGTGGGACGAGGCGTTCGCTCGAATCACCGACGCGTTCGGCGGAATCGTCGAGGAGGACGGTGCCGACGCGCTCGCGTTCTTCGCGTCGTCGAACTGCACGAACGAGGAGAACTACCTCCTCCAGAAGGTCGCTCGCGTGCTCGGGACCAACAACGTCGACAACTGCGCACGACTGTGTCACTCCTCGACCGTCGCGGCGATGCAGGACCGGTTCGGTGCCGGCGCGATGACGAACACCCTCGCCGACCTCGCCGACGCCGACGTGTTCCTCGTCACGGGTGCCAACCCCGCCGAGCAACATCCGATAATCTTCCGGTCGTACCTGCTACCCGCCATCCGGGACGGAACGGAACTCGTCCACGTCGACCCGCGGACGAACGACACCACCGGGACCGCGACGCTCCATCTCCCGGTTCGTCCGGGGTTCGACATCCCGCTGCTCAACGCGATGGCCAGGGTAATCGTCGACGAGGGACTGGTCGACGAGGCGTTCCTCGACGACCGGGTGACGGACTTCGAGACGTTCCGGGAGTTCCTCGAAAGCGTCGACGTCGGCGAGAACGCCGCCCTCGCGGGCGTCGACGAGGGCGACCTCCGAACGGCCGCCCGGCTGTACGGCGAGGCCGACCGCGCGGCCGTCTTCACTGGGATGGGGATGAGCCAGCACCACTGCGGCACCGACAACGTCCACGCGCTGTTGAACCTCGCGCTCCTGACGGGGAACGTCGGCGAGCGCGGCACCGGCGTGAATCCGCTTCGCGGACAGAACAACGTGCAGGGTGCCGGCGACGTCGGCGCGCTCCCCGACGTGTTACCGGGGTACCGGTCGGTGCTCGACGCCGACGCGCGGCGTCGCGTCGCCGAGGAGTGGGGAACCGAACCGCCGTCGACGCCCGGGCTGACCGAGGTCGAACTGACCCACCGATTCGACGAGACGGTCCGCGGGGCGTACGTCTTCGGCGAGAACCCGGTCGTCACGGAGCCGAACGCGAATCGCGTCGCCGACGCCTTCCATGCGGTCGAGTTCCTCGTCGTCCACGACCTCTTTCGCACGGAGACCGCGGAGTACGCCGACGTCGTCCTCCCCGGAAGCTCGTGGGCCGAGAAGGCGGGGACGGTGACGAACACCGACCGCCAGGTGATGCGAATGCGACCCAACGCCGACCTGCCGGGCGACGCCCGTCGCGACCTCGCCGTCGTCAGCGAACTGGGCGCGAGACTCACCGACGCCGCGTTCGACTACGAGGGCCCGGCGGCGGTCTTCGAGGAACTCACGCGGGTGTCGCCCATCTACGCCGGGATGAGCTACGACGCCATCGGCACGGATAGCCTCCGATGGCCCTACCCCGAGGGGGCGTCGTCGGGCGTCGACGTCCTCCACGCGGACGAGTTCGAGTCCGGCGACGACACCGCGGCGCTGGTTCCGGTCGAGCACGTCGACCCGGTCGACCCCGTGGCCGACGACGAACTCGTCCTCACGACCGGCAGGGTGCTCCAGCATTTCAACAGCGGTGCCGTCACCCGCCGTTCGGGGACGCTGATGCGCATGCGCGGCGAGGACGTCCTCCAGATACACCCGGACGACGCGGCCGAGCGCGACGTCGACGACGGCGAGGTGGTCCGCGTCGAGAACGACCGCGGCGACGTGACCGTCCGGGCCGAGGTCACCCCCGCCGTCCGCCGGGGCACGGTGTTCGCGACGTTCCACTACGCCGACCCCCTGGTGAACGTCCTGACGCCGGACGAACTCGACCCCGTCGCGAACATTCCCGAGTACAAGCACGCCGCCGTCCGGGTCACGGTGACCGCTGACGCGTGACGGACTACGCCAGCCGCGAAGACGGTCGTCAGCCGTACAGCGAGTAGAGGACGAACCCCATGCCGACGGCGACCAGCACGGTCTGGGCCGCTCCGAACGCCGCGGGCGAGACGCCCAGCGTCTGGATGAGCGAACAGCCCATCGTCCCGCCCGCGGTGAGGAAGACGAACCCGACCGCCACGAACAGCATCGGCTCGCTGTGGTTGCGCCGGTAGCCCCGAAAGCCCTGGTAGGCGATGAGGAGTCCGAGCGCCATCACGAACAGTTTTCCCGCGAGCAGTTCCATCCGCATCTCAATCACCTCGCATGTCTTCCCAGACCTGGGTGAACTGGTCGGCGACGTCGCGCGCGCTGACCTCCACTTCGAGGTCGCCGTCGACGATGTCTATCTCGACGCGCTCGACGGTGGCCTCGTACACCGCGCGGTGATTCCCGTCGGGGTCCGGACGAGTCCGTTTCTCGACCATGTCGGACGCTTCGAGGTCGTTCAACCGGCGGTAGATGGTCGGGAGCGACGCGTCACATTCGGTGCTGAGAGTCTGGGCTGACATCGGTCGTTCGCTCGTTTTCGTGAGGATGTCGCGCGCGTACTCGTCGTCCAGCAACGCGAAGAGTTCCGCTGGACTCGGCTCCCCACTCACGTACTGATTACCGAACCTCGGCTTTTAAAACGTGCCGAACTACTTCCGACCCTGAAAACGAGCGAGTGCGCTTTCAGTCAGGGGGCGTTCGGTCCGAGACGAGCACTCATCATGTTCGACAGCGAGACGAGCAGTCGACGCGCGTTCCTCGGGGTCGCAGCCGGGTCGGTCGCCGGGCTGGCGGGCTGTACGAGCGCCCTCCAGGGCTCCGACGGGGGAGCCACGACGAGCGAGTCCGGGACGACCGGCGGACCTGGGACGAGCGCGGCGTCGACCGCGACGGGTACGAAAACTTCCTCCGGGACGGATTCTGCCACGTCGAGCACGCGAGGCAGCAGCGACTCGCGGGACCCGGAGACGCTGGTCTACGCCTCGGACGAGACGACGAGCTACGGCGTCGACCTCGCGGGCAATCCCGTGATGGGGTCGCCCGACGCGCCCGTCGACCTCTACTACTGGAGCGACTACCAGTGTCCGTTCTGCAAGAAGTTCGAACAGGACACGTTCCCCAAACTCCTCGAAAAACAGATCCGACCGGGGAACGTACGGCTCGTCATCCTCGAATATCCCAACATCGGGAAGACGTCCGAGACGGCGGCTCGAATGTCGAAGTGCGTCTGGCGGCAGGTCCGCGAGGACGCCCCGATGGCGTTCAAGCGGTGGCACGCGACGATGTTCGACGCGCAGAAGAAACCGAACTCCGGGTGGGCGAAGACGCAGAACCTCCTCGACATCACCGCGAGCGTGAATGGCGTGGACGCCAGCGCGGTCGAGTCCTGCCTGAAGAACGACGCGCAGGCGGTGAAGGCGAGCGTCGACGAGGACGAGCGAGCGGGCGACTCCAAGGGCGTCCAGGCGACGCCGACGTTCATCTTCGACGACCCGACGTCGAACGACCTGGCCCCCATGATAGAGGGCGCACAGCCGTACCCCCGCTTCGAGGCGGTACTCCAGAGGGCGAAATCATGACCGGACAGGCACGAGTTCGCCGCTGGGGGAGCGACCTGGTGGACGCGCTCACGTACCCGACGACCTCCGTCCCGCGCATCGTCGGGGGCGTCGTCGTCGCGGTCCTGACGTACGTCCTCCTCATCCTCTCGACGTTCCCCGGGATGTCGATGCAGATGCTCGGTGCCGGCCTCAAGTGGTTCGACGACACGCTCGTCCTGCTGACGGAGAACGTGCTGGCGACGAACGGCTGGTTCGGGCTCGCACTCATCCTGTCGTACGCGGTGCTGACCGGCGTCGCCGTCGTCAACGCCGCGGCGCAGGTGAGCCTGACCGGCGTGTCCGGTCTCTCGGACCTGACGGGCGTCCTGCCGGGGCTCGTCGCTTCGGGCTGTGCGAGCTGTGGCGCTGGACTGCTCGGATTTCTCGGGTTCGCTGGCGCGCTGGCCGCGATGCCGTTCCACGGCGACCTGCTCCGCGTCGGCGGCATCCTCCTCCTGGTCGGGTTCCTCGCCCGCGCCGGCGACCCGCGAACGTGCCGCATCGACGCGTAACGTCCCTGCTGACGCCCCTCCCCCGTTTAAACGCCCCCGGCGACTTCCGACCCTGAAAACGAGCGAGACGAATATACGTCCCGAGTGTCTCCTCCGACACGACGATTGCCATGTACGACAGCGACGAATCGAGCAGTCGACGCGCGTTGCTCGGGACGGCGGCGGGGTCGCTCGCCGCGCTGGCCGGATGCACGAGCACGCTCCCGTCGATGGGCGGGAGTTCGAATGACGGGGGCGACACGCCCAGCGGTTCCGACTCGAACGACGGAGCCTCGTCCGGGACGTCGCTGCTGTACGCCAGCGACGAGACGACGAAGTTCGACGTCGACCTCGAAGGCAACCCCCTGATGGGGTCGGCTGACGCGCCGCTCGACGTCTACTACTGGACCGACTACCAGTGCCCGTTCTGCAAGAAGTTCGAACAGAACACCCTCCCGAAACTCGTCGACGATTACATCGAGCCAGGGAAGCTCCGGATGGTCGTGATGGAGAACCCCTACATCGGTCAGGCGTCCGAGACGGCGGCTCGAATGTCGAAGTGCGTCTGGCGGACGGTACGGGACGAGAACCCCGACGCGTTCGAGCAGTGGCACGCGAAGATATTCGACGAGCAGGGCAAGGAGAACTCCGGGTGGGCGAAAGAGAAGAACCTGCTCGAGATAACGCGTGGCGTCTCCGGCGTCGACGCCGGGGCGGTCGAATCCTGCATGAACGAGGAGACGAAGGCGGTGAAAGCGAGCGTCGACGCCGACGTTCAGGCGGCCAAGAGCAACGACATCCGGGGGACGCCCGCCTTCATCTTCTTCGACCGGGAGTCGGAGAAGGCCGGCAAAATCGTCGGTGCACAGCCGTACTCGCTGTTCGAGAAGGCCATCCGGAAGGTCGACAACGCGTGAGGACGAGAGGCCGAGACGAGGCGGTTTCGAGACCGCTGCCCACGGGACGACGCGTCGGTACGCTACTTCGAGAGAACGCTCGGTAGATCGGCCAGCGACGAGAGGACGTACGTCGGTTCCGGGTCGCTCGACGCCCGCGTCCGATTCCCGTAGGGAACCCAGGCGGAGTCGATGCCGAGGTCGTTCGCGCTCGTGACGTCCTTCGCGAGCGAGTCACCGACCTTCAGCGTTCGGCTCGGTTTCGAGTCGAGTCGTTTCAACGCGCGCTCGAGCGGGTCTACGGCCGGCTTGACGCGAGCGACGTCGCTCCCGAACACTACGGCGTCGAATCGGTCCTCGATACCGACGGCCTCGAGTTTGGTCGCGTGCGTGCGCTCCGGGCCGTTCGTCACGAGGGCGGAATCGTAGTCCTCCGCTGCCGCGAGCGCCGTGTCCGCTCCGGGTCGGAGCGACACGGCACCGTTGTCGAGCGCGTCGTCGTACGCGTTCGCGAACTCCGTCGAATCGATAGCGACGCCAGCCGCCGCCGCGGCGGTCTCGAACACCCGCCGGTCGAAGGTCTCGGCGTCGACGCCCGTGGACTGTCTCCCGACCAGCCTCGTCGCGAGGTCGAGGGCCTCCGGTCCGCAGAACGGCTCGATTCCGCCGGCGATGCAAGCGGCCTCGAACACGTCCGCGAACGATTGGTCGTGCTCGACGAGCGTTCGGTCGAGGTCGAAGATGAGCGTCTCGTACGACCGCTCCCCGCTCTCGACCTGCGCCGGTTCGTCGCTCGCGGTGATCATCGCGTCCCCTCCTCGTCGCGCCACTCGTCTTCGAGCAGCCCGTACCGTTCCCTCCCGCGATACTCGCCGCCCGCGAAGCGACACTCCCTGGCCGTTCCTTCGTGGACGAAGCCCAGTCGGTCGAGCAGTCGCCGAGAGGGTTCGTTCTCGGTGAACGCTTCGGCCTCGATGCGGTGGAGTCCGAGACGCTCGAACGCGTGGTCGACGACCAGCGAGACGGCCTCCGTCGCGTACCCTTCGCCGCGGTACTCGTCGAAGAGCCAGTAACTGAGCGTTCCGGCGACGCGGTCGACGTCGAAGAGGTTGACCGCTCCCGCTATCTCGACGTTCTCCTCACCGTCTCCGTCCGGCCGTCGTCCGTCTCCAGGAGCGTCGTCCCCGTCGAGACAGACGAGAAGGTTGGTACTCGAATCGTCGGTCGTCGTGGAGGCGACGAACTCCTCGACGCGACTCTCCGGCCACGGAGCGTCGAATCCGAGCGTGCGGCGGAACTCGGGGTCGTTTCTCACGTGGCCGAGGACCGTCCGGTCGGGGTCGTCCTGTTCGACGACTCTGAGGTCGACGCGCTCTCCTTCGAGGAACACGTGTCCTGGCATAGTATTTCGTACGACACGTTCGGGCGGAAATCGCCATAACGATTCGGAGAAATTTCGTTCCCCATCGGGACAATCAGAACGCCTTACTCGGGAGAACCGGAAGTGGTCGTATGACTCGTCGGGATTCCGGCAGAAACGACCCGGACGCTGATACGATATCGGAGGTCGGCCACGAGTCGTTCGGTACCCTCGCGAACGGCACCCGACTCGAAATCCTGGACGCCCTCGCCACGGCCGACTCCCCGCTCTCGTACGCGGACCTGTTCGAACGGTCGTCCGCCGACGACCGCGGACGCTTCAACTATCACCTTCGACAGCTCCGCGACGGCCACGTCCGGAAGACAGACCAGGGGTACGACCTTACCCAGAGCGGCGTGTGGGCGACCAACATCCTCACCGCCAGCGTGCTCCAGCAGGGAGGCGAACGACCGTTCCGCGAAATCGATTCTACCTGCGGGAACTGTGCGTCGTCGCCCGTCGAAATCGGCTACCGCGATGGCGAGGGAATCGTCCGCTGTCGGGAGTGTGACCGCCAGCTCACCCGATTCGATTTCCCGCCCGGTGCCGTGCGGAATCTCTCGCTCGAGGACTTCGTCGAAGCGTTCGCACAGCGGACGCGCCGGTACGTCGGCCTCGCGGACGCCGGCGTCTGTCCGTTCTGTTCTCACCGGATGACGTCGGTGCTGCGTCCCGGGCCGGCGACTCGTTCGGACAGCCTCCCGGTCGCGTTCGACTGCTCGGGGTGTTCCGCGGAGCTACGTGCTCCGCTCGGACTCGTGCTGTCGAACCGCCCGCGCATCTCGGCGACGCTCTTCGAACGCGGAATCGACCTCGAGGAGACCCCCTTCTGGGAACACGAATGGTGTACGTTCTCGGCCCCGACGGTCTCCCGGACCGACCCGCTCCTCGTCGCCCTCGAAATGTCAGCCGACGACGAAGACTGGACGGTGTTGGTGGACGAGAACGTAGACGTCCGCGAACTCAACTGCTGAACTCGGCTTCTCCGGACCGGACGGCCCGGCTCCGAACCGCTGACCTCACTCCCCGAGGAAAGAATATCGCGGTATGTGGTTTACGAGGCCGGGCGGCTCGTATCGGGCCTCGTCCGACCGTCGAACGTCGCGTCGATGTCACCGGACGTCGCGGTGCGAACCGGTCCGACGTCGACGCGGAGGACGGAGTCGGTTTCGGGGGGAGGTCACGGGTACGTTCTCCAGTCTCTCCGGACTGACGCCGGGCCCCTCAACCGCCGTCCACGAACTCGGCGATTCTACCCCCGTCGTCGCCTTTCACCTTGAACGTCGCCGTCTCGCCGACGCGCGCCCGGTCGAACTGCGGCCGTTCGGTCTCGTAGAGGCGCTTCCCGGGGCTGTCGTGAGCGACGACGAATCGGTACACCAGCGCGTCGAACGTCTTCAGCAGGCGCTTGGCCGTCCGCCGTCCCACCGTCCGTCCAGACAGCCCCGACCGGTTCGTCGAGACGCCCTCGCGGGTCACGGTCAGCAACCGTTTTTCCGTCGGCTTCCGGTCGTCGGGGTTCCGTCTCCCCAGGAGGTGCTTCTCCACGATCCGGCCGGAGCGGACTATCTCGCTCGGCGCGAGCAGCTTCGGCCGGTCGACGAGTCCGATCTGGAACCCGATGCCGTCTCCGGCCATCACCTGGTTGAACGTGCTTCGAGTGGCGCGATAGGACATCGTCTCCCCGGAGTCCACGCCGTCGACGTAGTTCGCGTTCCGGTGACGCACCGTCACGCGACAACCGACGTCGTCGTGGCGCTCTCGTATCTCGCCGGCGAGTTTCTCCGTGATCGTCGCGTTGCCGGCCATCGGCTCGCGGGGGAACCGCTCGCTGAGCAGCCGCGTCCGGGGGTCGATTCCCGACCTCGTCACGGCCAGCAACGTCCCGTCCTCCGCTACGATTCGCTTGCGGGCGACGGTGCCCCGGAGCGGCGGCAGCGGGTGGCCGACGCAACCGGCGGTCGAGCCGACGACGCCGGCCGCGAGCGCACCCAGCAGGGACCTGCGTCGCATCTCAACGACTGGCGACGAAGAGGTACGTTTCGGGGCGTTCGGTCGCGTACTCGACCGTCAGTCCGGCGTCGGTGACCCGTTCGCGCGCACCGTCCAGGTCGTATCGCTCCTCGACCGGCGGGCCGCTCTCACCCGCTCCCGTGGCCGTCCAGTCGGCGACGACGAACCGCCCGCCGCCGTCGAGGATGCGAGCCACCTCCTCGAGCGCCGCCGCTCCTGCGAACTCGTGGAACGTCATCGTCGAGAAGGCAGCGTCGAGTTCGCCGTCGTCGAACGGGAGGTCCGCCACGTCGGCCGTCACGAGGGAGACGTTGTCCGGGACTCCCTTCTCGCGGTACTGGTCGTGCATCGCCTCCTGGACGTCGACCGCGTGAAGGCGTCCGACGAACGGGGCGACGTCGTCGGTGTAGAACCCCGTTCCGCTGCCCAGGTCCGCGACGACGTCGTCGTCTGCCGGGTCGAGATTTCCGACGAGTTCCTCGCGGGAGACGTACCGGTAGCGCGACTCGTCCTCCAGCTTCTCTGCTCGGTCCGGGTCGAATGTGTGAAAGCCCATCGGTCGCCTATTGGTACGCCGTGGTCTTAAAAGCGCGAGGCCAGCGCCGCCGGTAGTCGCGTCCCCCGTCCGGGGGAGGGCCGTCCTCGTCGTGCACTCGTCGGCCAGTGGTCGGCCTGGATCCCGAACGGAAACTCCACGGTCGGCGTTCCGCTCACCGAGTGGGTGTGACTCCGGCGCGTCGGCTCGGGGGGACCGCGTCGACGTGGCCGAGGCAAGTACCGTCTCGTCGCGCCGGCCGGGTATCGACGCGACAAGGTTCGGCTCCCGCGTCCGTCATCGGAGTGGAACCCGACTACCCTCCGTGCTGTTCGATCAGGTTCTTCAGGGTCGACTCGTCCTGGACCCCGACCAGCCGCTCCACCGGCTCTCCGTCCGCGTAGAGGAACAGCGTCGGCACGCCCTGGACGCCGTTCTGCTGGGCGATCCCCTGGTGCTGGTCTATGTCGACCTTCGCGACCGCCGCGTCGGTTTCTGCCGCGACGCTCTCGACGACCGGCTCCAGCATCTTGCATGGACCGCACCAGTCTGCGTAGAAGTCGACGAGCACTACGTTCGAGCTTTCGACGAGTTCGTCGAGGTGAGAGCTCCCCTCGACAGGGACTGGCTCGTTCGGGGATTCGCCCCCACTCTGCTGGTCTTCGCTCAGTATCTCTTCCCGTTTCTTCTGCCGAATGTCTTCCAGTTCGTCGCTCATTCAGTTCGACGTTGTCGCCCGACCGCCTTAACGGTTTTGCACAAGCGGCACAATACGAATGGTCTCTCCACCGGTACGGGTACTGTCGACGTAGCACTCCCGTTTTCCTCCGAGACTGGTGTACTCCCCAGAGGCGCAGCGCCGCTCGACGGTACAGTCGCTCGGTACGATGAGCAAACCGACTCGGTCATTCTTCTGGCGGATATCGATAGGGAGATTCCCATTCACTTACTTGGAAAGTCATCTGCAAAGGTGTCCGAATATATTGGCGGAAATATGTACAGACATCTCTCTGTATATATGGTCAAATATAAACATAAACATCCGGCGGGGTATCTAACTGGATAACCGCAAGACGAAGGTGGACTCGTGCTATCGGCGGCCGTATCCCCAGTCCTTCATGACCTGCTCGACGTCGTCGACGTTCTGGAGGCCCGCTCGAACGAGCGCTTCGCGGACGTCGAGAGCCATGACCTTGTCGCCGTCGAACTGCTGTCCGAGCTGGCGCTCGATCTCCTCGATCTCGGCTGCCGTGTCGTCCTGGACGTAGACGGGGACTGCTTCGCGGTCGGCTTTCACCGTCCGTCGGGCGAAGATAAACGGGAGCGCATCGTCCTCCTGCTCCTCCTCGTCCTCCGTGGTCGACGCGACGGCTCCAGAGGAGAAGTCGTCGAGTTCGTCGCCGTAGTCGTCGTCGGTCGCGCCGTAGCGGTCGTCTTTGGTCATGCTTCCACCTCCTGTACGTCGACGGTCCCCTGTTCGACGATCTGGGCGAGATGCTCGAAGTTAGCGAGGAGGTCGTGTTCGTACTCGCGGAGATCCCTCGTCTCGTCGCTCTCGGCGAACTCGAAGACGTTCATCTGGCGCTTCCAGGCTTCCTTCAGCACGTCTCGCTTGCGAACGCCGAATGGCGTCACCGGTTTCCCCGCCGTTTCGAGTTCTTCGCGCGTTTCGCGGTAGATGTTCGAGTCACCGACCTCGTTGGGCACCACCGCGAGGATACCGAGGGTGAAGTCGTCGTCGAACTTCCGGAATCCGCGTTCCATGCTGTCCAGGGTGTCTTCGAGACCCTCGATGGAGATGCTACCCTTCCGCGTGAGTTCGATGGGGATGAGGACGTTCCGCGCCGCGACGAGGGCGTTGTCGACGAGCACGTTCAGCGTCGCCGGCGGGTCGATGACGAAGTAGTCGTACTCGCCAGCGACGTCTTTCAGTGCGGACCGCAACTGGAACTCTCGCAACGAGGTGTTGCGCGCGGCCATCTCGCTCTCGATGTTCGCCAGCCCCTCGTGGGAGGGAACGAGGTCGAAGTCGCCGGTTTCGACGATGAGCGACGCCACGTCCTCGTCCTCTTCGAGCAACACGTCGCCGAGATGTTTCCGGTCGCCGGTTTTCAGCTCCTGCTTGCCTACGTGGTCGGTCAGGCTCCCGAGCTGGGGGTCCAGGTCGATGACGAGCACTCGCTCGTCGCGACGACCCAGTGCGGCGGCGACGTTGGTCGCCATGGTCGTCTTGCCCACGCCGCCGGACTCGCTCCAGAGTGTAATGGCCCGTTTCATACGGTCGGTCGTTATACCCTTCTCCCTCATAAATTCTCGTCAGACAACCGGCTCAAACTATTCAGATAGCTATCTAGTTAGATATCTATACAGATACCTGTCTGGATAGCTGTCCAAATACCTGATGGACGCTGTCCGTTTGACCCGATGGCAACGGACCGGCGTCATCTCTTGCGAACAGAAATCCATCTAGATAGCTGTCTGGATATCCGTCTCCGGCCGGAAACGAGCACCGACGTTACGGCGGGCCAGACAGCATCCTGGGTAGCTACCTGGATAGCTATTCGGAAATGCGGCGACCGGCACGCTCTCGAACGTCGAGTCAGGTCGGTGGCGAGGTTCTCTCGTCGCGACGACGGCCGGTCGCTGCGGTGGACGCGTGGTGGCCTCCTCCTTCCTCGAAGGATCCGGCGACTGCGACCAGATAGCTATCTGGATAGCTTGCCAGATAACTACCTAGACGGCGGACTTCGGACTGCGGTCGGGTAACGACGAGAGTACTGTCGAGATAGCTTTCCGGGAAGATAGACAGGTATCCGGTAGATGGCGGTACGTTACAGCGAGACGTCGGTGCCCCGTCCGGTCGTCTGCGCCCGCTCGAAGACGTGCTCGCTCGCGGCGGCGTCGAGCACCGCCGACCCGACGCTCTCGACGACCAGAATCTCGTCGTTCGACTCCCGGCCGGCGTGTTCCTCGAACACCGCCGAGAGGGGGACGAGATCCGCCTCGGCGACCCCGACCTCCCGGAGATCGCCCACGTCGGCCGCTTCCTCGGGGACGTCGGCGAAGACGCGCGCGGCGCGCTCGACGGTCGTCGCGTCGAGTTCGCGCATCTCGGGCGTGTACGCGCCGATGGCGACGACGAGCGTCCCGTCGTCCACGTCCTCGCCGTCGAGAACCGGCGTCGTGCTCGTCGTCGCCGTGACGACGACGGTCGCACCCGCGACTGCCTCTCTCGGCGTCTCGACCGCCTCTACGGGGGCGCGGAGTTCGTCGTCGAGGTCCTCGGCGCAGGCTCGCTTCGAATCGCTCGGCGAGTAGACGCGGACGGCGGCGAGGTCGGTCGCCGCCGCGATGCAGCGCGCCTGCCAGCGGGCCTGCGTCCCAGCGCCGATGACCCCGAGCGTGACCGGCGTGTTCGCGAGCTCTGCGGCCGCGAGACCGCCGATGCAGCCCGTTCTGGCGTTCGTTATCCGGTTCCCCGCCAGGAACGCGGCAGGTTGGCCGGTCTCGGCGTCCGTGAGGACGACCTGGGCGTTGACGGTCGGCAGGCCGCGGGTCGCGTTCCCCTCGTGGACGCCGACGAGTTTCGTCGCGTAGTGGTCCGCGCCGTGGACGTACGCCGGCATCGCGAGGCCGGTGCCGAGCGGTTCGTCGCCCGCGATGCCCGCGCCGACGGGGAAGTGCGGGCGGTCGGGCCGCTCGACTTCGCCTCGGCCCTGGCTGACGAACGCCGACCTGACGACCGGGAGGAGTTCGTCGACGTCGAGACACGCCGCCACGTCGGCATCCGAGAGTATCCTGACCATGCCTCGCGTTCGTCCGGTGGGTTTGTGAGCGTTACGTGGCCCCGGCCCCGCCCGCGGTCAGGCCACGTTGTGCTCCTCGACGGTGCGGTCTTCCTCGAAGCGCGCGCTGTCGAGTCCGGACGCGTCGACGAGCGAGATTTCCCCGTCGCAGACGAGTTCCGCGACGATCTGACCGGTGGCCGGCGCGTGCTGGAAGCCGTGGCCGGAGAAGCCGGCGGCGGTGACGAGTCCCGGCACCGTCTCCTCGACGATGGGATGGTGGTCGGGCGTGACGGCGTACAGCCCCGCCCAGCCCCGTCGGACGCGGGAGTCCGGGCCGAAGTACCCAGCACAGTCCGCCGCTCGCTCGACGGCCGTCGCGGTCCAGTCGAGGTCCGACGAGCGGTCGAACGCGTCCGGGTCGGCGTCGGGGTCGTCGGCCGAGAAGTGACCGCCGACGAGCGCCGCACCCTCCCGCTCCGGCCGGAAGTACGCGCCGGTGTCGAGGTCGACGGTCAGCGGGACCGAGGCCGGGACGGGCGTCTCCGGGTCGACGACCGCTATCTGTCGGCGTTTCGGCGCGATCGGGAGGTCGACGTCGGCCATCGCGGCCACCTCCCGCGCCCAGGGTCCGGCTGCGTTGACCACGAAGTCGGCGTCGACGCGGCCCGACGCCGTCTCGACGCCCGTGACGCCGCCGTCGGCGCGGCGGCCGCCGCGCAGCACGTCGGTCACCGCGACGCCGGTCCGTACGTCCACGCCGGCCTCCCGCGCTCCGCGGGCGAACCCCTGGAGCGCGAGGTGCGGGTCGGCGAACCCGTCCGTCGGACAGTAGGTGGCGGCGACGAACTGCTCGGCGCGCAGTTCGGGGCAGCGCTCGCGGGCCGCCTCGGGGTCGAGCAGTTCGCTCGGGACGCCGAGGTCGTTCTGCACGGCGACGTTCTCGGCGAACCGCTCGGCAGTGGCGTCCTCGCGAGCGAGAAAGAGGTAGCCGGGACGGCGGTAGGCGATGTCCACGCCGAACTCCGCCTCGAAGTCCTCCCAGACGTCGACGCTCGCCCGCGAGAGTTCGACGTTGACGCGCGTGGAGAACTGCTGGCGGATGCCGCCCGCAGAGCGTTCGGTGCTGCCCGCGCCGAGCGAGGACCGCTCGCAGACGACCACGTCGTTGCCCTGCTCGGCGAGGTAGTAGGCGCTGGCGAGTCCGACGATTCCGCCCCCGACGACGACGATGCGCATGGCCCGAGTACGGACCCGGGTGTAATGGTTTCGTCGGTGGGCCCGGCGGAACGCTCGCCGCGCGGGGCCGGTCGGGTTTCCGACCAGCGGACCCTGCTCCGTGCCGTCCGGACGGGCGTCGGTTTGCTGCAGGACGTACACTGATAACCCCCGCGTCCGGACGTCCACCATGGCAGACACGTTCGACCTCGGCGACTTCTACGACCTGACGCTGGTCGAGGACGTCGCACTGTCGCCCTCGGGCGACCGACTCGCGTTCGTCGCCGACGAGTTCGACCGCTCGGAGGACGACCGTCGAAGCTCGCTGTTCGTCGTCCCGACGGACGGCAGCCGGGAGCCGTACCGACTCACGCGCGCCTCCGACGCGGGGTCGCCGAAGTGGTCGCCCGACGGGTCGAAACTCGCGTTCGTCGCGGCCCGCGAGGAGGACGCTGCGCTCGCCGTTCGGGACGACGCCGACGAGGAGAGCACCGAGGAGGACGGCGACGAATCCGGCACGGGTGCGGAAGAACCGCAGTCGCAGGTCTGGCTGTTCGACCTCGAACGCGGCGGCGACGCCCGGCAGGTGACCGCCCGGGAGGAGGGCGTCCGCGAGTTCGACTGGGGACCCGAGGGCGACCGCGTCGTCGTCGCGTCCCGCGACCCGACCGACGAGCAGGCCGAGTACCTCCGCGAACGCCGCGACGGCGGTCCCGTGGAACTCGAACGTCTCCAGCACAAGGCCGACGGACGGGGCTACCTCGACGACGTGGCGACGTATCTCTTCGTCGTGGACGTGGACACCCGCGAGGAACGTCGCCTCGACGACGCCCACGGCGGCGGCGCGTACGAGCCGATGACGGGGATGCAACCCGCGTGGGGCGACGACCGCATCGCGTTCGTCGCGAACCACGGTGAGCGCCCGGACGACGAGAGCGCGATGGACGTGTTCACCGTCGCCCCGGACGGCGGCGACTGCCGACGGCTCACGGACGGCGACGTCGTCGCTCGCGGCCCTCGATGGAGTCCCGACGGCGACCGGCTCGCGTTCGCCGCCGGCACGCCGACGAACTGGCACGTGCCCGACGAGGTGTACGTCGCCGAGCGCGTCGGCGCCGACGACGCCACCTACCGGTCCGTCTCGGCGTCGCTCGACCGTACCGTCGCCCGCGACGGCACCGTTCGCTGGACCGACGAGGAGACGCTGGTCGCGCTCGTCGGTGACGAGGGGAGCACGTGCCTCGTGCGGTGTTTCGCCGACGGGAGCGACCCGGAGCGGACCTTCTCCGCGCAGGGCGAGTACCGAACGGTCCGGGGGTTCGACCTCGCGGGCAACGCGGTGGCCCTGGCGCTCACCGAACCGGACGCGCCGACCGACTGCTACGCGCTCGACGTCGCCGACCTCGACGCCGACGGCGCGGAACCGAGGCGGCTGACCGCGTCGAACGAGACGTTCGTCGAGAGTCACGCGATGCCGGCGTGCGAGCGAGTCACCTACGAGAACGACGACGGCGACGCGGTCGAGGCCATCGCCTACCTCCCGCCCGAGTTCGACCGAGACGACCCCGAGGAGCGTCCGCTCGTCGTCTCCATCCACGGCGGCCCCGTCTCCTACGACGCTCCCGAGTTCCGGTTCGAGTACGCCTACCTCGCCGACCGGGGGTACGTCGTCCTGCGGCCGAACTACCGGGGCAGTAGCTCCTACGGCCGGGCGTTCTCCGAGAGCATCCGCGGCGACTGGGGCCACCGGGAAGTGGACGACGTCTGCTCGGGCGTCGACCACCTCGTCGACCGCGGCTGGGTCGACCCCGAGCGAACCTTCGCTACCGGGTTCTCCTACGGCGGTATCACGACCGGCTACCTCGTGACGAGCACCGACCGGTTCGCGGCGGCCGCCGCCGAACACGGCATCTACGACCTGCGCTCGTCGTACGGCACCGACGACGCCCACAAGTGGTGGGAGAACGACTTCGGACTCCCGTGGGAGCACCCCGAGGCGTACGACGAGTCCTCCAGCATCACCGACGTGGGCGACGTCGACACGCCGCTGCTGGTCACCGCGGGCGGCGAGGACTGGCGGTGTCCGCCGTCCCAGTCGGAACAGCTCTACGTCAGCGTGAAAAAGCAGGGCGTTCCCGCGAAACTGGTCGTCTACCCCGACGAACACCACGCCATCGGCGACCCGGACAGAGCGGTCCACCGACTGGAAGCCATCGCCGACTGGTTCGAGTCACACGACCCCGAGAGGGTGTAACGACGCGTTTCCCCAGTAGCGCCCTCGTCGTCGGCCCCCCGCAGCGGTTGAACAGTTATCGAAGCTCGATTCCGAGTCGTAAACGGTCGTCGCGGTTTATACGTCACGAATCGTACCTCGTTGTATGAGTGAATCAGAAACCGAACGCAGGCGGACGACCGAGCAGACGACCGCGGATTCGAACCTGAAGTGGCTCAGCGGCTTCGTGTCGCTCGTCGGCGCGTGGATATTCGTCTCCGCGTTCGTGTACGACGCGATGTCGACCGTAAGTTACTGGAACAACGTAATCGTCGGCCTCGCTATCTTCCTGATAGCGGGGTACAACTACTACCGGATGACGAACGGCTACGAGGTCAGCGTCGGTAGCGCCGGATTCGTCGCGCTCCTCGGGCTGTGGATGATACTCGTCCCGTTCGTCATCGCGGACATCGGTGCGGCGTTCTGGAGCGACGTCATCTCCGGCATCGTCGTCGCGGGCATCGCGGGGTACAACGCGTACGCCGGACGCGAGACGAGAACGGGCGCGCCGACCCGGGCCTAGAAATTTCGGCTTTCGTTTTCGAGCTGTCGGATACGGAACGTCACGAGGTGGTGGCGCGTGACGAGCACGGCGAACGCGACCATGACGACGCCGAACAGCGCGTGGTAGGTGAGCGTGCTGCCGAAGTAGAATCCGTTGAGTAGTTGCGCGGCCGCGAGCACGACTGGACCGAAACTGAACAGGCTGGTCTGTACGGGCCACTCGCGTAGCATCTTCCGGAAGGTAACGTCTCCATTGTCGGTCATCAATCGTTCCTTGACCGTGGTGACGGTTGGGACCACAATACCGTTTCGGTCTTCCCCAGGCGCTACGAACCGTCGCTTCGATTCGGCGAACCACCGTTCTCGTTCTGCGGTCCGTCGGGGGAATCGCGCGTCGTGCCGGAGTCGTCTTCGGGGTCGTGGTCTTCGGGGGCGTAGATGACCAGCGACCCGTCGCCGTGAACGACTATCTCACACCGCTGTGCGGTGAACACGACTTTCCCGTCCGTTCGCGGCGTTCCGTCGTGCTTGTCGTCGAAGATAGCGTCGAGCGCGTCCGGGTCCACGCTGTCGTACAGCCACGTCCGGTTCGACTCGTCGTCGCCGACTATCTCTTCGACGGCTCGGATAACTCTCGTGCTCACGTCCTCGTCGGTACCGGAGACCTGGTACGCTGCCCTCGCGTCCCGGTCCAGGTCCGTCGCTCGTTCGGTGATTCGTTCGTTCTTCATGGATGGTTTCTGGTCCCAAGAGATTCGATTACCGTGCCAGACTGGTTACAGGAACAAAAGAATCCCGATTGCAGTTGAATGCAGCGAAGGTACGACCAGTCGCAGCGTCGGCAGAACGCATTCGTCGAACCGTTTCTCCTCCCCTGATTCCGTCGTTAGCGACCGTCGCTCCACGACTATCCATCCCCAGACGCGACGGTCGCCGTCTCCGTGACTTCGGACGCCGCGGGTTCGGTCGTCTCCACGGGTTCGACCGCTTCCGTCTCCGCCGCTGCCGTCTCGGTCGGCTCCGGCTCTGGGACGTCGGTCGACTCCGTCGTCGGTGATTCCTCCGTCACCCGCTCCTCCGCCGCGGTGACCGTGGTGGTCGTCTCGGTGGTGGTCTCCGTGGTCGTCGTTTGGGTGGTCGTCTCAGTGGGCGTGGTCGTCTCGGTCGTCGTCGTTTGGGTGGTCGTCTCAGTGGGCGTGGTCGTCTCGGTCGTCGTCGTCGGTGGTCTCTCCTCCGTCGTGGTGGTCTCCCTGGTCGTTGGAGTGGCCGGGGTGGTCGTCGTAGTTGTCGTCGCGGTCGTGGCGGTCGTCTCCGCCGGCGCTTCCAGACACCACGGGCCGGCGTAGGGGTTGAACGGCCGGAACCGGAGGTCGGTTCCGGCGGGGTCAGCGTACAGTTCGACGTAGTCCAGGCCGAACGGCGGGTCCTGGAACTGGGTGGGGTGGACGAGCGTCGTCCCGCTGGCGGGGTCGAGCGAGAAGAGGCTCGTGGCGAACCCGCCGTCGTCGGCGACGAAGCTGACGTGGGCCCGCACCTCCGGGAACTCGCCGTCGACGCGCGCCGCCGAGCAGTTGAGGTAGGTCACCGGCGTTCCAGCGGCCGGACTGTCGCCGAGTTCGGCCGGCTGAACCGCCTCTCCGTTCATGTAGATGGTCGCCTTCTCCAGGGTCGTCGCGGTCAGCTCGATGCGGAACCGCGAGACGTCGCCGGTGAACCGGTAGGCGTCGGCGTCGCCCGCGACCGCGCCCGTGACCCGGGAACCGCCGCCGGAGATCGCCTCGATGCGGTCCTCGTCGCTGACCGTTATCCGCCCGTCCGGCACCGGCGCGTCGCCGCTCTCGGCGGTCTTCTCGGCGTCACCCTCGACCACGAAGTCGTACCGGACCGGCTCGTCGGCGTTCCCGACGACGACGATGTGGTTCTCCGCCGGCGGTTCCTCCTTCGTCGTAGTCGTAGTCGTGGTGGTCGGTGGCCGCTTCTCCGTGGTCGTGGTAGTCGTGGTCGGCGGCTCTTCCTTCGTCGTGGTTGTCGTCGTCGGTGGCCCTTCCTTCGTGGTGGTGGTGGCCGTGGTGGTAGTCGGGGGCTTTTCCTTCGTCGTAGTCGTGGTGGTCGGTGGTTCTTCCTTCGTCGTGGTGGTAGTCGGGGGCTTCTCCGTCGTGGTCGTGGTCGTTTCCCCCGTCGTCCGTTTCGGAACGCATCCGGACACGTCGTTGCGAACCACCTTGAACGAGTTCGGCCCGTCGAACACCCGAATCCGGGTGATGACCTCGTCTGCCGCCGTTCCCGCGAAGACGTTCGTCCCGCTGTAGATGCCAGTGAACGCCTGCCTCGAACCGTCGCGGAACCGGAGCACGACCCGCGTGTACTGGTCCGCGGTGACGGTCGCCTTGGTGCAGTCGAACGCGACCGTCACGTCCAGCGGCTCGGTCTTCGGCCTCGGCTCGGGTTTCGGCGTCGTCTTGGTCGGTTTCGTCTCTCCCGGCTTCGGTTCGGTCGGCTTCTCCTCGCGGGTCGTCGTCTTCGTCACCGTCGTCTCGGGCGTCGCCGTCGCAGTGGTCTCTCCCGGCGGCGCACCGCCGAACACGACGTACGCCGCCCCGACGTTCGTCTCGCGCGAGTCGTCGTACGGCGCGGCGACGAACAGGTCACCAGCGCCGTCGTCGTTGGCGTCGCCAGCGCCCGCCGCGTCGAAGCCCGCGAGGTCGCTCTCGCTCTCGCCGACGAACTTCGCGTGCGCCCCGGCGAGCTCCTGGGTCGACGCCAGCTGGGACCCGTACAGCAGGTAGGCGGCGCCGGCGTCCGTCCCGCCCTCGTCCTCGTACGGCGCGCCGACGAGGAGGTCGTCGAACCCGTCGCCGTTCGCGTCCGCAGGGAGTGCGACCGACCAGCCGGCGAGGTCACCGGCGCGCTCGCCCGGTAGCGTCACGTTCGCTGCCGCGAGGCTGCGGTCGCCGTCCAGGTCACCGCCGTAGACGACGTACGCCGCGCCCGCGTCCCTCGCCTCGTCGTCGACGTACGGCGCTCCGACGACCACGTCGGCGGTACCGTCGCCGTCCAGGTCGCCGCCGGACGCGACCGCGAAGCCGGCTTCGTCGCCCTCGTTCGCCCCCGTCAGCGTCGCGTTCGCGTCGCCGAGGTCGACCGTTCCCGAGCGACGGAGGTTGGTGACGACGTACGCCGCGCCGGCGGCCGGCGCTGTGGTGGAGGCGTTCGGCGCACCGACCACCACGTCCGCCCCGGAATCGCCGTCCACGTCACCTGCGGCGACGGCGAAGCCGGCGTGGTCGCCCTCGCTCTCGCCGACGAACGTGGCGGCCGCCCCGTCGAGGCTCCGAGCGTTGTCCGGCGAGAGCTCGGTGGGCCCGTCCAGCGATTCGCCGGCGACGAGGTAGGCAGCGCCGGCGTCCGCGCCCCCGGCGTCGGCGTACGGCGCGCCGACGAGCACCCCCGGCGTCTCCCCATCGTCACTCCCGGTCGAGGCGTTCGCCATCGTCGCCAGCGACCAGCCCGCGCGGTCGCGGGCCCCCGCTCCGACGAGTTTCGCGTCCGCCTCGGCGAGCGGAACAGTTCCCGACAGCGAATCGCCGCCGTAGACGACGTACGCCGCGCCAGCGTTCTTTCCCCCGTCGTCGTCGAGCGGTGCACCGACCACAACGTCCGAGACGCCGTCGTCGTTCAGGTCGCCCGCAGCGACGGCGAACCCGGCGCGGTCGCCCTCGCTCTCGCCGACGAGTTTCGCGTCGGCGTCGGCGAGCGACACCGACCCTCGCTCGGCCGGCCCGAAGACGACGTACACCGCGCCCGCGTTGTCGCCCCCCTCGTCGTCGGTCTGCGCCCCGACGAGCAAGTCGTCGACGCCGTCGTCGTTCAGGTCGCCCGCCGACGCGACGCTCCAGCCCGCGCGCTCCTCGGCAGCCGTCCCCGAGAGTTTCACGTCCGCGTACCCGAGCGGGACGGTGCCCGCCGGTCCGCGCGGCACCGCTCCCCGTCGGTCGGTCGTCCGCTGGTCAGTCGCGTCGCCCGGGGTGGAGCCGACGAGCAGTCCCCCGCCGCCGACCAGCAGGCTCGTCGCCACCAACCACGCGACGACCACCACCGCGGCGCTCCGGTAACGCGGGCCACTCGACGCGTTCTCGCGCCCACCGTCATCGCTGCGTCCTGTTCTCCGCCCGCGTTCGCCGCCGTTCGCGTCGTCGCTTCGCGGCTGGTCGCCCCCGGACATCTCTACTCTCGTCCGATACTACCGTCGCCGTCTTTGTTATTCAGACGTGGCCGTTCGACAACGCCGGATTTCCGCCGACGGCGAGGCGGTAATCGCGATTACTTCCGGTAGCGTCTCCGCCAGAGGAGGACGGCGACGACGCCGGCGGCGGCCACGCCGAGCACCCCGGTGTAGTCGGTTATTCCGCCTGCCGCGGAGGGTGTCGCCGTCGACGTGCTCTCGCCCCCGTCTCCGTCCCCTGCATCGTTTCCGCCCGCCTCGGTCGTCGACTGCCCGTCCGTCTCGTCACTCGCGGTGTCCGTTCCAGCGGACTGACCGTCGCTCTCGAGTCGGAGCAACCACCCGTCCTTCCCCGACGCGCCGAACCCTTCGGTCCGGCCGGCCAGCAGGTATCCGCCGTCGCGGGTCTCCACCGCCGGCCACGGCTTGTCCCAGGCGGAACTGCCGTACGACTGATTCCACCGGACCGAGCCGTCGCCGGCCGTCTTCACGACGAACCCGTCCGCGCTACCGACGCGGCCGGTCAGCGTCCCGCCCGTGAACAGGTAGCCGCCGTCGACCGCCATCGCGGAGTCGAGCCAGTCGCGCTCGGGGCCGCCGTAGCGCTGACTCCAGGCGAGGCTCCCGTCGGCGGCGTACGCCAGCACCCAGCCGTCGAGCGCGCCGCCGCGTTCGGTCTCGCCCGCGAGGACTACTCCCGAGTTCTGACTTTGCGTCGCGGCCCAGATGGCCTCCTGGCCCGGACCGCCCCGCGTCCGGTTCCACGCCGGTTCGCCGTCGGGGCCGACGCGGAGCGCCCACGCGTCGCTGTCGTCCCGGCTGGCGTCGCCGCCGAGGAAGTAGCCGCCGTCTGGGGCGGGTGCGACCGCCTTCAGCCGCGCCGACGAGTAGCCGTCCGGCGCCGGGTACGCCCGTTCCCACTCCTCGTTCCCCCGGGCGTCGACCGCGACCAGCCAGCCGCCGACGCCGGCGTCGGTCCGGGTCCATCCGGCGAGGGCGTACCGTTCCCCGTCGCTTCCGCCGGACGCTATCGCCGTGAACGCGCCGGTGCCGAGCGTCCGGTCGGCGCGCGTCGACCCGTCGGGGGCGAGCGAGAGCATCCAGCCTCGCGCCCCGCCGTCGCGGTCCGAGCGGCCGGCCAGCAGGAAGCCAGAGTCGGTGCGCACGACGCCGTACAGTCGGTCGGTTCCGCTCTCACCTATCGTTCGCGTCCACTGCCGGTCGCCGCTCGCGTCGACCTTCACCACCCATCCGTCGCGGTCTCCGCCGCGCTCGGTCCAGCCTGCGAGGACGAACCCGCCGTCTTCCGTCCGGACCACGTCGGCGAACGTGTCCTCGCCGTCGCCACCGTACGTCCGGTTCCACCGCTCCGGCGGGGCCGCGTCGTCGGTCGGTGCACCGCTCGCGACGCCCGCTCCCGCGCCGCGGTCGGGGACGCTCTCGCGGTCGTGGACGTGTGCGTGGCCGCCGGCGGCCGCGACGGCACCTGCGGCCGCGACCGCCAGCGCGAGGGCGAAGAGTGTTGCGCGTCGCATGGCCGTCCGGTCGCCCGCCCGGCAGTTTGTTATGCTCGTCCTGAGCCAGCGAAAAGCGACGGCTCACGACCGGTAGAGTCCTCCTTCTGACGGCTTCGGGGGCCGGCGAGCGTTCGCGTCTCGCCGATACCGGAATCCATTCCTCGTCGGCGCGTGACCGTCGACGCATGCGAACGGCAGTGTTGTTCGCGGTCGTCGGGATGGTCGCCTGGGGGTTCTGGGCGCTGTTCGCCGACCTGGCGACGGAGACGCTGTCGCCCGAGGCGGCGATGGTGATCTCCTACGCCGGCGGCGTCGCGGTCGCGCTCGGATACATCGCCGCCGGTCCCGGTTCGGTGTCGCTGTCGGGGCCGGGCGTCACGTACGCGCTGGCCGGGGGTCTCTTCTCCGGCGTCGGTGCGATAAGCTACTACGCCGCCCTGAAGAGCGGGAGTGCGGCGGTCGCGACGACCGTCACCGGACTCTACTTCGTCGTCGCGGCCGTTCTCGCAGTCCTCGTCCTCGGCGAGTCACTGTCGGCGAAAGACGTGGCAGGCGTCGCGCTGGCCGTCTGCGCCGTGGCGCTGCTCGCCTCCTAAACCGCATGGCGCTATACCATTGTCACCGTCGCCGGAAGGTGAGATCGTGGCTCTCGATGCAGGGGCTCTCGTCGAGAGTTCGGGCTAGACCAGGTGTGCTCGAAGCACGGATTTATCGAGCGCCTGATGCAGATTCTATTCGAGAGCGACTGGATGCGATGAGACCACTATCGTACTCGGACCGATAGCTGATACGCACATCCAGTACTCGGGAGAAGAATCTTAAGATAACCTGAACGAAATAGCTCTTGTCTAACCAAGATGGCTCCTGAACGTCGCTCTCGGCGCGAATTACTGGCGTCAGTAGCGGCCATCGGCACGGTCGCTACCGCCGGATGTCTCACTGGTTCACTCTTCGGCGGGAATAGGGGGTCTATCCAGGCTCCGGCCCAGACCACGGTCGGCGACCCGCTTCGCGTTCGCCTGTCCGATTTCGAGCCAGAGACCTCGGCTACGCTCGATTTCGTCGCCAACGATGCGCGAGGCCGCACGTTCGAGGGTTCGTGGTCACTCCGGACTGATAGCCACGGGGAAGCCACGCTCTCGACTACCCACCTAACGACTAATGCGCCGAAGTCGGAGTGGTACGGGTCGGAGAGGGGTCTCCAGGTGGCAGATCGATCGGAGATCGATATGATTCTTCACCGACTGTCCTCAGCGGGCCTCTTCTCGTCGCCGTCTAATTTCGTCATGGGCGACCAGACCAGGGCGGAGATTGCGTTTCGGGCCCGCTCCGGCCCTCTCGAACGCTCTGAAGCTCGTGACTCACAGCGTCGAGTCCTCGTCGATCCAGGAATCTCACGACAGCCAGTCGAAACGAACGGACTGGTTGGATGGCTCTACGAGCCATCGACGTCAGGGCCGCATCCGCCCGTACTCGCACTTCACGGTTCGCACGCCGCTGTCCCGCATCGACTGAGTAAGATGCTGGCAACGCAGGGATACGCGACTCTCGCGTTGCAGTACTTCGACGCGCCCGGGTTGCCCGAATCGCTGAAAGAGATTCCGCTCGAATACTTCGATAACGCGATTCGGTGGCTAACGAATCGGCCGGCGGTTCGTGACGGGGGAATCGGAGTCCTCGGGATTTCACGTGGGGTCGAAGCCGCCTTACTGACCGCAGCCAACTACGACGGGCCGGCGACGGTGATCGGCTACTCCGGTGGGGGCGTCGTCGGCCACGGGGTTGCCGGGGTCCCTCCGAGGGCGTTCATCGGTCGCCCCGCGTGGACTCGAAACGGGAAGCCGGTGGCAGGGTCGGACCCGGTTGGAACCGTTTTCGACGCGGTCGAGGCCATCCATCAGCACCGCTGTGAGCTCGAATCTCTCCCGGACTCGATTCGTTCCCGCGTCCCGGACGAGACCCTCCAACGGGTCCTCGTTCCGGTCGAGGATATCGACGGACCCGTACTGTTGCTCGCTGGAGTGGACGATCGAGAGTGGCCATCGGCTCCCGTATCAGCACTGACTATCAGTCGATTACGACGACGCGACTATTCACATCCGTACGGCCTTCGGGCGTACTGTAATGCCGGCCACGTGTTCGGCATGCCGTATGCCGACTACACGGGCAGCCCCTCGAACGACGAGAGAGGTGGCACCTCGAGAGCGAATGCACGGGCCGCAGCGAACTCCTGGCCGCTCGTTCTCGATTATCTAGACCGTGGCCTCAAACAAGAAGCGTAGCACGTGAGCCTGCAGCCGATACAGGAGACGCGGGTCCTCTCTCCTCGACGGTCGGGGTCTCCCCGTTCGCTCTCTCGGCTCGCCCCGATTCTGGCCTAATCCGACGTTTCAGGCCATTAATCCGGCGTTTCTACCTCGTGGCTTTTTGTCCGGTGAACGCGTAACGTGGTCGGGGGAACGGGAATGGCAGCATCGAGGAACGACAACGTGCGAAGAGTAACACAGACGGACCGGAGGTTCTCAACCGACGGTGGGCTATCAGACCGGAGGTTCTCAACCGACGGTGGGCTATCAGACCGGAGGTTCTCAACCGACGGTGACGAGGGGACCCCGCCGGCCGCACCGTCGAATCGAGCGGGGCGAGACGGCCGGGGATGAACGCACTCGAGAGCCTGCGCATCAGCCTGCGCAACATCCGGGAGCACAAGCTACGCTCCGCGCTGACGACGCTCGGCGTCATCATCGGCGTCGCCGCCGTCATCACGTTCGTAACGCTGGGAGCGAGCCTGCAGGCCGACATCGTCCAGACCGTGGCGGGAGGCAACGCCGCGACGTTGTACGTCTCTGCACAGTCGGAGGGCAACACCGGCCTTCCGGACCTCGGCGGCGGCGGAGAGACCGTGTTCACCGAACACGACGTGAACGGCATCCGGTCGCTTCGCGGCGTCGAAGCGGCGGTCCCGCAGAGCGGCATCGCCGCCTCGACCGTCGAGTACGACAACTCGACGGTGAGCCGTCAGTGGGTGACGGTGACGTCGCCGTCGTACTTCGACGTCAGGAACCAGGAGTTCGTCGCCGGCGGTGCGTTCCAGAGCGGCCAGCGCGAGGTCGTACTGAACCGGCCTGCGGCGCAGATGTTCGCCGCTGGCAACGTCTCGGTCGGCGATACGATAACCATCACGCGAGCGGCCAACGGCGAGCCGCTGAACGCCACCGTGGTGGGCATCGTCGAACCGACCGAGCAGTCCGCGCTCGGAATCCAGGAAGGGCCCCAGCCGGAGATATACGCGCCGACGGACCCGTTCTACCAGCGGACCGTCTTCAGTCCGTCGGCGAACGAGAACCAGCGCGTCTACGGGCGGATACTCGTACTCGCCAAGAGTACGCAGCAGGTCGACGCCGTTCAGGGCCGCGTGTACACCTACCTCGGCGAACAGTCCGACGCCCGCCAGCTGAAGCGACGTGGGTACACGTTCAAGGTCACTACCCAGGACGAACTCGTCGCGCAGGTCCGGCAGGTGAGCAACACGTTCACCGCCTACATCACTGGCATCGCTCTCATCTCGCTCGTCGTCGGCTCCATCGGCATCGCGAACATCATGCTTGTGTCGGTGACGGAGCGGACGCGGGAGATCGGCATCATGAAAGCGGTGGGCGCGCAGAACAGCGACGTGCTCCAGCTGTTCCTGCTGGAGGCGGTGCTGCTCGGCGTCTTCGGCTCGACGGTAGGCGCGCTCGTCGGGCTCGGCGGTGGGTACGTCGCCGCGCAGCTCATCGGACTACCGCTCGCGGTCCGCTTCGAGTGGCTGGGCATCGCCGTCGTGGTGGGGCTGGTCGTGGGAGCGCTGGCGGGGCTGTACCCCGCCTGGGACGCCTCGCGAACCGACCCCATCGACGCGCTGCGGTACGAGTAGCAGTCCCGCCGCGTTCGACGCGTGGACGGACGGTAGGCCGCCCGAACCGGGTGGCGCTGCGTTCGTCCTCTTTTACCACCGTGAACTGTGGCCAATCCGTCGTTACCGTCGATTGACAGCGGTGAAACCGACGGAACTCCACGGATAGGTTGGGCCTACGCGACGATAGCCACTGGATAACAAAGAACGTGTCCGGTGACAGGGTTTCCGGAGACTGCGGTCGTCGACGGGACGACCTCGTTTCGAATCATGGCTCGGGAGCAGACGCACACGACCCAAGAGACGGACTCCACGGAGAGTCGTATAATGGACGACGGTCGGGGAAAGGTGGTCGGTGAACTCCTCTGGATGACCCCCGCCCTCGTCGCCGGCGTCTGCATCTTCCTCTTCTACCTCGAATCCCACCAGTACCCCGCGTTCGGTGCGGGACTGTACTTCCGCATCGCGGAGGAGATAGTCGCCAACGGGTACGCCCTTCCGGAGCGTATCCCGGGTTACACTGCCGACGGCGTTCCCTTCGCCTATCCGCCGTTGATGTTCTACGTCCTCGCGGTGCTCCAGGACCTGACGGGCCTGCGAGCGGTCACCATCGCGCGCTTTCTCCCGGGTGTAGTCAGCGTGGCCTACCTCGTCCCGCTGTACTTTGTCGCCCGGGACCTGCTCGATTCACGCACCCAGGCGGCGCTAGCGGCGTTCGTCGTCGCCGTCAGCCCGCCGGTGCTCCAGTGGCACATCTCCGCCGGCGGCATCGTCCGTGCGCCCGCCACCCTGTTCGCGCTGACGGGCATCTACGCCGGTCTGCGACTGTTCCGGTACGCCGAACGCCGCTGGCTCGTACCGGCGATGGCCGCGTTCGCGCTGACGATACTCACGCATCCGGTGTACACCGTCTTCTTGGCCGTGAGCGTTCTCCTGCTGTACGTCAGCTTCGACCGCTCGGTCCAGGGGTTCGCCTACGGAGCAGCAGTCGCAGTCGGCGGCGTCGTCCTCACCGCGCCGTGGTGGGCGCAAGTACTCGCGACCCACGGCCCCGCGGTGTTCGCCGCCGCAGCGGGCACCCACGGCGGCATCGGCAGTAGCATCCCGACGGTCGAGGAGTTCATCCAGCGCTTCCTCGGCGAGACGCTGTTCCTGTCGATATGGAAGGTGGTTCCAATCGTCGGCTGTCTCTACCTCCTCGCGCGGCGGCGCTACTTCCTGCCGGCGTGGCTGGCCACCGTCATCCTCACCGTCGAGAAGCCGCGATTCGTCTTCCTCGTCGGCGCGCTCGTCAGCGCGGCGTTCCTCCTCGACGGACTCCTGCCGCGTCTGCGACGCGAGGCCGCTGCGCTCGACAGGGAGGAGACGGTCGCTTTCTCCGTCGTCGTGTTCGTCGTGCTCGGCGTGAGCACCGGCGCGCTGTACGCCGCCGGCGGCGTCGACGCCCACGCCGGCAGCCCCTCCCTCCCCCAGTTCGTCGACGACGGCGAGGTGGCGGCCATGGACTGGGCCGAACGGAGCACGTCTCCGGACGCCCGGTTCGTCGTCCTCGGCGACGCCGCCGAATGGTTCCCACAGCAGACCGGCAGGACCATCCTCGTCGGACCGTGGGGCGTGGAGTGGGAGGGACAGGACGCCTACCGCGAGCAGCTACATCAGTTCCGACGGACGTCGCGCTGCGAGAACGCCCTCTGTCTCTCCGGGGAACTGCAGCAGGCGGGCGTCCATCCGGACTACGTCTTCGTCCCGAAGGGCAAGTACACCATCCGAGGGATGAAGAAGACCCGGGGCGAGGCGATGGTGACGACGATGCTCTTCTCGCCCCAGTACCACCTCGCGTTCGAGAACGACGACGTCGCCGTCTTCCGGGTCGCCGACGGATGGCCGCCCCTCGATCCGCCCGCGAGCGCTCCCGAGCCGAGGTGATGGACGATATCGTGCTACAACGGACAGGAGAGCGCAAAACTTTCCAGAGTCGTACTTCACATACGCACCCGCGGCTTCCCTGGGAAGGATGGGAGAAAACGAGAAAGACGAGAGCGTTTCACCGACGACGATATTCGACGTGTTGGGGCACGCTCACAGGCGAGTCGTCCTCGCGCGACTTCGGGCGGACGGTCCCTGTGAGTTCGCGGCCCTGACCGACGCCGTCGCTCGTCACGAAGACGAGACGCCGGTCGAGCGCCTCCGCGTTTCGCTTCGACACCATCACTTGCCGAAACTGAAAGATTCGGAGTTCGTCCGCTGCGACGCGGGCCGGGTCGTCCCCACCGACCGATGCGCCGCCGTCGACCCGTACCTCGCGCTCGTGGAGGACGAGTGAGAATCGAGGCGGTCGTCGGCACGCTCGTCGACGTCCGCCCGTCGTCCGTCCGAACCGACGCGTCCGTCGGCTACCCTCCGTTCGATTCCGTCGAGGCCCTCGGCCGCTCCGTCTCGTCGTCGCGTCGGAACTCGATGCGTCCCCGCTCGAACACGGTCACCTCGTAGCCGTGGTAGGTGAACGCCACCTTCCCGTTCGCTCGGACGTCTCCCTCGACGGCCGGCTGGAACAGTTCGTCGAGCGCGTCCCCGTCGACGGTCCAGTACAGCGGGTCGAGTTCCGTCCTCTCCGTCCCCGTTATGTCTCGTATCGCGGCGGGGATGACAACGCTCGGCGGAACGCTCTCGTGGTCGTAATCGACGCGGTACGTCTTCGTGTCGGGGTCGTACTCGGGCGAGGCCACTTCGGTCGTCGGTCGATTACTCATGATTCTCCTCGTCGACGATGTGCTCGCCGAAGTGGTCGAACGGCTGGATGTGCGTGCTCTTGAGCACCTTGGAGTTGACGACGTCGAGGCCCCGCTCGCTGAGTTCGTCGGTGATACGGGCCATGTCGTCGGTGTCCGTGCTGACAGCCTCTATCTGGACGTTTTCCTCCCCGTTCAGCACCTCGTGGATGGTGACGACGCCGTTCACGTCACGGGCTTTCTTCGCCAGCTGCTCTCGTCGCGGATTCGGCGCTCTGCAGATGAAGAAGACGTGGAGTTGCAGGCCCGCCCTGTCGTAATCGACGTCCGGGTGATAGCCGCGGATGACGCCTCTCTCCTCCATCTTCTCGATGCGGTTGCGTACCGTACTGGCCGACACGCCGACCTCCTCCGCCATCGCTTCTGTCGTTACGTCACGGGCATCGTTCTGGAGCATGTAGAGAATACCCTTGTCCGTGTCGTCGGGGTTCATCGACTCTTCACGGAATCCCAAGGACCTCTTCTCTAATGGCCTTTTCGCAACAATTGAAAAATATAGTTTAGTATGTGAATATATTCTGGAGAAATATGCGAAATTGGCAGTATGGGGGGTCCCCGGTTCGAATTTACGAACTGACATTTGCGAAATTCATAAATAGGTAAACGTCGTGAACATTACGGGAAGGGACTGTACGATGACGGATACAGGCTCCGGTCGTGACGAGGGTGAGGGAAGCAGTGGGGGGACGTCGTTCGACGAACTTCTCGAGGTAGTCGCCGACCAGCACCGCCGATTCGTCCTCTACTACCTCCAGGATACCGACGGAGACGTCGCCTCCTTCGAGGAGTTACGGGAGCATCTTCTCGCTCACGACCTCGACGACTCGGAACGGGCGACCATCGCGCTCCATCACAGGATACTCCCGAGGCTGGAAGACGCCGGCCTCGTCGAGTACGACGCCCGGAGCGACACCGTGCGGTATCGGGAAGACGACCTGGCGGAACGCCTGCTGGACCGTCTGGCCGACGTGGAGAAGCGATAACCCCGGCGAACGCAAAGCCCGTAGTCGCGTGCCGCCTCGCGACCGTCGCGATTCTCGCCGGGAAGCGACGCGTCGGGTCTCCTGGGCGCGGTCGGTGCCGTCAGCCGTGGGGTTCGAGTCCGCGTTCGCCGCGGTCAGACGTCGAGGTCGACCGAGACGCGCTCGCCGCTCCGGGCTGATTCGTAGGCCGCTTCGGTGAGCGCGGTGACGGCGAATGCGTCGCGGGCGGTGGCGGGCGGCGTCTTCCCCTGGCGCACGCAGTCGACGAACGTCTCGGCCTTGGTATCCTCGTGGTCCCGCCGGATGTACGGGACGACGTCCGTGCTGTCCTCCTCGATCTTCGTCAACTGGCGGGGTTCCCACTGGCGACCCTCGAGATATATCGCGCCCTCGTCGTCCCACGTGTGGATGTGTTCGCGAACGCACGGAGCGTCGCTGAACACGGAGACGCTCGCTCTCGCGCCCTCCGCGAACTCGACGTTCAGCAGCGCCTCGACGTCGACCCGTCGCTCCTCGTCCGCGAACTCCATGTCCGCGCGGACCGCAGTGGGGGTCAGGCCCGTCGTCCAGAGAACGGCGTCTAAGAGGTGGCTCCCGGTGTCGTAGAGGTTGCCGCCGCCGGAGAGGTCGGGATTCGCGCGCCACGTGTCCTCGAAGCGGTCGATCCAGTTCTGGGTTATCTCGGCGGTGACGAACGTCGGCGTTCGGTCGCCGTTGGCCCAGCGCTCGCGTGCCTGGACGAACGCCGGGTTGAGGTGGCGCTGGTAGCCGACCATCAACACCTCGTCGGCGGACTCGCTGCGCTCGACGAGTTCGCGGGCCTGCTCGCGGTCGGTCGTCAGCGGCTTGTCACAGAGGACGTGCAGGTCCCGGTCCAGCGCCGCGGTCACCTGCTCGTAGTGGAACGCGTGCGGCGTCCCGACGAGCACGGCGTCGAGGTCCTCCTCGTCCAGCATCGTCTCGTAGTCCTCGTACTGGGACCCGTGGCCGACGTACAGTTCCTCTCCTGCCTCCCGGAGCGCCGCCTCGCTCACGTCGGCGATGGCGACGACCGTGGAGCGACGGTCCTGCATGAACCCCGCGCCGACGGTTTTGCCGATGAACCCGCCGCCAACGACGCCGACGCGCAGTTTTTCCGGCTCCGGACTACTCTTCGCCATACGTCACCTCCGAGTGACACTCCATGGGTGTCGTTTCAGCCACCGTCCCCTTAATTCGTGTCGCCGAGGCTGCGTCGAAACGCCCACTGCACTGGTATTTCGTGCCTGCGAGAACGTCGTCGATTTCGCGTCACCGCCGCTTCGCCGTCTCTCGCACACCCCCGTCCGTCGTCCCGGCGCGACCGTCCTCCGTACCGCCTCGCCGCGCCCGCCAGACAGCAGAGTAAAAGGACCCGCACGAGAGAGCGTACACCGGAGATGATTCGACAGCAGCGTCGGGCGCTGCTCTACGTCGGCGCGTTCGTCACGGTGGTCGTCGGGTACACCTTCGCCTACTCGTGGGGGATGGCGACGTTCGAGGAGCGAGAACGGAGCCTGCTAGAGTCGTTCGCCATCGTCGTCGAGACGTTCACGACGACCGGATACGGCAGGGACGCCGGACTCTGGACGACGACCGAGATGGAACTGCTGATGGTCGCCATGCAGATGACCGGCGTCTTCCTCATCTTCATGGCGCTGCCGCTGTTCGTCGCGCCGTGGGTCCAGGAAGCGGTGCGGGTGAGTCCCCCGACGGCCATCGACGAGCGCAGCGGTCACGTCGTCATCTGTGGCTACTCGCCGCGCGCCGAGACGCTCATCGACGAACTCCGGTCGTGGGACCGCGAGTACGTCCTCGTCGTTCGAGACCGGGAGACGTCGCTGGACCTGTACGAGCGCAACCTCGACGTGATACACGGCGACCCCGAGTCCGCCGAGGTGCTCCGCCGCGCGCGGGTCGCGACTGCAGCCACCGTGGTCGCGGACGCGACCGACGAGCAGAACGCCAGCATCACCCTCGCCGTCAGGGAGATAAGCGACGACGTCGAGGTCATCAGCCTCGTCCAGGACCCCGACCTGGCGAGCTACCTCCAGTACGCCGGTGCCGACCAGGTGTTCTCGCCGCGCCACCTCCTCGGCGAGAGCCTCGCGGAGCAGGTGACCGCCTCGGTGACGACCGACCTCGGTGACACCATCACCATCGGCGAGGACTTCGAAATCGTCGAACTCTCCGTGCAGGAGAACTCGGCGGTCGTCGGCCGCGAGCTATCCGAGAGCAACATCCGCGAGCGGACCGGCGCGAGCATCATCGGCACGTGGACGCGCGGCGAGTTCCACACGCCACCGTCGCCGGACACCATGCTCGACGAGGACACCATCCTGCTGGTCGCCGGCCGGGAGTCACAACTCGAACGCCTCAAAGAGATGACGCTCGGCGACGAGTACTCCCGCTCGCGGCGCTCGGCCATCGTCGCCGGCTACGGCGAGGTCGGCTCGACCGTAAGCGAGAAACTCGTCACCTCCGGGCTTCGTAGCATCGTCGTCGACCGCGAGAACAAGGAGGGCGTCGACGTGGTCGGCGACGTGACCGACGAGTCGGTCCTGCTGGAGGCCGGCATCGACCACGCCAACGCGCTCATCCTCGCGCTCGGCGACGACACGACGACCATCTTCGCGACGCTGGTCGCCCGCGAACTCTCGCCGACGGTGGAGATCGTCGCCCGCGCGAACGAGACGGACAACATCGGAAAGCTGTACAGCGCCGGTGCCGACTACGTGCTCGCGCTCGAAACCGTCAGCGGGCGGATGCTCGCCTCGACCATCCTGGAGGACGAGGAGGTCATCTCGCCGGACAAGCAGATAGAGATCGTCCGGACGACCGCCCCGCGCCTCGTCGGCCAGAGTCTCGGCGAGGCCGACGTACGCGAACGCACCGGTTGCACCGTCATCGCGGTCGAACGCGACGGCGAGGTGACCACCGACCTCGGCCCCGACTTCGTCGTCGAGTCCGAGGACAGACTGATAGTCGCGGGCACCGACGCCGACACGAACGCGTTCACGGAACTCGCACAGTGACCGCCCCCCTCGTCGGTCGAGAACCGTCGCACGGAGAGCCACGTCCCGTCCGGTAGCGCCACCGCACGACGGTCTCCCTGGCGACGAATCCGGGACCGAGGTGGACGCCGGCCGTCCGGACGACCCGGGAGGTGACGTGGCCGACCGCGCACGCGCCGAACCGCGGCGACACGGCCCGGCGCTCACGCCACCAGACTGGCGACCCACCAGGTGAGAAACGCCTCGACGAACCCCGCGACGACGAACAGCGGTAGCAGACCGAGCAGGACGTAGTACGTCCGGACGAGTTCTCCCGCGAGCGCGTCGGCGGACGTCCGGCCGCGGACGTACGACCACGCTGCTCCGCCGAGGTGAAGGCCGAGCGCGGCGGCGACCGACAGTGCCGGAATCTCAACGACGCCGTGGGGAACGACGAGCGCAGCGAGCACGACCGGGTCCGAACCGAGACCGACGATGCCGCCGACGAGCGCGCCGTTGAACAGTAGATTGACCGCCGTCGGCACTCCGAATCCGAGGCCGGCGTACGCCGTCGAGATGGCGACCGTCCAGTTGTTCGCGGTGAGGCTGACGAACGTGTCGATGGGGAGTCGTCCGAACACGTTCTCGCTCACCGAACCCGGGACGGGCGTGGAATACGGTCTTGCGGCGGTCCACCCGCCCGCCACGCCGACCGCGAACAGGCCGAGCGCGGCCGCGACCAGTCCGGGCCGGGCCGCGACGAAGCCGACGAGTTCCCGCCACCCGCGCCGGAACGCGTCCGCGAGGGAGCCGCGACCGCTCCCGTCCGTCGGCGTCCGGCGGGCCACCGTCGCGTCGACCGACTCGCCCGTCTCCGTCGCCCCGTTCGACGGCTCTCCAACCGCGTCCGTGGCCGCCCCGGTCGCCCCTCTCTCTGCCGGTCCGGCAACCGCGGTCGGCGGTCCGGGGTCGCGCGGGTCGAGGTACAGCGCGGTCTTCAGCACGCCGAGGGTGGGGGCGACCAGAAACGCCACGGCCACCTGCAGGAGAGAACCGACGCCGAGCGCCTGGAAGCCGACCGCCGCCGCGCCGGTCGCGACGACGGCCCCGAACGCGACGACGAGGTAGCCGACCACTCGCCCGGGTTCGCGTCGGACGAACCCCGTAGCACGTTTCACGGCCTCGACGACGCCCGCGTCGTCCAAGACGATGGCCTGCGGCGCGAACGCGAACAGCAGGTAGACGGCGAACGTGAGCGGTAGCCACGCCAGTACGGCGACGAACAGTACCAGTCCCGCCGCGAGACCGCCGCCGTTCGCCGCGACCGTCGCCAGCGCGCCCACGGCGACCGTCGGCGCGAGCAGGGCGAGCGCCCGTGCGACGCCGAGTCCGAGGAACGTCCAGCCGTCCGCGCTCGCCCCCTCGACGCCGGCCGCCATCGGACGCGAGTCCGTCGCCCCTTCGAGCGCGCTCACGACGGCGTGGACCTGCGCCGCGCCGACGAACGCCCGCGCCACGAGGAACGCCACCAGCCCGACCGCCGCGGAGCCGAGAAGCAACGCGACGGTCGTCGGCGTGAACAGCGCCAGCACCGCGTCGGCGAGCGTGCTCGCGGTCGCGTCGCTCACGCCGTCCGTCGGCTCGACGTCGACGCGTCGCACCGTCTCGAGGAAGCGGTCGATGCGGCCCGACCCGAGGAGGACGGCGAACGCCAGCGCGACGCCGACGAGGGGGACCGACTGGGCGACGAGCGCGACCCCGACGCCCGCGAGGAACGCCGGCAGCACCGTCGCGGGGCGGTCGACGAGCACCGAGCGCGTCGCCCTCGCCGCATCTCCGAGCTTCATGGCCGAAGCCTCACGCGCCAGCCGGATACTTCTATCCCTCGGAACGCCGGTTCTCGGTCGGCTCTGCCCCGTATTCGACGGTGAGGAACTGCCGACCGAACGCCCACATCTCGTGGACGGCACGAACGCCGTCGCCGTCGGGGCGAACCCGGAACCGCTGGGCGAGCGGGAGCGCGACGCCGCCCAGCGGCGTGACGAGGTAGAGTCCCTCGTCGTCGGTGCCCGCCCGCGTCGTCAACTCGACGCCGCCGTCCTCGCAGGTTCGGGGGAGCAGGACGGTGCTCAGGTTCGAGGCCGGGAGCGGGACGGCGATGTTGACGTAGCGACGGTCGCCGGACACGTGGCTGGCGTAGACGGCGACGAAGACGGCGACGCCGTCGTCGTCGGTCCGTATCCAGGCCCGCGCGCCGTCCCTGGGGTCGGAGCGCTCCTCGACCGCGACGATGCGGCTCCGGAGCGTCCCGTCGATTCCGCCCGGCGCAGGGAGATTCAACTGTTCGAGGCGACTCGTCGCGCGCGCCGCGAGCGCCGCTCCGAGACGGAAGCCCGGATGCCAGCGAACCGAGTAGTCTAGGTCGTACTCGGCGGTGCGTTCGTAGAACCGTCGCACTGCAGGGTCGAGCGCGTCCGGTTCGAACTCCGGGCTCTCGTACGCCGCGACGTCGTCCATCTCTCCCGGCAGGGGGTCGCCCGTCGCGACGCCGTGGCGGTCGAGGTAGTCCGCGCCGACCCGCCAGCGGGCGAACAGCGGGCTGAGCGGCACCGACTCGGCGCGTGCGACCGCTCCACGGAGTCGCCCGACCGCGAGCGCGACGACCGCCAGTCCCGCGGCGAACAGCACGGCGACTCGTCCCCGCCGCTCTCGTTGCGTCGTCACACCGGACGGTTCCTCGCCTTCCTATTTCAACGTCCGGACGCCGGGCCGTGCGACGTGCGCCGGCGGCCGGGCAGTCGTCATCGGCTCCGCCATCGAATCTATCCCGAACATTCATGCTGGTACCGGCCCAACCACCGGAAAGGCCCGTACCCAGGGCCGGGGGTTGTGGGATGAGCGAACGCAAGGCAGACTACACGTCAGAGGGGGGACCGTCCGTCGACCCGCACGGCGGTGAGGAGTTCCGGGAACCGACGAGTCGCGAGGAGGGCAAAGCCGAGAGCCGCGACCGGTTCAACTCGAAGCTTCGGACGGCGTTCGGTTCGTCGCCGTTCATCCTCACGAAGTTCGACAAGTTCATGAACTGGGTCCGGGGGTCGTCGATGTTCATGCTGCAGTTCGGCATCGCCTGCTGCAGCCTCGAGATGATGCACACCTACGCGGTCAAACACGACCTCGACCGCTTCGGCGCCGGCGTGCCGCGGGCGTCGCCGCGCCAGGCCGACGTCATCATCGTCCCGGGGACCATCGTCTCGAAGTTCGCGCCGCGGATGCACCGCGTCTACGACCAGATGCCCGAGCCGAAGTTCGTCGTCAGTATGGGCTCGTGTACGTGCTCCGGCGGTCCGTTCCAGGGCGGCTACAACGTCATCAAGGGTGCAGAGGAGGTCATCCCCTGTGACATCCACGTGCCGGGCTGTCCGCCTCGCCCCGAGGCGCTCATCTACGGCGTCGCCAAACTCCAGGAGCGCGTCGCAAACGGCGAGGCGAGCCCCGTGACGGTCAAGCCGTACGAACTGGAGCAGTTCGGCGACCTCGAACGCGACGAACTGGTGGAGACGCTCGCCGACCGAATCGACGAGGAGACGCTCGTCATGCGCTACAACTGGGCTGATTCGCCGTGAGCAAGCAGGAAATCCAGCGTCCGGAGGTCGACTACGACGGTCTCGCCGAGTTGCTCGGCGACCGCGTCATCGGTCGGGAGACGCACGGCAACGCTGAGGCGTTCGTCGTCCGCCCCGACGAGGTGCAGGACGCGCTGTTCACGCTGCGCGACGAGGCAGGGTTCGACCACCTCTCCTGTCTCACCGCCCAGCAGTACGAGGACCGCTACGAGAGCATCTACCACCTCACGAAGTACGACGACCGCACGCAGGAAGTGAGCGTCGTCGTCCCGACGTCGAGGGAGGACCCGGTCAGCGAGACGGCGGAACCGGTCTACCGCACCGCCGACTGGCAGGAGCGCGAGGCGTACGACCTCGTCGGCGTCGAGTACGAGGGCCACCCGGACCTGCGGCGCATCCTCCTGCCCGAGACGTGGCAGGGCCACCCGCTGGGCCTCGACTACGACCAGGACCGGCCACAGATCGTGTCGATGGAACGACATCGCAACCCGCTCCAGGCCGACCACCGCGACGAGGGTTCGGAGACGATGCTGCTCAACATCGGTCCGCACCACCCCGCGACCCACGGGGTGCTCCACCTCAAGACGGTCCTCGACGGCGAGCAGGTCGCCGACGTGGAACCGGACGTCGGCTACCTCCACCGTTGCGAGGAGCAGATGGCCCAGACGGGCAACTACCGCCACGAAATCATGCCGTACCCGGACCGCTGGGACTACAGCGCGAACATGACCAACGAGTGGGCCTACGCCCGCGCCGCGGAGGACCTCGCGGACATCGACGTGCCGGAGTACGCCAAGGTGCTGCGGACGCTCGGCGTCGAACTCTCGCGGATGACCGGTCACTTCCTCGCCGTCGGAACCTTCGCACTCGACGTGTACGGCGACTTCACGGCCATCTTCATGTACGCGATGCGGGACCGCGAGAAGGCCCAGAACATCCTCGAAGACCTCACCGGCCAGCGGATGATGTTCAACTACTTCCGACTGGGCGGCGTAATCTGGGACGTCCCCGAACCGCGCGACGAGTTCTTCGGGAAGGTCCGGGACTTCCTCGACGACCTGCCGGGAACGCTCGAGGAGTACCACGACCTCATCACCGGCAACGAGATATTTCAGCTCAGGTGCATCGACACCGGCGTTCTGGAACCCGACGTCGCCAAGCAGTACGGCGCGACGGGTCCCGTCGCCCGGGGGTCGGGCGTCGACTACGACGTGCGCCGGGACGACCCCTACGGCTACTACGACGAACTCGACTGGAACGTCGTCACCGAGGACGGCTGCGACAACTACTCGCGCGTCCTGGTGCGCCTGCGCGAGGTCGAGGAGTCCGCGAAGATCGTCGGGCAGTGCGTCGACCTGCTCGAAGACTGGCCCGAGGAGGAGCGCACCCTCCAGTCGAACGTGCCGCGCACGCTCAAACCGCCCGCCGACGCCGAAACCTACCGGGCGGTCGAGGCCGCGAAGGGCGAACTCGGCGTTTACATCCGCTCGGACAACACCAGCAAGCCGGCGCGATTCAAGATCCGGAGTCCGTGCTTCCACAATCTCTCGACGCTGCCGGAGATGGCCAACGGCGAGTACGTGCCGGACCTCATCGCCGCGCTCGGTAGCCTCGACATCGTGCTGGGTTCGGTCGACCGGTAGGTCCGTCGGAACTCGGCCGGACGCCCGCGGACGCGTTCCCCGGTTCCGCCACCGCCGGTCCGGCGTTTTCGCCAGTTCACGTATCATTGAAGTGAAGGTTTTATGTGGTGAGTTCCCAATTCGCCAGTATGGCCGACGCAGTGCGGGACCACCTGCGAGTCCTCCACGTCGACGGCGACCCCGACTTCGGCGACCTGACGGCAGACTCCCTCGAACGCCGGGACGACCGGCTGTCGGTGGTCACCGAGACGAGCGCAGCCGACGGGCTGGACCGCCTCGCAGCGGAGACGTTCGACTGCGTCGTCAGCGACTACGACCTGGCGGATACCGACGGACTGTCGTTTCTCGAAGCGGTCCGGGAGGACTACCCGAACCTGCCGTTCGTCCTCTTCACGGGGCGAGGGAGCGAGGACGTCGCCAGCGCAGCCATCTCAGCGGGCGTCACGGACTACCTCCGAAAGGGGGCCGCGCCGGACCGGTTCGCGGTGCTGGCCAACCGCGTCCGCGAGGCCGTCGAGAGCAGCGGAACCGAATGGGCGCGGCGCGAGAGCGAACACCGCTACAGGACCGTCGTCGAGCAGAGCCGCGACGCGATATACATCTTTCAGGACGGGGTGCTCGAGTTCGTCAACGGTCGGGCCTGTCGGCTCACCGGGTACGACAGGGACGAACTGGAAGGAATGGACTTCCGTGACGTGGTCCATCCGGACGACCACGAACGGGTCGAGAGAATCGCCGCTCGACGCGAGCGGCACGGAGACGCCCCCGAGACGTACGAGGTGCGACTCCGGACGAAGTCGGGCGTCGTTCGCCAGTGCGAGTTGAGCGTCAGGCCGATAACGTACGAGGGGAGATACGCGACGCTGGGGTTCGTCCGGGACGTCACCGACCGGCGGCAGAACGAACGGACGTTCGAGGCGCTGCACACCGCGACTCGCGAGATGATGCACGCCGAGACGAAAGAACGGGTCTGCGAGATAGCGGTCGAGACCGCGCGATCCGAACTCGGGTTTCCGCTGACCGGTTGCTGGCTGGCCGACGAGGACGAGACGCTTCGACCGGCGGCCCAGACGGCGATGTCGCACGAGACGTTCGACGGGCAACCCACGTTCGAACCCGGCGACAGCCTCGCGTGGCGCACGTTCCAGCGCGGCGAGACGGCCGTCTACGAGGACGTGCGGACCGAGGCGGACGTCCACGACCCCGAAACGCCGGTACGCAGCGAGGTCATCGTGCCGCTTGGCGACCAGGGCGTGCTGACCACGGGAACGACGGAGATTCGGGACTTCGACGACGCCGACGTCGAGTTCCTGGAGTTGCTCGGGACGAACACGGAGACGGCGCTCGACCGCGCCGAACGCGAGGCGGAGTACCGCCGACTCGGCGCGGAACTCCACGAGAACAAGCGCAAGATAGAGGAACTGCACGAGATAGCGACCCAGATGGAGGCCTGCGAGACCGAGCAGGCCGTCTACGACCTCACGGTCGACGCGGCCGAGCGAATCCTCGAGTTCGACATCTGCGTCGTCGACGCCGAGGAGGACGGACTGCTGAAGACGAAGAGCATGTCGACGGGTATCGTCCCGGACGAGACGCCGACGATGTCGGTCGACGAGGGAGTCGTCGGGCGGACGTACCGGACCGGCGAGGCCAACCTCGCGGACGACCTGCGGGACGTCGACGCGGCGGACCCCCAGGGCGACTACCGGTCCGGCATCAGCGTGCCCGTCGGCGACTGGGGAGTGTTCCAGGCGGTCGCCGAAGAGGTCGGCTTCTTCGACGAGACGGACCTCGAACTCGCCGAACTGCTGGTCACCCACGCGGCCGAGGCGCTCAACCGCGTCGAGCGCGAGCGCCTGCTCCGGGAGCGCGAAGAACGGCTGCGCCGCCAGAAAGACCAGCTGGAGGACTTCGCCGGCATCGTCTCCCACGACCTCCGGAACCCGCTGAACGTCGCACACGGGTACGTCGACCTGCTCGCGGAGACGTACGACGACGGACGGTTGACGAAGACTCTCAACGCGCTCGACCGGATGGAGGCCATCATCGACGACGTGCTGACGCTCGCGCGGGAGGGCGAACTGGTAGACGACCCCGAACCGGTCGCCCTCGCGACCGTCGTCCGCGGCGCGTGGGCGAACGTCGACACCGCCGACGCGACGCTGGCGAGCGTCCCCGACGGTCGCATCGAGGCCGACGGCGGACGGCTCCAGCAGCTGTTCGAGAACCTGTTCCGCAACGCCGTCGAGCACGCGGGCAGGGACGTCACCGTCCGCGTCGGGGCGCTACGGGACGGTCCCGCCGACGGGTTCGTCGACGGCGTCTACGTCGAGGACGACGGGCCCGGCGTTCCCGAGTCCGAGCGGACGGTGGTGTTCGACTCCGACTACTCGACTCGCGACGACGGAACGGGGTTCGGCCTCGCCATCGTCGACCAGATCGCAGACGCCCACGGCTGGACCGCGTCGGTGACCGAGGGCGTCGACGGCGGTGCACGGTTCGAGATTCGGGAGACGACCGGGGACCCCGGACCGTCCGCGGACGGCTAACCGGCTACTGGTTCCACGGCGCGTCGTCGGGGTCGACGATGCGCTCCTCGCGCTCGATGCCGTCTATCGCCGCCACGTCCTCGTCGTCTAAGTCTATCTTCCGCGCTTCGAAGTTGTCCTGCAGGTGCTCCTCGCTCGACGTCTTCGGGATGGCGGCGACGTTCTCCTTCGCGGCGAGCCACGCCAGCGACACCTGGTAGGGCGTGGCGTCGTGTTTCTCCGCCACCTCTCGAATCTCGTCCACCTCGGTCACCTTCCCGCGCGCGACCGGCGAGTAGGCGACGAGCCAGTGGTCGTGTTCGCGGGCGTACTCCTGTAGCTCCTCCTGCTGGAGCAGGGGATGCATCTCGACCTGGTGGGCGAAGATGGGCGCGTCGAGCGTCTCGCGCGCCGTGTCGAGCTGGTCTGGCGTGAAGTTGCTCACGCCGACGTGGTCTATCGTGCCCTCGTCGTACAGTTCGTCGAACGCCGGCAGGGTGTCCTCGGCGTCGTAGGTGTCCCGCGGCCAGTGGACGTACAGCAGGTCCAGGCTATCGACGCCGAGTCTGTCGAGGCTCTCGTTCGTGCTGGCGAGCACGTCGTCGTGCGCGAGGTTGTCGTCCCAGACCTTCGTCGCGAGGAAGACGTCCTCGCGGTCGACGTTCGCCTGGGCGATGCCCTCGCCGACGTACGCCTCGTTGTCGTACTCCTGGGCCGTGTCGACGTGTCGGTACCCCATCTCCAGCGCGGCGGCGACGACGTCGGCGCACTGCTCCGGGTCGGTGTTGTCGTAGGTGCCGAGTCCGATTCGCGGTAGTTCGTCCATACTCGCGTGTGGACCAGGACGCTTGTGAAACGTGTGGCCGCCGCGCTGTCGCCCGAATTCTAGACGAACCGGGCGGTCGTTCCACTCGTCCGGACGTCTGCAGGGGTCCCGGCGACGGTCGACGGCGGAAAACGAGCGTGACCGGCTCAGGCCAGGCGCTTTCTGATGCCGTGGTAGATGCGCCGGCGGTGGTAGACGCCCTCGCCGAAGACCCAGCCCACGAGCAGGAGACCGGCGAGTATCGCGGCGATGAACGCGTACTCGTCCATCCAGATGGGACGGATGAACGGCGTCGCCTGGTCCCACGTCTCGCCGAGTCGCTGCATCTCCTCCTGGAACGGCGTTCCCGCGAACGTGTTCGAGAGGAAGACGGACATCTTGATGCGGTCGCCGCCGGGTTCGAGGTTGGCGCTTCCGGTCACGTCGTACTCGCCGGTCACGCCGACGTCCGACATCGTCGAGCCGTTCGATTCGTCGCCGTACTTCACGCGCTCGACGTCGTACGGCAGCCACGGCGAGTAGAACTCCCAGACGACCTCGCCTTTCGGCGTCACCTCGACGACGCGGTGGTTCTGCGAGTCGACGACGAGGGTGTTGCCGTTTGGCAGGCGGTCGGCGTCCCGCGGCCAGTTGAACGTCTCGTGGGACCCCACGCTCCAGGTCTGGTTCCACTTGCCGTTCTCGCGCTCGTACTCGACGACGCGCTGGTTGTGCGAGTCGGCGACCAGCACGGTCGGGTTACCGTCCTCGCTCTCGAGGTAGTCCGGGTTGTGCTGCTTGCGGAGGACGTCGTAGTTCCCGTCCTCGCCGAGTTTCATCGTGACCTCCTTGCTCTCGCGGTCGACGACGATGACCTCGTCCATGTTACGCGGGTCGGCCATGTACTTGCCCGGCCCGATCTTCTCCACGTCGTTGACGTGGGTCCAGTCGTCCGTGTACTTGCCCTGGCCCTTGCCGGCGTCCCGGTCGTAGTGACTCCGGAAGTACCAGCGCCAGACGATTTCGTCTTTCTCCAGGTCGTAGACGAAGATGCTGTCGTCGTTCTTTCCACTGTCCTCGTCGTAGTTCTTCATGTTCGCGACGAGCAGCTGGTTACCGTTGATGAGGTCGACGTCGTGGGTGTCTTCGATGTCCAGCTCCTGCGTCCACACCTTCTCCTTCGTCTCCGGGTCGAACTCGTACACCAGCGTCTTCCCTCGCTGCGTCGAGGTGACGAGCAGGTTGCCGTTCTCCATCGGGTCCACGTCGTAGAACCACGTGGCTCCCTCCTTCGAGCCGTTGTGGACCCACTTGACGTCGCCGCGGGGGCCGACGGCGACGAGTCGGGCTGGCTTCTTGTTGTTCCCTTGTCCCTCGAAGTGGTATCCCTGCACGCTGATAACCGTCGTGCCGTTCGCCGATTTCTCCATGGTGCCCGGCTCCAGGTTCGACTCCTCCTGGTCGTAGGTGAGTGCGGAGACGGCGGAGGGCGCGAGCAGAGCGACGACGAGTAACAGGACGGTCCCGCGCACAAGCCACGGCTGTGACGGGAGTTTCTCCTTCAGGTCCATACACACCTAGTCGCGCGTCTCCTGTTTGAGTATTTTGTGATTCGTCAGCTGCCGTTCACCCCTGAATTCGAGGGGAACACGCGGGAAACGGAGGCGTTCGAGAACGCCGGGTCCGAACACCTCACCGTCATGACAGTACGGCGGTCGGTGGGCCGTCCGGTCAGGCGTTCAGCAGTTCGGGGGCGCGGTCCTCGAGGACGCGTTCGAGGCCGACCCGGAGGTCCGCGACGGTCTCGTAGCGCTCCGGCTTGCGCTTTGCGAGCGCGCGAGCGACCACGTCGTCGACTGCCCCGGGCAGGTCGGCGTCGCTCTCGGTCGGCGCCGGCGGGTCCGCCGACTCGACCTGCTGGACGACGACGTGCGGGTCGCCGGTGAACGGCGGTCGACCGGCGAACAGGGCGTACAGCAGCGCACCGAGGCCGTACACGTCCGTCGCCTGGTCGGGCCGGCCGAACGTCTCGGGCGCGACGTGTTCCGGCGCGGCGAAGGCGGGCGAGACGGGCTTCGTGCCGGCCTCGGCGAGGACGCGACCGAACTCCCAGTCGGTCACCTTCGGCACGGGCCAGGTCCGCCCGAGCGTCTCGACGAACCCGACGACGCCGGGGCGCAGGCCGCCGTGGACGACGCCGAGCGCGTGGGCGTGGGCCACGGCGGCGACGATTCGGTGCCCGTACCACAGCGACGCCGCGACGCCGTCTCCGAGGTGGTCCGCGAGCGTCCCGGCGTCGAAGAACTCCGTGGCGACCCACGGGCGCGGGCCGTCGCCGCGTGCCAGGACGCCCGCGACGTGGTCGTGGTCGTCGACGCGTTCCCACCGGCGCGTCGCCCGGGCGAACGCCCCGGCGTGGTCGCTCTCCTGCAGCGTCCGGAGCGTCACTACGACGTGTGCCCGGGGGCCGGGCGCGAGGACGCGCGCCTTGTGTCCGACGGTGAGCGGGTCGGTGCCGACCCGGCGCAGTCGCTCGAACTCGTCGTACTCGGCGTCGACCGGGTCGGGGGAGACCACGTCGGCCGGGTCGGGCGGGCGACCGCGGACCTCGTCACCGGCGTCGCGGCGGTCGGCGGTCCCGGATTCGGCACTCTCGACCTCGGACGCCGGCGCGACGCGGACGGACGTGGACTGGCCGCCACCGCCCGTCTGGACGACGTTCGCGCCGTCGAGAAGGTCGGCGAGTCGCTCGTCGCTGACGCTGACGACGGTCGGTTCGCCCGTGAGCGTCGACTCGGACAGCGCGTCGACGACGTGCCGGAGCGCTTCGCTCGCGTACCTGCGCACGATGCCGTCGTCGTCGTCCCTGAGCGCGGCCAGTTCCTCGATGGCCGGTTCGGCCGCCCGGGGGTACTCGGTGGCGACGCTTGCGACGGTGACGACGGCGTTCTCGCGCACGAGTGGGTCGTCGTCTCCCACGAGGCGGGTCGCCCGTTCGACGGTCGAGCGGGCCGCCTCCGGGTCGGACCGGGCGACCTCGGCGAGCGCCCACGTCGCGCCGCGGCGCACCCAGACGTCGTCGTCGTCGGTCGCCCGGGCGAGGTCCGAGACGGGCACCTGCTCCGGCCTGCTCGCGGCCTCCTCCGCGAGCGCCCACGCCGCGCTCGCTCGCCGACCGGAGTCGTCGGCGGACAGCGACATGACGAGGTCCGACACCTCCCGACTCTCCGGTATCTCGACCTCCTCGCGGTGCCGGCGGGCCAGCCGGTCGCGGTCGCTCGCTTCGAAACGTGTCATGCTCTCGGGGGGTCGTTTCCCTATCCTTCTTCCCGCCCGTGATAAAGGTTTTCTCACCACGCGTCACGTGCGTCCGAGCGGCGTCGCTTTCCGCGCTCCGTTCGACGCGCCGTGAGCGGCGACCGCGACGCTCGCTTCTCCCGCCACCGAACGCGTCGGGGCTCAGTTCAGGTCCTTCCGGCGGAACCACTGCTGGCTGACGACGACGAGCGCGACCGTGGCGGCGAGGAGAACCGCGGCACCGAGGAGGTCGTACTGGCCGTCGACGAGCACGGCGGTCGGGTCGTAGTAGCGCATCGGCGCGACCGCGCCCAGCACCTCGTAGTCGGTGTCGGTCAGCACGGACTCGACGAGGAAGAGGGCGAACACGACCGCGAGCGCGACCCGCTGGGCGATTGCCTCCCGGTCGAACGCGACGGAGGCGACCAGGCCGATGCCGGCGCAGGCGAGCAGGTACGGTATCGAGAGCGCGTGGACGGCGACGAGGTCGGCGACCGGGATGGCGTCGTCGACGAGCAGACTGCCGACGTAGACGACGACCGCGGTGACGACGTTGAGGACGAGGATGGGCGCGAGCAGCGAGAGGAACTTCTCGGCGACGATGCGCGACCGCGAGACGGGTAGCGACAGCAGCATGTCCATGCGCTCGCGCTCGACGTCGTCGGCGACCAGCGACGCGGCGCTGTACGCGAAGTACAGACCGAGCAGGATGACCCACGCGAAGTTGTACAGTTCGACCGCGAGAAAGCCCGCGAGCGTGCTCATGGTCCGTATCCCCATCGCCTTGACGATGGGCTCGGGGTACGACTGGAGCAGCCGGTCGAGGTCGATGCTGTCGGCGAACGAGGGGTAGACCCAGATGACCATCGCCGCGAGCAGCGACAGGCCGACCGCGAGTGCGACCGCGCCCCGGATGCGGCGGCGGGTCTCGTAGCGCGCGAACTCGAACGTCACGCTTCACCTCCGTCGCCGGGGCGTCGCTCCGGCGGCACCTCGGCCGCTTCGGCGCTCTCGTCGCCGTAGAATCGCATGAACACTTCCTCCAGCGGCGCTTCCTGCACGTCGAGTTCGAGCACGTCGTAGTCGTGGATGCGGTCGACGAGCGCGTTCATGTTCCCCGTGAAGGTGAAAGAGAGTTCGGTCACGGTCGGAGCGACCGCGGTGCGCTCGGACGTCTCCCGCTTTCCGGCACCGTCGACGCTTCCCCCGTTCGCTTCGCCCTCGACCGTCTCGCCGTCGACCTGCCGGACGGCGAGGTCGTGGACGCCGTCGAGGTCGAACTCCCCCGCCCCGACGTCGTCGGTGACGGTCAGGTGGACGACCTTGCCGCTGCGCCGCAGTAGGCGCTCGACGCTCTCCGTCGTCACGAGTCGGCCGTCGCGGATGACGCCGACGCGGTCGCAGACGCGGCGCACCTCGCTCAGGATGTGCGAGGACATGAACACCGTCGTGCCGGTGGCCCGCTCCCGGCGGACGAACTCGTTGAACTCCTGCTGTTTCAGCGGGTCGAGTCCGCCGGTCGGCTCGTCCAGCACGACGAGGTCCGGGTCGTGCATGAACGCCTGGACGAGTCCGAGCATCTGGTTGTTGCCCGAGGAGTACTCCCGCACCTCCCGGTCCAGCGGCGGGTCGAAGATGTCGAGCAGTTCCTCGCGGCGTTCGTCGCCCTTGACGGCCGCGTGGAGGTCGAGAATCTCGCGGCCGGTGGCGGTCTCGTCGAAGGCGGGGTCGGCCGGCAGGTAGCCCACCCGTCGCTTGGCCTCGATGAGTTCGCGCTCGTCGCGAACGTCGCTGCCGAGCACCGTCGCTGACCCCGACGTCGGCGACTGGAACCCCATCAGGGTCCGGATGGTCGTCGTCTTGCCCGCGCCGTTCGGGCCGAGGTAGCCGAACACCTCGCCTTCCGCGACCGAGAAGGAGAGGTCGTCGTTCGCCAGGACGTCCCCGTATCGCTTGGAGAGACCCCGAACCTCGATGGCCGTCATGTAATACGCTCGACGCCACGGCGAGAAACAGTTTTCGGAGGGACGACTCGGCGGTCCGCTGGAATCGCCGGGTGCGTACGCGGTCGTTTCACCGTATCGAACGGTTTTCCCGACGCCGGGAGTCGCCCGACGCATGTACCGACGTCGCGTCCTCGATTCGCGGTCGGACGACTCTCCGGCGTGGGTCGGTTCGCGCCGGGCGACGTTCTCTCGCGTCGTCGACCGTCGGCGTAGAAGGGACAGACGCGGACGGATGCCCACCGTTCGCGCTCGTTCGCGGACGATACCTCTGCAGCGTTCGCCCGTCGGCGAGACTCCCGGCGCCGAGTCCCGGAAGCCGGACCCGCACGGGCGCTTTCGGAAACGCGGCTCGCAGGCCGGAGACGCACCGTCGCGGAGCCGTTCGACCCCCACGACGTGGCTCCCGCCTCGTGTTTTAGGGCGGCCTAAAAACTGGTAAAGGTTGCGGTTCTTCGCTCTCCCCGAGCGCGGTCGGTCCGCCTCGCGGGATGGCCTGGGTTCAGAGTCGGCCTCCCGACGGCAGGAAAACGGAGAGACGGCGGCGACGGTCGCCGGACGCCGAGGGTGCGGTCCGGCCGCGGGCGGATTCGCCGCTCCCTGCCGGCGCTACAGGGGTCGATGCGGATGGACGACGGGTCCGTCGTCGCTCGATTCGACGGTCGCCTCGACGCCGAACACCGCCGCGAGTAGCTCCTCGGTCACCACGTCGGCGGGCGGGCCCCAGTCGTACGGTTCGCCGTCTTTCAGAGCGACGAGGTTGTCGGCGTAGCGGGCCGCTTGCGCCACGTCGTGGAGGACCACGCCGATGGTCAGGTCCGCTTCGTCGGCGAGCGTGCGGACGACGTCGAGCACGTGGAGCTGGTGGCGCAGGTCGAGATACGTCGTCGGTTCGTCGAGCAGGAGCACGTCGGTCTCCTGGGCGAGGACCATCGCTATCCACGCCAGTTGGCGCTGTCCGCCGGAGAGACTGCCCATCTCCTCGTCCCGCAGGTGGGTCACGCCGGCGAGGTCGAGCGCCCGCTCGACCGCCTGATGGTCCTCCTCGCTCGCCGACTCGAAGAACCCCCGATGGGGGTAGCGCCCGTGGTAGGCAAGCTCCTCGACGGTGATGCTGTCGGGCGACTCGTTCTCCTGGGAGAGCATCCCGAGACGCCGGGCGAGCGCCTTCGTCCCCATCGCGTGCACGTCCTCCCCGTCGAGGAGGACCGACCCGTCGTCCGGCGTGAGCTGTTCGGCGAACGCCTTCAGGAGCGTGCTCTTGCCGGAACCGTTGGGACCGACGAGCGCCGTCACCTCCCCGGCGGGGAGGACGATGGACTCGCACTCGACGACGATTCCGGTGTCCGGGTAGCCGATGGCCAGCCCTTCGCCGTGCAGTTCGCTGGCGTCGGTCGTGTCGTCGACGCCATCGGCGTCGGCGTCGTCCGCCACTCGCTCCCGTTCGACCGCGATGCCACCGTCGGACCTGCGGTCCGACGAGGTTCGCGAGGCTTCGCTCCTCTCACCGCCGTCCGTCGTTTCGGGTTCGTCCGTCATCAGATCTCACCTACGTCGTGCTGTTTCCGCATCAGATAGAGGAAGTACGGCCCGCCGAGGAGGCCGGTGACGATGCCGACCGGAACCTGAACGGGGAGCGCGAGGCGCGCTCCCACGTCGGCGCCGACAACGAGCGCGGGTCCGGCGAACGCGCAGCCGAGCATGAGCTTCCGGTAGTCGCTGCCGACGATGGTGCGGACGAGGTGCGGGACGACGAGTCCGACGAATCCGACGATGCCGGCGACGGAGATGGCGGTGCTCGCGGCGACGATGGCGAGCGTCGACAGTGCGAACCGGATGCGTTCGACCGACATCCCGAGCGACTGGGCCGTCCGCTCGCCGAGCAGGAGGACGTTCAACTGTCGCGACGAGACCAGCGCGGCGGGCACCACGAACAGGGTCGGAACCAGCGCGATTCGCACCTGCTCCCAGTCGGTTCCCGTGAGCGACCCCGTCGTCCACGAGATGGCGTTCTGGACGACGGCGAGGTTGTCCGCCATGAAGAACAGCGCCGTCTGGAACGAGTGGAAGACCGTTCCGACGACGACGCCGGCGAGCACCAGTCTGACGGGGCTCGTCCCGCCCTTCCAGGCGACGGCGTAGACCAGCAGAAACGCGGAGATGCCGCCGAGAGCGGCGAACAGCGGGAGGAACACGGCCATCCCGCTGAAGACGACGAGCGTCAACAGCACGGCGAACCCCGCGCCGTGGCTCACGCCCAGCACGAACGGGCTGGCGAGTTCGTTCCGCGTCACCGCCTGGAATATCGCGCCGGAGACGGCGAGGTTCGCCCCGACCAGGACGCCGACGAACACCCGCGGGAGGCGGAGACTCCAGACGACGACGGTCTCGTTGCTCAGGTGGTCGGGCAGTTCGCCGCCGAGCAGCAGCGTCCCGAGGACGGTCGGGTCGAACAGGACGTCCGGGTCGGTGACGGCCGACCACACGTCCTGCATCGGTATCGAGTACGCACCGAAGCTGACCTGCAGCAGTCCCGCGACGATCACGATGGCCGTGCTGGCGAGCATGAGCGCACCGAGCGAGCCGTCGAAGCGGCCGAACAGTCGACCGCTCGACTCCGCCTCGGTCCGTCTGCTCATCCCGTCTCCCCCTCGGCACTCGACGCCAGTACGGTGCCACCGTTCGTGCTTCCCGCTGCGACCATGTGGTTTAGGTCTCCCTAACTCCTGATAAGGGCTGTGATTCGACCGATAGGCCGGCGGTCGTTTCCGGCCTCAGAACTCGCCGTTCACGATGTTCGCGACCCGCTTTCGGTCGAAGAGCTTGCCCGACGCGTCGTACAGCTGTTTCGCCGCCCGCTCGGTGAGGACGAGGTTCGTGATGGGGCCCTGGTAGAGCGGACCGCCGCGATAGACGTCGCCGTTCTTGACCGCGGTCAGCTTGCTCCCGACGTTGTGGTTCTTCATGGACGAGACGACGGTGTTCTGGAACTTCTCTTCGGTCTTTTGCTCGTGTCCGCGCAGCAGGAGCACGTCCGGGTCCACCTGGAGCAGCGTCTCGTAGTCTACCTTCCCGCGCCCGCTGTGGAAGTCCTTGACGGACGTGTTGGCGAGCGCGTCCTTGACCTTCAGGTCGCGCCACTGCTTGAAGCTCGTCCCCTCGCCGATCAGGTACGGCAGGAACGTCTCCGGCTCGTTACTCGACGCCCACAGGACCGCCACCGACGGCCGCTTTTCCTTCGGCGGGACGACCGAATCGAGTTTCGACTGGAACGTATCGTGCAGGGACGAGAAGGCGTCGTAGCGGTCGGTTCGCTGGAAGACCTTCGCGAGCTTCCCGAACGCCTGGTACAGCGTGTAGTAGCGGTAGTCCTTGTGCCACTCGTAGCCGCGCGAGAAGATGCTGTTCCCGAAGAAGGGACCGATGTTATTCCGAATCTCGTCGACGTCGGACTGCTTCCAGCCCTTGAACCGGTTCTGGAGGAAGTTCGGGTCGATGACGTGGACGTCGCCGTCGAGCGAGTAGAACCGCTCCTTGCTGACGCCGTCCTGATAGAGACTGACCATGCCGCTCTTGTCGACGGAGACGCCCGGTATCTCGTCGTAGTACTGCGTGTAGTATCGGCTGGTCATCCACATCCCCTTCGGCGGTTCGAGTCCGAGTGCGACGCCCATGTCGGCCCAACTGCCGTTGTTCGCGACCCACGTCTTCGGTACCGACTCGAACTCGACGCTCCCCATCGGCTCTATCGACACCGAGTAGGGTCCGCCCGACTTCGTCGTTCCGTCGCCCGTCGTCGTTCCGCCGTCGTTGTCGTTCGTACCCGAACCACCACTGGTACAGCCCGCGAGCAGCGTCCCGGCCGCGGCTCCGGTTCCGGCGATTAGCTTCCTGCGCGAGAGTTCCGTCGAGTCGTCGTCTACCATACGATTTAGGCTCCCCTAAACGCTGGTAAAAGTTCCGATTTTGGTCGACCAAAAACAGTCGGGACTGCGGTACGTGCGACCGATTCATTCTTTCCGGACGGTCGCGGCTGAACCGGACGGCGGAGATTCAAGTGCTCGTCCGTCGTACAGGTCTGCGAGATGCGAGAAACGGACGACGACACCGGTCGCCGGCCGAGACCGCGGTCGGTTCGTGCCAGCCGACTGAGAACGATGGGGCGGCGTCGCTTCGTCGAGACGCTGGCCGCGGCGGGGTTCGGGGGGATGGCGGCGCTGCTGACGGCGGACGACGTGCGCGCCGCCGGCAGCGACGAGGTGCCCATCGTCTACGGGTTCGCCCGCGACGCGGAGAACGGCGGCGAGGAGGGTCGCTTCGGGCCGCGGAAGACCACCGTGCCGGCGGACTGGTTCGCCGACCTCAGGGCGGCGCTCGACGCCCATCGGGAGGCGGCGTTCGTCTCGCGCGAGGGCGTCGTGGCGGCCGGGGTCGTGCCGGGAGAGTTCGGCGGCCGGAACGCCGCCGTCGAGGTCGCCGCCCGGGCGGACGCCGACCTGCCCGAGCGAGTCGGCGACGTGTCGGTCGAGGTGACGCGGGTCGACCCGGGCCGCTCTCCGCCGTCGAGCGTCGACCCGGTCGAGAACCGCTCCGGAACGTCGGTCCCGGGCGGCGTGGCCTGCGGGACGCCGGATTCGACCGGGACGCTCGCTCCGGCGATGTACGACGGTCGACGGCCGTTCTTCGCCACCGCGAACCACGTCGTCGGCGGCGACGAGACGGAACGGCGGGGCACGTCGCTCCGTCTCGTCGAGAAGGCGGCGTCGCCCCGCATCGGCACCGTCGAACGGGGGTACGCGCTGGAGGACTTCGTGCGCGTCGCCCCGACCGACGGCTACTGGCCGGCGAGCGTTATCAAAGGTGCCGAGCCCCGGACGGTCGTCGGTCAGTTCTCCCGCGAGGGACTGGCGGCGTTGAAAGCGCAGGACGAGAAGCTGGCGAAGGTGGGCGTGACGACCGGCCGTACCCGGGGGAAGATTCAGGCGATCGACGGGATGACCTGCGCGTACGGCCAGGTGTGCAAGCGCGGTCAACTGAAGTGGGGGTCGCAGTCGGCGTTCGACGACGGCGACAGCGGGAGCGTCAACTACCACCCCGACCCGGAGCGGCCGGACGCGGGCGTCATGGTCGGCGGGTTCAACAACGCCCGGACGTGGTGGCCCGCCGAGGACTACGTCTGGGGGACGGCGGCCCACCACGTCACGGCGCGTCACGGGTTCACGTTCGCGCCACGTAGCGCTGGCGCTCGGTGAACTCCACTTCGACGACGGTCTTCCCGTCGACGCGCTGGGCGACGCGGCTCCCGATGGTCTTCGCCAGCCCGGGATAGGACCTGTCGGCGGGCCTGCTGACCACCACCGTGACGTTTTGCGACTCGTCGACCAGGCCCATGTCGTCGAACTCCGCCTGCACGTCGACGAGTTCGAGTTCGCTGTACCGGTCCTGTTCGACGACGCCCTGTACCGCCTCGTTGACGGCGTTCTCCGTCTGGACCTGCTGGACGGTGAGGAGGCCGGCTCCGGCGAAGGCGGCGAGCAGGAGGAGCGCGGCGGCGACGACGGGCGTCGCGTCGCGGAGTCGCTCCGCTCCGGTCGGGCCGTCTTCGGGCCGGTAGCCGAGATACCAGAGGACGGCGCTCCCGGCGACGTTGATGCCGACGGCGTTGACGACGAGCAGGACGAACGCCCCGAACGCGACGCCCGGTGGCCCCCACGCGAGGCCCACCCCGACCGCCGCGGCCGCCGGGATGAGTGCCGCCGCGATCATGACGCCGACGAGCGACACCGGCAGCGCGGTCGCGAGGCCGAACGCACCCGCCGCGCCGGCACAGATGCCGACGACGAACGAGAGCAATCCGGGCGAGATGCGCTGGCTGATCTGCTTTATCGTCGCCACGTCGAGCGCCGGCGGGACGAACGCCGCCGACTTCAGCGCCCACCCGAACGCCGCCGCGCCGACGATGGCCAGTCCGAGACCGAGCACCTGCGAGCGCAGTCCGTCGGTTATCATGTCGCGGTCGTTCAGCACGAAGCCGACGCTGACCGTCATCGCGGAACCGACCTGCGGTGCGATGACCATCGACCCGACGACCAGCGCGGGCGAGTCCAGCAGCAGACCCGCCGTGGCGACGACCGCCGAGAGCAGCGTCATCGCGTAGTACGGAAGCGGATTCGGGTTCATCCCGAGCGCCTTCGTCCGTATCTCCTCGCTGGCGACGCTGTCGTCCTCGTCGTTGCCCGTGATGAACCGATTTTCGAGTTCGTCGATGTTCGGCGTCCGTGCGGTCTCGACGTTCCCGACGACGGTGTACTCGTCGTCGTCGAGGCCCGCGTCCCGAAGGTCGGAGAGCGCGGCGTCGACCGCCTGGGTCGGTAGCGGGAACTCGAGCAGGGTCGCCTCGTCGCCGTCGCTCGCCTCGGGCGTGAGCACGTAGTCGATGTCCTCGTCGTCGAGGACCCCGAGGACCGCGTCGCGGTCGTCCTCCGGGACGCGGACCTGGATGAGGCGCATGTCCGCTTCCAGCCACCCCGGGATGATAAATGCGTCCGTCTCCCGGGAGCCCCGGCTCCGACCGCCGGAGTCGCGTCACCCGTCGGCGACCGCATCGGCTCCCGCTGCCGGACGGAACTCCCGGGGCCGCCGCCGACGACGCGGACCCCACCGCGGTACCACCGACCCCCACGCTCTCCGGCGTCTGCGGGCACGTTCGCACGCTTCCGGCGATGGGCCTCGCGGCGCGCCGGGACAGCGGAAATCGCGGGGGTGGTCGGTGCGGCCAGCGGGCAGCCGGCGACGCGGACGACGCCCGCGACCGACCTATCTCCCGTCGAAGAACTCGGCGCAGAGCTTGCGCTGGGCGGCCCGGAGATGCTCGTGGAACGTCGACCGGGATATCCCCATCGAGCTGGCGAGGTCCTCGCCCGTCACCGGTCGGGGCCACTCGAAGAAGCCGCCGACGTACGCCTTCTGGAGCGCCGTCAACTGGCGGTCCGTGAGTTCGTCGGACAGCGAGGCGATGAACTCCTGTTTCGTCTTCGCCGGGCGCTCGCGGTGGCGCAGCGCCAGCAGTTCCGTCCCGTCGTACCTGGACTGGAGGTCGTCGACCAGCGAGCGCACGTCCGCCGACTCGGGGAACTCGACGACCATCCGCCCTTCGCCGTCCGCGGCGCTGATGGACTGGGTCTTGCCGCCGTGGCCGGACACGGTCGAGACGACCGCGTCCGCGGGGAGGTCGAACTCCACCAGCGACGCGCCGTCCTGTTCGGCGACCAGGGTCGCGCCCGCGACGTCCTCGCAGTCCTCGGCGGCCTTGACGACGCGCTCTCCGTCCGCGCCGCTGACCGCGAACAGCGAGACGAGCGACCCGTCCTCGCGGTGGACCGACCCCCTGTAGGTGAGTTCGGCACCGGTCTCCCGGGAGACCGCGACGAAGGAGAGGTCCGGGTCGCGGAAGGACAACTCCGTCTCGACGACGCTGTCGGCGACGAGGATGCGCCGCGTCTCCCGGGCGTTGATGGCGCTGGCGATGGCCCTGCCGAGCGACCGCAGGACGACGCGCTCGCGCTCGTCGAACGCGTCCGGGCGGGTCGCCTGCACCACGAGCACGCCGTACTCGGCGTCCTCGGCGTCGAGCGGTATCGCCGCCGCGTGGCCGTCGGCGCTCACCCGGAGTTCGCCCGTCCGGAGCGCCGCGTCGACCACCTCGGCGTCGGGGTCGGGCGTCGGCGCGTCGGCGGCGTCGGTAGCGTCGGTCGCCGCGGTCGCTGACTCCCGGGGCTGCACCGCGCCGCGTCCGACGTCACGCTCGCCGACCCAGGCCAGTTCGTAGGGGTCGCTGTCGGCCAGTCGTCGGCAGACCGCCGCCTCTATCTCCGCGCGCGTGTCCGCCTCGACCACCGCGCTGGTCACGTCACCGAGCAGTCCCTCGATGCGCTCCAGCAGGAATTCGAGCTCCTCTGCGCGCCGGCGGGCGGCGCGCTCGGCGCGCTTGCGCTCCGTCACGTCCGTCTGGAAGCCGACGAAGTGGGTGACTTCGCCGTCGTCTCCGCGCACGGGCGCGATGTCGACCTTGTTCCAGAACGCCTCGCCGTCCCGTCGGTAGTTCCGGAGTTCGACGGAGACGGGTTCCTCGGCGTCGATGGCCGCCGACATCCGCTCGACGGCCTCCGGGTCGGTCTCCTCGCCCTGGAGGAACCGGCAGTTGCGCCCGAGCACCTCCTCGGCCGGATAGCCCGTCAGTTCCTCGAACGCCTCGTTGATGTACACGAGCGGTTCGTCGTCCGACTCCGCGCTCGCGATGGTGATGCCGACGGGTGCTTCGTTGATGGCGCGCTCCTTCAGTTCGAACTCCGCCGCCACGTCGGTCGACGCGACGAGGTCGCCGGCCGACAGCTCGGAGAGCGTGGTGGTCGAACCGTCCGTCCGCGCGCCCGACGGCGTTCCGGCCGCCGGTTCCGCCGTCGGGTCGGACGGAGCGTCGTTCGACGCATCGGAGGCGTCCGACGGTGGGTCGACGGGCTGGAACGCCAGCGTCAGTTCGTCGCCGTCCGGATGGATTCTGACGGCGTGGTCGTCCTCCAGCGCGACGCGGACGGAGACCGGTTCGCCGCGGCGGCTGGCCCGCTCGCAGTGCTCGCGGAGTCGGTCGACGGCGGCCGCGGGGAAGGTCTCCGAGAGAGCGTCGCCGACGCGAACGTCGAACCGATCGCTCGCCGCGTCGTTCCGGTAGGTGACGCGCCGGTCTTCGTCGAGCGCGACGACGGGGTCGGCGAGGCGCTCGACCGCCCGGCGCGCGGAGTCGGGGCGGGTCACGTCGCCAGTTACGGACCCGTTCCCCATAGATGTTCAGTTCAACCGCCGGTAGCCGTCGGTCGCTCGACCGCGCGACGGGCCGCGGTCGCCCGGAGTCACCAAGTGCCTCGACGCCGACTGTCCCCCATGGACATCGAGTCGCTCGGAACGCCCAAGCTGGTCGCCATCGGAATCGGGGCCGTCGTCGGACTCGTCGTCGTCGACCTCGTACTGCTCCCGGTCGCGCTGCTGGCGCTGTCGATGGTCGGAGCCATCGTCGAGGAGGTAGTTCGCGTCGTCACCGAACCTCGTACGGCTCGTCGGTCGCGGTGAACCGTCCGAGGTCGACCGTCTGGCGGTAGTCCCCCGCGAGAATCCCTGCGAGTTCGTCGCGGAGCGCGTCGTCGTCGCCCGCCTCCCACTCGCGCGGGTCGCGTATCGGCACGACGAGGAAGCCCCGGCCTTTCAACTGGGCGGCGTGCAGGGACGCCATCCCCCGGGACAGCTCCGACGCTCGCGCGGTGTACTCCTCGAGGACGTGCGCCGTCGCTCGCTCGCCGACGGGGAGCAACACGTGGGCCGCGATCGCTCGCAGTTCCGCGTCGAAGAACGGTTCGAGGGCGGCGTACTCCCGGTCGGTCGGTTCCCGTTCGTCGGGCAGACAGCACATGTGGAGATAGCTCGAAAAGAGGTTCGAGACGGTCGGCTCGTCGCTGTAGGCGTCGCCGAGCAGTCCGACCTCGTTCAGCACCGGCTGGAGTCGCTCGCCCGCGACGCCGTCGGTGAACGGGACGCCGGTGGCACCGCCGCCGTGAGCGTTCGGATGGTCGCCGACGAGGTGGAAGTCGGCGTTGGCGTCGCCGTAGCCGAACACGGCCGACCGGCCGCCGTCGGCCGCACAGTCGTACTCGCAGGGCGGGGACATGCCGAATGGGTTGGAGGTCCGGTCCGTGACGTTCTGCACGTCGTGCAGTAGTCGCGTCCGGGTTAAAGGCAGTACGGTCGTCCGGCGGAACTGTCGGAAGACGGACGGCTCGCCGTCACGCCTCTTCGTGTAGTATCCCAGCCACATGATTTTCTAACCCTCCTTCCTTGGTTGCGGTCGTGCGAGAGACGGAGAATTCGTGGTACCAGGACGCCACCGTCTACTCCGTGGACCTGAAGACGTTCCGGGACGCGGACGGCGACGACCTGCACGTCTCGCTGGCCCCCTACGGCTACTGCTGGTTCCGACCCTAGCCGTCCGTCTCGGCGACGGCCCGAACCGGCGCGCCGTCCCCGTCCGAGACCGGCAGGGGGTACGCCCGGAGCCGGAACCGTTGCGGGAGCCCCGCGAGGTTCGTCAGGTTCTCCAGTATCAGTCGCTCCGCGCCGAGCAGTTCGTGGTGGGCGGGCACGCCCGCCGGTTCCTCGCCGGTCGGCGGTCGGTCGTCGCCCCCGCTCTCGCTTCCGGTCGGCGTCGGGTCGACGCTGAGCGTGTCCACCGCGACGTGGTGACCGCGGTCGGCACACCACGCCGCGGCCTCCCGCGCCAGGTACGGGTGGTCGCGGTAGGCGTCGGTGCCCCAGCGGTCGGCCCACCCCGTCCGGAGGACGAGCAGGTCGGCGTCCGTCTCGGGGAGCGCCGACCGTTCGATGGGGTCGCGCGGGCCGCAGTCCGTGCAGTCGACGAGGCGCGCGTCGAACGCGAACGTCTCGACCGGAAACGATTCTATCGTCCGTCCGTCCGGTTCGGTGTGGCTGGGCGCGTCCACGTGCGTCCCGCTGTGCGTGCCGAGCGCCAACCGGGTCACCCGGTAGCCGTCCGTCTCGTGGGTCGCGTGCGGCGACAGCGTCACGTCGGGGTCGCCCGGATACACCTGCGTCGACGGACCGAGGGGATGTGAGAGGTCGCGGGTCACGGTCGCCGGTTCGTCGCGCCCGTACAAATCCCGTGCGGAACTCCTGGCGTCGCGGTCGACGCACGCGCCGGAGGACTTCGACCGCGCACGTGCGCTCGGGCCGCCCGTCGCGTTCTTCTCGCCAGAAGTTACGGTGTCGGCCGACGACAGGTCACTGCGTTTAGGCTGGCCTAAAATTCGATGCCTTTACGTTGGTTTAGGTTAGCCTAAATCGATGTATGCAGCGAGCGACACCACGAACGCAACTGCGGTGCGACGCCGAACCGTCCGAATTCGGAGGGTTCTCCCCGTGAGCTACCTCGACGGCGGAAACGACGCGATTCTCGCCCAGCAGGCCGAACGGGAGTCGAACGCGCGGACCTACCCGCGCCACCTCCCGTTCGCCATCCGCGAAGCGCAGGGCGTCACCGTCACCGACATGGACGGCGACGAGTACTACGACTGTCTCGCCGGCGCGGGAACGCTCGCGCTCGGGCACAACCATCCCGTCGTCACCGAGGCGATGGAGCGAGCCATGGACGCCGACCGTCCGCTCCACACGCTCGACATCTCGACGCCCGCGAAGGAGCGCTTCGTCGACTCGCTCTTCGAGAGCCTCCCCGACGAGTTCGCCGACTCCGCGAAGGTGCAGTTCTGCAGTCCCGCCGGTACCGACGCCGTGGAAGCGGCGCTCAAACTCGTGAAGACTGCCACCGGGAACCGGAGCGTCCTGGGGTTCCAGGGCGCGTACCACGGCATGACCAGCGGCGCGCTCTCGCTGATGGGCGACACCGACGCCAAGGAGGCGGTCCCCGGACTGGTCGACGACGTCCATCACCTGCCGTACCCCCACGACTACCGCTGTCCCTTCGGCATCGGGGGCGAGGCGGGCCATCGAACCGCGAGCACGTACGTCGAGAACCTGCTCGCCGACCCGGAGAGCGGCGTCACCGACCCCGCGGGGATGATCCTCGAACCGGTTCAGGGCGAGGGCGGGTCCGTCCCCGCGCCGGACGAGTGGCTCCGGGAGATGCGTCGGGTCACCCGCGAACACGACGTTCCGCTCGTCGTCGACGAGGTCCAGACCGGCCTCGGCCGCACCGGCGAACTGTACGCCTTCGAGCACGCCGACGTCACGCCCGACGTGGTGACGCTCTCGAAGGCCGTCGGCGGCGGCCTCCCGCTCGCCGTGGTCGTGTACGACGAGGCGCTCGACGCGTGGGACCCCGGTGCACACGCGGGAACCTTCCGCGGCAACCAGCTCGCGATGGCCGCCGGCGAAGCGACCGTCGAGTACGTGCTGGAAAACGACCTCGACGACCACGCCGCCGAGATGGGGTCGCGCCTGCGCACCCGGTTGGCGGAGACGGCGGCGCGCTTCGACCGCGTCGGCGACGTTCGCGGTCGCGGGCTGATGCTCGGCGTCGAGTTCGTCGACCCGGACGCGCCGTGGCGGGGTGCCGGTCCGCACGCACCCGACGGCGACTTCGCCGAGGCGGTTCGAGCGGCGTGTTTCGACCGCGGCCTCGTCGTCGAACTCGGCGGCCGGGACGGCGCTACCGCGCGCTTTCTCCCGCCGCTGGTCGTCTCGTCGGAACAGGTCGACGACATCGCCGGCATCTTCGACGAGGCGGTCGAAGCCGTCGCGAACGCCCCCGGAGAGGTGTCGACGGATGACTGAGGCGGACGACGCCGAACGGCTCTTCCTCGGCACGACGGCGGGCGAGGCGACCTATCGCGAGGCGCTGGACCGCGCCGTCGAGGCGGTCGTCGACGCCGCCGACCGCGAGCGGCCGTTCTCGGGCCGCTCCCCCGACGCTCTCGACGCACTGCTCGACGACGGTCCCGTGCTGCCCGAGGAGGGCGTCGGCCTCGACGCGGCGCTCGACGAGGTGGCAGAGCGCGTCCTCCCGCACACGGTGAACGTGGCCGACGAGCGGACCGCCGCCCACCTGCACTGCCCGCCGATGGTGCCCGGACTCGCCGCCGAGGTGCTGCTCTCGGCGACCAACCAGTCGCTCGACTCGTTCGACCAGAGCGGGGCCGCCACGCTCGTCGAGCGGCGCGTCGTCGACGCGCTCGCCGACCTCTTCGACCTCCCGGACGGCGCGGACGGCGTCGTCACGGGCGGCGGGACGGAGTCGAACTTCCAGGGGCTGTTGCTCGCCCGGAACCGGTACTGCGCCGACCGTTTCGGCCGCGACGTCCAGTCCTCCGGACTGCCGCTCGCGGCGAAGCGGCTCCGCGTCCTCTGCTCGGAGGAGGCGCACTTCACCGCGGAGCAGGCGGCCGCCCACCTCGGCCTCGGGGAGAACGCCGTCGTCACCGTCCCGACCGACGACGACCGGCGCATGGACCCGTCGGCGCTGGACGCGACGATAGCCGACCTCCGGGACCGCGACCACGAACCGTTCGCGCTCGTCGGCACTGCCGGCACGACCGACTTCGGGGCCATCGACCCGCTCGACGACCTCGCGGACCGCGCGGCCGACCACGACCTCTGGTTCCACGTCGACGCCGCGTTCGGCGGGGCGCTCGCGCTCGGCGACGAGCGCGACCGCCTCGCGGGCGTGGAGCGCGCCGACTCGCTGGCCGTCGACTTCCACAAGCTGTTCTACCAGCCGATAAGCTGCGGAGCCTTCCTCGTTCGCGACGGCGCCGCGTTCGCCCACGCCGCGCGCAACGCCGAGTACCTCAACCCCGCGGACGCGGCGGCTCCGAACCTCGTCCAGAAGTCGACGCGCACGACTCGCCGCTTCGACGCGCTGAAACCCTACGTCGCGTTCCGGGCGCTCGGCCGGGAGCGCCTGGCCGCCCTCGTCGAGACGACGCTCGACACCGCGGACGACGCCGCCGCGCTCCTCGCCGACGCCGACGACTTCGACCTCCTCGCCGACCCGTCGCTGAACACGGTCGTCTTCCGCTATCGACCCGACGAGGACCTGACGGCGGGCGAACTCGACCGCTTCACCCGCGCCGTCCGCGAGGCGCTGTTCAACGCGGGGCGGGCGGTCGTCGCCCGCACCGAGGTCGACGGCGTGGCGGCGCTGAAGCTCACGCTGATGAACCCCCGGACGACGCTCGACGACGTCGCGGCCGTCCTCGACGCAATCCGCGACTGCGCCCGGACCGTCACCGCGGTCCGGCGGGAGGTGACGGCATGAGCGACGTCGACCCGGACGCCCGCGCGGACCGGGCGACGGTGCAGGCGTTCCTGAACTGCTACCTCCGCGAGACCGGCGAGTACTCGGTCCACGAGGACGCCGTTGCGGGCGTCGAACCCGGTCCCGACGGGCTTCTGCGGGCGACGCTCTCGGCGCAGGGCGTCGCGGTCGTCGCGCCGCTCGCACACCGCTCGCCGACCGAGCGCCACCTGTTCGACTTCCCCGTCCGGTACCGTCTCCCCGACGGGTCGGTCCACCGGGCCGACGCCGCGACGCTCGCGACGCTGGTGACGAAGGACCTTCTGCTCGCCGACGGCGGCGACGCGGGCGACGTCCGCGACGAACTCCTCGAACGCGTCCTCCGGAGCGAGCAGAACACGGCGCGGTTCGTCGCGGCGCGCGCCGGCGACGAGGACCGACTCGTCGGCCCGAACGTCTCGTTTCGCGACGCCGAACAGTCGCTCGTCTTCGGCCACCACCGCCACCCGACGCCGAAGAGCAGGCAGGGAATCGCCGAGCGCGACCGCGAGACGTACGCGCCGGAACTCCGGGCGTCGTTCCCGCTCCACTACTTCCGGGCCGACCCCGGCCTCGTCTCGCAGGCCTCCGCGCTCGACCGGTCGGCCGCCGAGTGGGTGGACGACGCCCTCCGCGACGACCCCGAGGTGCCGTCGTCGTTCGTCGCCGACCACGTGGAGTCCGACGACGTCCTGCTGCCGGTCCACCCGTGGCAGGCCGACTACCTGCTCGACCGCCCCCACGTGCGGACCCACCTCGGCGACGGCCTCGAGCACCTCGGCGCTGTCGGCCGGGAGTTCGCACCCACGACGTCGGTCCGGACGCTCTACAGCCCCGACGCGTCGCTCATGGTGAAGTCGTCGCTCCGCGTGAAGATAACCAACTCCGTCCGGACGAACAAGCGGTCGGAACTGGAGCGAGGCGTCGCCGTCGCCGAACTCCTCGACACCGCGTTCGGCGACGAACTCCGCGCCGAGTTCCCCGACTTCGACGTCGTCCGCGACCCGGCGTACCTCGCGCTGGACGCCGGCGACGGGGCCGAGTCGGGGCTGGAGACGGCCCTCCGGGCCAACCCGTTCACCGGCGACCGCGCCGAGCGTTCGACGCCCGTCGTCGCGCTCTGTCAGGACGGCATCGCGGGTCCGTCGCGCCTCGGCCGCCTCGTCGCGGACGTCGCGGAGCGCGAGGGTCGCGACACCGCCGCCGTCAGCGAGGAGTGGTTCCGGCGGTACCTCGAAGTCGGGATTCGGCCCGTGCTGTGGCTCTACCTCGTGCAGGGCGTCGGCGTCGAGGCGCACCAGCAGAACTCGGTGGTGACCCTCGACGGGGACGGCTACCCCGCCGAGTTCCGATACCGGGACAACCAGGGGTTCTACTTCCCCGAGTCCGTGTACCCCCAGGTCGAGGAGTACCTCCCGGGTGTCGGCGAGCGCGCGGACACCGTCTGCGCGGACGCCGTCGCGGACGAGCGCCTGCGCTACTACGTGATACTCAACAACGCTCTCGGCGTGGTCAACGCCTTCGGCGCCGCGGACCTCGTCGACGAGCGACGGCTCCTGTGGCTCCTCCGAGAGGAACTCGAACGGGCGCGGCGGCGCTACGACCGCCCGTCCTCGTCGTTCCTGGGCCCGCTCCTGGACGACGAGACGGTCCCGTGCAAGGCCAACCTCCTCACGCGCTTCCGCGGCCTCGACGAACTCCGGAACGACCTGGAGAACCAGTCGGTGTACGCGGACGTGAAGAATCCGCTGGTCGCCGAACTGGAGGTGGGTCGCGCGTGACGGGACCGGACGCCGTCGTCGCGGCCCGGTACGACTACCAGACGCACGCGCACGAGGTCGGCAAGACGGTGTCGCTCCGGCCGGTCGACCTCGACCGGGACCTCGGCCGCCTCCACCGGTGGCTCGGGAGCGAGCACGTCAAGCCCTACTGGCAACTCGACCTGCCGCTGCCCGCGTTCCGCGAGGAACTCCGCGAGAAGCTCGAGGCCGACCACCTCACGCCCTACGTCGGCTGTCTCGACCACGTCCCCATGAGCTACTGGGAGTGCTACTGGGCGGCCGACGACGCGCTCGCGAACCACTACGACGCCGACCCGAACGACCAGGGCGTCCACCTCCTCGTCGGCCCCGAGGAGTACCTCGGACACGGGTACGCGCTCCCCCTGCTGCGCGCCGTGGTCGCCATGCAGTTCCGTCACCCCGAAACCCGGCGGGTGGTGGCCGAACCGGACGCGCGCAACGAGCGCGCCCGCCGCGTCTTCGAACGCTGCGGCTTCCGCGACGAGGGGGAGTTCCGCTTCGACGAGCGCGAGAAGGACGCGACGCTCCTCGTCTGCGACCGCGACCGCTTCGAGTCCGAGGTGCTGACGGACCCGCCGGCGGCGCCCGCACAGGGGGTGGACGATGATGACTGAGGACGCGGGGTCAGCGACGACCCACGACGTCGTGGGCGTCGGCCTCGGACCGTTCAACCTCGGTCTCGCCGCGCTCCTCGACGGGACCGACGCGGTCGACGTCGACGCCGTCTTCCTCGAACGGGACGAGGAGTTCCAGTGGCACGAGGGGATGTTGCTGGAGGGGACGACCCTCGAGGTGCCGTTCCTCGCGGACCTCGTCACCCTCGCGGACCCGACGAACCCCCACAGCTACCTCAACTACCTGCGGGAGACGGGTCGCATCTACGAGTTCTACTTCTACGAGACGTTCCAGACGCCCCGCCGCGAGTACAACGACTACCTCCAGTGGGTGTCGGAGCGCCTCGACGCGACCCGGTTCGCCCGCGAGGTCACCGAAATCCGGTGGGACGACGACGCGGCCGAGTACGTCGTCGCCGCGCGCCGTCCCGGAACCGACGAGCGCTTCGAGTACCGCGGCGAGAACCTCGCGCTCGGCGTCGGCTCCCGGCCGCAGATTCCGGACCACCTGCAGGGCCATCCGGAGGACGACGTCTTCCACACCTCGCAGTACCGCCACCGCCGCGAGCGCGTGCTGGACGCGGACTCCGTCACCGTCGTCGGGTCGGGCCAGAGCGCGAGCGAAGTGTTCGAGGACCTGCTGGAACGGCAGGCTACCCACGACTACCGCCTGGACTGGCTCACTCGATCGGACGGGTTCTTCCCGATGGAGTACTCGAAGCTCGGCCTCCAGCACTTCACGCCCGAGTACGAGCGCTACGTCTACGACCTCCCCCAGGCGGTCAAAGACGACCTCGTCCCGAGTCAGGACCGCCTCTACAAGGGCGTCGACCCAGACACGAGCGCCGCCATCTACGACCTGCTCTACCGGCGCTCCATCGGCGACCGCGACCCCGACGTCGGACTGTTCGCCATGACCGAGGTGTGCGACATCGCGGACGTGGGCGACGCCTACGCCCTCGACTGCCGCCAGTGGCAGGCCGAGGAGTCGTTCGTCCACGAGGCCGAGGTCGTTGTCCTCGGAACGGGCTACGAGCGGCCCACGCCGTCGTTCCTCGACCCGCTGGCCGACGCTATCCGCTGGGACGACCGCGGTCGCTTCGCGGTGACCGAGGACCACCGCCTCGACGTCGACCACGCGGGCGACGTCTTCCTCCAGAACGCCGAACTCCACACGCACGGCGTCGGCGTACCGGACCTCGGCCTCGGCGCCTACCGCAACTCGAAGTTCGTCAACCGACTCGCCGGCCGCGAGGTCCTGCCCGACGACGAGGACACGGTCTTCCAGGACTTCTCGGTCGACCGGTTCGTCGAGCGCGCGCCCGGTGCCTCCCGCGACGGGAGCGAAACGACCCCGCGTACGAACGACCACAGACCATGAACCCGAACGACACGATCCGCGACGCAGCGCTGAGCCAGGACGTCTGGGAGACCGTCGAGCGGCGTCTCCTCGCGAAGATGCTCGAAGAGTTCGCCTACGAGGAGATACTCCACCCGAAGAAGGTGGTCGCGGGCTGCGACCGACACGTCTACCGCGTCGACCTCGACCCCGCGAGCTACCGCTTCGAGGCGACCGAGCGGCTGATGGACAGCTACAGCGTCCACGGCGACACCGTCGAACGACGCACCGCCGACGGGGACGCGTGGACGACCGCGACCGACCCCGTGCGCCTCCTCCGGGACCTCGAAGCGACCGTCGACCTCGACGCGCTGACGGCCGGCAACCTCGTCCGCGAGTACGAGCGGACGCTCCTCGCCGACGCCCACGTCGAGGCTCGCAAGCGCGAACGCGACGGGTTCGACCCCGCGGACCTCGACTACGCGCACCTCGAAGGTGAGATGGAGGGCCACCCGTGGATAACCTACAACAAGGGTCGGCTCGGGTGGGGGTACGACGACTACCGGCAGTACGCCCCCGAACGGAAGGAACCGGTCACGCTGTCGTGGGTGGCCGTCCGGCGGAGCGAGGCGACGTTCACCGCGACGCCCGACCGCGACCACGACTCGCTGGTGCGGGGCGAACTTGGCGACCACTACGACCTGTTCCGCGACCGCCTCGCGGACCGGGGCTGCGACCCGGACGCCTACTACTTCGTCCCGGTCCACGACTGGCAGTGGGAGAACAGCATCGTCCCGCTGTTCCCCGGCGACATCGCCAGCGACGACATCGTTCCCCTCGGCGAGGGACCGGACGAGTACCTCCCCCAGCAGTCGGTGCGCACCTTCGTCAACCTCGACAGCGAGGAGAAACACCACGTGAAGGTGCCGATGCGCATCCTCAACACGCTCGTCTGGCGCGGCCTCCCGGGCGAACGCACCGAGATAGCGCCGACCGTCACCCGGTACGTCAAGGACATCTACGAGCGGGACGAGTTCCTGCAGGAGCAGGGCGTCGTCCTCCCGGGCGAGATAGCGGGCGTCAACTACGACCACGACGATTTCGTCGGCATCGAGGGGTCGCCTTACCAGTACCACGAACTGCTCGGCGCAGTCTGGCGCGAGTCCATCTACACGTTCCTGGAGGACGACGAGCGGGCCGTCACGCTCTCCGCGCTGATGCACGTCGACGGCGACGGCGTCCCGTACCTCTCGCGGCTCGTCGAGCGCTCCGGACTCACCCTCGACGAGTGGGTCGAGGAGTTCTTCGACACCGTGTTGCCGCCGCTCCTCCACTTCCTCTACCGCTACGGGACGGCGTTCTCGCCGCACGGCCAGAACACCATCCTCGTCGTCGAGGACGGCACTCCGAGCCGTCTCGCGGTCAAGGACTTCGCCGACGACGTGAACGTGAGCGACCGGCCCCTGCCCGAACTCCAGACCCTCCCCGAGGCGGTAGACGACGTGCTCCGGAAGGAACCGCCCGAGGGTCTCACCCAGTTCGTCTTCTGCGGCCTGTTCGTCTGCGTCCTCCGCTACGTCGCGGACGTGCTGGAGGTCCACGAGGACTACGACGAGGAAGAGTTCTGGACGCACGCCCGCGAGACCGTCCTCGACTACCAGTCGCAGTTCCCGGAACTCGAGGACCGCTTCGAACTGTTCGACCTGCTCCAGCCGGAGTTCACGAAGCTGACGCTCAACCGCAACCGCCTATTCAACTACGGGTACGACGACGCTCCCGGTCGTCCGCACGCCGCGGAACACGGCACGGTCACGAACGCCCTCCACGAGGTGGCGGACGACAGTCGGGTTCACCCGAGGACGGACGACTGACCCGGCCCACTCCCGTCTCGCCGGCGACCGCTACGGGTCGTCGCGTTCGACGACCGAGAGGTCCTCGTCCACGACCAGTTCGAGCGCGTCGCCCTCCCGCGGGCCTCGCCCGCTCGAACGGTCCGCGGAGCTTCGTTCCGCGCCACTCGCGGAGACGCCGTCGAGCGAGACGCACAGCGCCACTTCCCAGGGGTCGGTCGAGCGAACCGTCGTGAAGCGGTCGGTCGCCGCGAACTCCAGCTCCCAGATGGGCGTCGTCGTCACGTCGAGCCCCCGCTCGTGACAGAACGATATCAGCGCGGGGTCGCGCAGGAGCGCCTCGCCGACCCGCAGGTAGTTCCGGTGACCGCAGTGGTCGCACGCCCGGTTGATACACGCCTCGCGCAGGTCCGGACGCGGGTACCCCGTGTCGGACGGGGGGACGAACCGCACGCCGACGGCGTTTCCGCAGAGCGGACAGGCGCCGCGGGCGAACGAGAGACGAACGTGGCGCTGGTGCTCGCCGACCTGCGAGAGCAGCGTCCGCTCGTCGTCGTCGAGGACGCCGGGCGGCACCAGGTCGTACTCGTAGAGATACTCGCAGTCGGGACACTGCATCTTGAATATCGAGTTGCGGTACGTCGCTTCGACGGGCGTCCCGCAGTGGTAGCAGTCGAGGTCGACGGCCAGGCGGTCGACCGACTCGTCGCCGGTCGTCCTGGCGCGGATGGTCCGGGTGAGCATCGTCCCCTCGGGGCGCAACGCGTAGCCGCCGTCCTCCCGGTCGACGACGTCTTCGACGAGCTGGGCGTTCCCGTCCGCACGCTTCTCGACGAACTGCCCGACGAGCTGCTGGAGGTGGTAGTTGAACTGGCTGCTCCGGACGTCGGCGTCGACGCGCGAACGAAGCTCCGAGAACGACAGGGACGGTGGACTCCCCTCGCCGCCGCGGGCGTCGCTGAGCGTCCGGAGGATTCCCGCCCGGACCTCGTTGCCGACCAGTGCGAACGTCTCCTCGGCTGTCGGGGCCGCCTCGGTGGCCGGTTCGTGGTCCTCACCCGCCATGCGGGAGACGTGTACGGGAGGTGGATAATCACTTTCGGTCCGACCCGTCGGCGGTCAGAAATGTCACGAGAGGAACGATAATCGAGTTCAGCGAGTGCTTTAGTGACTGTCGACGCGACGTTCGACAGGAACCGTGACGGACGACATGAACCACGAACGCTACCTGTCCCGCATCGGCGTCGAGCCGTCGCGCGCGCTGGCCCGCGACCGCGAGACGCTCGAACGTCTCCAGCGAGCGCACGTCACCGCGGTCCCGTTCGAGACGCTGTCCATCACCGGCGACCCGCACGGGGACCGCGGGGGCGAGGGCGTGTCGCTCGCGCTTTCCGACCTCTACGAGAAGATCGTCGACCGCGAGCGGGGCGGCTTCTGTTACGAACTCAACGGGCTGTTCGGATGGCTCCTCGACGAACTCGGGTTCGACGTTGACCGCCTCTCCGCCCGAATCGCGAGCGACGACGGCACGTTCGGACCGCCAGCGGACCACCTCGTCCTCCGCGTCTCCCTCGACCGGCCGTACCTGGTCGACGTCGGCCTCGGCCTCCCGAAGCTGCGACGCCCGGTCCCGATGGACGGGACGACTCACTCGGACGCCGCCGGCGTCGAGTGGCGCGTCGTCGAGAGCGAGCGGCCGGACGCCGACCACGTGACCCGGTACCGGCGGTCCGACGCCGACGACTGGCAGGACAGGTACATCTTCCGGACCGTGCCACGGGAGATGCACTACTTCGAGGCGACCTGCGAGTACTTCCAGACCGCTCCCGACTCGGCGTTCACCGGCGACCCCGTCGTCCTCGTCGCCACCGAGCGGGGGTACGTGAAGCTCACGCCCGACGCGCTCACCCGCGCGACCGAGGGCGACGAACGCGAACGACCGGTCGAGCCGAGCGAGTGGTACGACGTGCTGGAACGGGAGTTCGGCCTGCGCTACCCGTCCGACCGACCGAGTTCTTCCTGAGACCGGTTCCGTTTCGTCCCTCGACCGGCTCCCTCGTCGTTCGCCACGGGTATTAGCTGGTAGTACGAATCGGTACGGCGGCATGCAGTTCCGATAGTCAGATTGTGCGGTGCTCGTCGTGCCCGGGGTTTCGTTCGCAGGTGGCGGTCGCGGACGTTCGGTTGCGAGGTTCCGACCGACGACGCCATCGACGAGCACGCCGACCTGGGGTCGGTACGGCACCGCTCGTCCGGTCCCGGCCTCAGGATGGCACCTCGGCGACGTCCCCGATCTGGATGCGCCAGAGCGTGGCGTACGCGCCGCCGTGTTCGACGAGTTCGTCGTGGGTCCCCCGTTCGACGACGTCCCCGTCCTCCAGCACCAGAATCCGGTCCGCGTCCCGGACCGTCGAGAGGCGATGTGCGACGATGAAGGTGGTACGGTCCGCGGTGAGTTCGTCGAGCTTCTCCTGGAGCACCAGTTCCGTCTCGTTGTCGACGTGGCTGGTGGCCTCGTCGAAGACGAGAATCGGGGGGTCGGGGAGGATGGCGCGCGCGATGGCGATGCGCTGGCGCTGGCCGCCGGAGAGGGTCGTGCCCTGGTCCCCGACCCGCGTCTCGTACCCGTCCGGAAGCTCCGTGATGAACCGATGGGCACCCGCCGTCCTGGCGGCCTCCTCGATGCGACCCTGCGAGACGTCCGAGACTCCGTACGCGATGTTGTCGCGAACCGTCCCGTCGAACAGGAACGACTCCTGGTCCACGTACCCGATGGCCTCCCTGAGACTCTCCAGGGAGACGTCGCGGACGTCCCGACCGTCGATGGAGATGGCACCGCCGTCGCCGTCGTCGGACTCCGTCCGACTGGCCGACGGGTCGTCCGTCCCGTCGACGTCGTAGAATCGCAGGAGGAGCTTCACGAGCGTCGACTTCCCCGCTCCCGTCGCGCCGACGAGACCGACCGTCGTCCCGGGTTCCGCGGTGAGATCGATACCGTCGAAGACGCGCTGGTCGCTCCCCGGGTAACCGAACGTCACGTCGTCGAACGTGACGCGACCCTCGGTGACCTCCAGCGCTGTCTCCGCATCGTTCTCGAACCCTCCGTCGACGGTCGCGAGACCGTCGATTCGCTTGGCGGACGCTTTCGCGGACGTGTAGTGGTCGATCACGCCGCTCAAGTTCTTGAGCGGGAGCGTGAGCCGTTCCATGTAGAAGAGGAAGGGTACGAGTTGGCCAGCGGTCAGCGCCCCCGTGAAGAACAGCGGCGGCTCGTCGACGATCCAGTAGATGCCGATGGCGAGCGTCAGCAGCAGCCAGGTACCGACGATGAGCCGGTTCACGGGACTCTGCTGGACCGCCGCCCGGCGACTCGCGAAGCGCGTCCGGAAGTAGTCGAACGAGGAGGCTTCGACGCGCTCGCGCTCGTGCTCCTCGGCCGTGAACGACTTGACGACGTCGATGCCGCTGAGGTTCGTCTCGAGCCGAGCGTTCAGCGCCCCCCGTTCGGTTCGGACCGGGTCCTGGAGCGGTTCGAGCCGTCGCGAGAACCAGACGTTGACCCCGCCGATGAGCGGCCCCGAGAGCAGGACGAACAGCGCGAGCTGCCAGTTCAACACCGACATGTAGACGAACGCGCTGACGAGCGTGACGACGATCCAGATAGCAGCACTGAGGATAGTGTTCAGGAAGGTGTTGAGCTGATTCACGTCGTCGTTCAGGACGCTGATGACGTTTCCAGTCCGGCTCTCGTCGTAGAAGCCGAGCTGAATCCGCTGGGCGGCGTCGAACGTGCTCACGCGGACGTCGTGGATGACTCGCTGGGCGAACACGCCGAACCCGTACTCCGTGACGAACCCGCCGAGGTTCGTGAGGAGGTTCGAGGCGACCAGCAGTCCGGTGATGAACAGCAGGAGGGAAAGCGGTTCGGCCGGGACCCACGCCTGCGGGAGGAAGGGCAGAGCGAACGGCTCGTCGTTGAACAGCGCGTCGATGCCGAGGCCGATGAGGAACACGTCCGCGAAGCTCAGGAACGTCGCCATCACCCGTGCCACCACCGCGACCGCCAGATAGTGAACGTCCGACCGACCGTGCTCCCGTATCAGTGCGAGCAGCGGATACTCCCGCTCCGACCGCTCGCCGATCGTCGCGTCCGTCATTCGACCACCCCGCTCTCTGCGCGACCGGCCGTCTCGTCCGTGACGGCGATCTCGCCGGTCTGGATGCGCCAGAGCGTGGCGTACGTTCCGTCCTCTTCGAGGAGTTCCTCGTGCGTGCCCTCCTCCGCGAGTCGTCCGTCGTCCATCACCAGGATGCGGTCGGCACTTCGAACCGTCGAGAGCCGATGAGCGATCGCGAACACCGTCTTGTCACCCGACATCTCGTGCAGGCTCCGCTGGATGTCGACCTCGGTCTCGTTGTCGACGTGGCTGGTCGCCTCGTCGAAGACGAGAATCGGGGGGTCGGGGAGGATGGCGCGCGCGATGGCGATGCGCTGGCGCTGGCCCCCCGAAAGCGTCGCTCCTCGCTCGCCGATGGTGGTTTCGTAGCCGTCGTCCAGTTCGCGGACGAACTCGTGTGCACCTGCCTGCTTTGCGGCGGTCACGGCGTCCTCCCGCGTCGCCTCCGGGGTCGCGTACGCGACGTTCTCCCGGACCGTGCCGTGGAAGAGGAACGGCTCCTGGCTGACGTACCCGATCTGGTCCCTGAGACTCTCGACGTCGACGGTGGTGACGTCCTGCCCGTCGATCCTGACGGTGCCCGAGTCGGGGTCGTAGAACCGGAAGAGGAGCTTCATCAGCGTGGACTTGCCCGCCCCAGTCGAACCGACGACGCCGACGAACTCGCCGGAGTCGGTGGCGAAGGAAACGTCGCGGAGCGTCTGCTCTTCGGCCGTCGGATACGAGAAGGAGACGCCGTCGTACTCGACGCGGCCCTCGGTCACGCTCAGGTCGGGAGCGTCGTCGCGTTCCTCGATTCGGTCGCCGCTCTGGAGGAGGGAGACGACCCGCTTGCTCGACGCCTGCGCGCTCTCGAACTTGTTGATAACGTCGACCGCGAGGCGCCGCGTCGGGTCAAGGAAGGAGAACGTGTACATGATGAACGTCAGTAGCGTGCCGGCGGACAGCGTCTGGGTGAACCACAGTGGCGGTCCCGCGATGATCCAGTACCCGCCCAGCAGGAACAGTCCCCAGATGCCGACGGCGGCGATGAGCCACGAGACCCGATTGTAGACGGCACGAAGGCGGATCGCCGACCACTTCGAACGCTTGTACTCGGTGGACGCGTCCGCAACGCGGGCGCGCTCTCGCGCTTCTTGCGTGAAGGCCTTGACGGTGTCCAGCCCCTCGATAGCGTCGCGGAGGCGGACGTTCATGGCCCCGACGCTCTCCCGGATGGCGTCGAACCTGGGTTCCAGCAGTGCGGCGTACACGCGACCCGTCGCCACGATTAACAGCGGTAACGCGGCGACGACGAGCGCGAGGTTCCAGTTCAGCAGGAGCATGAAGGCGAACGCGCTGAGGATGTCACCGCCGTAGAGGACGCCGTCACGTGCGCCGTCGAAGAGGTCGCCGAGGTTGTCGACGTCGTCGTTCAGGATGCTCAGCATGTCGCCACCCTCGCTGGTGTCGTGGAAGCGCATCGAGAGCGACGTGGCGGTGTCGTAGGTGGTGGTCCGTATCTCGTGAAGCGTCCGGAGGGTCGCCTCCTCGTAGACGAGCTGCCCGTACCACTTCGACGCGCTCTCGACGATTATCGCGGCTCCGAGGACGCCGACCGTCAGGAGGGCCTGTCCGTTCGTCGTCGTCGGAATCCAGCCGGCGGGGAGCAGTGGCAGCGTGAACGCCCGGCTCTCCAGGAGGAGCGCGTCGAGGGCGACCCCGATGAAGAGGGCGGGAATGCGCTGGAGGAACAGCGCGAGGAGGAGAAAGCAGATCCCCTCCGTGAACCTCGCCCAGTGTCGTCTGGCGAACCGATGCAGGAGATAGCCGATCGACTTCTGTGGCGTTTGCATGGAGTGAACTGTGTCGGATTCGCGTCGGAAATTCTCGTCGGGGTAGCGACTTCGTCCTACACCCGTCGCGGTACGTCCCGTCGTCGGTCGCCGCTCGAACCGGTTCGAACGGCGTACGTGTCTGTCATCGTATTCGATTGCGGGAGCGACGTTGCATAAGTGTAATCCGCAGCCGATTACTGTTGGGGAAATGACATCGGGTGGGTGCGGCAACGCTCGCCTGCTCGGGTCGGAGCGCATCACAAGCGAAATGGCGTTCGACGGCGACGACGAACACATGTCCGACGGGGCTCCCGACGACGACCCGTCCGTGGTCGTCGAAAAACGGTCGCCGGTCGAGGTCTTCGAGTTGCTCTCCAGCGGGGTGCGCGTCGAGATTCTCAGAGCGCTCGGCGAAACCCCGAACGAGGCGCTCGCGTTCTCCTCGTTGTACGAGCGCGTCGACGTCGCGGACAGCGGGAACTTCAACTACCACCTCGGCAAGCTGATGGGGTCGTTCGTTCGCGAATCCGACGGTTACGAGCTGACTCACGCCGGCAAGCAGGTCGTCGGAGCGATGTACGCGGGCACCTACACGACGAAGGCGACCGTCGACCCCATCTCGGTCGGGTGGGACTGTCTGCTCTGTGGCGGCGAGATGGTCGTCAGCTACGACGACGAGAAAGCGGACTTCCGCTGTACCGACTGCGAGAAGGGAGCCAGGTTCTCCTTCCCGGCCGGCAGCCTCGACCAGTTCGAACATGAGGAGTTGCCACAGGCGTTCGCCCGCTGGTGGCACCAGCTCATGACACGGATCACCGACGGGTTCTGTTCCATCTGTGCGGGACGACTGGACGGAGAACTCGCCAGCCCTCCCGGAGGCACCGAGGACGACCCGCAGCCGTCGCACGCCGAGTTCGAGTGTCGCCGCTGCGGCGGCGTCGCCGAGGTATCCGGTGCGACGCTCGCGACGTTCCACCCCGTCGTCAAGGGGTTCTTCGCCGAACACGGGTTCGACGTCTCGACCCGCCACGGCTCGCAGGTCTGGGGGGAGATGGACGCGTTCGATGCGACCGTCCTCTCGGAGGACCCGCTCCGACTCGAAATGCGATTCGAGCACGCCGGCGAGACGGTCGTCGCGGAGATCGATCCGGACGCGACGGTCAGTCGCGTGGAGCGTCGCTCCTCCGCGGGGTGAGCCGCTGCCGTGAAACGCGCTTTCGGAACGCGCCTCACTACGTGGACGAGCCGACACGTGTTCGCGGCCTTCCTCGCCCTTACGTTCGCGATATCGTGGGGCATCCCCGGAATCTTGCTGGTTCTCGCCCCGGTTCTCCCGTTCGAGGTGACGTTCGCCGGATACTCTCCGCTGGCGTTCCTCGTCGTCTGGGCGCCCGCGACCGCCGCGTTCGTCGTCGTCGGCATCGCTTACGGACGGGAGGGCGTCCGCGATTACGGGCGTCGTATCTCGCAGGTCCGCGGTCGGTGGCCGTGGTATGCAGCCGTCGTCGTCGGTATCCCGGCCGTCTACTTCGTGGCCGCCGCGTTCACTGCGGTACTCGGTGGGCCAGACCTCCGTCTGGCCGACGGCTGGCTCGCGGCGTTCCTGACGACGGCAGGCTTGCGCCTCCTGCAGGGCCCCATCGAGGAGCTCGGGTGGCGCGGTCTCGCACTCCCGGTCTTGCAACGGCGGTACAGTGGCCTCGGCGCGGCGCTTATCCTCGGATTCGTCTGGTCGGTCTGGCACGCGCCGGCCACGGTGATTGCGGCTGCCGAATTCGCTCGTGGTGGCGGCTCCATGCCGGTTACGCTGGTGCGCCTGTTCGTCGGACTGATGGCAACCTCGGTGGTCATGACCGCCGTGTACAACGGGTCCGGTGGAAGCGTGCCGCTGATGGTCCTGTTTCACTGGCTGACGAATCTCGCCTATCCCTGGGAGACGACGACGAGCGTCCCGCTGGCACAGGACGCCCTGACCGTCCTGGTTGCCGTCGCAGTGGTGCTTCTGTTCGGTCGGCAGTACCTCGGAGACGCCGACCTCGTCACGGACGTGGTTCCGACTGTCGACTGCGACGAACCCGGCGTGGGCTCCGCATCGTCGACCCGTCACTCGAAGTGACTGGCCCTGCTCTCGATGCAGACAGGGCATCGTCAGAGTGGCTGCGATCTCTATCGCCCCGTCAGCGGTTGGCCTCGGTCGACGCCCTCGTTCCAAATCGACACACGGACCTGGAAAATCGTTGACCGCGAGGTGGCGTTTTAACGGGACAGATAACCGATGGTGCTGACTCAGCTGATGCCGGCCTTTCGACAATTATCGGTTCCAAAACTGGGACGCTTCGTGCGTACTGCTTCTCAGACTAACAGCAGAATATTTATTGCAAATATTTGAGGATATCGAAGTATGGCTACCATCATCGGACCTACGCTTCCTGACCCGTATTACAGCACCGTCGAATCCATCCGGGACGAGTTAGTAGATAAATTCGGCGTCGACGAGTACGTCAACCCCTTTCCGCACTTTACCCTGTACGCGCTGGACGATGACGTCGATACTGCAACCGTTGAAGCAGCCGTCGAGGAAGCTACGGAAGAGCACTCTCCGTTTTCTGTCCATACAGATGGTATCGGCATCTTCCCCGGTAACGTCGTCTGGCTCCCGGTCGCTAAATCCCCTCAACTCACAGCGCTCCACTCTGACGTCGTACGGGCGGTCGAGAATCTGGGAACGGCACCAGAGCCATACTACGAACCGCAGAGATGGTTTCCACACGTGGGCTTCGCACTCGACGTCGATGATGAGCGAACTCGTGACATCGTTTCGTTCCTCCTGGAATACGATTTCGAATGGGATTTCACCGTAGATAATATTACGATCACTCGGCCACCGGCAGATAGAAGCGAGTACGAAGTAGTGGCGTCTGTCGATCTCTGAACAGACCGTACTGAGCAGTCAGACGCGTTCTTGCGCGTGTCGTATCCAGCGTCTCGTAGCAGCTTCGGACGGCCGATTTGCTCGTCCGGGTGGAGTTGGCTGATGGGTACGAACACGCGCCGATAACACTCGCTTTACTGAAGAAGGCGTCGGGAATCGGGGAGAAAGCCGCCCAATTCGGCCGAACGCCGTGTTTCCGAGTGGCATCGCTGCCTGCGGTCTCGAGAACCTCGACAGAAAGTGATTAATATGACAAGGCTGAGCGCTCGAGACTCGATTTGCAGCAGTTTCCGCTCACCAGTCCGTCCGAAATCCCGCATCATAGATTCTCTGTAGCCGTCGTAGTCTCGACTCCCGATACCCACCCAGAAGTTGCGACTGGTTCACTCAATGCAGAGCGAAACGTACGTCACTGTGACAGGCCACTCCCGATTTTATTATATGATATATGTTATCTAATGACGCACGACTGTGCTTAACCGACACATATAAGAAATTGACCAGTGTTGACTCACTCAGTTCCCTCTTATGACCCACTTGGCTGCACGTCCGTTCATTCCTCTCGTTGCAGTCGTCGCAACTGCATAGCGACGGCCGGATAGCAGCAGCACCCGGGTCGCCTCACTTCACTACGGGTTCCGTAGTCGCACTTACTCACCATGAACACCAACACAAATGCAGACCGCCATCGGGTCTCTGGTCGCCAACGATCAGACACTCTCTGGACGCCGAATCGATTCGCCCCACGAGCCAGCACCAGTCGATAGACTATCAGTAGTCCTCTCTCTTGCCGCCCGGACCCACAGCTGTAATCTCTGCAGCGATGGAAATTCGCTCGCGTTCGCTGACAACCTACTGACGTATTTCTCGTTGGGGAGGTGGCCATGAGCCAGCAACAGGACGCAGTGGCCACTGCGGACACAAATAAATCGTCTCCCTGGAACAACCGGGATTTTCTCCGTCTGTTGTTCGGGCGGTTCGTCACGAACGCTGGCGATAGCCTCTACACGATTGCTGGCACATGGCTCGTATACGACCTCACGGGGTCGAGTTTCTATACGGGTCTCGCCGGAGCGTTGCTTCTCTTGCCGCCAGCACTTCAGTTCGTCTCTGGACCCCTCGTCGACCGATGGCCGCTTATCCGGACCCTCGTCTGGACACAGCTAATCCAGGCCGTTCTCATTCTATCGATACCTGTTGCGGCCTACTTCAATCGTCTCACTGTCGAGCTAGTTCTGCTGACGATCCCTCTCCTCTCGTTTCTGAATCAGTTCGTGTATCCAGCTCAGAACGCGGCGCTTCCTCGAATCGTCGATAAGAGCCAGTTGACTCGTGCCAACTCCGCGTTCTCGTTCGCCAATCAGGGAACGAACATGGTGTTCGATGCACTCGGTGGTGTCCTCATTGCTCTGATCGGAGCGGTCTCGCTGTTCGTTCTCGATTCGATCACGTTCGTCGTCGCAGTTCTCTCGTTCACCGGTGTTACCGTTCCCGAGCGGTCCGATGCGACCGACGAAACGGCTGCAATCGACGTCTCCGGATATCTATCTGACCTCCGAGATGGAGTGCAGTGGCTTCGAGGGACAGTGTTTACCGAAATGATGCTCACCACAGCGGTCACCAACTTCGGCACCGGTGTGATGCTCGCTGTTCTCCCAGGGTTCGCAGCTGCTCGTGGTGGCTCGATACTCTATGGTGCCTTACTCGGGGCAATCGGGGCCGGGGGGCTCACCGGCGCGCTGGTCGCCTCCCGACTGACCCACATCAGGTATGGCTCGATCCGAATCGTCGGACTCGGAATCGGATTCGTCATGTGGATCGTCGCGGTCTACTCACCGTGGCCGGCACTGACGGTCGTTTTGTTTGCTCTGACAGGAGTTCCGATGGGTGTCACGAACGTGATGGGCCAGACGCTCATACAGACGGTCACCCCCGATGATCTCCTTGGCAGGGTCACATCTGTTGACGCGAGCGTAGCAACTCTCACGGTGCCGTTCGGGTCGCTCCTCGGTGGAATTGCAGGGAGCACCTTCGGGGTCGTTCCGACGATGGCAGTCGCTGCGTTCAGCTTTGCGTTCGTCAGTCTCTACTTCAGCCTCCGACCTCGCTTACGCCGCCTACCAGCAGTTGACAATATTAAAGAAGAGAAGTTTGTCCGCCGCGAGACGGCTCCATCGCCGGCGAATAGCTCCGAGTAGGCCAGTGCACATCCTATCTCTTACTTGGTTCGAGGAGGGGCTCTATGACCAGACCGTCGAGTGAGTGGAGAACAGATTGTTGTATTAGCACGAACCGGACCCTCACGGCTTCGTCGAGAACGGCTTCGGTCGTCAATTCAGTCGAAGTCGCGCATCACAGCCCCGCAATGCGGGCTGTAGTCTCGACTTCCAAAACCCGCCGATTTCCTATAGCATTATGAGATTTATCACCGGGTATCCCCGACGCCTTCTTGCGGTTTTCGCCACTCAGCGCGTAACAAGCCCACTTCCGCTTAGACCTATAACCGGAAGTGACCCACCCCCGGTACCCCGTTCTCGATCTATGCGGAGTCCGTAGTGCTGTTCGAGCGTCTCTTCATCGTGGACGGCATCTCCTGCTCGGCGGTCAGAAAGCTCCCCGAGGCTATCTTGTTGGCCATAGAGGACGAGGGTGTCGCCCGGTTTCGTCTCCGTTTCTGGCTGGGGTGCCGATGTACGAGTCCTCTCGCCGAATACCGAGTATCAACACCCTTCTGCTGGCAGATTTAGTTCGGCTACTGTTCCACCGCTAGCGAGTGAAGGCAGTCTCAGACGACTATTCTCGACGCAACGAGCGCGGATGCGGTTTTAGCGAGAAATTCCCAGAACTGCGACGTCGTACTCTGCAATATCACTCGTCGAGTCCAGGAGAATCGCTTCAAATCGCCATTGTGTCCCCGCATCGATTTCGCCAGTTCTATCCAAATAGCGACCGAGCTGGGCTCCGTTCGCATCGTACACACGGACACGGACTTCAGCTAACTCTACCGACTCAGTCCCAGTATTCGAAACGACACCTTGGACCGTCGGCCCCTTGTAGCCGTCCTCGACGACGAACTCGTGGTCTTCCAACGTGAGTGAATCGAGTGGGCTGGCATTTTCGTTCGCCTCCGTAATAGCAAGCGCTTCCGCAGCGACCATCTGCTCTCCTGTCCGCTGATCACCGCCGGTTTGGTTTACTCGTCCCTCTTGGTACGTCGGTTCGTCCCGTATTCCGGTACAGCCACTCAGAACGGCTGTTGCACCTCCGCCACACAAGGTCAAGAAACGACGACGGGTCTTGTGATCTGAGCGGACCATCATCCTCGCTCGACCCTCTCACTATTACTGGGAAACGACACGGGAGAAGAGACGGACGGAAATCATTTGAATCTGGTCTCCGATCTCCGGAGGCACGTGGTAGTACTTTGGACTATGATTTCGAAGAGTAAAATAAGCCTTCTGGGAAATCTACTTTGGGTTATCAACTCGTACGTTCCCTATGGATTCTACGCAATCTGAACCGGCAGGGGAACCGCCCGACACGAACATGGAACGTCGGTCGGCGTTACGAAATCGGCTCCTCGAATGGGTGAAGGTAGATGGAGACCGGCTGTTCCTCACCATCGGCATTTCGGTAGGTGTCTTCGTACTTATTCTCGTCCTCAACTCCATCGGAGCAGTTGCGTTCACAAACGATAATTCAGTGACCCGGATGGCGAGTGGGATGATTGCAGGCACGTTCTCGCTCGTCACGCTCGTCGTCTCTGTCAACCAGCTGATTTTGTCTCAGGAGTTCTCTCCGGCGAGTGAACACCGCAACCGGTTCAGCGGCGTGATGGAGTTTCGACGAGATCTCGAAGAACAGACGGGCGTATCAACGGCTCCGGTAGAGCCGACACGAGTAGTCGAGGTGCTCGCAGAGGCTATCGGTGATCGAGCGAGTGAGCTGTCTGACTCAGTTGCAAACAGTACCGACGAGGAGTTCAGACAGCAGGTTACGCAGTACGCGAAAAGCGTCGAGGACAGCACCAAATGGATCGATGAAGCGTTCGATCAGTCCGATGTAGAGGCGTTCGATGCTCTCTCGGTAGCGGTCGAATATGCCGATGGTTGGCAGATTCACGTGGCCAGACGACTCCGTAACGACGCCTCGGAACTCACGGACGAGACGGCAGCGACGTTCGACGAGTTGATCGACACGATACGCTTGTTTAGCACGGCACAAGAGCATCTCAAAACGGTCTATCTTCAGCGCGAACTCGCAAAATTCTCGCAGTTGACTATCTACTGTGGAATTCCGGCAGTATTGTCATCGATCTCCATTGCACTCTTGTACGGCGACATCGGGGGTGCGACGATTAGCACCAGATTCCTTCCGTACGTGACGTCGTTGCTCGTGACTATCGTTCTCGTTCCCCTCGTACTGCTCGCTGTGTTCATCCTGCGGACTGCAACCGTAACTCGGCGGACTTCGACAGTTGGACCGCTGCTCCTACAGCGGCCCTCCAATGAAAAATCGGTCCAAGTTACAATCAACGATACTGATTAAAGTAGGAACGGATAAAACGAAAATAGACGGATAACCTCGATGTCTGCATAGTTAACCCAACGAGCCCCGTTGACCGCCTTGCCCGGTCTCACTGGCTCACGTGACGATGAGGAAGACGCGACCGGTCGTACTTCGAGTGACGGGTCTCAACCGGTGCAGTGCTCGATGGCTTGACGGACTGCTTCTGTTCGCCCGATGAACGTCAGATGGTCACCGTGCTCGATCGTATCCTCTGGATGAGGGAGTTGATTGACTTCGTCTCGACTGAGAAGTGCGAGGTGACAGTCTTCCGGGATGTCGATCATGAGCTCTGACACCGTCTTGCCGGCAATCGTATCTGTCGTGACTTCGACTTCCTGTACGTCGCCCGTTCGGCCTAACTCGGTCATCCAGCGGGAGATCGCGGGTCGCTCGATCACGTTGTCCATCGACCACGCGACGGACATGCCGGCCGAGATTGCTTCGACGTCGAGATCTTCGAACGCGTCGACGTTGCCTGGCTGATTCACGCGGGCCACCACGGTCTCGACGTCGAACGTGTTCTTGGCGAGTTGGGCAATCAGAAGGTTGACATCGTCTTCGCCTGTCGCCGCCGCTACTACCTTCGCGTTCCCGGCCCCCACGGCCTCCAAAACGTCCTGACTGGCGCCGTCATCGTGTCGAACGGAAAACCCGTCCGCCCTGAGCCCTTCGACGGCCTGCTCGTCGTTGTCGATGATCACAACGTCCTCATCGCGTTCCTCGAGCCGTTCGGCAAGCGCTCGCCCGACGCGTCCGCCGCCGATGATGATCGTCCGCATCGGAATCACGTCCAGTGCCTGTGCGAGGTGACGTGCCAGGCCCCCTTCAAAGACCACGGTCACGAATATCACGAGGAAGACCGTCCCGACGAGCGTCGTCGCAACTTGCGGGTTCTGGGGCTGTATTTCCAGCGCGAACAGGGTTGCGACGCTGGCCGGGATGATTCCTCGCGGGCCGATTGCGCTGACGTAGAGCCGTTCGTTCAGTGTCAGGCTACCTCCACGGGTGCAGAGCATAACGAGGGCGGGACGAATCACGCCGGCGACTGCGATGACCACGATTACTCCCCCGATTCCGAGCGCGAGTAAGTCCCCGAGAGAGAGAAGTGAGGCGAGGGTAATGAAGATGAATGCGATCACGAGGAGTGTGATATCTCCCTTGAATCGTTCGACTGCATCTCGATACGGCAAGTCGGTGTTTCCGAGGATGAATCCACCTGCCGCGACGGCGGCGATGCCTGCTTCCGAGGCGATCTGTTCGGCCCCACCGTACATGACGAGGGATGCGATGAGGACGATCAACCGTGCGTTCTGTGGTGCGTTCTCGACAGAGAGCCTCACGTGGTGTAGGAGATACCAGACGATGCCCGCGACGATGCTCCCGACAAGAACACCGACTCCGAACCGCACCCCGAATTCGCGGACGAGCGTCGGGAGTCCGCGAGTCTCCAGCAGAACGTATTCGAACATCACGATGGAAAGAATCGCAGCCGTGACGTCGTTGACGACGCCTTCGGTTTCGAGCGTGGTGGCGACGCGGTTACGCACGGGGACGACGTTCGTGATGGGCGTGATGACCGTCGGTCCGGTCGCTACCAGGAGCGACCCGACCAAGAGCGCCACGTCCCATGGAGCGTCGAGTGCATATCGCACGGCGATGGCCGTTCCAGCGAGAGAGATGACTGCGCCGAGGGTGACGAGGCGGAGCGTCTCCCTCGGAGATTCGCGCAGATGCTCCAAATGGAGATGGAAGGCTCCTTCGAAGACGATGATTGCGACGCTGAGCCCAACAATCGCCGGAAGTGCCTCACCGAAGATATTCGGTGTGATGATGCCGAGTCCCTCCGGTCCCACAGCGACGCCTGCGAGGATGAGGAGCATCACGCTCGGAACACGGAACCGGTCCGAGATGACTTGAGCAGCGACTCCCAGTCCCAAGATCGTAACGACGACCGTGATCAACTCGACTGTAGCGGCCACGGGTTTGGGTCCGTTCTCGGATTACCGCATACAATCGGTAAACCTCTATGACCATTTTCGAGCAGTCCATCGTCCGAAGAAGCGAGCGGTGTTCCAGTAGCAGCCCCCCGGTTTCTTAGTTGTAGTCACCGACGTAGTCCGTCGTTTGCATGTGGATGGACTAGGCGTGGGCAGGAGACTCGAGACGGGTCGGATCCGTGTTCGCTCTTTCCCCTGCTTCTCACGGTGTTCCTGCATCCGTCGGTACAGGCGTCTCGTTTCGCCGGGTTCGTCGAAGATCACGGTCGCTTCGGACGGTGGCTCGTCGTCCGATACCTTTGCCGTGGAACCTCTCTATCGAACTGTCATCAGACCATCGGCTTTCGCACTTCTGTAACTGGTTTCAGTTACGAAACGGACAACATGAAACTATTGGCGGTTACTTATTAGTGTCGAAATAGACACCTTCTCTATGCTCCGATGGCTCGCTTCTCGCTCTCCTCGCCAGGCCCGGTTACGAGCGATTACCAAGACGCTGTGTTATCGGCTTTTCATGCTGTTGATTACAGTCACCGTTGCATGGCTCGTCGTCGGGAACGTCGGCGATGCGCTCGATATCGGTGTCGTCACCAACGTCGTAAAAACAGTGACCTACTACGCCTACGAGAGGCTCTGGGACCACATCGCGTGGGGAATTTCGTCCACCGACTGAACTTTCCGGAGATAGGTAGACGCTCTGTCGCCAATTTCCCACTGTCGTTCGCGCGTCGACCGTTAGCGCGCTCGATTCCGACGTTCGGATAGATTTGCCGTCGAACCAATATCTCTACGAAGCTACTCTAACGATACGTTCGGTAAGAATTTCTTCTCCCCTTCAACCACGTCAGTAGCATTCATACGTGTCCCTCGCTATCAGTTTCTATGCGGGAAACGTTGCCCGACAACGAGCCATCGTTACAGGAGGGTGAGTTCGCTTTTACCGAGTGGCTGCTGTTTCGCGGGCACCGGCTTCTGATTGCAGGTTTAGTGCTCGGGCTGATATGGGCGTTGAGCATCTTTCTGATCCAGTTTAACGTTCTCGAAGTCGGTCCGTCGAGTTCGATGCCCACACTACTTGGTGGCATCATCGCCGGCCAGCTGACGCTTTTTACGGTGACGCTTTCCATCAATCAACTCATCCTCTCGCGAATGTTCGCTTCTCCAACCGAAATCAACAGACGGCTACGGGGAACGATCGATTTCCGCCAGCAGGTACGAGACGTCACGGACGACCCGAGGCCGCCGGTGAATCCACGGGAGTTCCTGGCGGTGATCGCGCGCGCACTTCACGCGCGCGCGGAGGAACATCGTCGAAAGTGCCGACACGGTCGATCCAAAACACCACGAGGCGATCGAAGAGTGCGCGGCATCGCTTCAGAACTACTCGAAGGCTATAGAGGACCTCGTAAAGGACGAGCGGACGGAAACCCTCTACATCGTATCAGAGCTTTCACAAGAAACGTACGTGCAAAATACAGTAGCTGTGGAACAGCTTCGGACCGAGCTGAGCGCTCTTCCCGAACGTATTTCGGCGATACTGGAGGACGTTTCGACGATACTCGAGGCAGTGCCCGTCGCCCGGCAGTATTTCAAGACCCTGACTATCCAGCAGCAACTCGCCAGCCTCTCGCGGTACATCGTTTACACTGGCATCCCGTCGATTCTCATAGCGATACTGCTGCTCCTTTTCTACACTTCGGGTGGGGGAGTCAAAGTTCCGGAACCGTACATTCGGCCGGTAGCGGCGTTGACCATCCCGATAATCATGACCCCGAGCGTTCTTCTCGGCGTGTACGTCCTCCCCCTGGCTGTCGTGGCCGAGCGTACGGTCGCAACCGGCCCGTTCCTTCTGGCGGAGTAGGCTCTCCGTTTCGCTGTCGCCCGACCACGTCGTCGAGTACTTCGAGGCCCATCCAGCGGGGCTACCTGACCACTGGACTAACGAGCGCTGGGCGGTGACGTCACGTTCAGTTACGGTCGTAGCGAACCCACTGGGCCCCTGCCCACCGGGAGCGGATTTCGCCGCTCCAGCGACGCAGTAGCTTCCGATCGGCGATTTTCCCCTCTCGCCGGGCCGCCGGCACCTGTGAATCGTCAACTTCCACCGACCGAAAACCGGCGATGGTGTGTACTTTTCCGTCTCGGGTCGTTACTCACCGGCGATGAGATTCCCGGACGAAGACCCCGGTCGCGCGGTCGGTCCCGACACCGCCGGTTCGCCGTGTATCGAGGATACGCGCCGGTCGGTGATGTCGCCGTGATGCCGTGGGGCCACGCCGCCTTCGGCTACGTCCTGTACTCGCTCGGCCATCGGCTCGTGACAGGCGACCCGCCCGCGGGTCCTGCGGTCGTCGTCGCGTTGCTGTTCGGAACGCAGTTGCCGGACCTCGTCGACAAGCCGCTCTCGTGGGGGCTCGGCCTCTTTCCGCAGGGGTACTCGGTGGCGCACTCGATACTCGTCGCCGTCCCGGTCGGTCTGGGCGTCCTCGCCCTGACGGCTTCTCGGAGCAGATTCGACGTGGGCGTCGCGTTCACCGCCGGTTACTGGTCGCACCTCCTCGGCGACGCGATTCTGGCGGTGCCCAAGCGCGGTATCTCGCCGCTCGACCGACTCCTCTGGCCCGTCGTCACGCTTCCACCGTACGGCCACGAGACGACGCTGTTCGGTCGAATCGACCGCATCTTCGGCGAGTTCTTCCAGTCCGTACTGACCACGAAGCATCTGCTCTTTCTCGCCCTCTACTCGGTGCCGTACCTGCTGGCGTTCGCGCTCTGGCTCGTCGACGGTGCGCCCGGTATCGCGCACGTTCGGCGGACGGACAGCGGACAGTAGCCGGCCGCCGCTCGTCTCCGGCCGACCACACGGACGACTCCGGTGGGTCGCCGACGCGGAGTCGGTCGGCTAGGCCCGCGTCGCGGGCGAACGGAGAGAGAACGAGCCTGGGTTCGCGTCGCAGCCGCTAGCCGTTCCACGTCCAACAAAAGACGAGTACGTCGACGGGCGGGGTTAGCTACCGCCGCCACCGCCCTCGTTGGTCGTGGTGGTGGTCGTCTCACCGGGCGTCGTGGTGGTCGTACCGCCGCCACCGCCGCCACCGCCGCCGCCCCCGCCGCCTCCGCCGCCCTGACGGCTGATCGACGTGCTGACGAGGCTGAGTTGGCTGCTGAACACGTTCGCGTTCGTCCCGAACTGGAACTGGTTGTCGGTGGTGAGCGACGCGCGGGTGAACAGGTACGTGGCTCCCGCCGCCCTGTCGTTCTGGCCAGTCGTAGGCCGGATGACGTAGGCGTTGTAGTCGTCGGGCTGGCTGATCTCCGGCACCGTATTGCCGTTTGGGAGCGCGAGCAGGGTCACCGTGATGTCCTGTGGCAGCTGGGCGATTACCCGGAACGACTGGCCCGGCTGATAGTCGTCGAAGTACGTCAGCGCGTCCTGTTGCTGCTGTGCGCCGGCCGTGTTCAATCCCGAGACGCCGAGCGCGACCGCGCCGGTCGCCAGCGCCCCCTTCTTGAGGAACTCGCGTCTCGATCCGTCCGCCGGTTCGTCGGTCGTCTGTTCGCTGGTCGGTCGTTCTTTCTCCATGGTCAACACCCCATCTGGTGCGCTGAACCTACGACGATTCCATCTATAAATGTGGTATATAGTGAAAGTCGCCGGCCGCGTATAAGACCGTACAACTGGTTCTGTATCCCACGTTTCGATGCAGTAACGGACTGTACTCCCCGGTAACGTGGTATTGTGACGGACCGGCCGGAGCGTCGGCCGGATGCGACGGAACGTGGTCGAACGGACGGGGATGGTCGGTGCAACCGCTGCAGCGCCCGCCGGACGCGGCGAGTTGGCCTCCTCGACGGTTACTCGTCGTACCGGGTCAGGTGGTCGACCTCGCCCGGATCGACGTCGTCGAAGGCGTCCCTGGCGACGACGCGTTTGTGGACCTCGTCGGCACCGTCGACGATGCGGAACTGGCGGACGTTCTCGTAGAAGTCGGCGAGCGGGAGGTCCTTGCCGATGCCGTTGCCGCCGCACATCTGGACCGCGGTGTCGATGACGTCCTGGACGACGTTCGCGGTGAAGACCTTGCTCGTCGCCACCTCGACGCGGGCCTCCTCGCCGGCCGCGATGCGGTCGGCGGCGTGACGAACCGTGGTGCGGGCGGCGTGCAACCGGATTTCGGCGTCCGCGACCTCGAACCTGAGCGCCTGCTTCTCGGCGAGCGCTCCGTCGAACGCCGTCCGCTCGCTGGCGTAGGCTTTCGCCACGTCGAGCGCGCGCTCGGCCATCCCGGAGTAGCGCATGCAGTGGGTCAACCGTGCGGGCCCGAGTCGCTGCTGGGCGATGGCGAAGCCAGCGTTCTCGTCACCGAGCAGGTTCTCCTCCGGCACGCGAACGTCGTCGAACCGGATTTCGGCGTGGCTCAACCCCGTCACGCCACCGCCGACGTGGGGGATGTCCCGCTCGACGTGCACGCCGGGCGTGTCCGCGGGCACGAGGATAATGGAGCAGCCCTCGTAGGGGTGGGCGTCCTGGTCGGTTCGGGCCATCACCAGCAGGACGTCGGCGTCGCTGCCCTGCGTCGTCCACCACTTGTGGCCGTCGATCACCCACTCGTCGCCGTCCTTCTCGGCGGTCGTCCGTATCATCTTGGGGTCCGAGCCCGCTCCCGGGGCCGGTTCGGTCATCGCGAACCCCGATTTGGCCTCGCCCTCGGCCAGCGGCTCGAGCCAGCGCTCCTTCTGGTCGTCGGTGCCGACCAGCTCCAGCGTGTGCATATTGCCCTCGTCGGGCGCGTCGACGCGAATGGCCGCGGGACCGAGCAGGCTCCGTCCGGCCGCCTCGAACACCGGGAGCATCTCGCGATACCCCATCCCCATGCCGCCGTACTCCTCCGGAACCTGTGGTGCGTACAACTCGCGGTCGCGCGCCTCCTCCCGGAGCCTCGAGACGGTATCGTCCGAGACGGGTCCCTCGCCGAGGGTCTCCCGCTCGACGGGGACGACCTCCTCGTCGACGAAGGTCCTGACGCGCTCGGCGACCGCCTGCGCTCGCGTCGGGTCGTCGTACTTCATACGTCACACTCTCCGCAGTTCCGCAAAAGGGTTTCTCCGGTTCCGGCGACCCAAGTACTATGCCGACCTTCCACGTACCTCGAACTCGAATCGGGTGCGACGACGACGGGCCGATGCGAACGGACGACCGGTTCCACGGTGCCGGTCCCGGGCCCGTACGGTCGCCCCGCAGAACGCCGACACGACACTCATGACCGAGGACGAACGCGACTACTTCGACCGACTCGTCGACGAGGCGACGCTCCGCGACTACCTCGCGGACCGGCTGGGCGATCCCGGGGAGTTCGCCGTCCGCCATCACGCGGAGGGCCACTCCAACGAGACGCTGTTCGTGACCTGGGGCGACCGCGACCTCGTCGTTCGCCGCCCGCCGCCGGGCGAGACCGCCGAGACGGCCCACGACGTGCTCCGGGAGTACCGGGTGATGGACGCCCTCCAGGACACCGCCGTCCCCGTCCCGCCGACCGTGCTCGCCTGCGAGGATCACTCGGTCGTCGGGAGCGACTTCTACGTGATGGACCGCGTCGAGGGCGACGTGCTGCGGGACGCCGAACCCGACCGGTTCGCCACGCCCGACGCCCGCCGCCGCGTCGGCGAGCAACTGGTCGACACGCTCGCGGCCATCCACTCGCTCGACTACGAGGCGGTCGGTCTCGGGGAGTTCGGTCGGCCCGCCGGGTACACCGACCGCCAGGTCGACCGCTGGACGAAGCAACTGGAGTGGGCGTTCGAGCGAACCGCCGAGGAACGCACTGTCCCGGTGCTGGAGGAGGTCGGCGACTGGCTTGCGGAGAACCGACCGCCCGACCACGAGCACGCGCTGGTCCACGGCGACTACAAGCTCGACAACGTGATGTTCGCGCCCGGGACGCCGCCCGAACTGGTGGCGGTCTTCGACTGGGAGATGGCGACGCTCGGCGACCCGCTGGCGGACCTCGGCTGGATGCTGTCGTACTGGCGCGACCCCGGCGACCCCGCGCCCGCCACCCCCGAACTGACGGCCACCTTCATGGAGGCGGACGCGTACCCGACCCGGAACGACCTCGTCGAGCGGTACGAGGACGCGACCGGCATCGAGTACGACCACGACCGGTTCTACCGCGCGCTGGCGGTGTACAAGCTCGCCGCGCTCGGCGAGATGTTCTATCGCCGGTACCTGGAGGGCAACAGCGACGACCCGCTGTACCCGCGGATGGAGGACCGGGTACCCGCGCTCGCCGACCGTGCGAAACGTATCGTCGACGGCGACGAACCGCTGTAAGTTACGGTTCTCTCGGCCGTGCGCTCGCCGCCGAGGATTCCGCGGTCGTGGACCGCGTCGACGCCGAGACCACCCGGAGAACGGTGTGGGGCCGTTCGACCGCCTATCCGCGGTCGAACCGCCGCTCGACGCGGTCCGCGAACGACGCCCGGTCCACGACCGCGTGGTGCATCCGACCGGTCGCGACCGTCCCGCGCTCGTCCGCGACGGTCGCCGTCGAGACGAGCCTGTCGTCCGTCGCGTCGGTCTCCTCGACCTCGATGGCGACGGTGACCTCCTCGCCGGCGGGCGTCGGTGCGCGGTGGTCGCACTCGATTCGAACGCCGACGATGCGATGGCCGTCCGGCAACAGCGGCGTGACGCCGTCGCGCACCGTCCCCTCCATGCAGCCGATGAGCTCGGGCGTCGAACTCACCGCGACGCCGTCGGCGATGGTCTGGGGTTCGAACGCTCCGACCTCCCACGTCGACTCGTGTTCGAACCCTGCGTCGATTCCCGAGAGCAGGTCGTCGCGGTCCTCAGTCACGTCCGATCACGGTCGTCGGTTCACTCCGCCGGCTCTTCAACCTCCTGCTGTCGGAGTTCGAACTTCTGGACCTTGCCCGTCGTCGTGCGCGGAAGCTCGTCGACGAACGCCACCTCGCGCGGATGCTTGTACTCCGCGAGGTTGTCGAGGCAGAACTGCTTGAGTTCCTCCGCCGTGACGTCGGCGTCCGGTGCTCGCACGACGAACGCCTTCACCGTCTCGCCCCGGCGGTCGTCCGGGATGCCGACGACGGCGGCGTCCGCGACCCCCTCGTGTTCGAAGAGGAGTTCCTCGACCTCGCGTGGGTAGACGTTGTACCCCGCGGTGTTGATCATGTGCGTCTTGCGGTCGACGACGTAGAAGAAGTCGTCCTCGTCCCAGTAGCCGAGGTCGCCGGTGTGGAACCAGCGGTCGCCCTCGGCATCGGTGAACACGTCCTCGTTGGCGTCCGGCAGGCCGGCGTAGCCCTTCATCACGTTCGGGCCGGCGACGACCAGTTCGCCCGTGATTTCGTCGAGGTCGACCTCGTCCTCGTCGACCGGGCCCTCCTCCACCCGGGGCTGCTCCTCGAAGTCGTCGTCGACGATCTTCGCCTTCACGTCGGGGAGCGGTTTCCCGATGCTGCCGACCCGGCGGCCCGCGTCGGGGCTGTTGAAGTGCGTGACGGGACTGGTCTCGGTCAGCCCGTACCCCTCGTAGATGGTCACGTCGTACAGCTCTTCGAACCGTCGCAGGACTTCGATGGGGATGCCGGAGCCGCCGACGCCCGCCAGACGGAGCGACGAGAGGTCGAACGTCTCGGCGTCCGGCTGGTTGATGACGTCGTTGTACATCGCGGGGACGCCGTGCATCAGCGTCAGTTCCTCGTCCTGGATGAGCGAGACGGCCTGCTGGGCGTCCCACTGCGGAAGCGGATAGTACGCGCCGCCGTTGAACAGCGTCGCGTTCATGACGACGGTCATGCCGTAGATGTGGAACAGCGGCAGGACGCCGAGCTGTTTGTCGTCGGGTCTGATTCCCTCGGGGACGAGGTCGGCCGCGACGCTGGCGTTCGAGGCGAGGTTGCGGTGTGTCAGCTGTACGCCCTTCGGCTGGCCGGTCGTGCCGCTGGTGTACGGTTGAACTGCGACGTCGTCGTCTGCGCGGTCAACGACCGCGGGATCGTCGTCGCCGAGGAACGCCTCGAACTCGCCCTCGCCGACGGCGACGACGTGTTCGACGGCGGTGTCGTCCTCGACCTCCTCGACGAAGGGGACGAGGTCGGCCAGCGTGACGACGACCTTCGCCTCGCTGTCGGCGAGCAGGTGCCGTATCTCGCGGGACTTGTACTGGGGGTTCATCGGGACGACGACGCCGCCGGCGCGGAGCGTGCCGTGGAACGCGGTGACGAACTGCGGCAGGTTCGGCAGGTACACCGCCACCCGGTCGCCCTCCTCGACACCGTGGTCGTCGAGTCCGGCCGCGAACTGGCCGGCCCGCGCCCAGAACTGCTCGTAGGTGACGTCCTGGCCGTCGTAGGAGACTGCCACTTCGTCGGGGTGGTCGGCCGCGACCGACCGGATATTCGTGACAAGATTTGTCATGTGGTTAGATATCACTCGCCTTCCTTCTAAAGCGTTACTCCGGAATCCATCGACTTCGCGCGCCTGCCGGAATCGTTCGGAACGCGTACCTGCCCGGGCATCGACGGCGCGGGACGACCGGCCGGTGACAGGGCCCGGGCGACGGTCAGCCGCCGAGGTAGGCGTCGCGGATGTACTCGTCGCCGCGCAGCGTCGCCGGCGTCCCCTCGCGCTCGATGCGGCCGTTCTCCAGCAGGTAGATGCGGTCGGCGTGGTCTATCGCGAACGTCACGTTCTGCTCGCACAGCAGCACGGTCACCCCGGCGTCCCGAATCTGCTCGATGCCGTCGCTGATGTCCTCGACCACGACCGGAGCGAGGCCGAGCGTCGGTTCGTCGAGCAACAGGAGGTCCGGGTCGCTCATCAGCGCGCGGCCGACGGCGAGCATCTGCTGTTCGCCGCCGCTCAGCGTGCGGGCGTTCTGGCCCGTCCGGTCCGCCAGCGTCGGGAACAGCTCGTAGACGAACTCGCGTCGAGCGTCGACGTCGTTCCGGTGGCGGTACGTCCCGAGGTCGAGGTTGTCGGCCACGCTCATGTGACCGAACAGGTCCCGGGTCTCGGTGCAGTGTATCAGCCCGTCGGCGACCAGTTTGCTCGCTCGCGCGTCGGCGACCTCTCGGCCGCGGTACGTGACGCTCCCCTCGTAGGGGAGGTGGCCGCTGACCGCGTCGGCGAGCGTCGACTTGCCCGCGCCGTTCGGCCCGATGACGCCGACTATCTCGCCGGCCTGCACATGGAGGTCGACGCCGCGGAGCGCGGCGACCTCGCCGTAGGAGACGCGGAGGTCCTCGACGCGCAGGACCGGGTCGCTCCCGTCGTCGGTCGTCGCCGCCGAGTCGACGCTCACGCCGACCCGCCTCCGAGGTAGGCCTCGCGAACGCGAGCGTCCCGCCTGATCTCGTCGGGGGGACCCGTCGCTATCTTCGAGCCGAACTGGATGACGACCGCGCGGTCGATGAGCGAGAGGAGGCCGCGCATGTTGTGGTCGACGACCACGAGCGTCACGCCGTCGTCGCGGAACGACGACAGAAGCGCCGAGACGTCCTCGACCTCCCGGCTGGAGAGGCCGGCGAACGGCTCGTCGACCAGCAGCAGGTCGGGGTCGGTCGCGAGGGCGCGGCCGAGTTCGAGCCGCAGCAGGCCCGCGTGGGGCAACTCGTCCGGTCGCTGGGTCAGTCGGTCGCCGAGACCGACGCGCTCGCAGATGGCGGCCGCTCGCGTTCGGGTCTCGCCGCGGAGCCCCGAGAGGGACGCGATCCTGTCCGGGACGAGCGCGAGCGCGACGTTCCGCACGACCGACCGGTCCCGGAACGGCCGGAACGACTGGAACGTCCGGGCCATCCCGCGCTTGACCATCTCGTGGACCGGCTCGCCGGTCACGTCCTCGCCGCCGTACCACACCGTCCCGGCGGTCGGCGGGTACGTCCCCATCACGCAGTCGAACGTCGTCGACTTGCCCGCGCCGTTCGGCCCGATGAGCCCCAGTATCTCGCCGTCGGCGACGGCGAAGGAGAGGTCGTCGACGGCCGTCAGTCCGCCGAACTGCTTCGTCAGTCCGTCGAGGACGAGGACGCCGTCGTCCGGGCCGTACTCCCCGGCGTCCGTCGCCGCCTGCTCGCGGCTCATCCGCTCCCTCCCGCGTCGCGGTCGTCGCCGTCTCTCCGTCCGTCGCCGTCTCCCTCTCGCGTCGGGACGCCGTCGTCTTCCGTCTCGCGCCGGGCGACCGGCGTCCGTTCGAGCGGAGCGGTACCGCCGTCCGGCACCGTCCGGTCCCCACCGGACACCAGCCGCCGACCGCTCCGGACGGCCCAGGGGACGATGCCGCGCGGCAGGAAGAACAGGAGCGCGAGCGTGACGAGCGCGAACAGGAAGAGGTCGAGTTCCGACAGCGGCGCGTCGAGCACCGGCACGGTCCAGGTGATCTGGCCGAGGTAGTCCCGCAGCAGGAAGTAGAACAGCCCGCCGACCGCCGCTCCGACGATGGTCCCCATCCCGCCGAGCACGCTGGCGACGATGACCTCGATGCTGACGGTGAGCACGAGCAACTGGCTGGGCTGGGGGTTGCCGACCGGCGTGTGGACGAACGCCGCCCCGGCGAGTCCGCCGACGGCGGCGCTCAGGACGAACGCGAATATCTTGAACCGGGCCGGGTTGAGCCCCACCGACGCGACCGCGTCCTCGTCCTCGCGGATGGCGGTGAACACGGACCCCGCGTCCGACCGCGTGACCGCGAGCAACAGGAGGAGGACGAACGCGAACAGTCCGAACGCCAGGTAGTAGTTGGCCGTTATCGCCGTCTGGAAGCTCTCGAACGCGAGCAGGTTCTCCGGGCTCGACAGCCCGAGTTCGCCGCCGAACGTCCCGCTGAACACGATGAACACCCGTAGCAGGATGAGCGGGGCGATGAGCGTCACGAGCGACAGGTACGGGCCTTCGAGCCGGAGCGCCGGCACGCCGACGACGACGCCGGCGACCGCGGCGGCGACCGTCCCACAGAGCACCGCGAGGACGGGGTCGACCCCCCACTCCAGGTTGAGGAGCGCCGAGGCGTACCCCCCGACGCCGAAGAAGAGACCGTGACCGAAGCTTATCTGGCCGGTGTACCCCGAGACGACGTCCCAGCTCATGGCGAAGATGGCGAAGTACAGCGCGCCCGTGAGCTTCAGGACCGTCAGCGGTTCGACGCCGAACGGGAGCACGCCGAGCCCCAGCAGTCCGACGACGCCGAGGCGGTGGCGGAGCGCGAGCGACGACGGGTCGAGCAAATCGCGGTACGTCGTCCGTTCGGTGGTGACGTCGTCCGTCATGGTCAGGCCTCCGCGAGTTCGCGGCCGAACAGCCCCTCGGGCTTGAACAGCAGCACGCCGACGAGGACGACGAGCGACGCGAGGCCGCTCAGGCTCGAATCGACGTACGACACCGTGAACACTTCGAGGAACCCGATGAGGTAGGCGCCGACGACGCTGCCGCGAATCGAGCCGATGCCCCCGAGTACGACGATGGAGAACGAGAGGATGAGCGGCCCCCGCCCCATCGTGTAGGTCGCCGTCCTGAACGACCCGAGGAAGACGCCGGCGATGCCGGCGAGCATCCCGGCCAGCAGCCACGTGTAGAGGTACATGCGGTCGCTCTCGATGCCGACGAGCGCCGCGCCCTTCGTGCTCATGCTCGTCGCGAGGACCGCCTTGCCCGTCCGGGTGTAGTGGACGCCGGCGACGAGCAGGCCGATGAGCACCCACGACAGGAGGAACGCCAGGGCCTGGTTCGCCTGGACGGTGTTCCCGGCGAGCGATAGCTGGCCCGACAGCAGCGACGGGAGCGCCTTCGGCTGGGTTCCCTCCAGCACGAGGAAGAACTGCTCGACGGCGATGGACGCCACGAGCGTCAGAATCATCACGGTTATCGGCTCGTCCTGCACCCAGCGAATCATCCCGGCGTACAGCGCGGCGCTGAACAGCCCCGCGACCAGCAACGCGGCTACCGCCCCGGCCCAGATGCCGAGTCCCACTGCCGTCGTGACGTAGAACGCCGTGAACGCGCCGATGGTGATGTTCGCCCCGTGAGCGAGGTTGAGGACCCCGCCGACGCCGAAAATCAGCGTGAAGCCGATGGCGACGAGCGCGTACAGCGCGCTTATCATGACGGCGTTTATCGTCACGTTGAGTGCGTCGACCATCGTTGCCGGGCTACACCCAGGGCGGCGACTCGTAGTCGGTCGTCTTCACGTCCTCTGGCCAGATGACCTCCTGTCTGCCCCCGCCGTCGGTCTCCTGCCACTGGAGCCAGACGGGCCAGGCGAACTCCGGCCCGTACTTCACGTCGTGCGGGAACTGCTGGTCCCGGCCGTAGTACTCCAGCGTCCCCGTCGTTCCCGTGTACGACGACTCCTCCAGGGCGGGGATGACGTCGTCCGGGTCGCGGCTCCCGGCCGACTGGACCGCGGCGGCGTACTGCTTGACGGCGTCGTACGTGATGTAGCCGGTGTAGACGGGGAACTGGCCGTACGCCTCCTGGTACGCGTTCGCGTACGGCACCGTCTTCTGCGTTATCTCGCTCGTCGGCGTCGCGGAGTTCTGGGTCACCGCGAACCGGGCGGCACCGTTGACGGATTGGTAGTAGGACGGCAACTGCATCGGAACGTGGATGCCGCCGAACCCGAACGGCCGCTGTTGTTTCGCCCACTGCACGAGCGCCGCCGTTCCGGTGTGCGCCATCACCACGTACGCCGCGTCGACGCCCGCGCTCTGAATCCTGTCGTAGATGGGCGAGAAGTTCTCCGTGTCGCTCGCGTACCGGGTGTTGATGGGGACGTCGACGCCCGTCTCGCCCAGCGCGCCCTCTAGCTCCTGCGATATCGGCTCCGTCCACTTGAAGTCCTCGGCGAGGACGGCGACGGAGTCCCAGCCCATCGAGTCGAAGTTCGCCTCCGCGAAATCGACCATGTTCCGGCCGAGGAACTGGGAGTTGACCGGTCCGGTCCGGAAGAAGTACTTGAACTGCTCGTAGTTCTCCGCGACCTGCCGGCTCGCCTCCGGCGTCGCCGCCCCCGTGCTGAGATGGAGGGTCCGTTGCTGGGCGATGCTCGACATGATGTTCAGCAGGACTTCGCTCGTGAACACGCCCGTGGTCAGGTCCACCTGCTCGCCGACCGTCAACTCCTGGTACTTTCGATTCCCGACCGAGGGGTCCTCTTGCGTGTCTTTGACGCTCACGTCGACAGTCGCGCCGCCGATGCCGCCGTTCTCGTTGATTTCCTCGGCGGCGAGTCTCGCGGAGTTCGCCATCGACGCGCCGATGGGATTCTGCCCAGGTTCCGGCGCGAGCACGCCGATGGTTATCGACCCCTGGTTCGCGGCGGCTCCGACGCGCCCCGCGAGTCCCGCTCCCGCGACCCCGACGCCGGCGGTCCGCAGGAATCGCCGCCTGTCGAGGTTCGTCTTCCGTTCCGCGGTGTCGTTCGCTTCGCCGACCGTTTCGGGCGACCGCTGGCCGTCGTGGCTGGTACCATCGTTCACCATTTTCCCGAATGGACTTCCAGAACTGACGACATAAGCGTGGGGGAAGATACCACTGCACTCGGGGGTTGTACTTTCCCGGACCTGCCGGACAGCGAGTGCCGGTCGACGACGTGTCTGTCACCTGTCGGTTCGACGCGGTGACGTGGCCCGGCCGACGAGTCGAACGGGCCATCTCCGGCGCGTCCGGTCGGTCCCGGTCTGGTCACCGGGCGGTTCGCGCGCGCCCGTTCGTCGACCGACGGGGCGGCGCTCTGCGGTGGGGTCGTCCGACTACGACCGTTCGAATCTGATGGCCCGCTGTAACACGTCGTCGAAGAAGGGTCCACCCGCGTATCGCACGGTTTCGTCGTCCCGTCGGAACTCGACGACGCCAGTGTCGTCGAGTTTCGGGAGGTGGTGGTGACGGAGCGAAATCAGTGCTCGTCGCTTCGACTGTACCGTCTCGCAGTTCTCCGTGAGCGCCTCGGCGACGGCGTCGATCGACAGCTCGTTTCCGTCTGCCGACCTGAGGCGATGGAGGACAGCGCGCCGTCGCGGGCTGGCGAGGAGGCCGAATACCGTGTCTATCGACATCTCGGATGCAGGAGGTTTCTCGGTTGGCATGTCGTGGGGTTTCGCTCGATGTGGTCGTTCGCTGTCTCTCTACCGTCGCACCGTCCGGTCGCCAACTACAGTACAGAACACAATGATAATATTTTAACATTGGGGTTCGGCGGGTCGGAGCACGGACCCCTCGATAGCCTGGAACGCTGGCGGACGTCGCGAGGAGGGCGGTCCCTGACGGTCCCGGGCGCTCTCGACGGACGAACGTCTACTACCCTGTCGGGACGACCGGCGACGTTCGACGCGGCGGTCAGTCCTCGTCGGACGGCAGGAGAAACTCCGGCGGAACGCCGTCGACGACGTCGACGTTCTCCCGGGGAATCGCCTTCAGCCGTTCCGGTCCCTCGCCGGCGTACTTGGCGATGAGCCATCCCGGCGTCCGAAGGTCGACTTCGTCGCAGGTGAGCGTGTCGCCGTCTTCGAGGACGATTTCGGGCATGGAGTGTACTGTTACTACGCCCGTCCTTAAAACTCTCTCCGTCCGAACCGGGGGTTTGGCCCACTCTTTGAAGGCGGATGGCGTCGACACCTGTTGGGGGAAATCAAATGACACCGGAAGAGAACAAGGAACTCGTTCGCCGCGACCCCGAAGAGATCTGGTCCGAAGGGAACGTCGACGTCGTCGACGAGATTTACGCCGAGGACTTCGTGCTCCACGACCCGTCGTCGCCCGACGGAACGCGCGGCCGCGAGGAGTACCGCGAGTACGTCGCGGCGTACCGCGACGCCTTTCCCGACGCCGACTACGCGGTCGAGGAACTGGTCGCCGAAGGAGACGCCGTGGCGATGCGGTACACGGCCCGGGGTACCCACGAGGGCGAACTGATGGGAATCGAACCGACGGGCGAGGAGGTGACGGTGACGGGGATGGAACTCTACCACGTCGACGACGGAAAGATAACCGAGATGTGGACGAACTACGACGCGCTCGGCGTGTTCCGCCAACTCGGCGTCGTTCCGTCGGCCGACGAACTCGCCGAGCAGGAAGACGACTGACCGGCATCGCCGCCCGGTCCGCGCGCCTCGCGTCGCGGCGACGCGTTCACGGGCCACCGGTCCGCAGTCCCCAGAGGTCGGAGAACGTGATGACCTCGACGCCGGACGTGCGGTCGACGTGCTCCAGCAGCGCCCGGTAGTCGGCGACGCTCATCGTGTTCTCGCTCGCGAAGTCGTGGAAGTTGAGGATGCCGGCGTTGCGGTGGGCGGCGACCCGGTCGACGAGGCGCTCGGCTATCGTCAGGTCGTGACCGATAGTTCGGGGGAGCACGAGCGGGTCGAACCCGTGGACGCCCGTCGTGTTGACGCTACCCGCCTGGTTCATCCCGCCCATGTGGTGGTAGCGGCCGACGACGTCCAGCGCCGTCGCGTCGTAGTTGTTCCCCGGGTAGACGACGAAGTCAGCGCCCTCGAACCCGTTGTCGACGAGCCACCGCTTGTTCCGCCGGAGGATGCCGTCGAGCGTCGATTCGGAGACCCGCGCGAACGGACGCTGGACGCTCCCGTGCGCCACTATCTCGTCGCCCGCGTCCCGTCGCTCCCGCAGTTGGTCGACCGACATGAACAGCTTCGACCCCGCGTCGTCGGGATGGGGCGGCTGGGTCAACACCGCCGGGAAGCCGTACTCGTCGTGCACGGACGCGGCGTTCCGATAGTAGCTCCGCTTGCCGTCGTCCCAGCTGAAGATCACGTACCCCGTGTCGGGTTTCGGATGCACTCGCACGTCGTCCACCCACGCGACGACCCGCCGGTCGGAGGCGTTGTTCAACCGGAGACGGAGCCGCGTGACGGCGCTCCGGTCGAACCCGTCGTCCGCGACGTAGGTTCCAGGGCAGGTGCGGAACCAGCCGACGTCGGGAGCGTCCCACGTGATGGACCGGAGTTGCTGCTCGGCGGCGTTGCCGTCCGCGTCCAGCAACTGGACGAAGAACGCGACGCTGGCCGGCGTCGTCGTCCGGAGGGCGACGGAGACGTCCGCGTCCGAGAGGTCGCGCTGCGGAAGCGACCGCTCGACGACGGCGTGACCGCCGCCGTCGCCGACCAGTTTCGCGCTCTTCGTCCCGACGAACGCGTGCCCGGGGTCCGGTCGCATCGACCCCCGGCGCACGCGCCACGCGTCCGGGTCTTCCATCGCGTCGAGGCTCTCCCCGGGCGACCGGTACCGCTGGCGACTCCTGTACGCCGTCCGGAGCGACGGGTCGTCGTCGGTCGGCGTCGTCTCTCTCGCTGGCGTCGTCCGCGGACGCGTCTCCTCGTCGGTGGTCGTCGCCGTCTCCCGCGTGGTCGTCACTCCGCCGGCTCCCTCCGGCGAGTCGTTCACGCAGCCGGCGACCGAACCGGCGACCGCAGCGCCGGCGAAGCGGAGGAAGCGACGACGGGCGACGCGTCCGCCGTCCGTTCTACCGCCCTGCATGACCGGTCCTCGGAGCGACGACGCCGTCGCGGTCCGGCTCGCCCCGGACGTTTCGGTGGCGCTCGCGGAACAGTTTTGTCGATCGACCCGTCGATTCGTCTCTCTCCGACATCGTAACTTTCCGCCCGATCCACTTCCAATTAGTTACGACCCGGCTGAATCCACACAATCATCGCTTACTGCCGTTCGAGACCCTGGCGGGCGACAAGCGCCGCCCCGGAACGGCGGCGATGACTCTGCCGGACGGGGTCAGCCGGTGAACTCGTCGTACGAGATGGCTCCCCGTTCGACGATGGCGTCGCTCGCCGGCACGTCGCCGTCGGATGGCGTGCTTCCCTCCGCGGGCCCGCCGGGTTCGCCGACGACGAGGCGGCCGACCATTCCCAGCGTCTTGTGCGGGAGACAGAAGTAGTCGTACGTGCCCGGCGTCTGGAAGGTGTGGTCGAACGACGCGCCCTGTTCGCTGAGAACCCCGCTGTCCCACGGTTCGGCCCCCTCGGGAATCCGCGTGGTTTCCGCCGCGTCGAGACTGCTCGCGTAGGCCACCGAGGAGTGAGCACCCGAATCGATGACGAACGAGATGGTCTCGCCCGGTTCCACGAAGAGGCCGATGGGGTCGAAGTAGTAGTCGCTCCCCTGGGTCACCATGTCGACGCTGTTCGGCGCTCCCCCCGCTCCTCCGGTCCCGGTCGTCTGGGTGCCACCGGTCGCGTTCCCGCCTCCGGTGGTCGTTCCGCCGGTCGCGTTCCCGCCACCGTTCGTCGTCCCCCCGGACCTTGGTGCCTGGCATCCGGCGACGCTGGTCGTGACGGCGGCCCCGAAGGCCGCCAGAAACCCCCGTCTGTCCATGTCGCCCCATCGACGGCCACCTGTAAGTGAGTGTCGGGGCCGCTACCGTCGACGCGTCTCCGATAGCGAGCCTCCGGTCTTCGTTCGCTCCGGTCGGTCGTCGACGGGACGACGGTCGGGGACGGTGCCAACGCCGCGTCAAACCGGCCGTTCGTCGCCCGACGGCCGGAAAGGATAATTACGTGGCCGCCTTCGAAACGAAGGTTATCCGAGCTTCAGCATGAGGGTGACGGTCGAATGAGAGGCAACAGCGACCTTTCGCGACGCGGGCTCTTGCTCGTTCTCGTCGGCGTTCTGATCGTCGGCTCGACGTTCGGGGCGAGCTGGGCCCTCGCTCCGGACGTGGACCGGGTAGAGAGCCAAACGGACCCGAACACCACCACGCTCGTCGGCGTCCAGGGGCCGGGATGGGGCGGCAACGTCACCTCGCTGGACAACAACGGGACCGTGCAGTGGAGCGTCGGGGACGCGATCAGCTACCAGGACGTGTCACAGCTCGACAACGGAACCGTGTTGGCGACCTTCGCCGACAAGTACAGACGCTGTGGCCCGTACGAGCCGCCCTGCAAGCGTACCGGCGTTCGGTTCATCGACCCGGAGGCCGAGGACGGGGACGAGATAACGAGCGAGTGGAGCTATCCCGTCCGGACCCGGAAGGACAGCGAAGTCCACGACGCCGAACTGCTTCCCTCCGGCGAACTCCTCGTCGCGGACATGGAGTACGAGAGCATCTTCACGTACAACCTCTCGACCGACGAGCAGACGTGGGTCTGGAACGCCAGCCAGCGGTACGACGCGCCGCCGGACCCCACGAAGACCGACTGGCTCCACATCAACGACGTGGACCGCATCGGCGACGGTCGGTACCTCGTCTCGGTCCGGAACACGAACCAGCTCCTGATTCTCGAACGCGGCGAGGGCGTCGTCGAGGTGATAAACGAGGACCGCGACCCCTCGATTCTCGACAGCCAACACAACCCCCACTGGCTCGGGGACGGTGCGGTGGTCGTGGCGGACTCGGAGAACGACCGCGTCGTCGAACTACACCGCAACGAGTCGACGGGGCGCTGGGAGGTGGCCTGGACCGTCTACGAGGTCGGCGGAATCGCGCTCGACTGGCCGCGGGACGCGGACCGCCTGCCGAACGGCAACACCCTCATCACCGACAGCCGGAACAATCGCGTCGTCGAGATAACCCAGAACGGCAGCGTCGTCCGCAGCTACGACGTTCCGAGCCTGCCGTACGAGGCCGACCGGGTTCCGTACGGCGAGTCGTCCGGTGACCCCTACGGAACCCAGGGGCACGACGTCATCGGCGACCGCAATCTGAACGTTCCGGTACTGACGCCGCTTCTCACCGGCGTTCGCCACGTCGTGGCGCTCCCCTTCTGGGTCTCGGAACTCCACGTTCTCGTGACGCTGGTCGCCGCCGTCCTCTGGATTGCGGGCGGACTGCTGCTGGTGTTGGACCGGTAGCGCGGACGACTCCGGCGGCGGCCTCGCTGGGAGCGCGACGAGCGCAGGGGCGGACTGCGGACCTACCCGTCGCGGCCCAGACCGACGGGCAGGTGGTCCCGGACCGCCGTCACGGCGTCGGCCGGCCGTTCGAGCGCGAGTTCGGGAAGCCGGTACACCGGCGGGTCGACCATGGCGTCGAGCGCGCTCGGGTTGGTCCGCTCGGCGAGCGACGCGCCCGCGTAGTCGTTGAGCACGACGGCGAGAACGTCGACGCCGCGGCGGTCCAGCGCCTCGACCGTCAGCGCGCTGTGGTTCAGCGTTCCCAGTCCGGAGCGGGCGACGACCAGCGCCGGCAGGTCGAGGTCGGCGACCAGGTCGACCACCTCCCGGTCGTCGGCGAGCGGCACCCGGAGACCGCCGACGCCCTCGACGACGCCGGGGTCGGCCGCGGCGAGTTCGCGCTCGCAGTCGCCCAGGAGTTCGTCGTAGGAGAGCGCGACGCCTTCCTCCTCGGCGGCGACGGCGGGCGCGAGCGGGGGTTCGAGCCGCCGGAGGCAGACGCCCGCAGACTCCGTGCCGCAGGCGTCCCGCACGACGCCGGCGTCGTCGTCCGGGGGATAGCCCGTCTGGACCGGTTTGATTGCGACCGCCTCGCGACCCCGTTCCCGGAGTCGCCCGACGACTCCCGCCGTCACCACGGTCTTGCCGACGCCGGTACCGGTGCCGAGGACGGCGAGTCCGGACCGGGTCACGGCAGTCCGACCTCCCTCCCGGCGGACTCGAAGGCGTCGAGACACGCGTCGAGCGCCGCCTCGTCGTGGGTCGCCGTCGGTGCGACGCGTATCCGGCACGCGTCCGCCGGAACCGTCGGCGGTCGGATGGCGGGCGCGAGGACGTCCCGCGAGCGGAGCGCGTCGGCGAGCGCGACCGCGTCGGCGCGGTCGCCCACGAGCACCGGGAGGACGTGCGTCTCCCCGAGCACCTCGAAGCCGCGCTCGGTGAGGCCGTCGCGGAGGGACGCCGCGTTCCGGTGGAGGCGGTCGCGGCGGTCGGTCTCCCGTGCGATGCGCAGGCCCTCGCGGGCGGCGGCGGCCGCCGGCGGTGCCAGCCCCGTCGAGAAGACGAACGACCGGGCGGCGTTGACCAGATGCTCCACCAGCGTCTCGGAGCCGGCGACGAACCCGCCCTGCGCCCCGAGCGCCTTCGAGAGCGTCCCGAGCTGGACCTGCACGCGGTCTTCGAGCCCCCGCTCTCCCACGACGCCGCCGGGGTAGACGCCCGTCGCGTGCGCCTCGTCGACCATCACCCACGCGCCGTGGCGTTCGGCCGCCGCGCAGACGTCGTCGAGCGGTGCGACGTCGCCGTCCATGCTGAACACCGAGTCGGTCACCACCAGCCACGACTCGTCGGTCGCCGAGTCGTGCGCTCGCCGCGCCATCGCGGCTCGGAGGGCGTCCCCGTCGCAGTGGTCGTAGATCTCGACGTCGGCGTCGGAGAGGCGACAGCCGTCGACGATGGAGGCGTGGTTGAGTTCGTCGGAGAAGACGACGTCCGGGTCGAGCGCCGCGATGGTGCCGACGTTGGCGGCGTAGCCCGAGGAGAACGCGAGCGCTCGCTCCGCTCCCTTGGCGTCCGCCAGCGCCCGCTCCAGCCGTCGATGTGCGACGGTGTCGCCGGAGACCAGTCGGCTGGCTCCGGCCCCGACCCCCACGTCGGTGGCGGCGTCGGCGGCCGCGTCGGCCAGGCGGTCGTCGCCAGCCAGTCCGAGGTAGTCGTTGGCCGCGAACACGCGCAGTTCGTCGCTCCCCTCGGCGTCGAACGCCGGGACGCCGCCACCGGGGTCGGGTGCCGCCCTCGTCCGCGGTTCGACCGACTCGACGGGCCGGAGGTCCCGGCGGAGGCCCCGCCGTTCGCGCGTCTGGAGGCGCGCCGCGAGGTCGAACCCGCGGCGGCGCTCGGTGCGTTCGTCCGGCACGGCTCAGAATCCGGGCATGAGTTCGGCCGGTCCGTAGACGCCGTAGTCGCCGGTCCGGTTGCGCCTGACGGCAGCCTTGAGATAGCCCAGCGCGGGACCGTTGACGTTCGCCTCCATGCTCGTGTCGTCGTCGAGTTCGAACGTGTTCGTCCCGACCTCGCCGTCGAACGTCCGGCCGGTCACCGCGACGGTCGTCGTCGTCGGTTTCTCGTCGTTCCGGAGGTCGAGGACCCCGCCGACGGTGACGTCCTCGGCGTCGCAGATGCCCGCGCGCTCCAGGAGGACGTCGTCGGCGTGCTCCATGTCCTCGAACTCCAGGACGCCGTCGTTGGCGTCGATTATCTCCGCTATCTCCTCGTCGGTGAGGTTGCGCGCCGCTTCGACGTCGTAGCCGTCGAGGTGGGCGATGTCCTCCCGGACGGTGCCGCGGTTGTCCTCGTAACCGGACTTGAGACCGACGCCCCACCGGATGTCGACCGACTCGACCTCGACGAACGACTGTGCGGCGAGCGCCGCCGCGCCGGTGAGGAACCCGGGCGTCGCGCCCGCGCCGCAGACGAAGGTGATGCCCGACTCCCGGAGCGTCTCCTCGCGGTCGTCGAGCATGCCGATGACGCGGGACCGCTTGAGCACGTCGACGAGGACGCCCTCGTAGCCGGCGTCGGCGAAGCGCTCCGCGACCCGCGGGATGAAGTCGTGTTCGAGGTTCGGGAGCGCGACGAGCACCGCGTCGACGGCCTCGCGTTCCGCGATGACGTCGTCGATGGGCGTCTCCGTGGGCGTCGCCTGCGCCGAGGCGACGACGCCGCTCTCCGCGCCGTGTTCCTTGGTCGCTCCGCCGGCGTCGGCGGTGGCGGTCCCGCCGTCGCTGGCGACGTTCCCCTCCGTGGCAGCGAGCAGTTCGTCCACGTCGAGGCCGTCGTGGTCGACGGCGACCCCGTGGCGGTCGCACGCCGCGACCGGCGTCAGGTCGTCCTTGTCCGCGGAGACTTCGAGCGCTCTACGTCCGATACCACCGGTGCCGAGAACGGCGAACGTGATGTCTTGCATTGCTGTCGTATCCTGGTCAGTCGTTCGTCGATTCCGTACTGCTCGCGGCCGCGCCGACCGCCGCGTCGGCGTCGTCCGTGCCGTCGGCGCGCGCTTTCAGCTCCGCCGGGTCGAAGTCGTTGACGGCCGTGTTCGGCTCCAGCCCGGCCCGTTCTATCGTCCGGATGTCCTCGGCGGCCGACTGGCCCTCCGTCGTCAGGTAGTCGCCCGTGAGGACGCCGTCGGCTCCCGCCTCGAAGGGCAGGTGCTCCTCGCCGTCGGCGAAGTTGACCTCCCGACCGCCGGTCAGGCGGACCCGCGCGTGGGGGTGGAGCAGCCGGTACACCGCGATGGTCTTGACGGTCTCCTCGGTGGAGATGAGCGCCTCGTCGCGGTCGCCCAGCGCCGTCCCCTCGACGGGGTTCAGGACGTTCACGGGCAGCGAGGAGACGCCAACGTCCTGGAGCGCGATGGCGGCGTCGACGCGGTCGGTCGGCGACTCGCCCATGCCGAGGATGACGCCGGCACAGAGGTCCATGCCGGCCTCCTTCGCTATCTCGAGCGTTCGCACCCTGTCCTCGAACGAGTGCGTCGAGACGATTTCGGGGAAGAAGCGCGGCGAGGTCTCGACGTTGTGATTGTAGTGGTCGACCCCCTCGGACGCGAGGACGTCGGCTTCCTCCTCCGTGAGGATGCCGAGCGAAGCGTCGACCGCCACGTCGGTCTCGTCCCGGACGAGGCGGACGGCGCGGACGACCTCCGCCCACTCCTCCGGGCGTTTCTCCTTCGAAACGCCCTTCTCCGCGACGACGATGCCGAACCGCTGTGCGCCGTCGCGTTCGGCCTGCTTCGCCGCGTCCAGAATCTCCTCCGGGTCGAGAAAGTCGTAGGTGTCGATGCCGGTGTCGAAGTGGACCGACTGGGCGCAGAACCCGCAGTCCTCCGCGCAGTTGCCCGCCTTCGCGTTGACGATGGAGCAGGCGTCGACGGTGCCGTCGCCCAGTCGCGCCCGGACGTGGTCCGCTCCCTCCGCGAGCGGTGCGACCGGCTGGGCCATCAGCGCCAGGCCGTCGCGTCGGTCGAGGGTCTCTCCCTCCAGGACGCGAGCGACGGCGCGGTCGACGGTGCGATTTCCAGTCTCGTGAACCACGCTAGCCAAGCCGGTTGACGAGACAATTAAAATTTGTGACCGCGGTCGCGGGAACTACCCGGCGGTCAGGAGCAGTCGAGGTCGGACGGCGCGGCGTCGACGACGGCGACGTCGAATCCGTCGACCGTCGAACCGCCGACGACGAACTCCGTCCCGGCGGGGACGGAGACGTCGACGGGGTCGCCGCCGAAGTTGGTGACCCAGGTGAAACCGTCGCGCTCGGCGACCCTGACCAACTCCGGGAGGCGACCCGTCCGCCGGACGCCCGCCGCGTCGAGGGCGTCCGAGACGAGCGCGTCCGCCAGTTCCGGTTCCGGCCAGACGCCGCAGTAGGTGACCGCACCGTCGCCGACGTCGCGTTCGACGACCGCCGGTCGGCCGTCGGCGACGCCACTCTCGTGGGTCGCGACGGCGCGGGCGTCGCCGGGGGCGAGCCACTCCGCCCAGGTCCGGTAGTCGTACGAGACCCCGTCGTACTCGACGCGCGTCTCGACCGGTTCGGGGAGGCTCTCGTGCTGGTCGACGGTCGCGCCCACGAGGTCGGCCAGCGGACCGGGTGCGGGCGCGTCGTGCAGCTTGTTCGCGGGGTCTTTCGGGCCGGTCCTGGCCCCGAAGAGGACGCGACCGCCGGCCGCGACGTACTCCCGGAGCGCGGCGGCGCGCGACTCGTCGACGAGGTGGAGGGCAGGTGCGACGACGAGGGCGTAGTCGGAGAGGTCGGCGTCCGGGTGGACGACGTCGGCCTGGACGCCGTGTCGCCGGACGGCCCCGTAGTACGCCCGGAGATGCGCCCAGTAGTTCCAGTCGGGCGAGTGGGGCTGTATCTCCGTCGCCCAGAGGTTCTCGTAGTCGTGCAGGACGGCGACGGGCGCGTCGACGGGGTCGAGGTCGAACAGTTCGTCGGCGGCCCGCGCGGCCTCGTGGTAGCCCCGGTCGGGCGACCCGTCGGCCTTCCGGAGGCCGGCGTGGTACTGCTCCTGTCCCTGGCGGCAGCGCCGCCACCGGAAGTAGAGGACGGCGTCGGCCCCGTGCGCGACGGCGTGGTGCGCCCAGAGCCGCATCGCGCCGTCGGCGGGCTGGGGAGCGTGCGGCGGCCAGTTCACGTCGCCCGGCTGCTGTTCCATCACCCAGAACGGCGTCTCCGGCCCGCGGTAGAGGTCGTGGTTCATCCCGACCTCGTCGGGGTCGCCGGCCCGGAGTTCGTCCGCGGTGGGGTCGCCCTGCCGGCGGTCCTGCACGAACCCGGTCGGGTAGGAGTCCCACGCGAGGAAGTCGAGGTCGTCGGCCAGCGCGTGGGCGTCGAGACCGGCGAAGTCGCCCATGAAGTTGTGGGTGACGAACCAGTCGTCGTTCGCCTCGCGGACGAGGTCCGCGTGGAGGCGGTTGTACTCGGCGACGCTGTCGCTGGCGAAGCGGTAGTAGTCGAGCAGCCGGGAGGGGTGCTGTTCCGCTGGCGTGGGCCGGGGGGGTTCGACGGCCGCGAACGAGTCGTACTGCTGGCTCCAGAACGTGGTCCCCCACGCGGCGTTCAGGTCCGCGACGGACCCGTACTTCTCGCGGAGCCAGTCGCGGAAGGCGTCGGCGCAGTCGTCGCAGTAGCACCGCACGGTGTCGTGACAGCCGAACTCGTTGTCGGTCTGCCATCCGACCACGCGGGGGTCGTCGGCGTAGCGCTCCGTGAACCGCCGGACGATTCGCTCGGTCTCCTGCCGGTACGCGTCGGAGTTGAAGCAGGTGAAGCGGCGGCTCCCCCAGTTGCGGGTGGTGCCGTCGCGGTCGACCTGCAGTATCTCCGGCCGTTCGTCGACGAGCCACTTCGGCGGGGTGGCCGTCGGCGTGCAGAGGACCGCCTGCATGCCGTACTCGCCGACGAGTTCGACGGCCGCGTCGAGCCACTCGAAGTCGAACTCGCCGCGGGCGGGTTCGACCCGCCCCCACGAGAACTCTGCCATGCGGACGTACTCGACGCCCGCCTCGGCCATCTGTTCGACGTCGCGCTCCCAGCGTTCGCGGGGCCAGTGTTCGGGGAAGTAGCAGACTCCTGTCGTCATGGTTCGATTGTGTGGGTCATGAGTCGTCGAAGGTCAGTGCGTTCTCGCCCGGGTCGAGGACGACGTCGGCCACCGAGCGCCCGTCCTCGCGGGACAACCCGGACGGCGCGGTGACGACGGCCGTCTGCGGGCGAGATGCGTCGAGGGTCACCGAGAGGGTTCCGTCGTCCCAGTCGACCGTCGTCACCTGCGCGGCCAGGCCGGCGAGGTGGTCGGTACCGATCAGTTGCGGGCGGTCGCGGGCCGGAGTGAGGTGTACCAGCAGACAACCGTGGGCGGCCACCTCGCGTTCGACCGGGCCGGTGCCGCGGTAGGCGCGTTCGAACGCGTCCCAGACGTGGGCGTTCCCGAGTCCGTGCTCCGCCGGGTCGACGCGCAGCGTCCGGGCGTCGTCGGCCCAGTTGAACGCGGCGACCGCGAGCGCGCCGTCGGCCGACCGCTCGGTGACGACCTGCGTCGGCAGTTCGCGGTCGCCGACGTCGAGGACGTGTCCCCTCTCGACCGGCGGGAGGGACCGCTCGATTAGTTCGCGGCCGTCGTCGCCGACGTCGGCCATCCGGTCGCTGACGACGTTCGACCCGCCGAGCAGCGCGACGACGGCGGCGAACGACCGCCGCTCGGCGAGCGACAGGTCGGTCGTCTCGCGGACGAGTTGACAGTCCGGGTCCGCCAGCCAGAGCCGGCGGTGGGTCCACTGGCGGTTGAGGACGTTGCGGACGGCGTTCTCGTGGGCGGGCTGGCTCGCCGGGTCGGCCCGCCAGTGCGGCGCGGTGTCGGGGCCGACCCGCATGGCGTCGACGAGGCCGACGCTCTGACCCTGCAACGCCCCGCAGCCGAGCAGGAACGTCTCCGGTCCGACGGCGTCGCGGACGGTCCGCAGTCCGCGGCGATACGCCTCCGCCCGGGTCACGTCCTCGTATCGGTCGCCCGGGAGGGCGGCCGCGTAGAGGAAGTCGAGCTTGAGGTAGTCGAACCCCCACTCGTCGACGACCGTCTCGAACGTCTCCCGGAGCCACGCCCGGGCCTCCGGATGCGTCGTGTCGAGCGCGTACATCGGCCCGTGCCGCGGCCCGGCGTCGACCGGGTCGCCGTCCTCGGTCACCAGCCACTCGGGGTGGTCGGCGGCGAGCGCCGCGTCCGACTGGACGTAGAACGGCGCCAGCCAGAGCCCCGGCGTGTGGCCCGCTTCTCGAACGTCCTCGACGAGCGCCGCGACGTCGTCGAACCCGTCCGCGAGCGTTCGCCAGTCGCCGAAGGCGGTCTGGTAGCCGTCGTCCAGCTGGACGACGTCCAGCGGCACGTCCCAGTCGTCGAGCGCGTCGACGGTCTCCCGAACGTCGTCCGCCGTGACGTCGGTGAAGTAGTGGTACCACGAGCACCAGCCCGTCGGAGCGTCGTCGGGCACCCGGGCGTCCATCCGCTCGGCGGTCGCCGCCGCGAGGCCGTCCAGCGCGTCTCCCAGGTCTCGCGTGGCGTCGATTCGCAGCGCCGGCAGGACGACGCGTTCTCCAGCGTCGACGGTCGTCGCGTCGCCGGGACAGACGGCGTCGACCCGGCGGACGCCGTCCTCGTCGTGGGCGACGTCGAACCGCGAGACGAACCGCGAGTGGTCGAGGAACCCCAGCGTGAGCGGGCGGCCCTCGCCCAGCAGCGCCGTCACGCTGTGGGAGGCACCCCTGGGGGCGGTCAGGTCGCGCATCTGCGGTTCGTTCTCCTCCGGCGGGAAGCGGTCGCCGACGGGGAGCGTCGCCGTCGGCGTCCAGGACTGGTACCCGTGCCGGTAGCGGCAGGCGCGGGGTCCGTGCGTCGGCGCCGTCGCGTCCGCCAGCGGCCGCAGGTCGCCCAGGACGGCCGCGCCGTCGCGGGGAGCGCGCAGCGACACGCGCACGTCGACGTGACCGTCGCCCGCGTCGAGGTCGACCGTCGTCTCCCACGCGCTCTCGTGGACCACGCGGGCGGTCCCGTCGGACGCGTCGACGGTCGCCTCCCCGGTCGCCGGCAGCGTCTCGCCCCCGACGTCGAGGTCCAGGCGTCCGTCCAGCAGCGTCTCGCCGTCCCGCTCGACGACGAGGCGACGCTCGGCCGGTCGGTACTCGACCGCCGTGTCGCCACCCGTAACGCGGACGGTCATCGGTCCTCGCCCTCCCCCCGTCGTTCGCGGTAGTCCGGTGGTGCGTCGTCCTCGAACCGACGGACGCCACCGTCGGCGGCGCTCGCGGGCGGGCGTTCCGACACGGTCACCACTCCGCGACGCTGCCGTCCTCGTGTCGCCAGACGGGATTGTGCCAGTCGACGTCGCCCGCCTTCGCCCGGACGTGTCGCTCGTCGACGTCGATGCCGAGGCCGGGCCCGTCGGGCAGGTCGACGTAGCCGTCGCGGTACTCGAACACCGAGGCGTCCGCGAGGTAGTCGAGGACGTCGCTCGTCTCGTTGTAGTGGATGTCGAGGCTCTGCTCCTGGATGAGGGCGTTCGGGGCCACGGCGTCGACCTGGATGCAGGACGCCAGCGCGATGGGGCCGAGCGGACAGTGCGGCGCCATCGCCACGTCGTACGTCTCGGCCATGTCGGCTATCTTCTTCACCTCGGTGATGCCGCCGGCGTGACTCAGGTCCGGCTGGATGACGTCGACGCTCCCGTCCTCGAAGACCTCCTTGAAGTCCCACCGACTGAACATGCGCTCGCCGGTCGCGATGGGGATGGTCGTGTGGCTGGCGATTTCGGGCAGCACGTCGTTGTGCTCCGGCAGGACCGGCTCCTCGATGAACATCGGCTCGTGCGGTTCCAGCGCCTTCGCGAGTCGCTTGGCCATCGGCTTCGAGACGCGGCCGTGGAAGTCGACGCCCACGTCGACGTCGTCGTCGACCGCGTCGCGGACCGCCGCCAGCCGGGCCACGGCCTCGTCGACGGCCGCGGGGGAGTCGATGCGCCGCAGTTCGGCCGTGGCGTTCATCTTCAGCGCCGTGAACCCCTCGTCGACCTTCTCGCGGGCGGCCTCGGCGACGTTCTCGGGGCGGTCGCCGCCGACCCACTGGTAGACGCGGATGCGGTTCCGGGCCTGCCCGCCGAGCAGTTCGTAGACGGGTGCGTCGAACCGCTTGCCCTTGATGTCCCAGAGCGCCTGGTCGATGCCAGCGATGGCCGACATGAGGACGGGGCCGCCGCGGTAGAAGCCGCCCCGGTACATCGTCTGCCAGTGGTCCTCGATTCGACCGGGGGGCTTCCCGAGCAGGTAGGTGTCGAGCAGTTCTTCGACGGCGGCGCGGACGGTGTGCGCCCGCCCCTCGACGACCGGTTCGCCCCAGCCGACGAGGCCGTCGCTCGTCTCCAGACGGAGGAACAGCCAGCGCGGCGGGACCTCGTAGAGGTCGTAGTCGACGATACGGTCGGTCACGCCGACTCACCCTCCGTGTGGGCGTAGTCTCCCACCGTCGCGCTCACGTCGGCCGTCTTCGTCTTCAGCGCCTCCCCCGTCTCCGGGTCGAAGAGGTACAGCGAGTCCTCGTCGAAGGTGAAACGGACCGTCTGGCCGGTCGTCGGACGGAGTCCGCTCTCGATGCGCGCCGTCAACTCGCGGTCGCCGAGCGTCGCGTAGAGGAAGTTCTCGTTCCCCATCGGCTCGACGACGGACGCCTCGGCGGCGTTGCCGCCGGATTCGACGAGGCGGATGTCCTCCGGTCGGACGCCGACGCGAACGCGGTCGTACCCGTCGACCCACGACGGGTCGTCGAGTCGGTACTCGAAGTCTCCGGGGCCGCGGAGCGTCCCGCCGGAGACGTCGGCGGTGAAGAGGTTGATGCTCGGCGAGCCGATGAAGTTCGCGACGAACTCGTTGGTCGGAGAGGCGTACACCTCCTCGGCCGTGCCGACCTGCTGGAGTTCGCCGTCGTTCATCACCGCGATGCGGTCCCCCATCGCCATCGCTTCCGTCTGGTCGTGCGTGACGTACATCGTCGTTACGTCGAGGTCGTGCTGGAGCTCCTGTAACTCTGTCCGCATCTCCGACCGGAGTTTGGCGTCGAGGTTCGACAGCGGTTCGTCCATCAGGAACACCTCGGGCTCCCGGATGATGGCGCGGCCGAGCGCGACGCGCTGTTGCTGGCCGCCGGAGAGGTCGCGCGGGCGCTTGTCGAGGAGGTCCGAGATGCCGAGCATCTCGGCGGTCGACTCGACGCGCTCGCGGATGTCGGCCGACGTGCGCTTCGAGGACAGCTTCAGGCCGAAGCCGATGTTCTTGCGGACGTTCATGTGCGGATAGAGCGCGTAGTTCTGGAACACCATCGCGACGTCCCTGTCGCGCGCCCTGCGGTCGGTCACGTCGTCGTCGTCGAACAGGATGTGTCCGCTCGTGACCTCTTCGAGGCCGGCGACGCAGCGAAGGGTCGTCGTCTTCCCGCAGCCCGACGGGCCGACGAGGACGAGAAACTCCCCGTCTTCGACCGTGAGGTCGACGTCGTTCACGGCGGTGAGAAGGCTACCGTCGTCGAGTTCGAACTGTTTCCGTAGGTCTTCGATGTTGATTTCTGCCATGTAGTATCACTCCTTGACCGAACCGGCGAGGATGCCGCTGACGAAGTACTTCTGGAGGAAGAGGAAGAGCAGGAATATCGGCACGATAGAGAGCCCCGCGGCGACCATGATCTGGTCGTAGTAGACGCGCTGTGCGCCGACGAGGTCGCTGATGGCGACCGGAATCGTGTACTTGTCCTGGCTCAGGATGACCAGCGGGAACAGGAAGAGGTTCCACTGGAAGAGAAAGAGGACGATGGCGAGCGCCGCCAGCGACGACTTCATCGTCGGCAGCGCCACCCGGTAGAACACCTGGAACTCCGTCGCCCCGTCCATGCGCGCGGACTCGAGCAGGGCATCCGGAATCGACCGCATGTTCTGTCGCATGAGGAAGATGCCGAGGGGGTTCGCCGCCCACGGCAGGATGATGGCCCAGTAGGTGTTCGTCATGTCGAACCGCGACATCAGCAGGAACAGCGGGATGACCAGCAACTGGATGGGGAGGACGAGCGTCGCCAGGATGGTGTAGAAGATGGGCTCTTTGTAATCGAACTCGTATTTCGCGAATGCGAACCCGCCCATCGAGCACAGGAGCAGCGACAGGAGCGTGTACACCGCCCCCACGAGGATGCTGTTGCCGACGGCGGCGACGAACCCGAACTCGTACCCGAGGAACTCCGTGGCGGAGCGCTGCTGGAGCGCCCGGAAGTTCTCCATGAACTGGGTGACGGACCCGGGGACGACCCGGGGGTCGCTCGCGGCCGCGAGGAACGCCTGCTCCTCGAGCGTCGCCGCGACGACGATCCAGTACAGCGGGACGATGGTGACGAGCACCGCCACGAGCAGGAACGCGTACGTGACGAGCTTCCATCCGAACTCGCGCTGGTGGTCACGCATCGTCACCACCTCCGTCGCCGACGGCCTTGATCTGGAAGATCGAGAGGGTGCTCACGACGGCGATGAGCACCCAGGTCAGCGCGCTCGCGTACCCGAGCTGGAACTGGACGAACGCCATCTCGTAGATGTACTGGACGATGGTGCGCGTCGCTTCGGCCGACGCGCCCGCCTCGCTCACGATGAGCGGCTCGGAGAACAGCTTGAACGTCCCGATGGTCGAGGTGACCGCGACGAACAGCAGGACGGGCTTGAGCTGCGGGAGCGTCACGTACCGGAACTTCTCGAACCGGTTCGCCCCGTCGATTTCGGCGGCCTCGTACAGCTGCTCGGGGACGTTCTGGAGCCCAGCGAGCAGGATTATCATGTTGTAGCCGGTCCACCGCCAGGTGACGGCACCGACGACGGTCATCCGCGACCAGAACTCGCTCTGGAACCACGGAATCGGGCCGATTCCCACGAGACCGAGCGCGTAGTTCACCAGCCCGTGCTGTTGCATGAGCAGGACGAAGACGGTCGCGTACGCGACGAGGTTCGCCGAGACCGGAAGGGCGAGCGTGGTGCGGAAGACGCCCCGGAGCTTGACGAACGAGGCGTCGAGCGCCACGGCGAGCGAGAGGGCGATGGCTATCATCAGCGGCACCTGCACGAGCAGGATGAACACGGTGTTGTACATCGCCTGGTGGAACTGGCCGTCGCCGAGGAGCCGCGCGTAGTTCGCCAGTCCGACGAACTCGAGGTTCGAAATCGACGTTATCTGCATGCCGATGCCGGGAATCGTGAAGAGCACCGTCCCGCCGACGCCCTCGAACTGGAAGAACGAGAGGTAGACGGTGTAGATGATGGGGAACGCGAGGAACACCGCGAACAGCACGAAGAAGGGCAGGAGAAAGACGTACGGCACTCCCCTGAACTCCGGCAGGCGCTCGGTGAGACGCTGGCGTCTCCACCTGAATCTGTCCACCAACTCGTCCCGGTAGGGCGTCATCCGCGTGCCCGCTGTTTCGTCCGTTTGAGACATAGAGATAGTGTCGAAAGTGCGGTCTCAGGCTATCTCGCGATCGGTGCGGTCGGCTACCTGTTTCGCCGCCTTCTCGACGGCTTTCTTCGGCGAGAGCTTCCCGCCCATCATGCTCTTGAAGTGAGTGTTGATAGCTTTCGTGACCTCCGGCGTGTCGGTCGTGTAGCGGTACGGTTTGATGTTCGGCGCGAGGTTGGCGAACATGCGACCGGCGCTCTGTCCGCCCAGGAACTCGTGGCCGGCGTCGAAGGCGTCGCTCTCGTAGGCCGGCTTGTACGCGGGGAAGATGCCGTACTCCCTGTACATCTTGACCTGTCGCTTCTTGCTCGCGAGCGAGTACTTCATGTAGTCCCAGGCGCGGTTGGCCTTCGCGTCGCTGACCTGGTCGGCGATGACGAGGTTCGACCCGCCCCAGTTGGTCGCGCGGCTACCGCCCTTCTCGAACGCCGGCGGTTTCATGACGCGCCACTTGCCGGACGTGTCCGGCAACTCCGACTTCAGGGTGCCCTCCATCCACGCGCCGGCGCTGAGCGAAGCGATGGACCCGTTCTTGAACGCGGAGAACCACGCGCTCGACCACGACGCCTTGTTGTCGGTGATGCCGGCGTCGCGCAGGCGCTTGAGGTTGCGCGCCACGCGCACGCTCTTGTCGTTGTTGAACGCTATCTTGCCGTCCTTCGCGAACGGCTGTCCGCCAAGCTGGCGGTACTGCATCCGCCAGAGACCGTCGTAGTCGTTCGAGGGGATGTTGACCATCGCCACGTCGTCGGGGAGCTTCTTGCCCTCCTCGATGAACTGCTCCCAGGTCTCGACGCCGTCCAGGTTCACGTCGTGTTCGTCGAGGACGTCCTTCCGGTAGAACGTCCCGACGGGGCCGATGTCCCACGGTAGCGCGTAGGTCTTCCCGTCTTTCGACAGCGGTCCCCACTTGCCCGAGACGAACTTCTTCCTGACGTCCTTTTTCAGCCACTGGGAGACGTCCCGGAGTCCGTTCGTGTCCACCCAGGCCGCCGCGTCGACGCTCTCCATCGTTGCGACGGCGGGCGCTCCGGCCCCCGCGAGGAGCTTGGACTTGTACTTGTCCTTCATGTCGGAGCGACCGATCTGTTTGACGTTGACGGTGCCGTCGCGGTTCTTCTGGTAGGATTTGGCGGTAATCTCGAGGGACTTCGCCGCCACGTCCCAGCTCCAGGCGGTGATGGAGTCGGCTTTCTTCTGCTTGCCACCGCTACCGCCACCACCGCCGATGCAACCCGCCAGGGCCGCTGCGCCCGCCACACCGGCGCTCTTCAGCACGTTTCGTCGGTTCGTACCGTGTCTGTCACCCGTCATGATGCGAGATATCATAGAACAACAAGCTAGAAGACTTAGTTCTTTGGGTCAAATGGGGGCTTTTGCGAGAGTTAGTAGCTCATTACCAAATTAACCGATGATACTAAGAGAAAGTAAAGAAACGACGAACAGGCCCCGAAATACAGCCCTGTTCACTATCGGTGAACGAAACTCTCACGCCTCATCGGCTCTCCGCCGAACCCTGAAAGGAAATAGGGAGTAAGAGACGTTCTATGGGGGGACGAGGCGAATCGTGGTTCTGGACGGTGCCGAGCGAGTATAATGAACTATCACGACAGTCTGTTCAGCGTGGGTGAACGAACTTTTTGTATCTGCGCGGTCACCCGTGGAGTATGGCGGAGTATCCCGTCGGCGCGACCGCAAGAACGTTCGAAGTCATCGAAGCGCTCGCGACGCTCGAACAGGCAGGCGTCACCGAGCTCGCAGACCGTCTCGGCTGTTCGAAAGGTAGCGTCCACAACCACCTCGCGACGCTCGAACGGCTCGGGTACGTCGTCCGGCAGGACGGACGGTACCGCCTCGGACTGCGATTCCTCGAACTCGGCACCAGGGTCCGAGACGACGATACGCTGTATCACGTCGCCCGACCGGAGATAGAGCGTCTCGCGAACGCTAGCGGCGAGGCCGCGAGCCTCGTCGTCGAAGAGGGCGGAGAAGCCGTCTTCCTCTACCGGGCAGGCGACGGTGCGGACTCGGCTCTCCGGGAGGGGAGCCGCGTCCCCGTCCACGCCTGTGCGGCGGGGAAGGCCATCCTCGCCCACCGTCCGCGGGAAGCGGTCGACGCCCTCCTCGACGACGAACTGGCCGAACCGACCGACCGGACGATAGCGAACCGCCCGGCGCTGACCCGGGAACTTCAGACCGTCCGTGACCAGGGTCTGGCGTTCGACCGAGGGGAACTCGCCACCGACAGGCGGGCCGTCGCAGCACCTATCGTGACCGACGACGGCCACGCCGTCGGCGCTGTAACCGTCGCCGGGGAGTCTCCCGGCATGAGCGGAAAACGCCTCGAAGAGGACATGCCGGGGCTCGTTCTCAGCGCCGCGAACAGCCTCACGGTCGAGCAGGTCACGACCGAATAACGGCGTTCACCGACGGTGAACAACCGCTGAAATGGCGATGTCAGCGGCCGAAAGCGGTCTTTTCAGCTCTGTCTCGACGGTGCGTTCGAGTTGGACGCCGGATGCGTTCACCTTCGGTGAACGGCCTGTGTCGGCGAAACCGCCCGGGTCGGTATCGAATCCTAACCTCGCGAACGGGGAGACGCCGGCCTGGAACGCCGTTCTCGGCAAATCCGAGGGGCGTGGAGCGCTCCCGTCGCCCCTCCCCGCTCTCGGGGTCGCCGACCGCCGGCCGCTCGACGCTCGGGGCGCGACGGAGCCCCGACGTCCCGGACGCCCGACCGTGAAACTATGGGTCTCCCGCGGCTACGACGACCCGGACAGATGTTCGAGACAGTCGTCGTCGGCGGCGGTATCGTGGGGTCGTCGGTCGCGTACCACCTGGCGCGCGACGGCGTCGAGACGCTGCTGGTCGACCGGGCGGACGAGGGCCGTGCGACCGACGCCGGCGCGGGCATCCTCTCCCCGGCGACGAGCAGTCGAACCGGGTCGGACGAGTGGTTCGCGTTCGCGACCGAGGCCGTCGACTACTACCCGGCGCTCGTCGACGCGCTGGCCGACGAACAGGACGGCGACCCCGGCTACGACCGATGTGGCCTGTTGAGCGTCGCCATCGACGACGCCGAGGTCGACGCGTTCGACCACGCAGTGGAGCGAATCGAGACGCGCCAGTCGACGATGAACCGACCGGAACCGGGGTCGTACGCCGAGATATCGCCGGCCGACGCCCGAGCACGATTCCCGCCGCTCGCGGACGTCGAACGCGCGGCCTACTACGAGGACGCCGCCCGCGTCGACGGGAAGAAGCTCGCTGCCGCCCTCCGCCGGGCGGGGACTGCCCACGGGTTGACCGTGGAACGCGCCACCGCCGAACGACTCGGGACCGACGACGGAGCGATAACGGGCGTCGTCGCGGACGGGGCCACGGTCGAAACCGCGAGCGTCGTCGTCGCCGGCGGGGCCTGGTCGCGGGCGTTCGGCGACCAGCTCGGCGTCCGGCTCCCGGTCGAACCACAGCGCGGCCAGATCGCACACCTCGACCTCGACGCGGACGGGGACCACACGTCCGACGCTGGCGAGTGGCCTATCGTGAGCGCGTTCCACGAGCACTACCTCGTGCCGTGGCCCGACGGCCGTGTCGCCGCCGGTGCCACCCGCGAGACGGGGACCGGGTTCGCACCGCACACCACTGCCGGCGGGGTCCGCGAGGTCCTGGACGAGTGTCTCCGCGTCGCGCCCGGACTGTCCGACGCCGCCGTCGAGGAGATCCGCGTCGGGTTGCGTCCCGTCTCCGAGGACCGGCTTCCCATCCTCGGCGGGGTTCCCGGCGTCGAGGGGGCGTACGTCGCGACCGGCCACGGCGCGACCGGCCTGCAACTCGGCCCCTACTCCGGAAAACTGGTCGCACAGGCCGTCGCGGGCGACGCCACCGAACTCCCGTCGCGGTTCGGCGTCGGTCGGTTCGACTGATCCGTCTCGCCCGGACTGCGCTCGCGAGCAGGCAGCGGGAGACCGTGTCGACGCTTCTCGTCGCCCGCAACCCTTGCGCTTTTCCATCTCGCGTGCGCAAACTGTATACAACGAGTTGCACTAATGTCGGTCGAGAGTGAAAACGCCGTTTCGCGGTTCTTCACGAAACTGGGCGACGCGATGAGTCGAGTCGTCAAACGATATCTCCCCGACGCGTTCATCTTCGCGTTGCTGTTGACGCTGGCGACGATGCTGCTCGCCGTCGGGCTGACCCCGAAGGGACCGGCCGACGTCGCGCGCCACTGGTCCGACGGGTTCTGGTTCGTGCTCAAGTTCTCGATGCAGTCCTCGCTGGCTCTGATAACGGGATGGGCGCTCGCCGACTCGCCGCCGGTGAAGCGCGTGCTCGGCCGTATCGCCGACGTCCCCGAGACGCAGTCGCAGGCCATCTTCGCCACTGCGGTCGTGGGGCAGTTGCTCGGCCTCTTCCACTGGGGAGTCGTCCTCATCGGCAGTGCCATCTTCGCCCGGGATCTCGGCATCGAGATGGACAAGAAGGGCGTCGACGTCCACTATCCCCTCCTCGTGGCGGCCGGCTACGCCGGTCTGCTCCCGTGGCACCAGGGTCTCTCCGCGGCCGCACCGTTGCTCGTCGCGACCGAAGGCCACTTCCTCGCGTCCGAGATGGGCGTCGTCCCCGTGTCCCAGACCATCTTCCATCCGGTGAACCTGCTGATCGTCGCCGCCGTCGCCCTGACGACGGTGCTCGTGATGCCGATGATGTCGCCCGACGACCACGAGGACATCATCACCGTCCCGCGGTCGCGCCTCGAAAACGCGGGAACGCCGATGGCCGACGGCGGGTTCGCCGAGCGAACGAACCACGACCGGACGAGCGCGGTGAAAGAGCGTCTCCTCGGAACGCCGCTTCTCGGCGCGGGAACGGGACTGCTCGTCGGCGGCTACCTCGCGTACCTCTTCACGACGAACCCGTTCATGCAGGTGTTCACCCTGAACACGTTCATCGCGGCGCTGTTCGCGCTGGGACTGCTCTTCCACGTGACGCTCCGCAGTTACGTCGACGTGCTCAGGGAGGCCGTCGAGGGCGCGAGCCAGATACTGGTCCAGTTCCAGCTCTACGGCGGCATCATGGGAATCATGGCGTGGTCGGGGCTGGCCGAACTCATCGCCCAGACCTTCGCCCAGTACGCCACCGAAACCACCTGGTACTTCTTCGCGTTCCTCGCCGCCGGCATCGTCAACTTCTTCGTCCCCTCCGGGGGTGGCCAGTGGGTCGTCACCGGACAGGTGATGGTGAACGCCACCCAGCAGATTCCCGGTGCCGAGATGAACCTGCTCGTCGTCGCGTTCGGCATGGGCGACCAGTGGACGAACATGATCCAGCCGTTCTGGGCGATTCCGGTCCTCGGCATCGCCGGCCTCTCCATCCGCGACATGATGGGGTACACGGCCGTCCTGTTCGTGTTCAGCGGTCTCGTACTCTCCGTCGGGACGCTCCTCATGGGGGTGATGCTCTGATGGCGACCGACCACCAGTCGGACGCCGACCGAGAGCCGTCGGGGTTCGTCCCCCACCTGGGCGCGTACTACCCCGAGTCGCTCGCCCTCGCGGTGGTGCTCGGCGTCCTCGCCTTGCTGGCGACGACGCCGCGGCTCGACGCCCTCGTCCAGCTCGAACTGTTCTCGACCGGCTTCACCCGGGTCCTTTCCGTGCAGATGGCGCTCGTCCTCTGGTGGGTGCTCTCCGCGACTGTCGTCGAGTCCCGGCCGGTGGGCGCGGCCTTCGATCGGCTCGCCGCGCGGGTACCGACGAGCCAGCGCGCCATCGTCGCCGGTACCGCGCTACTCGCACTCGTCTTCGGCTGGGTGAACTGGGCGCTCGGGTTCGTCGGCGCCGTCCTGGTCGGCCAGTCGCTCTGCCGGCACGCCGCCGACCGCGGCGTCGACGTCCACTATCCGCTCGTACTCGTCGCCGCGCTCCTCTCGCTGGTCACCGCCACCCTGGGAGTGACCAGCCCGGGCGCGCTCGTGATGGCCGACCCGTCGGGCACGATTAACGTCCTCCTCGACGGTGCCGGAGTCGTGCCGCTCGGTACGGTCGTCTTCCATCCGGCGAACCTGTTCGTCGTCGGCGTGCTCGTCGTGACGCTGCCGCCGGCGCTGGCCGCGCTCGCCCCCGACGAGGACGTCACTCCCGTCGACGAGTCCGACCTCGTCGTCGAGTCGTCCGTCCGCGAGACGCTCGACCACTACGCTCCGGACATCGACGGTGAGCCGGTACCGGCCGACCGTCTCGAGCAGTCGACGTGGCTCACCGCCGTCGTCGGCGCTATCGGCGTCGTGTCCATCGCCTGGCAGTGGGCGCTCGGCGCCCACCGCGCCATGCTCGGCGTCCTCTTCGCGCTGCTGGTGGTCGGCCTGCTCGTCCAGCGTCGGCCGCTCGCGTTCGTCGAGAAGGTGTCGGACTCGACCCGGTGGGTCGAACACCTCCTCGTCCCGTTCCTCCTCTACGGGAGCGTCTACGCGCTCCTCACCGAGAGCGGACTCGCCGGAGCCGTCGGCGACGCGCTCGCGTCGACCGGATTCCCGCGGATAGCGAGCTACGCGGTGGCGCTCGTCCTCGGCGTGTTCGTCCCCGACCCCGGTTCCCTCTGGCTGCTGCTCGGACCGAGCGCCGCGGCGACCGCTGCGAACGTCGACGGCCTCGTGGTCGCGGTGATGGCCGGCGCCGGCGTGTCGAACGTCTGGCTGAGCTTCCTCTTCCTGGGCGTGCTCGGCGTGCGCGGCTTCGACTGGCGGACCTTCCTGCGCTACGCCGTCGGACTCACGGTCTACGTCTCCGCCGTCGTCGCGGCCGCGTTCCTCCTGTTCTAACCCCCCGCCCGCCGGCGGCTCCCGACGCGAGCGTGGAACGCCGAGGTGGCCGGAACCCGAAGACTCTTGACTGACCAGTTAGTCAGTTATGGTAACGAATGGACGCAGAGACGTCTGACGACATCATGGCGGCGACGTACCGTGCCCTCTGCGACCACGGCTTCGCCGACCTGACGATGCAGGACATCGCCGACGAGTCCTCCAGATCGAAGGCCGCTCTCCACTACCACTACGACACGAAAGAGAAGTTGCTGCAGGCGTTCCTCGAACACATCCTCGACGACTTCGAGGACCGACTGGCGAGCGAGACGGCGGACCCCCGCGACCGCCTCCAGACGTTCCTGGAGGCCGTCTTCGGCCCGACGGAGGACGACCGTGGCGACTTCCCCGTCGCCCTCCTCGAGATCAAGGCACAGGCACCCTACCACGACGCCTACCGCGAGCGACTGGCCGCGATGGACGAGCGCATGCGCGAGACCGTCGCGGACGCGGTCCGGGACGGCGTCGCGGCCAGCGACTTCGACGACGCCGACCCCGACGACGTCGCCCGCTTCGTCGTGACCGCTATCAACGGCGCTCACACTCGCGAAGTCGCGCTCGGCGAGGACCCCAGCGAGACGCGGCGGTTGGTCGAGGACTACCTCGACCGGACGCTCGACCCGACGCCGGAGATGGTAGCGTGAGTCTCTTCAAGGGCCAGGAGGAACTCGACCTCACCGAGGGGGGTATCGCCAGGCCCCTGTTCTATCTCTCCCTCCCCATCGTCATCACGAATCTGCTGCAGACGGCCTACAACCTCGCGGACACCTTCTGGCTGGGCCAGTACTCGACCGAGGCGCTGGCGGCCATCTCCTTCGGGTTCCCGATGGTGTTCCTCCTCATATCGCTCGGAATGGGGCTCTCGGTGGCGGGGAGCGTCCTCGTCGCCCAGCACACCGGCGCGGGCGAGACGGAGCAGGCGGAGTACGCCGCCTCCCAGACCGTGACGTTCGCGTTCCTCGGCTCCGTCCTGCTCGGCGCGCTCGGCTACCCGTTCGTCCGACCCTTCCTCGCGTTCCTCGGCGCGTCTCCCGACGTGCTGCCGGGTGCGACGGCCTACATGCAGGTGATAGCGCTGGGACTCCCCTTCATGTTCGGCTTCTTCGTCTTCATCTCCCTCATGCGCGGGGCCGGCGACACCCTCACGCCGATGTTCGTCATGTTCGGGACGGTCGTCGTCAACGTCGTCCTCGACCCCTTCCTCATCAACGGCTGGACCGTCGTCCGGAACGCCCCCGCCGTCGGCACCGTCGCCTTCCCCGAACTCGGCATCGAGGGCGCGGCCATCGCGACGGTCATCTCCCGCGCGCTCGCGATGGTCGTCGGCGTCGCCATCATGCTCTCCGGTCGTCGCGGCATCCAGATTCGTCCCCGTGACATGGTGCCGGACCTCGCCTATCTGCGGAAGATACTCCGCATCGGCGTCCCCGCGAGCGTCGAGGGGACCGGGCGAGCGCTCTCTATCAACCTGCTCATGATAATCGTCGGGCTGTTCCCGACGACCGTCGTCGCCGCGTTCGGCATCGGCACGCGCGTCTTCTCGGTCATCTTCCTGCCGGCCATCGCCGTCGCCCGCGGCGTCGAGACGATGACCGGGCAGAACATCGGCGCGGGCAACTACGACCGCGCCGCCGAGGCGAACTACCTCGCCGCGAAGGCGCTGTTCGTCATCCTCGCGGCCGTCGGCCTCTTCATCTTCCTCTTCCCCTCGCCCATCGTCGGTGTGTTCACCGACGACGCCGACGTGCTCGAGGTGGGGAGCGTCTTCCTCCGGTACGTCGCGCTCTCGTTCGGCTTCATCGGCATCATGCGGGCGTTCACCGGCGGCTTCCGCGGCGCAGGCAAGACGCTCGTCGCGGCGGCCATCTCCATCGTCACGCTCGCCGGCATCCGACTGCCGGTCGCCTGGGTCGCCTCGCAGTATCTCTTCGGCGTGCGCGGTATCTGGATAGCGTTCGCCGTCTCGAACGTCGCCGGTGCCGTCATCGCGTGGCTCTGGTTCGGCCGCGGGACGTGGCGCGACGGCGACGTCCGCGGGACGCCCGGTCCCACCGGTGCGGACGACGTGGACGCCGCGATATCGGACGACTGACGCGAGTCCGGTCGAACGCCGACTCGCTCTCGTCGCCTGCCGAAGCGTTTCGCCGACTCGTTGTGCTTCGAAAGCGGTTGAACCAGCGCGGAAGCGAACCTCCATCAGCGGCCGAACGCCACTGACGGATGTGAACATGTACTTTTCCGTGACCGAGACGTGTCCGTTCTATGGAGTCCCTTCGCTGGGTACAGATGAGCGAGGCAGAACGGGACGCGTTCCTGGGGAACGGTGGGACGGGCGTCATCTCGTTCGCGACGGAGACCGGCGAACCGCCGTTCACGATACCGGTGTCGTACGGCTATCACGAGGGCGTCGGTGACTTCTACTTCCGTCTCTCGTTCCCGCCCGACAGCAACAAGGAGGCCGTCGTCGACCGCCCGATAGCGTTCGTCACGTTCGACGAGACGGACGACGGCTGGCGGAGCATCGTCGCGACCGGCGAACTCGAGGAGGTGACGGACGCACCGTACGAGTCGGTCGCCGTCCAGGGGATGTGGGCCGTCCGGATACCGCTTGTCGACGTGTTCGACCGACCGCCCGAGGAACTCACGTTCCGTAACTTCAGGCTCGACCCGGAGACGTTCACCGGACGGAAGGAAGTGGACGCGTCGTCGGAATAGCCCTCGCGCGGTCGACGGCGACCCGGTGGTCGCGACTGCGACCGGGCGTGGACCATCACACCCTTCTCATAACCCTATATTAATATATTAACAGTTATATATAGGCTGTCATGATTCTCCATCGTCGGCTTGGACGCCCGTAAAGGACCGTTACTCAAGGGTTTGGGTGGCCAATGGCGACCATGGCCGTCGAGACTGCCGACTGGTTCGGAAGCGACGCGGGTCAGTCCTCGTCCAGCGTGACAGACCGGTACCGACTCGCAGCATCGTCCACGATGGATTCGGCACAGAAGCCGAGTCTCTGCGTCGTCGACGTTCTGACTGACGTCGACGAGTCGATGTCCGGCCAGACGACGCTCACGCTCTACGAACACCTCGAGACGGACGCTCTCGACGACATGGTCGAGGCGAGTCCGGAGAAGCGAAGCCACGTCGAAGTCCGGTTCACCGTCGACGAGTACCTCGTCGTCGTCCGAAGCACCGACACCATCCTCGTCTACGAACCCGACTGAACGGTTCTCGGGGCGAGTGGCCAGCGCCTTCATCCGGACGGGCGACAGAGGTATCACCGTGACCTATCGCACTACGGTGGGCTGGTCGCTCATCACATCGGGAATTCTCACGCTCGCACTCACCGTCCTCCCCTACCCGTCGTTCTACTGGGGAATCGGTTTCCTCGCTCTCGCTCTCCTCGTGTTCGTCCCGCGACAGATATTCTAACTCGGTCGGCGCGAGAGTGGCGTCGTCCAGTGACCGTCAGAGGTTCGGTAACGCACTCGCCCGGAGTCGAAACCTTCTCCACCCTCTCGGACAGTTAGAGGAACGATTCCGAGCGATGTTCGAAGCCACCAGCGCCGTCGTCAGCGACGCGCCGTTCGCCCTCGTTCCCCTGCTCGCCGGCGTCGCGGTCCTGCTCCGGAGCCTCCGCCGACGCGGCGTCGCGTACTCCGTCGCGAGGTCCGTCGTCGTGACCCTCGGCGTCCCGCTGGTCGCGCTCGCCGTCCTCTCCCGGGCGACCGGCGACGAGCGCTGGGGGCGACTCGCGTCTGCACTGCTCGACGCGGCAGTTTCGCTCCTCGGACGCGCTCTGGCCGTCCTCGACGACTCGCTCGCGGCAGCGCTCCGCGCGTTCGTCAGCGCCGTCGACTCGCTCGCCGGCCCGGTCGGCCCGCTCGCCGGGCGGGTCGCGTTCGCGGCGGACCTGCCGGAGGCCTCCGTCGTCGCGCGCCTCGCCGGGACCTTCCTCGTGGTGTTCGCCCTCGAAGCGATCGCGAGCGCGGTCCTGGCCTGGCTCGTCGGACGGTCGATACGCGACCGGTCGCTGAACGAGGGGCTGGCCGGCGTCGGTGCCGTTCTGTTCGTCGCCGGACTGTCGTGGACGCTTCTCGGGTCGAACGCTCTCTCGACGAACGTGGCCGCGCTGGCGGCCGCCGCGGGCCTGGTCGCCGGCGTCTCCGTCGCCGTCAGATGCGACGCCCCGGACGCGCTCGACGCCGTGGTTCCGGCCGAAGCGGACGACGACGCCGCGGCATCGGACCGCGAGACGGCCGGTGCACACCCCGAGCGCGCGGGGGACGACCTCCGGTCGAACACCTGACCGTCGCGTCGCCGCATCTCGGGGCGTCCTCCCGCTACTCGAACGCCCAGTATGCTTATCGACGCCCGCGGTGCACGGTGCCCATGGAGGACGTACGGCGAACGACCGGTCTGGGGAAGCGACTCGACGAGGGGGAGACGGTACTCGGCGTTCTCGACGACACGTACGACCCGACGGTCGTCGAACTGCTCGGCGAACTGGGCGTTGACTTCGTCTGGCTCGACTTCGAGCACGGCGGACCGAGCCCGTGGGACGCCGAGCGGATGGGGGAACTACTCAGGGCGGGAGAACTCGCCGGGGTCGAACTGCTGGTTCGGCTGCCGGCGTCCGACCCCGCCCTCGTTCGCAAGGCGCTCGACGCGGGGGTGAGGAACGTCTTCCTCTCGCGCGTCCGCACGGCCGACGAAGTCCGGCGGGCGGTCCGGGCCACGCGCTTCCGGTACGACGGTGAGGACGGACACCGCGGCCTCGCCAACCCCCGGGCGAGCCGGTGGGGGCTCGCGGACGACTACGTGGACCGCGAAGACGAGACGGTGCTCGTCGGGGTGACGGTCGAGAACCAGCAGGCGGTCGACGAACTCGACGACATCCTCGACGTGCCGGACCTGGGGTTCGTCTTCGTCGGACCGCTCGACCTCTCCGTCTCGCTCGGTCACCCCGGCGACGTGGACCATCCGGACGTGCAGGAGGCGGTCGAGACGGTTCGAGCGACCGCCGTCGACCGGGGCGTACCGGTGGGTGGGCTTGGCTTCGGCATGGACGACGTGAACGAGAAAGCGGCGAACGGATACCAGATACTGAACCTCGGCAGCACGACCGGGGTGCTCCGGACCGTCGTGCGAGGGTGGCTCGACGAGTACGACCCGGGGCGAGCGGAATCGGACGGCTGACGTCGTTACTCGACGTCTATCTCGACCACGTCGCGCGACTCGAAGTCGTCGGACCCGCGGCGCTCGGGGGGCTTCGTGAGTTCCTCCATCGCGAGTTCGAAGTTGCGTACGTTGGCCTTCCAGACGGCGTCGAAGAGGTCGCCGACGTAGGGCACCGAGCCCACCGCGACGTCGACGGCGACGTTGGCGAGCATCCGCAGTAGCGTCGTGAACGTGACGCCGAGCCGCGCCGACTCGACGACGATGTACAGCGAGAGCCCCGCGCTTATCACGTCGCCGGCGACCGGGAGCGCGCCGAGAAGCGGGTCGACGCCGACCTTGAACTCCGTGCCCGGAATCCGGACGCTCTCGTCGAGGATCGTCGCGACCGCCCGCATGCGCTCGACCGCGGCCTCGTCGACCGAGTCGGGCAGTTCGCCGTCGAAGTCGTCGAAGGCCGATTCGAGGTCTCTGTTCTCTGTCATGGGTCAGGATTGACGCCGAGACAGGATAAGTCTGATGACCATCCCGGTTCGCCCGTCGAATCGCCGGCCCGTCACGGCCGAACGTCTGCTCTCCCCGGGCTCACCACTCGTCGCCGAGTCGCCTGCGGGCGACGAGATATCCCGCTCTCGTGCGCCACGTCCGTCCGGTCGCGACGTGTTCGACGCGGTATCGACTCCCGCAGGCGCCACAGCGGCGCTCCGACGGCCGGCTGACCGCCTTCGAGGCGCGGTGGCGGTCGGCCGTCCACGCACAGTCCGTGCAGTCGAGTCTGAGACGCGGTTCGGCGAACGTCCGGCAGTGACGCGGCGCGTCCACCGCCGCCGCCTTCCGGCGGAACCTGTCGCCGTGCCCCGAGTCGCCGAAGCGCTGGAACTCCCAGGCGTGGACGAGTTCGTGACGGACGGTTCCGGCGAACTCCGCCCAGCCGAACGCCCGGTAGGCGTCCCAGGTCAGCCGTATCGTCACCCGGCCGGTGTCGGGGTCGTAGACGCAGGCCCCCGCGCGGCGCTTCGCCCGGTCGGATATCTCCCAGTCGACCGCGGCGAGGTCCACGTCGACGTCGACCGTCCGGGCGTAGGCGGCGGCCCGCTCCAGCAACTCGTCGCGCGTGTCGGGGGTGTCCCGCGATTCTGTTCCGCGCCGCTCCCGTCCGTCGTCCGGGCGAGCGTCGTCCGGTTCCGGGTCCGCCGACATCCGTCGGCGATTGTCGGGGCGGGTACAAATAACGCGGGGGACGCGACGAGTCGTCGCCCGAACCGGGCGCAACGACGACCGAACGCTCCGAAATATCTAAGTGTTAGGAAAATCATTAAGGTTAAAGGTGGTCCGATGCCGGGACTCCTCGACGCACTCGCGCCCCTCCACGGGAAGGGCGGTGGTATCGTCCCTCGCGGTACTCGCACGGCGGTCTTTCAACAGATATTCGACGTGTTTCTCGTGCTCGGAACGCTCGTTGGCGTCGTCGTCGTCTCCTACATGCTGTACAACGCCGTCAAGTACCGGGACGGCGAGGGCGAGCGGAGCGACGAGTTCGACCCGCCGAAGCTCGGCGAACTCCCCTCCGGCAGCGGTGGCGGCCGGAAGCTATTCCTCTCGTTCGGCCTGAGCACCGTCATCGTCGTCTCGCTGGTCGCCTGGACGTACGGCACGCTGCTGTACGTCGAGGCCGACTCGCCGGGCGAGGACGAGGCGGCGGTCGAAGTCGAGGTGACCGGGTTCCAGTTCGGCTGGCAGTTCGAGTATCCGAACGGCCACACCGCGTCGAAACTGCGAGTTCCGGCGGACCGGTCGGTCCGGTTGCACGTCACCTCCGACGACGTGTTCCACACGTTCGGGGTCCCCGAGCTACGGGTGAAGACCGACGCCATCCCGGGCCGGTACACGGACACGTGGTTCCACGCGAACGAGACGGGCACCTACGAGGCGCGCTGCTTCGAACTCTGCGGCGCGGGCCACTCCTACATGACCGCCGAGGTGGTCGTGATGTCTCCCGACGAGTACCGCGAGTGGTACGAGAGCACCGGGAACGAGACGACCGACGCCGGTGAGACGAACGCGTCCGCGTCGAACGACGGCGCAGCGAACGCGTCCGCGAACGACACCGCGACGAACGCGCGTTCGCCGGCGGCGCGGACGGCGGCCGTCATCGGCGGGGGAGCAGCATGAGCGAGGACGCACACGGACTTCCGCCGACGAGTTCCGTCCGGCGGTGGCTGGTCACCACGAACCACAAGGACGTCGGCATCCTCTACGTCGTCACCTCGCTGTTCTTCCTCGCGTTCGGCGGCGTGCTCGCGCTGCTCGTGCGCCTGCAGCTCTGGTCGCCGGGGGCGGGCCTGCTCTCGTCGATGTCGTACAACCAGACCGTCTCGGCCCACGGCCTCATCATGGTATTCTGGTTCCTCTCGCCGTTCGCCTTCGGGTTCGCGAACTACGTCGTCCCGCTCCAGATCGGTGCGAAAGACCTCGCCTTCCCGCGACTGAACGCGCTGTCGTACTGGCTGTACCTCGCCTCCGGACTGCTGCTCGGTGCCTCGTTCTTCCAGGGCGGCACCTTCGCCGGCGGATGGACGATGTACGCGCCGCTGAACGTCCCCGTCTACACGCCACAGATCGGCGCGTCGACGGCGGTGCTGGCGCTCGTGCTGTTCGTCGCCTCCGTCACGGTGTCGTCGGTGAACTTCCTGACGACGATGCACCGGATGCGCGCCGAGGGACTCACCCTCCGCCGGCTTCCGCTCTTCTCGTGGACCATCCTGCTCACCGTCTGGATGATGCTCTTCGCGTTCGCGGCGCTTTTGGCCGCGCTCGTCATCCTCTCGTCCGACCGACTGCTCGGGACGACCTACTTCACGGCGAAGGCCGGCGGGTCGCTCCTGTGGGCGCATCTGTTCTGGTTCTTCGGCCACCCCGAGGTGTACATCGTCTTCTTCCCGGCGCTGGGCGTGATGGCCGAGACGTTCCAGACGTTCACCGGACGGCGCATCGTCGGCCGGAAGTGGTTCATCGCCGCGATGGTGCTCGTCGCGCTCCAGAGCTTCACGGTCTGGATGCACCACATGTTCCTCACCGGCATCAACCTCCAGATAAAGACGCTGTTCATGGTGACCACCATCGGCATCTCCCTCCCCTTCGACCTGATGGTGTTCGCGCTCATCTACACCCTCATCAAGGGTCGGGTCCGGTTCACGACGCCGTTCCTGTTCTCGTTCGGCGCGCTGATGCTGTTCATCCTCGGCGGCATCACCGGCGTGTTCCTCGGGGCCGTCGTCCTGGACTACGAGTTCCGGGGAACCTACTGGGTGGTCGCACACTTCCACTACGTGATGGTCGGCGGCGTCACCGCGCTCGTCGGCGGTCTCTACTACTGGTTCCCGAAGATGACCGGGAAGATGTACGACCGCACGCTCGGGAAGGTCCACTTCGCGCTGTACTTCGTCGGCTTCAACCTGCTGTACTTCCCGATGTTCCTCGCGTGGGAGACGCCCCGCCGGGACTTCTTCTACGACCCCGCGTTCGTCACCGAACACCGCCTCGCCACCGTCGGAGCCGCCATCCTCGGCGTCTCCTTCCTCGTCATGTTCTACAACCTCTCGAAGAGCCTCGTCGCGGGCGAGCAGGCGGACGACAACCCCTGGGCGTACTCGACGACGACCGAGTGGGCGCTGCCGTCGCCGCCCCCGCTGGAGAACTTCCCCGACGCCCCCAGTTTCTCCAGCGGGTCGCTGCGGTTCGGCCGCGGCGCGGCGGACGGTGGTGAGCGGAGCGAAGCGACGCGAGCCTCGTCAGACCAACTGTCTGGCGGTGGTGAGCAGGCAGATGGCCTGCGAGCCTCGTCAGACCAACTGTCTGGCGGTGGTGAGCGGAGCGAAGCGACGCGAACTTCGTCGGACCGCAGGTCTGACGGCGGCGTCGTCGCGCACGGCGAGACCGCGGGCGGTGCCGACAACGGCGAGGACCACGCGAGCATCTGGCCGTTCGCCATCTCCGTCGCCGCGTTCTTCACCTTCCTCGGTCTCTCGGGGTTCGAACGGGGGGAACTGGTGCCGGGCGTCGGCGGCCTGCTCGCGCTCTCGTCGCTCGTTCTCGGGGTCGCACTCGGCGGCTACTCGCTCGTCGAGATGGCCCGCGAGCGGTTCGAGGGGCCGACCGGCCCGTTCGGCGAGAGCTGGCCGTTCGACGGCATCGAGAACGGGAAACTCGGCGTGTGGATATTCCTCGCGTCCGACGTGGTGCTGTTCGGTGCCTTCGTCGGCTCCTACGTCTTCATCCGGGTCGCGCACGGCTGGCGGGACTGGCACGCCCTCGTCCCCGAGGCCCACGTCCCGCTCCCCGGGCTGATAAACACCTACCTCCTGCTGACGAGTAGCTTCACCGTCGTGCTGGCGCTGGTCGCCGCCGAGCGGAAGAGCCGGCGGGGGCTCGTCGCCGCGCTGGCGGCCACGTTCGGCCTCGGCGTCGCCTTCCTCGTCAACAAGGCGCTGGAGTGGCAGCACCTCTTCCACGTCCACAGCGAGGCGTTCCCGCACGGCTGGGAACTGGGCACGAACGTCGCCTCCTCGACGTTCTACCTGACGACGGGGCTGCACGGCGCGCACGTGGTCGTCGGCCTGCTGATATCGCTGTACCTCCTCGTTCGCGCGTGGAACGGCGCGTACCTCGACGACGAGCGGCCGGTGGAGTACTTCGGGTTGTACTGGCACTTCGTCGACATCGTCTGGCTGTTCCTCTTCCCCCTCTTCTACATCCTGTAACCATGACCAGCACGAAACTGTACACCGCGATTTACGTGGCGCTGTTCGTGATGGCGACCGCGCAGGTGCTCGTGGAGTCGGCGGGAATCGCGTACTGGACGGCCTTCGCGGCGATACTCGCCCTGTCGTTTGCGAAGGCCGCCGTCGTCGCGGGCTACTACCAGCATCTCCGGTCCGAACCGCGCTCGGTGACGGTCGTGGTGCTCGGCGGCCTGCTCGCCGCGCTCGCGCTGACCGTGGCGGCGTCGTACTCGATACTGTGACCCGGCGGTCGTTCACTCCTCGCCGAACGCCGCCTTCACCGCCTCGCGGTCTATCTTCGACGGCCCGCTCGTCGGCAGTTCGTCGACGAACGCCAGGTGGCGCGGGCGCTTGAACCGCGCCAGTCGGCCGTCGAGGAACGCGGCCAGTTCGTCCAGCGTCAGCGACTCGTCGCCCCGGACGACAGCCTTGCCGACGGTGCCCCACTTCTCGTCGGGGACGCCGACCACGACGACCTCCTCGACCTTCGGGTGGTCGGCGACGGCGTCCTCGACCTCGGCGGGGTAGACGTTCTCGCCGCCGCTGACGAACATGTTCTTCTTGCGCCCCTCGACGTGGTAGTACCCGTCCACGTCGCGGCGCGCGAGGTCGCCGGTCGACACCCACTCCGCGTCGCCCTCGCCGCCGAAGGTCTCCCGCGTCTCCTCGGGATTCCGCCAGTAGCGGTCGGCGGCGTGCGGGGAGGCGAGTTCGAGTTCGCCGATTTCGCCGTCGGGGAGTTCAGTGCCGTCGTCGTCGACGACGCGGGCGTCGACGTGCATCGCGGGGACGCCGACGCTGTCGGCCTTCTCCTCCGGCCACCCGTCGGGCATCGCGAAGTTGTTCGGACCGCACTCGGTGAGGCCGTAGCCCTGCGAGAGGTCGACGCCGCGCGACCGCCACGCCTCCATCACGGACTGCCGGCAGGGGCCGCCGCCGCTCTTGGCGAACCGGAGCGTCGAGAGGTCGGCGTCGTCCCAGTCGTCGTGCCGGCACAGCATCCGCAGGACGGCTGGCACCGCGACGAGCACGGTCGCACCCTCCGCCTCGACGGTCCGGAGCAGGCGACCGGGGTCGGTCTCGCGGGCGACTACGACCGTCGCGCCGAGGTGGAAGAGGGGGACCGTGAGCACGTTCCAGCCGCCGGTGTGGAACATCGGGAACGTCATCGGCGTCACGTCCTCGGGGCGCAGTCCCCACGCCGTGATGGTGTTGAACGAGTTCCAGAGGATCGACCCGTGCGTGAGGACCGTCTCCTTCGGGACGCCCGTCGACCCGCCGGTGTGCAGGAACAGGTGCGGGTCGTCCATCGACGTGGCCGCCGACGCGACCGACGAGTCGTCGTCGGGCAGCGCGTCCGCGTAGGCGCCCCACGTCGCCTCGCCGTCGGTCGCCGCGTCGCTCTCGGTGGTGAGCGCCAGGACGCCGGCGTCGAACGCGCGCTCCTCGCGGTCGAGCACGTCCCGCGCGAGGTCGGCGAACGGCTCCTCGACGACCAGCAGTTCGGGGTCGACGTCGTTCAGCATCTCGACCAGTTCGCCGGCAGCGAGGCGGTGGGAGAGCGGTGCCAGCACGCCGCCGGTCTTCGCGGTGGCGAAGAACAGGTCGACGAGCGCGGGGCGGTTGCGCGAGAGGACGGCGACGCGCTCGCCGTCCGCGACGCCCCGGTCGCGGAGGAGGCGGGCGGCGCGGTTCGCGCGCTCGTCGAGGTCGCGGTAGGTGAACTCCCGGCCCGTCGTCGCGTCGACCAGTCCGACGGTCTCCGGCGACAGCAGCGCCCGCTTCTCGCTCCAGGCGCCCACCCAGTCGTACGGGCGCTGGCTGTGTTCAGGCATCGTCGAGGAAGGCGAGCAGTCGCTCGTTCACCGCGTCGGCCTGCTCGATGAAGAAGAGGTGCGACCCCCCTTCGAACGGTTCGAGTTCGCTCCTCGGCAGGCGCTCGTCCAGCAGTTCGGCGTTCTCGAACGGCAGGACGCGGTCGGCGGTGCCGTGCGCGACGAGGGCGGGCACCTCGATATCTCCGAGGCGGTCGCCGGCGTCGAACGCCGCGACTCCCGCGGCCTGCGCTTCCCGGGCGTCCTCGTCGGCGTCACTCGCCAGCCGCCAGTCGACGATGTCGGCGAGGAGGTCGTCGTTCCGCTCGGCGAACTCGTCGGTCATCGCGGGGGCCATCTTGTACCGGATGGTCTCGCGCTCGTCGTACTCCTCGGGCGCGTCGAACATCCGCTCTCTCGTCTCCGGCGGCGTCGGCACCGCGTCGTCGCCCCCGGGCGAGGTGCAGAACAGCCCCAGGGAGTCGGCGCGGTCGTAGTCGATGGCGTACCGCTGGGCTATCATCCCGCCCATGCTCGCGCCGACGACGTGGGCCGAGTCGACGCCCGCGGCGCCGAGCACGGCGTCGAGGTCGCCGGCCATCTCCGCGATAGTGTACGCGCCATCGAGGGTCCCGGAACTGCGTTCCGAGGCTCGCCGAGCGTCGCTCGGCGGTGCGTCGGAGTCGCCCGTCCCGCGGTTGTCCCAGACCACGACGCGGTACCGTTCGGCGAGGCGGTCGCGCTGCCAGCGCCACATCCAGCGGCCGTACCCCAGTCCCTCCACGAGGACGACGGTCTCGGCCTCGGACGGCCCGTCCGTCTCGTAGTAGAGCGAGACGCCGTCGTTGTCAGCGTATGGCATGACTGTGGCGACGGGCGAGCGCGTATTCAACCCCTTCATTCACATGTTAACCCGCCGATTCATCCCCGCGGACGGCCCAGTACGGGTATGCCAGTTGCATCCGTCGACGACACCGCACGAGCGACGCTCGACGTGACGGCGGCGGCCGTCGACCAGTTCGCGTCCGTGACGGGCGACGAGAACCCGCTGCACACCGACGAGGAGTACGCGAGCGAGGGCGTCTTCGGCGGTCGCGTCGCCCACGGCGCGCTCACGGCCGGCGTCGTCAGCGCCGCGCTGGCCCGCCTCGACGGCGACGTCGTCTATCTCTCACAGGAGAGCACCTTCGAGAATCCGGTCTTCCCCGGCGAGACCGTCACGGCCACCGTCCAGGTCGTCGAGGACCTCGGCGACGACCGCCTCCGGGTCGAAACCCGGGCGGAGACGGACGAACCGGTGCTGTCCGGTTCCGCGGTCGTTCTCTCGCTCGCCCACGAATAGCGGCGGGCCGACGCCCTCTCGGTGTGCGGACCGCGGTTCGACGACTCGTCCGCCGATTGCCAGACGAACGTGCCGCCACGGAAACGCTCATGGTCGCGAATCACTAGGGATGTGGTATGGTATCGTTCGACGACCGACGGGACGACGAACTCGACGACGGGACGCGCGAGAGCGACGCGACGACCGAGGTGTACGAATGCCGGAACTGCGGCACCGTCGCGCCGGAACCGGACACCTGCTGTGACCGCCCGATGGCGACGGTGGCGGCGACGCCGGTGCGCGAACCCGACCTCCAGTCGCTCCTGCGGAACGTGTTCGGCATCTCCGGGACCGGCCTGGACATCTGCGTCCGTCTCATGCGCGACGGCGAGTCGACGGTTCCGGCCGTCGCCGAGGCGCTCGACCTCGACCGCAGCACGGTCGCGCGACAGGTCAACCATCTCGTCGAGGTAGGCGTTCTGGAGAAGCGCCAGCGACTGCTGTCTCAGGGCGGTTACGTCAACGTGTACTCGCCGAAAGACGTCGAGGTTGTCCGTCGCCGCCTCGAACGCGGCCTGGCGGCGTGGACGCGCGAGGCGAAGGAACTCGTCGAGGACGTCAACCGTGCGAAGGTCGAGGCCGCCGCCGAGATGGACCGCGAGGAACCCTCCGGCATCTACTGGGACGCCTGACCGCCGGTTCACGACTCCCTCGTCGGCCGTCGCTCCCCGTCTCGACCGACCGTCCGACCCCAATCGTTCGTCCCCGGGGCCGGCGTCCGCTCAGGCGTCCGACGCCGGCCCTTCGTCCGACCGGCCCCTAGAGACGAGGCCCATCGTCCTGGCCGTGTCCCTCGTCCATGCCGGTACCGCTGCCCATGCCGGTACCGGAGTCGCCGGGGCCCATCATCTCCTCGGCGAAGTCCAAATCGTCCCGAGTGGTGTCGTTCGACGGCCCGTACTCCTTGATACCCATCTCCAGCAGTTCCTCGACGGCCTCCCCTCGGTCGACGAACTGGTCGTCGTCCACGAGTCGGTCTATCTGCATGTCCACGTCCGCCGCGAGCGTGAGTTTTACGCGTCCCATCGACACCCCCTTCCGCGTAGCGGTACCTCAGGGGTACGGTTGCAGGAGCAGGGGATTCAAGTGGGAGGGCTCGATCAAACCCGGAGGACGTGTCAGATTTTGCCCGTTCGGCGACTCCGAGCGTGCCGTCCCGGTGCTGGCGACGAGGCGCACTCCCGTCGGCCGCCGTCTCGGACGGTAACGGTCGAAACGAGGTCGGCCTGGTCGGACGTTGTCGTCGTCCCCTTCACACGAAGATTCAAGTTACGTGACGTGTTGGTTCCGAGTGAGATGCCCTCGCTCGTGGTTCTCGCGCTTTCGACCGCCGTCCTCCTCGTCGGTGGCTGGGCCGTCCGCTCGTGGCGCGTCCCCGGCGACGACGCCACCGTCGCCACCGAGCGAATCGGGGGTCACACGCTCCCGCTCGAACTGGCGGAACCGCCCGCCGTCGCGGTCGTCAGGGGGACCGACGACGGCCTCGTCCCCGTCGTGACCGTCCTGCTCGACGTCGAAGGCGACCCGGCGCGCCGCCTCGTCTGGAGCACCGTCGACAGCGTGCTCGACGCCATCCACCCGGTCTTCGCCGACCGACGCGTCGCCCGGTACGAGTTCCAGTTCGCCTACGCCGCCCCGGGACGTCGCCGGGTCCGGTATCGCCGCGTCGGCGTCCCGCCGTCCCTCGCGGAGCGACACCTCGACGACCGCGACTGGCGTCGGCTCCGGAGCGCCGTCTCGAACGCCGACGACGCGACCTTCTGGACGGCGCTCGACGTCGGCGGCGGCCGGAGCGTGGCCGACCGTCACGACGCGCCCGTCGTCGCGGCCGCCGCCGAGTGCGAGGTGGGCGTGTTCGCGGACTGCTCCGCCGACCCCCTCGGCGACCCGACGGTCGCCGAAGCGGAGACGAGCGGTGCGCTCTGAGTCCCCGAACTTTAGGTTCCGGGCGCGTGACGGACCGAACATGCCGCCACGCGAACACGTGGAGTTTCTCGCCGGGTCACCGAATCGGGTCGCCCTGTTGCGGCTTCTCCGCGACGACCCCCGACGGCCCTCGTCGCTGACCGACGAGGGCCCGTTCTCTCGCTCGACCGTTCACCGGAACCTCGACGGGTTCGTCGGACGCGACTGGGTTCGCAAGGACGGCCCGCGCTACGTCCTGACCACGGTCGGCCGGCGCGTGCTCGACAAGTACGAGTCGCTGTTGGACACCGTCGACGTGGTCCACGGACATCGACCGCTGTTCACCCATCTCGGCGAGGCGGCCACGGACCTTCCCGTCGCCGCCGTCGACGATGCGACCGTCGTCACCGCCTCCGCCGGCAACCCGCACGCGCCGCTGAGCCACTACGCCGACGCGCTGGCCGAAATCGACAGCGAGCGGTTCCTCGGCATCTCGCCCATCGTGAGCGGGGTGTTCAACGAGGCGAGTCGGCGGTTCGTGGCGTCGGGAACGGAGATGGAACTGGTCGTCGACGCGGCGACGCTGGAGACCGCTCGCTCGGAGTGTCCGGACGCCCTCGCCCGCGCGCGGCGCGCGGAGAACTTCTCCCTCTTCGTCGCCGACGCCGTCTCGGTCGGCCTCGCCCTCTTCGACCGGCGAGTGTTCGTCGGCGCGTACGACGACGGCGGTCTGCGGGCGCTGCTCGACGGGGAGAACCGGCCGCTCCGGGAGTGGGCGAGAGACCACTACGAGTCCGTTCGGGCGGACGCCGAACCGGTCGACGGCGAAGCCTGACCCGCGTCGCGGGAGACGTTGCACGGCGTGACACGTCGCTCGCGGGGTGACACGCCATCCGCCGGTTACGTATAAGCCTCCGACCTCCGTCGAACCAGGTGGCGGCACTCCGAAACGCCTCTGGCGCCATCACCCGAGGTCTATCCGACGCTGGAAGACGGTCCTGCTCGCCTCGCGGGACCGTCTTCGGCGTCTCGGAACCGCCCTGCGTTCGGCTCTCCGCTGTCGAGTTCACCCGTTACCGAGAACGGTCTCGGGGCGGTCACACGCTTTTGTCCTCCCGCGACGTAGTGGGGCACATGCCGGTCAGCCCCGACTACGTCAAGAAACTCGGCAACCTGCTGCTGGAACGCTACCCGGAAGCGTTTACCGAGGACTTCACGCAGAACAAAGAGAGCGTCGAGAAACTGACTAACGTCGACTCGAAGAACGTTCGCAACCGCATCGCGGGCTACGTCTCGCGGAAGAAAGGCCAAGGGGAGAACTCGCCGAATCAGTAGAGCTCGCCGCCGAGCGGGACTTCCTCGTCGGGGACGACGAGCACGGGATGGTCGTTTTCGTCCGGTACGCCGACGGTGAGCGCTTCGCTCTCGAACCCCGCTATCGGGACGGTGCCGAGGTCGGTGACACAGAGCACCTGCCGGCCGACGAGTTCGTCGGGGTCGTGCCGGTATCCGAGCTGGGCGGCCGACTGGAGTTCCTCGTCGCCCACGTCGAGCCAGAGCTTGACCAGTTCGGGCTTGTTCGCTTCCGGAAACGGTTCGGCGCGCAGGACTTCCGCGACGCGGACGGTCACGTCGAATGGACTCGTCATGTCTGCCCGGATGGACGCCGGGGACAAAAAGTCGCCCCCGCCGCCCGTGCAAGGAGTACTTATAAACTCCTCTGTCGCGTCGGTGCCGACATGGCAGAGCAACGCGTGGGTACGGAAGAGTCCGGCCTGCCGCCCGAGGTGGTGCGCGCGCTCGGCGTACTCAAGGCCGGCATCGTCAGTACCGTCGTGATGATGGTCGTCTTCGTCATCGCGTCGGCCCAGACGCGCTTCAATCTCGGCGTCCCCGCCGCCATCGCGGAGTTCGTCGGGATGCCGAACCAAATCACCCTGGGACTGGTCGTCTTCGTCACGGCCGGGGTAGTGCTCTGGCCGCTGCTGTTCGCCGCCGTCCAGTCGTCGATTCCGGTGGAGGACGTCGCGGTGCGGGGCGTCCTCTTCGCGCTCGTCCTCTGGGTGAGCTTCCTCCTGCTCGGCGCCAGCGGCCTCCACCTCTCGGGCGCGTTCGTCGTCCTCTACATCGTCTTCACGCTGATAGCGCACATCGCCTACGGCTACTCGCTGGGCGTCTTCTACGAACGGTTCGTGGGGTGACGCCGCCGTCTCCCCGTCGGCGTCCGCTCTCCTCCGGTCGAGTCGGTGGACGGTCGCGGTCCGAACCGACGGGCGTCACGCCCGCTCCCGCCGGCCTCCTTCCGTCCGCGGCGCGTCCGTTCGCCGGCCTCTCGCCGTTCCTCAGGGCGCGAGAACCGTTCGCCGAGCGACGAGGTCGCCGACGCGGGCGTCTAGCGGCGATTCGACGAAACGGTCGAGGTCGCACTCACCGCAGCCGGTCCTCGAACTGCTCCCACTCGCGGGAGAAGAAGCCGTCCTCCTTGAGGTTCCAGACGTCGGCGTCGGTGACGCGGGGGCCCTTGCGAGCGGACTGGAGCATGTTCCAGACGAACACGGCCTGGCCGAGCGCGATGACGATCGCGCCGCCGGTCGCGAGCTGCTGGAGCAGTTCGAACTGCTCCGGGTACGAGGCGACTCGCCGGGGCAGCCCGAGCATGCCGATGACCAGCAGTATCATGAACGTGAACGCGACGCCGACGAAGCTGAGCCAGAAGTGGACCTTCGCGAGACGCTTGTCGAACATCCGCCCCGTCAGGATGGGGAACCAGTAGTAGACGCCCGCGAACACCCCGAACGGGATGAGTCCCATGATGATGAGGTGGAAGTGCCCGACGACGTAGTAGGTGTCGTGAACGATGAGGTCGATGGGAATCGAGGCGAGGAAGATACCGGTCACGCCGCCGGGGATGAACGTGGCGATGGCGCCGACGCAGAACAGCATCGGGGGCTCCAGGCGCACCCGTCCGTTCCACATCGTCGATATCCAGTTGAACACCTTGACCGCGCTCGGCACGGCGATGGCGATGGAGACGGCCATGAAACTCGCCCGAATCCGGGGGTCGATGCCGGTGGCGAACATGTGGTGGGCCCAGACGCCGAACGAAAGGACGCCGATGGCCAGCGTGGAGTAGACGACGAACTTGAACCCGAACAGCTTCCGGCCGGAGAACCGCGGCAGGATGAGACTGACCAGTCCCATCGGCGGTAGCACGAGGATGTACACCTCGGGGTGGCCGAAGAACCAGAACAGGTGCTGCCAGAGGATGGGACCGCCGCCTTCTGTCGCGAAGAACGTCGTCCCGAACACGCGGTCGAGCAGCAGCATGACGAGCGCGCTGCCCAGCAGCGGGAACGCGAACAGGATGAGCCCGGCCTGCGTGAGCAGCGTCCACGAGAAGATGTCGAGGTCGGGCCAGCCGACGTCGTCGCCCCGTCCCGTGAAGATGGTCGCGATGATGTTCACCGCGCCGATGGTCGTGCTGACGCCGGAGAGATGCAGACCGAGCAGGACGATGCTGATCATGGGGTTCGACATCTCCCCCGACATCGGCGTGTAGAACGTCCACCCGGTCGCGGGCGGCGCGAGCGTGAACAGCGGTTCCGCGAGCGAGGCCCCGGCGACCGCCTCGACGACGTGGCCGACCACGTCGGTCAGCAGACCGCCGCGAACGAGCAGGAGCGAGGGCGGCAACAGCCAGAATCCGATGGCGTTCAGTCGCGGGAACGCCATGTCGTCCGCGTCGACCAGCATCGGGAGGAAGTAGTTGGTGAACCCGAAGAGAACGGGCGTGGCGAAGAAAAAGAGCATCGTCACGCCGTGCATCGTGAAGAGCGCGTTGTACGTCTCGGCGTTCCAGACGCTCACGTCCGACGTGACGAGCTCCGTCCGCATCATCATCGCGTCGGTGCCGCCCCAGAGGAAGGCGACGGTCCCGAGCAGGAGGTACAGCTTTCCGATGTCACGGTGGTCGACGGTGGTCAGCCAGCGAACGAGACCCGTCGGCTTCCCGTAGCTCACATCCTGGTCGGTGACGTAACCGCCGTCGGACTGGTACTCCGACGAGGACTGGGAGTCGTCGGCTCCTTCGCTCTCGCCGGACCGAGAGTCCGACGAGGATGGTGAGTCGTCGACTCGTTCACCGCCGTCGGTGCGACGGTCCGGGGAGGTCCGCGAGTCGTCCACCCGCTCACCACCGTCGGACGGCGTCCCGACGTCCGAACGCGGTCGGGCGTCGAGCGGGCGTTTCAGTAGCGCTACACCGCCGAGCAGGAGGACTCCGAGAGCGGTTCCGATGAGAGCTTGGTGCAGGATGTCCATGGATGCGTGGAGAGCGTCGTTCGGAGCGCGGTTCGGTCGGTCGTCGACGTGCAGTAATCGTCGTCGCCAGCGGGCGGCCGTTGGCCCGGAGTAGGTGTGCCCCCCTCTTAATCGCCGGGGCCGTTCCCAGCGTCTGAAAACGTGGGTTGCATCATCAATCGGGAGGTTCAACGGGGTCGCCGCACCGGGGGCGATTCAGTCCGGGAGCGGGACGCCGACGACGGGGCGATTCGTCTGCATGAGCACCGACTGGGTGATGCTACCGAACACGACCTTCTGGGCCGGGCTTCGCTTCTGGCTCAGGCCGATGACGAGTTCGTCGACGCCGTGCTCGTCGCCGAGCGTCAGCAGGTCGTGGGCCGGGTCCGACGCGCTGGTGTTCTGGTACGTCTCGACGGCGACGCGGTCGCCGAGTCGCTCTTCGAACACCGTCAGCGCCTCCCGGCCGTCTTCGACGAGTTCCTCGTCGTTGCCGCCCGGTAGCGAGTTGAGGACGTGAACGGCGTCGTCGGACGAGAGCCGGGTTTCGAGGTAGTCACAGAGCCGTTCGCTCGTCTCCGGGGCGTCGGTGCCCGCGAGTAGGGTCGACATGGGTGAGTCATCGGCCGTCGAGGGGATAAACGGGACGGCGGACGTGACAGCACTGGCGAAACTGCCGCTGGGCAACCCTTCCGACGGTCAGTCCGCCGTCGGTCGGAACGCACGGAGGACGTCTCGCTTGAGCGATTTGCTGTCGACCTCCGTGAACCCCTGCTCTTCGAACACGTGCCGCCAGTTCCGGTAGTACAGCGGAAACTCGTCGTTGACGTAGTTCACGCCGAACTCGTCGGCGGACCCGTACTCGTCGTCTCCCTCGACCTCCGCCGTGAGGAGCAGGTCGTCGGTGATGCGAGCCAGTTCGCCGAACACCCACTCGTCGTCCGGGTGGATGTGTTGCAGCGTCTCGACGGAGTAGACGACGTCGAACTGACCGTCGTCGAACTCCGTGACGACGTCCTCGATGGCGTCGAGGTAGAAGGTTCCCCGTTCGGCGAGGTCGGGGTAGGTCCGCTCCATCACGGCGAAGGCGTCCTCGTTCACGTCGATGCCGTGCAGGTTCTCGTAGCCGTGTTCGAGGAGATGCGAGAGATGCCGACCCGAGCTGCAGCCGAGTTCCAGGACGGCCGCGTCGGGTTCGACGGAGGAGTCACAGTAGACGCGAACGAGTTCGCTCTTCTCGTCCGGGCCGTAGTAGGCGTAGTAGTCCGGAGAGTACTCTCCCGACCGTTCTGCCCACTCTCGGCGAACTTCGTTAGAATTCACTAGTAACGAGTCGAGGGCCGACGGTAAAACCCCGTCGGCTGCGAGAAAGCGGCCGCCGCCACGCCGCCGAGGCGTCGCTCACCGAGGCGGGTCTCCACCCGCCGGTGTCGGTCGGGTGTATCCCAAAAGCGCGGCTTTCCGCCCTCGCTTTCGCCGCCCTGTTCCAGACGTCCTCCGTGGGCTCGGTTCGACGATTGAAGCCCTCTCAGGACCTCTTACAGCCGTTCGAGGTTCGCCGCTCGTGGGCCCTTCTCGGACTCCTCGATGTCGAACTCCACTTCCTGTCCCTCTTCGAGATCGGGGCCGCCGACGTCTTCCATGTGGAAGAACACGTCGTCGTCGATCTCGTCCGTCTCGATGAAACCGTAGCCTGCGTTGTCGTTGAAGAAGTCGACCGTACCGGTTGCCATTGTGTTAAACTCCACTGTCCACCAGTGGCCCTAATTGCATATAACTGCTGGTTCGTCGAGCGCCTCGTGAGCCGCGGTTGGCGGTCCCGGACGACAGCTATACGGGGTGTGTCCGCCATCGTTCGGACGTGATGGACGCGACCGAAACCGTGACCGAACTCGCGGCGGCCGTCGGCGACGCCGACACCGTCGTCGCGTTCACGGGCGCGGGCGTCAGCACCGCCTCGGGCGTCCCGGATTTCCGCGGCGAGTCGGGCGTCTGGAACCGGTTCGACCCCGAGAACTTCCACTACGACCGCTTCCGGAGCGACCCCGCCGGCTTCTGGGCGGACCGTGTCGACCTCCACGAGACGATGTTCGGCGAGGATATCGCGCCGAACGCGGCTCACGAGGCGCTCGACGACCTCGCCGCCGCCGGCCGCCTCGACGCCGTCGTCACGCAGAACACCGACGGTCTGCACGTCGGCACCCCCGCCGACCTCGTCGAACTCCACGGTAACGCCGACCGCGTCGCCTGCGAAACCTGCGGCGAGCGGTTCGACGCCGGACCGGTTCACGAACGGGTGCGCGCGGGTGAGGAACGACCGCCGCGCTGCGACGCCGACGACTGCGACGGTCTGCTGAAGCCCGACGTGGTGCTGTTCGGCGAGCGCCTCCCCGAGACGGACCTCTCGATGGCCCGGTTGTGGGCGAAACGCGCCGACGTCTTCCTCGCCGTCGGGTCGTCGCTGACGGTCGAACCGGCGGCGTCGCTCCCCCGCATCGCGTCGCGCTCCGGCGCGACCACGGCGGTCGTCAACCTCGACCCGACGCCGTTCGACGAGCGCGCGGCGTTCGTCCTCCGGCGCGACGTGACCGACGTCCTCCCCGCGCTCGTGGACCGGGTGGTCTCCGGATAGCCGGCGTCCCTCCGGTGACGGCTCGGACTGCTCGTCAGATACATGAGACTCGGACTCCAACTACGGGTATGAGCGAGACATCCCGTAGCGCGACGTTCGGCGGCGGCTGTTTCTGGTGTACCGAAGCGGCGATGAAGGAACTCGACGGGGTCGCGTCCGTCACCTCGGGGTACGCCGGCGGTCACGTCGAGAACCCGTCCTACAGGCAGGTCTGCTCGGGCGACACCGGCCACGCGGAGGTCGTCCAGGTCGAGTACGACCCCGAGGTCATCACCTACGACGAGCTACTGGAGGTGTTTTTCGCCACCCACGACCCGACCCAGCTCAACCGCCAGGGTCCGGACGTCGGCACGCAGTACCGCTCCATCGTCCTCTACCACGACGACGACCAGCGCGAGCAGGTCGAGGCGTACGTCGAGGCGTTAGACGAGGAGTACGACGACGACGTGGTGACGGAAATCGAGCCGCTGGAGACGTTCTACCGCGCGGAGGAGAACCACCAGGACTACTTCGAGAAGAATCCCAACGACGCGTACTGCCAGATGCACGCCGCGCCGAAGGTCGAGAAGGTGCGCGAGAAGTTCCAGCAGAAGCTGAAACAGGCCTGAAGGCCCGGGTCAGCTACCGGAGCACGTTCCGTCGGGAGGCCGGGGCGAAACGAGCGTGCATTCGCTCGGCGACGGTCGACGCGCGATAGCCCGTTGGACGCCCGGACCGTCGGTCACGAGGGAATCGTCTCCAGGAATCTCGCGGGGTCGTCGTGGAAGCAGTCTCCGACGACGACAGCGTCGGCACCGGCGTCCAAGATTTCCCGCGTCCGGCGTTCGCCGTCGATACCGCCACCGTAGAGGAGCACCGTGTCGTCGAGGTGCGTCGCCGCCGCCTCCACGTCGTCGGGGCCGCCGTAGGTTCCCGAGTACTCGAGATAGAACACGGGAAAGCCGTAGAAGGCCTCCGTCGCCAGCGCAGCACCCGCCACCTCTTCGCCCGTGTAGGGTTCGTCGGCGCCCGTGACGTCCGCTGCCGTCGACGCCGGGTTCTGAACGACGTATCCCTCGCCGACGATTTCGTTCGTCATCCGCGAGACGGCGTCGAGGCCTTTCGACGCGATGAGGTCGCCGAGAACGGGTAGCCCGGTTCCGAGCACCTCCTCCGGTTTGCTCCCGACCTCGGTGAAGAGGTCCACGTGCTTCCCGACGAAGTGCTCCCTGTCACCGTTGTAGACCGCGGGGACGGCGAGGTGGTCCGCCGCTTCCATCGTGTCCGTGGAGACGTGGCTCGAACTGTACGGCTCCTGCAACACCGGTTTCTCCGGGAACCGTCGCTTGATGGCCCGAATCGTGTCGAGCGTGTTCTCCGCCGTGACCCCGTCGGACCCTCCGACCATCACCGCGTCCGTCCGGTCGAGGACCCCGAGGTCCGGTGGGAGGTCCTTCGCCGGGTCGGCTTTCGTGACGTGTGTTATCTCGTCCCAGCGCAGTTTCATACGTGTCGAACCGAACCCGAGGGAGTAAAGGTTGAGGTTCTCCCGTTCGTCGGATTTCGGCAGTGCGGGACTCTCTCGACGGGTCGAGAGAAACGCTTATGCTCGAAGACGTTCACGATAGTACGTTACGTATGGCGTCTCCCGGTCACCTCGCCAGCGCGGTCGTGTTCGGCCTCGTCCTCGTCGGCGTGGTCGTCGCGCTCGCTCGCTCGTTCGACTGGCGGGTCGCCGGTCCGGCGCGTCCCGCCCGCGCTGCGCGGGACCGCCGCGACGGCTTCGACGCGGTCGCGGACGCAGCCCGGAGCCCCGTCGCGTGGCTCGTCGGATTCCTGGCGCTCGCGCTCGGAGGAGCGGCGGCCGCCGTCGTGCTCGTCGGGGGCGCAACGGGCCCGGTCCGCCAGGGGGTGTGGCTTGCCCTCGGTCTCGTCACCGCCGCCGTGTTCGGCGGCTACGTCTTCTGGGGGACCTACCAGTCCGCCCGCTCCCGGGGAATCGGGAGCGCGACCGCCGTGCTCGCGGGACTGTGGCTGCTCGGCAGCCTGTTCGTCGTCGCCGTGATCGTCCGGCTGGTGATGACGTGACGCCCCGAAACTCGCACGCTCGCCGTGATAGAGAGAAACTATTTTAACAGTGCTGACGTATGGAGCACGTTAGCAAGGCAGGGCACCCATGATAGACATCACGATGGACATGGAGCAGTACGACTGCCCGTTCATCGACACGTCCGACGACCACGGCGTGACCTACTCGGCCATCCACTGGGACTTCGACCGGGGGGCGCGGGAACTGGAAACTCGGCTGGTGGTCGAGGGCGACGACCGGGGGGAGCTCGATTCCGGGCTACAGTCGCTCCAGGACCACGACAACATGCGCGATTGCTCGCTGCTCTCCAAGCAGGACGACGTCGCCCACATCAGGACGACCATCGGCGAAACCGACGCGATGCGGGCCATCCGCGACCACGACGGCTACATCACCGGCCCGTTCTACATCGAGGACGGCAGCGAACTGTGGCACGTCGGTTTCGACCACGAGGACACCGCCGACGGTGCCCTCTCGGAACTGGAGTGGAACAACGAGTTCGACGTGGTCTCCCGCGAGTCGACCGACGTCACGGACCTCCAGTCGCTCGTCCAGAACGCGGGCGCGGCGATGACGCTCATCGAGGGCTGTCGCGACCTCTCCGACGTGGAGCGCGAGACCCTCGAAACCGCCGTCTCGGACGGCTACTTCCAGAGTCCGCGGTCGGCGACGCTCGGCGCCCTCGCCGACGAGTTCGGCGTCTCCAAGCCGGCCGTCTCCAAGAACCTCCGGCGCGGCCAGCGCAAGATGATAGAACGCGTCGTCGAGGCGCTGGACGAACTGGAGGAGTAGGTCACTCGTACGTCAGTGTCATCCCTCCGTCGACGGTGAGGTCGCCGCCGTTCAGGTGGCCGGCGTGTTTCGAGAAGCCGAAGACGAAGAGGTTGCCGACCTCCAGGGGCGTCATCATCTCCGACGCCCGGGACTGCCCGAGCATCACGTCCTCGACCACCTCGTCCACCGAGATGCCGCGCTGCTCGGCCGTGTCCGGAATCTGGTCCGTCACGAGCGGCGTCTTCACGTAGCCCGTGCTGACCGAGAACGAGCGGACGTTCCCGTCGCCCTCGGCGGCGATGGACTGCGTGAGCCCCCGGATGCCGAACTTCGCGACGTTGTACGCCACCTTGTCGCTGGTGACGTAGTGGCCGTGGACGGAGGCCATGTTGCCGACGCATCCCGTCCCGTCCTCGCTGGCCCGCATGTGGGGGAGACACTCCTTCGCGAGCAGGAACGGCGCGCGGACCATCACGTCCTGGAGGCGGTCGAACCGCTCCGCCGGGAACGCCTCGATGGGGTCGACGTGCTGGAGTCCGGCGACGTTCGCGAGGTACTTCACCGTCCCCTCGTCCGCGGCGGCGTCGACGACGGCCGCTATCTCGTCGGCGTCCGTCAGGTCGGCGGCGACCGTCGCCACGCGCCCGTCGACGTCGCAGTCGGCGACGCGCTCGGCGGTCCCGTCGAGACCCGCCTCGTCCACGTCGGTCCCGAGCACGGTCAGGCCGTTCGCGGCGAGCGCGAACGCCGTGGCGCGCCCGATGCCGGAGGCCGCGCCGGTGACGATGGCGACGTTGTCCGCGGCGAAGCGGTCGTCGTCGACGTACAGTACCTCGTCGGGGTCGAGTTCCGGCGGTTCCACGCGGTCGGAGTCGTCTGGCATGGTCGTCCCGACGCGCGCCAGCGGCGAGAAGCGTCGGGTTGACATGTGAACGAAGGATGCGCTCGCCGACCGGGACCCCGAAGACGGCCCGGAGATACAAACGGCTCTCCGTCGTACTCGGTGGGGACGCGGTGAGAACCGATGCGCGTGCTCGTCGTACCGGAGCTATACCGGCCAGGAGACGCCAGCAGCAGCGGGACGCTCAGCGACGCGGTGACGTGGGTCGAACAGTGGCTCCGTCGCGACGAGCGTCTCCACGTCTACTGGCTGCTGCCGCCCCGCGAGCGAGCGGGCTACGACCGCGCGGACGCGCCGGTCGAGCGGGCGCTGGACGACCTCGCCGGTACGTCGGACGCCGGGTTCGCGCTGGACGAACTGGTCGCACGCACCGCGGAGTACACCGCCGACGGCCGCCCCGTCACGGACCGTGAGACGTACTCCCGTACCGACGCGCTGTACGCGCTCCGGAACCTGGGCTACGAGGACAGCGGAGCGGGAGAGCCCCCCGAGTTCGTCCGGACCGGCCGATGGGCGTGACCGTCGTCCCCGGTGGCCGACGACCCTAACCCGGCGCGGTTCGAACCGGCGAACGTGGTCAACGCGTTCTGGCTGGACCGCGACCTCGCGCAGGCCGCCCGGTGGCTCGTGGACAGCCACGTCACCAGCAGCGTCTTCGAGTGTTCGATGGTGCTCACGACCGCCGTCCAGTTGCGGGGGTACGGCGACGAGGCGGAACGCGAGGACCTCTACTTCACGCACGCCGACCATCCTCTCACCCAGTGGGCCGCACGCGCACACGAGAACTGGCGGTACCTCTACGAGTACACGGCCCGCGCCCACGAGGAGTGGCAGTACCGCTGGGACCACGAACCGGACGACCGCCACGGCTCGTGGGAGACCGTCCTGGGACTCGACTGCGAACGCGTCGCCGCCCTCGACTGGCCCGGCACCCCCGGCGACCCGCCGCAGGTGACCGGCGAGTGGACGGCCGACGACTACGTCGACGCCTACCGGCGATACTACGCCAACGAGAAGCGCGACCTCTTCGAGTGGCGCAAGGACCGCGCCGCGCCGCCGTGGCTGGACGAGTACCGGGTCGCCGACGGGTCCGCGGGCGAGTCCGCCGAGTAGCGTCCGACGCGACGTCCGAGCGGCGTCGCTCCGTCGACGGGGCGCGTCGAAAAACGGACGATTGGTCGCCGGACGTCCGCGTAAATCGGTCGTTTCCGCTCGAAAGCGGGATTGATTCGGCTGAACCCGACGCTATCGACGGTGACGATGACCGGGGTTGACGGGTTCGCCCGTCGGAGTCGTGGCGGGGGATGGGAATGACCGACGAACGCAACGAGGAACGCGACGCGACCGACGGAGCGGTCAGCAGACGCACCGTCCTGAAGGGCACGACCGCCGCGGGGGTCGCCGGGGGCCTGCTCCCGGGTCAGGTCAGCGGCCACCCGAAGCCTCGAACGATAACCGTGAAAGCACTGACCGTGCCCGCCAGATACAGGTTCACGGTCAGCGGCGAAGTGGCGAGGCGACCGAGCGCGGGAGCGTCGGACGAGATACGGAACCACCGGACGGTCCTCGGACGGATAGACACCCGGGGGGAAATCGACGAGTTCGCGTTCTCGGGGGAGGTCACCTCCTTCGAGACGCTGAAAGGCGACGTCGACGTCGTCGTCGACGGGAAGAGGGTCGAGACGAAGAGAACGAAGAAAGCGAAGGAGCCGGCCCTGCCGAACGGAATCACGATACAGGCGGAAGGCGACGACGTCAGCTACCGGTTCCGGGTGACGGGACGGGTCAGGAAAGGACCAAACGCGGACGGCGGCGACTCCGTCGTCGACGGTACGACGGTCAGCGGTGCCGTCGGCGGACGCGGCACCGACGACTACCGCTACTCCGGGTCGCTCGTCTTCGACTCCACGGAGGGGCCGCTGACGGTCACGCTCGAACTCGACCAGTAAGCCGGTCCGACGACCGGACGAGGACCGACGCGGCCGGGTCACCCGGGCGTGGTCGTTCCGGCGGTTTCTTCGAGCGACTCGCGCAGTTCGACGATTCGTCGTTCGAGGTCGGTGAGGGCCTCGGGAGTGAGGTCGTGTTCTTCGCGCGCGGTCGCGGGGAGTCTCCCGGCCTCGACGGCGGTCTCGTTGACGCGCCGATGCAGCACCGCGCTCCGCGTCTCGAGTCCGTCCAGCCACCGTCGAACCGTCTCCTCGCCGACGGCGTCGTTCCGCCGTCGTTCGCCCAGTTGCCGACGGCAGTCCCCGAGCGTCTCCAGCCGTTCCTCGATGCGTTCGCGCTCGTCGGAGACGATGTCGGCCCGTTCCTCGACCGTCGTGGCGTTGGCGAGTCTGGCGTCGAACCAGCGGTCGTTTATCTGCGTCTCGACCGCCGACTCCTGTGCCCCGACCACGTCGGCGAGTTGCTCTCCCGGTTCGCTCGTGACGGTGCCCTCGCGCAGTAACTCCGCGCAGGACCGCTCCTGTGCGACCGTGGTCGGCGTCGTGGCGGCGAGCAGGACCCCGACGACGAACCAGAGGACCAGTGTTCGTCGCATCGCCCGTCGATACGCCGTCATCGATGAAATACACCGACGATAGTCCGGGCGAGTAAGCTGGCTGTACCGTCCGTTTCGCGCGGGTTAGTCGCCATCGTCCGCGAGCGACAGCACGTTCTCCCGTCCGAGCCGGAAACTCTCTATCGTTCCGTCCTCCCGGAGTCGCGTGACGACCTGGCTGGTCTTCGCCTCGGTCCAGCCGAGTTCCTCGACGACCGCCTGCTGTTTCGCCCGCCCCCCGCGGCGTTCGAGAACGTCGACGACCCGTTCCTCGTTGCTCAACAGCTCCGGGTCGGGGTCGTCGGTCGGTCCGTCGTCGGAGGCGAGTCGTCGCACCGCCTGGAGCGGCGTGGTTCCGCGACGCCGATACAGCCCCCAGAAGCCACCGACGACCGTCGTGAGCGCGACGAGCACGAGGGCGATTCCGAGTCTGTGGCGGGCGAATCCGGTCGACCTGGCCATCTCCATCCGCGGCTCGCGCGGACCGAAGTCGACCGGCCCGCGCCAGACGACGGCGTCCTTCCGGCGGGCGTCGGCCGGCGGGCGCACCTCGGCCAGTTCGTATCCGCTCGGCCACGACACCAGCATCCGTTCGTTCCTGTCGAGGAAGAACCCCGAGAGGGCGTCGCCGACCCGGATGCGGTCGCCGGTCACGGCCGCGAACCCGTGCCACGTGAACCGGTAGACGACGACGCCGTACGTCCTGGGGAGCCGTCGCACCTCGCTCTCGACGCCGAAGTTGGTCCCGGCCATCTCGCGACCGGTGGCGTTCTCGGCGGCCGCGATGGTCACGCGGATACCGTCGAAGAAGCTTCGGCTGTACGCCGTCCGGTTCGAGCGGATGTCCCGCTGGAGGTGCTCGAACGCCGCGGTGATGTTCGGGTCGTCGAGTCGGGTTCGATACTCGATGCGCCACTGCGCCGTCCCGTTTTCCGCCACGTCGACCCGGATGAAGACGCTGTCTCGTTCGATGTCGACGGTCCCCGTCGTGGCCGCGTCGACTCCGTCGACGCGCTCCGCGCGAACGGTCCTGCTCGCCAGCACGCTCCCGGCGACGACGCTCCCGACGACGAGCACGAGAAGCGAGACGCTGACTAGCCGACCCCCCATTTCCCCTGCCGAGATAGGTCGCTGGTGCCAAAGAACGTACTGCTTCCGGACTGTCGGCTGACACGTGTGCGTGCGTGGCCACGAACCCCGGCGGTCCGGGACGTTCGGACGGTTCGGGGCGAACGGTCGTCCCCCGCCGAATCGGCGGTCGCGTCGGCAGCGTGCCGTCGCTCGTGCGACCGGGACCGCTCCGTCGCAGGGGTCCGGCCCCCCGGAGTTAATTTTTCGCGGTGCGCCCCCGGGAGATGGGCCAGGATTTAGACGCTCGGCATGCTACTGCGTACATGGCCGACAGCCATCCGGCTGCCGGGTCCGATGGGGGGCCGGGCGACGCGGTGACGTTACGAGACGTGCGAAAGACGTACCAGCTCGGAGAAGAAGTTCACGCGCTCGACGGGGTGACGCTGTCGATTCCCCGGGGTTCGTACACGGCGGTGATGGGCCCCAGCGGGTCGGGCAAGAGTACGCTTCTGAATCTCATCGGCTGTCTCGACACGCCGACGGACGGGACCGTCTACGTCAACGACCGGGAGGTGACGGAACTGTCCGAAAACGAACGCACGACCGTCAGGGGGGAAGAGGTCGGGTTCGTCTTCCAGACGTTCAACCTGATGCCACGGCTCACCGCCGTCGAGAACGTCGCGCTTCCGCTCGTGTTCCGGGGAGTCGGACGGTCGGAGCGCCGGGACCGGGCGCGGGAGCTGCTGTACCGCGTCGGTCTCCGGGGCCGGGAGGACCACCGTCCGAACGAACTCTCCGGCGGGCAGCGCCAGCGGGTCGCCCTCGCCCGTGCGCTCGTCAACGACCCCGCCATCATCCTCGCCGACGAGCCGACGGGGAACCTGGACAGCGACACCGGTCGCCAGATAATGGGCCTGTTCCAGGAGTTCCACGACGACGGCAACACCATCCTCATGGTGAGCCACGAACGTCACATCTCCGAACACGCCGAGCGCATCGTCCACCTGCTGGACGGTCAAATCGAGGAGATAGAGGAGGTCGAGACGCCGCGCCGGGTCGAGGAGGCGCGCTGATGGACCCGGCGGAGACGCTGCGGATGAGCCTCCGCGCCATCGGGAGCCACCGGATTCGGTCGTCGCTGTCGGCGTTCGGCATCGTCATCGGCATCGCCGCCGTCGTCACGCTGGCCACGCTGGGGACGAGCCTCCAGGCCGACATCGTCTCCCAGGTCGCGGGCGACAGCGCACCGAACATGTACGTCTGGGCCGGCCAGTCGAACGGCCAGCCCGGGGCGTCCGCCCAGCCCGTGTTCACCAGCCACGACGTCACCGCGATTCGCTCGCTGGACGGGGTGGCGGACGTCGTACCGCGGGGCTTCGTCGCCACCGCCTCGGTCACGTACCGGGGGAACACGGTGAGCCAGAGCAACGTCGTCGCCACCACGCCGGCCAAGTTCGACGGTCAGGAGTTCGCGGCCGGCGGCCCGTTCGAGCAGGGGAGCCGGCAGGTCGTGCTCAACCCGCTCGCGGCGCGGATGTTCGACCGGACTGCGTCGGTCGGCGACCGGGTGACCGTTCGCCTCTCCGACGGCCGCCGTGTCGAGGCGACGGTGGCCGGCGTCCTCAACAGTTCGCAGGGAACCGACCAGTTCGAGGGCCAGTCGAGCGTGCCCCGGGTGTACGTGCCGACGGACCCCTTCTACGGGCAGACGGTCGAGAGCCCCTCGCAGGGGGGAGACCAGCGCGCCTATCCGCTGTTGACCGTGGTCGCCGAGGATCACGAGGACGTTCCGGTGGCCAAGCGGCAGGTGCGGCGCTACCTCCGGCGGAACTCGGACGCCGCGACGCTCCGCCCGGACGCGTACTCGTTCCACGTTCGGACCGACGAGGACCTCGTGGAGCAGGTGCGCGAGATACTGAACACGCTGACGACGTTCGTCACGAGCATCGCCGTCGTCTCGCTGGTCGTCGCGTCGCTCGGCATCGCCAACGTCATGCTGGTGTCGGTGACGGAGCGGACGCGGGAGATCGGCATCATGAAAGCGGTGGGCGCGCAGAACAGCGACGTGCTCCAGCTGTTCCTGCTGGAGGCGGTGCTGCTCGGCGTCTTCGGCTCGCTGTTCGGCGTCGCGCTCGGCGCGCTCGGTGGCTACCTCGCCACCGAGTACGTCGGGTTGCCGCTGGTGTTCGCCGTCGAGTGGGTGCCCATCGCCGTCGTCGTCGGTATCGGCGTTGGCGTCGTGACCGGACTGTATCCCGCCTGGAGCGCCGCCCGCGTCGACCCCATCGACGCGCTGCGCTACGAGTGACCCTGTCGCGTCGACGCCCCTCCGCCGTGGGAGAGACGCGCAGGAATCACCCCCCGGAGCCTACTCTCGTAGAAGCGTTCCAGCGAGTCGACGGTCGACTCCCAGCTGAAGTTCCGGCAGGCGTGCGTTCGGCTGGCACCGCCCGCGGCCCGCAGTCTCTCGTCCGGGAGGTCGAGCCACGAGTCCAGTCGGTCGGCGAGCGCGTCGGTCTCGTTCGACTCTGTTGAATATACAGAAAGCTATCCAGATAGATTTCTAGAATTTCAGTCCCACGCCCTATCGTGGCAAGTGACAACTACCACTCAAGAATAGTATCAATTTTTAGGGGTGGAGTACGATAGACGACCAAGAAGTCCTGACAATGACGGATCAAATCCGGGTGCTGCACGTGGACCCTCTGTCCGACACGGGCGCGCCGCCCGCGGAACTCGACGGTCAATCGGGTGATATGTCGGTGACCAGCGCTACGGGGCAGACGGCCCTGGACGCGCTTGCGGAGGGGACGGTCGACTGCGTCATCAGCGGGTACGCGCTCCCGGAGGGTGACGGTCTCGCGCTACTGGAGCGGGTTCGGGACCGCCAGCCCGACCTGCCGTTCGTCCTCTGTACCACTTCGGGGGACGAACGCGTCGCGGCCGACGCCGTTGCGGCCGGCGTGACGGGGTACGTCCCGGCCGACACCGACGGGGACCGCGTCGACGCGGTTCTCGCGGAGGTTCGCCGTTCGGTGACCGACCGCAGTCGGCCGCGACGGAAGTTCGACCGCTACCGTTCCATCGTCCAGGCGATGGGCGACGGAGTGTACACGCTGGACCGGTCGGGGACCATCACCGCGGTCAACGATACGCTCAAGAACCTCTCCGGCTACGACCGGGAGGAACTCGTCGGCGAGCACGTCTCGGTACTGCTGGGCGAGAGGGACGTCGCCGAGGGCGAACGGCTCATCCGCGACCTCCTGTGCGACGACGAGCGGGACGTGGGGAAACTACCGATGACCCTCCACACGGCCGACGGAGCGTCGATTCCCTGCGAGACGCGCATCGGACTCCTCAACGACGGCGACCGGTTCCGCGGCACGGTCGGAGTGCTCCGGAGCATCGCCGAACACGAGGACATCAAACGACAGTTGCGCGACGAGAAGCAGAAGACGGAGGAACTCCACGAGATCGCCTCCGAGATGGTGGCCTGCCAGACCGCCGACGAGATATACGACCTGACCGTCGAGGCTGCCGAGGGCATCCTGGAGTTCGACATCTGCGGCGTCGACGTCGTCGAGGACGGCTACATCGTGCCGAAAGCAATCTCGACGGGGATGACCGACGACGGCTACACCGAACTCGAAGCCGACGAGGGCATCGCCGGCCAGACGATACAGAACGGCGAGTCGTACGTCATCGACGACGTGCGAGAGGTGGAGGACGCTAGCCCGGCGCAGTCGGAGTACCGCTCGCTCGTCAGCGTCCCGCTGGGCGAGATGGGCGTCTTCCAGGCGGGGTCCCGGGAGGTGGGCGCGTTCGACGACGACGACGTGGAGCTGATAGAACTCCTGCTCTCGCACGCCGTCGAGGCGCTACGACGCATCCGCTCGCAGGAGGCACTCCGGGAGAGCGAGGAGAAGTATCGCACCCTCGTCGAACAGAGCCACGACGCCATCTACATCTACCGCGACGGGGAGTTCCTGTTCGTCAACCAGCGCGTGTGCGAGCTCACCGGCTACTCGCGGTCGGAGCTGTACGAGATGCAGGTCTGGGACGTGTTGCATCCGGACGAGCGCGAGCGCGTCAAGCGCATCGCCCGCCAGCGCATCGAGGGCACTCACCCGCCCCACTACGAGGCGCGCATCGTGACCAAGGCGGGGAGCGTGCGCTACATGGAGTTCTCGGTGCGCGTCATCAGCTACGAGGGCGAGATGGCCCACCTCGGCTCCGCGCGCGACGTGACCGAACGGAAGGCCCGAAAGGAGGAACTCGAACGCCAGAACGAGCGACTCGAGGAGTTCGCGAGCGTCGTCTCCCACGACCTTCGGAATCCGCTGAACGTCGCGCAGGGTCACCTCGAACTCGCCCGCGAGCGCGACGAGGACCGTCACTTCGAGAAGACCGCCGGCGCGCTCGCCCGGATGGAAGACCTCATCCGCGACCTGCTGACGCTGGCTCGACAGGGGCAGGTGGTCAGCGAGACGGAACCGGTGGAGCTGGAACCGGTGGTCCGTCAGGCCTGGGCGACCGTCGAGACCGAGGAGGGCTCGCTCGTCGTCGAGGACTCGGTCGAGGTCGAGGCGGACGAGGGACGGCTCACGGAACTGTTAGAGAACCTGTTCCGCAACGCGGTCGAACACGCCGGTCCCGCCCCGACGGTCCGCGTCGGCCGGCTCGACGACGCGAGTGCGGAGCGACCGCCGCGAACTGACGACGCGGACGCCGACTCCCCGGACGGGTCCGACGCCGGCTCGTCAGCGTCGGGCGAGGACGGGGCTCCTCGGGGAACGAACCGGACCGAGGCCGGGTTCTACGTCGCCGACGACGGTCCGGGCATTCCGCCGGAGCAGCGCGAGGCCGTCTTCGAGCACGGTCACACCACCGCGGCGGACGGCTCGGGTCTTGGCCTCTCCATCGTGAAAGGCATCGCGGAGGCTCACGGATGGACGATAGAGGTCCGTGAGAGCGACAGCGGCGGTGCGCGTTTCGAGATTCGTTCCGCGTAGCGAGCGCCCCGAACTGCGTTACTCCGACCGCTTCCAGCGCCCGGGTTCCTCGCCGTGGAACTCGCCCTTGGCCCGTCGTCCGGTCGGCCAGAACGTGACCGCGACCACGACGACGAAGAAGACTGCCACGACGCCGGCGACGGTTTCGCCGGGGACGCCGGAGACGGACGCGGTCTCCGTCCACGGCTCTCCCGGCGTGAAGAGCGTGATTCGGAAGACCCACGCCCCTCCGAGGAGGAGATAGAGCAGGAAGTAGACGCGTCGGAGTCGGCGCGACAGCGCCTCCAGGTACGACACCTTCAGCGTCGGCCTACGGAGGTCGGTGCCGAGTTCCTTCCGCCACTCGTCGACCGGCGTCCCCGCAGGGTCGAAGGTGTTCGCGAACACGTTCTCCTCCAGGAGGCGAACGCGCGCCCGGGTCGCGTCGTAGATGCGATACCGGCGAACGTCGAAGAGCAGGAACGCCGAGACGGCGACGATTCCTATCAGCAGGAGGTACGCGGTCACGTCGCCGCCCTGGAACGCGAGCGCGAGCACCGCCGTCACGACGGCTATGGCCCAGTCGACGGTGAGGTCCAGGCGGTCCATGAGGCTGTTCGCCTGCGCGACCTCGCCGCGGTAGTAGTGGGGCAGCATGGAGAGGAACTTCTCGTGGTCGGTCGCCGCCTCGCTGGCTACGTCTCGCTCCTCTGGCTCGGTCGAATCGAAATCCTCTGGGTTGACGTCGGAGTCCGACATCACGCTCTCTACCACATCGACTCGATTAACTCTCCGCCTCGGTTCCGAGCGTCGGACGGTCGTAGCGAACGCCGAGGGCGACGGAGGCCCCGTCGCCTACCGCTCCCACCGGAATCCGGTCGCGTCCTCCGGTGCGGGCGCGTCGAGCGGACTCGACGGGAGACCCGGCGACGGCTCGGGGTCGTTGTACGCTCGCGGCGCGACGTCGTTCGGCGCGTCGGGATAGAACAGCGCGGCGAGCAACTGGATCTGGCCGCGGCCGACGCCGAGTTCGAACTGTCCGCCGCCGTACGTACGGACGTCCCGGCGGTCGCAGTACTCCAGCGTCTCCAGCAGCGAGGCGACGCTGCCGAACCGGGAGGGCTTGACGTTCAGCCAGTCCGGCTCGAACGGCAGCGCTTCGACGCTCTCGACGCCGTGGATGGGGGCGTCCCAGGCGATTCGCTCGCGCGCGGCGTCGAGCACGTCGGCCGTCTCGTCGGTGTACGCCGGGTCCTCGACGAGCGCGTCCGGCAGGCCGTCGCGCACCCGACGGTAGAGGTCGGCGTCCGGTCGCTGGTTCACCTCCGCGTCGCCGTACTGGGCTTTCACGTCGACGACGCGTACCGCGCCGGTGTCGGCGAGGTCGGCGACGAGGTCGTCGGTCCACTCCGAGGTCGCGTCGAGTTTGAACTCCAGTTCCGGGTCGTGCTCCAGCCAGCGCTCGACGCGGTCGGTGGTCGGCGGGTCGCCCAGTCCCATGCTCGTGACGAACCGCACCGCGTTCGGCTCGCGGTCCAGCGCGTCGGCCAGGCGCTCGCCGGCCTGCCGGAGCGCCAGGTCGAGCGCGGCACTCTCGAATCCCCAGCGGCGGTAGTCGCGAAAGTCCTCGCGGCCGGGTTCCGTCGGAAAGAGGTCCAGTTCGCCGACCGTCCGGGAGAACTCGTCGAACTCGTACTCGCCCGAGAGGTCGAGGTCGGCGTCGGGAAGCGAACGCTGGTCGTCCTCGTCGTAGGTCACGTCCTCGCCGCGGCCGGTCGCGCCCTCGCCGTGCAGGACGATCTCGGTCGTGACGCGGGTGAACCCGCTGGAGGTATCGCGCTCGTGCTGGTCGAACTCGACGCCGTCGACGACCAGCGGCAGGTCGGCTATCCGGTCGTAGAGTGCCATGGTGGACCGTCGGCGGGCGAACAGTTAATTCCGGGTGCCGGCCCGGAGGGACTACTCGGCCGGCGTCAGTTCGACCTCGCTGGCCTGGAAGTCCTCGACGAACGCCCCCTCGCCGCCGACGCTGTACGTCCCCGCTTCGGTCTCGACGACGAGCGCGTTCTCGACCGGGAAGGAACTGGTCGTCGGCTCTATCAGCGACTGCCGAACGTCGACGACGACGCCGTCGAGTTCGCTGGCGGCGTCCTCGTCGTACAGCGGGTGGCCGGTCACGCGAGCGCGAATCTCCGTGCCGGAGCGGAGGTGAAGCGACGCCTGCAGGACCGCCTGACGAAAGTTCCGGAAGGTGGCGGGCAGCGCCATCGGTTCGGCGGTGTACACCTCCGCCGCCATCGGGAGGTAGTTGCCGAGGAACGACCCGACGATGACCGGGGTGAGCTGTTCCTGCGCGAAGACGATGGCCTGGGTCGGGCTGTTGGATTGGGAGAGCAGCTCGCCGGGGGCGACGAGGCCGTCCGTCTGGTTGACGGTCAGCATCGTCGGCATCGGCTGGTCCCAGGCGCGGGCGACCGAGGCCAGTCCGTCGAGGTCGACCGCCTCGTCCGGGTCGACGCCGGTGACGAGCAGGAGTACGAGCACGTCGCGCTCGACTGCCTCACGGAGTTCGTCGGCGACCTCGTCGAGCAGGCGGTAGGGTATCGCGAGCGTCACCTCGGTGTCGGCGCGCGACAACAGTTCCGAGATGCGCTTGAGGACGGTGACGCGGGACTTGACGACCTCGAACCGCTCGGTCCGGGAGTCCGTCCGCGAGAACCGCGAGTCCAGCGCCGGTCGCATCTCTTCCAGGTCGTCGGTCAGCGCGCCCACGACGTCCTCCGGCGAGTTCGCCCGTATCGTCGTCGGGACGGCGTGGTTGTTCACCTCGACGAAGCCCCTGTCGGACAGCGTCTCGGCGATGCTGTAGACGTACCGCTTGGAGACGCCCGCCTCGTCCGCGATGGTGCTCGCTTTCGCCTCCCCGAGTTCCAGGATGGTCAGGTAGGTGTCCACTTCCTTGTCGGAGAACCCGAACCGCTGTAGCTGGTCCTCGAGCGACGCGTCGTCCATACCGGGGGTTGCGACCGGCCGATACTTACATCACCCGATGGCCGGCGTTCGGTCTCACCGCGCTCGCAGGACGACGGCGTCGCGGACCCGGACCGCGTCCGCTCGCTCGCCGGCGCTGGCGTCGGCCCCGGCGAGCAGGTCACGGGAATCGACGGCCCGCTCGGGCGTCACCGTGGCCGGTTCCGCGCCGAAGTTCAGGACGACGACGAGCCGTTCGTCGTCACCCGTGCGCTCGTAGGCGACGACGCGCCCGGGGTCGCCGGCGTGGACGTCGCACGCGACGCGCTCGACGCCGGCGGCGCGCAGCGCCGGACGGTCGTTTCGGAGTTCGACGAGGCGGCGATGGAACTCGGTCAGCGAGGCGTCGCCGTCGTGCCAGCGCATCGTCCCGCGCTGCTCGGGGACGCCGCGCTCCTGGCCGTAGTAGATCATCGGCGCGCCGGGGAGCGTGAACGTCGCGGCCGCGGCGGGTCGCAGCGTCCCCTCGTCGCACTCGGTCGCGTAGCGGTCCTCGTCGTGGTTCTCGACGTAGCGCATGTGGACCGCCTCGTCGGGGTAGCCGACGCGCGGGGAGTCCTCGAGCGCGTCGAAGAGGGCGCTCGCCGGCGCGTCGCCGGTGCCGACGTCGCGCAGCGCGTCGTAGAGGTCGGTGTCGTAGTGGACGTCGAACTCGTTCTCGCGGAAGTCGGCGTCCCGCGGGACCGTCTCGTCGAGCAACAGGAAGTCGTCGTCGCGGGCCTTCAGTCGCTCGCGGACCTCCTTCCAGAAGCCGTGCGGAACGCCCCACGCGACGTCGCAGCGGAAGCCGTCGACGACCGGCGCCCACTCGTCGACGACGTCGAGCATCCACTCGCGGACGGCCAGCGAGTCGTAGTTCACGTTCGGTATCTGCGTCCAGGTGAAGTAGTGGCCCGGCGCGTCGTCGCCGGCCCAGTCGACGTCCGACGCGTCCCGGTCGGCGGGGACGCGCTCGTAGCGGTCGGCGTACTCGGGGACGCCGGCGCGGTGCAACTGGAAGGCGGGGTGGTCCCGCGAGGTGTGGTTGACGACGAGGTCGAAGACGACCCGTATGTCGGCCTCGTGGAAGCGCTCGACGAGCGACGCGAACTCCTCCCGGGTGCCGAGGTCCGCGGCGGTGTCGAAGAAGTCGGTGATGTGGTAGCCGTGCCGGGTGGGACTCGCCAGAACGGGGGTGAGCCAGACGACGTCGACGCCGAGCGACTCGATGTAGGGGACGCGTCGCTCTATCTCCTCGAACGTGGTGTCGACGGTCTCGCCAGCGAACTCGCGGACGAATATCTCGTAGATGGTCGCGTCGCGGACCCAGTCCGGCGCGTCGGCGGGCCGCTCGAAGGAGACCTCGTCACCGTCGCGAATCGTCAGCGTGTCGGCGACGCCGTGGCGGACCGCGTTCGAGTCGTCTCGCCCGGCGACGGGGACGGCGTGGACACGGGACAGAACCGGGAGCGCGTCGCGAGGAACCCGCAGTTCGTCGCCGTCGACGGTCACGTCCTCGCGCGCGAGCGCGTCCCGGTCGTCGAGGTGGAACTCCACGTCGGGGTCCGCGCCGTCGGGGGCGGCCCGGGCCGTCGCGGTGACGACCACCGCCTCCCCCTCCCGTCGGCCGTCGAGACGGACGCGGGGCCGTCCCGGCCCCTCGACGGTGGTTTCGGCGGTGGCGAAGGGGTCGAACTCGTCGTCGAAGGCGAAGATGGCCTCGTGGTCGCCCGGCGGCAGCGCCGCGTCGAGAACCCACTCGTCGCCCTCGCGCTCGGCGCGGTGGACCCCCATCGTGAAGTCGTTGAACGCGCCGATGACGGTAGCGTGGTCGACGTCCCGGACGTCCCCGTCCACGTCGTCCGCGGCGACGGTGAACCGCGCCTCGCGGCGGGGGTCGGGGAACGCCCGCACCGTCTGTTCGTGAGCGCCGTCGGGCGCGTCGAGTTCGACCCGGTAGGTGCCGGGGACGTCCGGCGCGAGGTGGACGACCGGGCCGTCACCGACGGTCGCCGTGCTCTCTGCGGGCCTGTCCGTGACGCGCCACCGGTAGGTCGCCGACGGGTCGGGAGCGCGCGGTGCCAGTTCGACCGATTCGCCGACGTGGAGGAATCGCGGCGGTCCTGGATGTGGCATACTCCCACGGTTGCTGGTGGCGGCTTTTACCCTTTCGGATTGTGGAGAATTTGTGAACTACAATTTCACCACAGTTATTAGTAGGGGGGCGTGTACGTCTCGGCCAATGCAACTCCGCGACGCGCTGAACGACTACAAACGCCACCGGGACGACAGCACGCGGTTTCCCGGTGAGCGACGGACGACGACCGGTCGGTTCTCCGGCCGTGACGGACGGCTGGTCCACGTCGACGAGGACGGAGCGGTCCGGGACTTCAGCTACCCGCTCGTCGGGTTGACCGGCGTCGCTCGCTCGCGGTTCGGCGTCCGCCCCGCGAACGAGGACGATGCCGAGACGACGTGGTTCGACGCCGCGGTCGACCAGCGGTACCACGACCGCACGGCGCTCGTCGTCACCGACCACGAGACCGTCCACGGCCGCGTGACCCAGTACGACCTCACCGTCGACGGCGTTCACGTCACGCACGTCGACGCGAGCGACGCCGACGAGGCGCTCGACGTGGTCGCCGGCTTCGGGTTCGCCCCCGACGGCCGCGACACGCGCATCGCACAACTGCACCACGGCGACGCGGTCGAGGTGTACCACGCCGAGGAGGCCGACTTCCTCGCGAGCGCGACCGGGTTCGAGGCCGTCCGGGGGTCGGCGTTCGGCGGGTTCCCGGAACTGCTCGAGGAGACGCCCGCCGAGTACCCCCGGGCCGGTCGGCGGAACCCCTACGACGAGGACCTGCTGAGCGGCGACGTGGTCGGCGTTATCCCGACCGAGGACGGGACGGCGACGCTGGCGACGCTGCTGACGAGTCGCGAGGAGACGCCCCGAGACGACGCGCTCGATGCGGTCCGGACGGCCGCCGCCCGCGACGCCGCGGCGCTCGAACGCGCGGCCGAAGCGCAGGTCGACGACCCCGTCGACGCCGACCGACCGCACGCGGCGGCCATCGCCGCCGACCGCCGCGTCCTCTCCCTGCTCACCGGTCGGTCGGGCCTGCGCATCGCCGCCCCCGACTTCGACCCGTACTACGCCCACTCCGGCGGCTACGGCTACTCGTGGTTCCGCGACGACGCCGAGATATCGCGGTTCCTCCTGGAGGCGGACCGCCACTTCGGCCTCGGACTCGACGACTGGCACGACCGCAGCGCGGCGGTGTACGCCGAGACGCAACTCGACGACGGCACCTGGCCGCACCGGGTCTGGCCGTTCGACGCCTCGCTGGCCCCGGGCTGGGCCAACGGCCGGATGGAGGCCGGCGACGGGCTCAACTACCAGGCCGACCAGACGGGGAGCGTCACGACCTACGTGGCGGCCTACGACGAGGGCGGAAACTACGGCGACGTGCTGGCGCGGGCGCTCGACGGCCTCGACGCCACCCTGGCCGACGACGGCCGACCGGTCGCCTGCCAGAACGCGTGGGAGGACATGTCCGGTCGGTTCGCCCACACGGCCGCCACCTTCCTCGAAGCCTACTCCGCGCTGGCGGCGACCGACCCCGACGACGTCGCGGACCGCGCGGCCGACCGCGCCCGCGAGGTGTACGACGCGCTCGACGACCTCTGGGTCGACGACCGCGGCGTCTACGCCCTGCGCGAGTACGCTGACCACCACGAGGACGCGGGCGAACTCGACGAACGGGTCGACTCCGCCACGCTCGCCCTCGTCGGGGCCCACCGCGCGTACGACCGGGTCGGCGACGTGGACGACGAACGGCTGGACCGACTCGTCTCGCACGTCGAGACGGTCGTCGACGAACTGTTCCACGACCCCGACGGACCGGTCGCCGGCCTCGTGCGGTACGAGGGCGACGGCTGGCGGCGGCGCGAACAGGACGGCGAGAAGATATGGACGGTCTCGACGGCGTGGGGAGCCAACGCGGCCGGGACGCTCGCCGCGATGCTCGCGGACCGCGGCGACGACCGCGCCGACGCGATGGCCGCGACGGCGCGAGACTTGCTCGCGCTCGTCCTCCCGGACGGACCGCTCTGTCTCGACAGCGGGTACCTCCCCGAACAGGTGTTCGACGACGGCACGCCGGACAGCGCGACGCCGCTCGGGTGGCCCCACGCGCTGCGACTGGCGACGGTGGCCCTGCTCGACGAGTACGACTTCCTCGAAGAACGGACGGTCGCGGCGGACGACTAAACCGTCGCGGCGGTGCGTTCCCGCTCGCCGTCGAACAGGAGCGACTCGCCGCTCTCGGAGTCGAACAGGTGGACGTCCGACTCGTCGAACGTCACGTAGATGACCTCGCCCGGTTCCGGCTCTATCCCGGAGGCGACCCTGGCGATGAACTCCTCGCCGAGGTCGAGGTGGAGGTAGTTGTCGCTCCCGACGGGTTCGACGACTTCGACGGTGGTCCCGATGCCGTCCCGGTCGTCGACGACGGCGACGTTCTCGGGGCGGATTCCGAGGCGCGCTCGCTGCACGCCGGCGTCGGCGACGCGGTCGGCGCGCTCGCCGGTCAGCGAGTACGCGAACCGGTCCCCGTTCCTGAGCGTGACGCCGTCGCCGGCGTCCTCGACCGTCACGTCGACGTTGTTCATCGACGGCGACCCGACGAACCCGCCGACGAACTCGCTTCTCGGGTTCGCGTACACGTCGCTGGGTCGACCCGTCTGCTGGAGGACGCCGTCGTTCATGATGGCGAGGCGGTCGCCCATCGTCATCGCCTCCTCCTGGTCGTGGGTCACGTAAATGGAGGTGATGCCGAGTTCCTCCTGCAGTCGCTGGATCTCCGTCCGCATGCTCGTCCGGAGCTTCGCGTCGAGGTTCGACAGCGGTTCGTCGAACAGGAACACGTCCGGTTCGCGGACGATGGCGCGGCCGAGCGCGACGCGCTGTTTCTGCCCGCCGGAGAGTTCGCTCGGCTTGTCGTCCAGCAGGTCGTCGATGCCCATCATCGTCGCCGTCTCGTCGACCTTCTCGTGGCGTTCGTCTTCGTCCATGTCCGTGCTCATCCGGAGGCCGAACGCCATGTTCTGCCGGACGGTCTTGTGAGGGTACAGCGCGTAGTTCTGGAACACCATCGCCACGTCGCGGTGGCGCGCGTGCACGTCGGTGACATCCTCGCCGTCGATGCGGATCGAGCCCGACGTCGGCTGTTCCAGCCCCGCAATCATCCTGAGCGTCGTCGACTTCCCGCACCCGGACGGGCCGACGACGGTGACGAACTCCCCGTCCTCGACGGTCAGGGACACGTCGTCGACCGCGACGATCTGTCCGCTGTCGAACTCCTTTCTGAGATTATCGAGCGTTACAGTTGCCATTTGACGGTATCTCTTGACGACGGAATATAGTTCTTGCCCTCAATATTCGATTCGTGAGGTATAATTACGTAGTAGTTTGATGGTCGAGGTGCTCGCCGGAATCGGGCCGCGACGCTACGGTCGATGTCCGCCGGCCCTGGTCGGCGGCACCGCCCGTCGAGGCCGTCCTGTCGGCCGAGCGCTCGTGTCCCGGTCCAGTGGTGCGCGTTGGTCAACCCCATGATTTAAGTCGTGAACGAATAATACATCGTTATTCCATGACAATGGATCGTAGAACCGTGCTCAAGCACGTCGGCGGTGCGGCCGGTATCGCGGCACTGGCGGGCTGTACCAGCGTCCAGGAAAGCAACTCCGACGGCACGACCGATTCCGGCGAGTCGTCCGGCAAGGCGAAGGCGTGGTACTCGCTCCCCGAGACGGAGATGCCCCAGCGCAAGCAGGCCATCAAGTCGTTCAACCAGCAATCCCCACACACGATAAAGGGCGCGGACATCTCCGAGATGGAGAAGAAGACGACGAGCACCATCCCCGCCGGACAGGGGCCGAAGACCTTCGAATGGGCCCACGACTGGGTCGGCGACTACTACGAGCGCGGCTTCGTCGTCGACCAGAGCGACGCGGTCGACGTGAGCCTCGACCAGTTCATCGGCCCGGCCAGGGAGGCCATCCAGTACGAGGGCAACCTCGTCGGCCTCCCGCACGACGCCGAGACGGTGACGCTCATCTACAACACCGACGTCGTCGACTCGCCGCCGGAGACGGTCTCGGACATGGTCTCGACCATGGAGGAGTACCACGCCCCGAAACAGAACAAATACGGCCTGAGCTACCCCTTCGACCCCTACTTCACCAGTGCGTGGCTCCAGGCGTTCGGCGGGTACTACTTCGACCCGAACGAAGACCCGATGCTCGGCGTTGACAAGAAGGAGACGGTCCGCGGCCTGAAGTTCGCACTCGACAACTTCGCGCCGTACATGCCGGACGACGCCAAGTACGAGACCCAGGCCGCCCCCTTCGCCGACGGCAACGCCGCGTTCGCCATCAACGGCCCCTGGTATCTCGCCACGCTCAACGACAAGGACGTGAACTACGGGGTCACGACGCTCCCCACCGTCGACGGTGGCGAGCCCAAACCTTACACGGGCATCACCATGTGGTACTTCTCGAAGGGCATGAAACAGGGCGGCGCGGACACGAAGGCCGCCCGGAAGTTCATCGAGTGGTACGCGACCAACGAGGACCTCATCCGCAAGCGCGCCGAGAAACAGGGTGCCATCCCCGTGCTCGACAGTCTCGTCGGCAGCGACGACCTGCCGAGCCAGGTGACGGCCTTCTCGAAGAGCGTCGACCAGGGGACGCCGATGCCGACCCACCCGAAGATGAACAAGGTCTGGCCGCCGATGAAGACCGCGCTCACCAAGGCGTTCAACGGCGACGCCAGCCCGGAAGCGGCGCTGAACCAGGCCGCCAAGACCATCCGGAACAAGTGGGGGTAGCAGGCACGTGAGCACGTCTTCCCGCATCGCGCGACGGTTCGAAGCGACGCCGTTCCTCGAGAAGCGGGACGTCTCGCTCCTGTTCGTCCTGCCCGGACTGTTCGTCTTCACGGCGTTCATGCTGTTCCCGGTGCTGTATCTCGTCGGCATCTCGTTCACGAACGCCACGCCGGCGACGCTGTTCGCGGGCGACGGAGCGCTGTCGGTCCTGACGCTCGGGGAGGCGGAGTTCGTCGGTCTGCAGAACTACGTGCAGGTCCTGTTCGGCGGCCAGTTCCACGTCGTCCTGTTCGGGGAGACGCTCGTCACCCTCCCCATCAACGGCCAGTTCTGGAACTCCTTCGGCGTGACGTGGCTGTTCGTCGCCACGAGCGTCACGCTGAAGATCGGCCTGAGCCTCGGCATCGCGATGGTCGTGACGAGCGACCGCGTCCGCGGCAAGCGGCTCATGCGGTCGTTCATCATCCTCCCGATGGGACTGCCGGCCATCTTCACCGTCACGGTGTGGCGCGGCATCTTCAGCTCCGCCGAGTTCGGGCTCGCGAACCAGATCCTCGGTGAACTCGGGGTCGGTTCGGTTTCGTGGCTCGCCGAGCGGTGGCCCGCCTTCTTCGCGTACAACGTCACGGAGGCGTGGCTCGCGTACCCGTTCATGGTCATCATCACCGTCAGCGCCCTGCAGGACGTGCCCGAGGAACTGCACGAGGCGGCGAAGGTCGACGGCGCGGGCTACTTCTCCCGGTTCCTGCACGTCACCCTGCCGTCCATCAAGCGACCCGTGCTGTTCGCGTCCATCCTGACGGCCGCCGCGTCGTTCCAGCAGTTCCTCATCCCCTACGTGTTCAACCAGGGCGGCCCGGCCCGCGCGAACGAACTCCTGGTCGTCTACGGCTACCGCGAGGCGCTGCGGTTCCAGGAGTACGGACGCGGGGCGGCTATCAGCCTCGTCGCGGTCGCGTTCATCGGCATGTTCATGTGGCTGAACGTCAAGCGCGGCAAACTCGCCGACGGGGTGTCCGAGCAATGAGTCTGTTCGACGGCATCGGACGGAAGCTGAAAGAGGACGCACGGACCGTCGCGCTCGCTCCGGTCGAAACCGTCCGGGACGCGACGTACACCGTCGAGCAGGTCCGGCGCGGCAAACTCTCGCCGGTCGAACCGCTGAAGACGGTCGGGGCCACGCTCGGCGCGCTCGTGATGGTACTGCTGTTGCTGTTCCCCGTCTACTGGATTCTCATGGCCGCCCTGGCCGGAGCCGGCGGTTCGCTGCTCTCGTCGGACGGCCTGCAACTGTTCCCGGAGACCCCGACGCTGAAGCCGTTCCTCTGGGTCCTCGGCGACCTCGGGATTCCGGCGTACACCATCGCGGTGAATCTCCCGCTCACCGACCTCGCGCTCGTCGTCGAGACGCCCGAGTTCGTCTTCCTCGACGTCTCCCAGTACGGCGTCGAGAACCCCTCCTCGTTCAAGAAGTTCTTCTGGAACAGCGTCTCGGTCGCCGTCCCGACCGTCCTCATCTCGATGTCGCTGGTCGTGCCGGCGGCGTACGCGCTCTCGCGCCGGGAGTTCATCCTCCGTCGCAAGGTGCTCTTCCTGTACGTCCTGATGACCCAGGTCGGCGGCGGCCTCGGCGTCGCGTTGCTCATCGGACTGTACACCGTCTACGTCCAGTTCGGAATCAACGACAGCAAGCTCGCGCTCTCCGTCTACTACGCCGCGACCGCGGTGCCGTTCAACACGTGGCTCCTGAAGACGTACATGGACGGCATCCCGGTCTCCTACGAGGAGGCGGCCGTCGTCGACGGTGCGCCGCCGTGGCGCGTCGTCACCGAGGTCATCCTCCCCCTGTCCACCGCGGGACTGGCGACGGTGTTCGTCTTCACGTTCCTCGCCGGCTGGACGGAGTTCGTCGTCGCCCAGACCCTGCTCGGCACCGACAACTACACGCTGCCCGTCGGGCTGTTCTCGCTCGTCAGCGAGTACTCCATCCCGTGGGCGCGCTTCTCGGCGTTCGCGCTCACCTTCGCAACGCCGATAATGCTGGTGTACCTGTTCGCCCAGCGGTACATCGAGGGCGGCCTCTCCTTCAGCGGGATGGAGGGCTAGCGCCTCGTTCTCCACCTCGACGACACAGCCTCTTTCTGCCTGCGGGCCCTGTCGTGACGTATGACCGACGAAGCGCGACCGTCCGCCGGCACGGCAGCCGAGGAGGCCGCTTCGCGCTCGGGCGACCGACGCTGGCTCGTCCTGAATCCGACGAGCGGAACCGCCGACCACATCGACGACGTCCGACGGCTCGCTACCGAACGAGGGTACCGCATCGAGGAGACGGAGGGACCGGGACACGCCGCCGAACTCGCGCAGGACGCCGTCGCGGAGGACGTCGACCGTCTGGCGGTCGCGGGCGGCGACGGAACGCTCAACGAGGTGGTCCGTGGTCTCGACCGGGCGAACGGTCTCGATTCCGTGACGCTCGGCGTCGTCCCGACGGGGACGGCGAACATCTTCGCGACGAACGTCGGCATCACCGGCATCGAACACGGGTTCGAGATGCTGGACCGCGGCGAACGGCGGGACATCGACGTCGGCGTCGCCGGCGACACGCCGTTCGTGATGTCCTGTATCGCGGGACTGCCGGCGGACGCGAGCGTAGCGACGAGCGGCGAACTGAAGGAGCGCTTCGGCTCGCTCGCGTTCGTCATCGCCGGCCTGCAGGAGGTCGCGGCGTTCGACGGTCTCGACGTCGAACTCACCGCGGTCTCGCAGGGGGAGGAGACGACCTGGCAGGGCGAAGCACTGAGTGCGCTCGTCGGAAACGTCCGCCGGTTCACGAAGAAGGGCGGACAGGCGAACGTCGAGGATGGCCTCTTCGAGGTGGTCATCATCGAACAGATGCCCCCGAGCGACATCATCGAGGAGGGAATCGCCCATCGGCTGTTCGGCCAGGACACCGAACACGTCGTTCACGTCCGGGCGAGCCAACTGGAGATCGACAGCCAGAGCGGCGAGCCGATAGATTTCAGCCTCGACGGCGAACTGAGCTCGCACGAACGGCTCGTGTTACACACCCGACCGCACGCGCTCACGGTCTGCGTCGGACCGGAGTACGACCCCGACCCGGCGGACGAGTAACGGCCGTGACTCTCGGGTGACGAGTCGCTTACGGCGACCGCTCACCGTCGCCGGGACGGGTTAGGACCGTTCTCGCCGGACGACCCGACGCTGTCGACGCCGCGTATCTCCGCCACGACGACGCAGACGTCGTCCCGATGGCTCTCTGCGGGTCTTCGTCCGGACCTGGCAAAAAGGAAAGCAGCGACCGATTGACTATTGACGCGACCGCACTCGGCGGGAGAGTCGTCTCCGTCAGGCGTTGTTCATCCGCTGGCTCGTCGTCTGCCCGCAGCTCATACACTCCGTGACGCGGTAGGGCTCCCGCGAGAACTCCGTGTTCTCGTTCTTGTCGCTCTCGGTCCGAATCTTGATCTGGACCTGATGCGGCGTCGTGCCAGCACAGTTGTCACACGATTCCTCGACGTCGCCGGTTGCGGTGTCAACAGACATGGTGTATCACTGGCGTTCGGTCACGGTGAGGCGCTCCGGCGTCCGCCGCCGGTCGACCGCACCTCGCCGTTCCGTGTCTTTCCATTCCCCGTTCAGTGGCTGATGTCTCCTGCCTGTCTGTGCAAGTCGCCTTTAAGTGAGTCGTTGTATTCGTTCGTTCATCCCAGAACGAACCACGTCACGTTCCTACCTCGCCAGCATTTTCCCCGTCAGTTCCGAACGTCGGAGCCGGCCGAACGGCCGGATATCGTCCGCACCGGGTACGCTCAGCGTCGGAGCGCGCGACGGAGGCGCGTGAGGAGGCCGTCCGAGGTCGGGAGTTCGCGGGCGAGGGCGTCGAGTTCGTCGTCGCCGAAGCGGTCGTCCGTCCGGGCCTCGCGCAGCCACTCCTCCCACTCCGTCGTGGTCAGCGTGCCGCGCGACTCCGGCCCCCACTGGTCGACGAGCGCCTCCCGGTCGGCGAACGGAACGTCCATGCCGCTGTCGCCCCAGAACAGGGGAGCGAGTTCGAACGCGTACGCGTCGTCGTCCAGGAACCTGACCCGGTACGGGTACCCGTTGTAGAGGACGACGTCGCCCTCGGTGACGACCTCTCCGTTCGGCAGTTCGAGCGTCCGGCCCATTTGGCGGGGTTACGCACTCGGACCTCTTGGGGGTTCTCCCCGTCCCGCCTCGGTCCGGGGGTCGCGCCGCATGCCGGCGACCTTGACGTCGCCGACGCCTCGGTACGGCTAGTCGAGAATCTCCTCGGCGAGCGCCGGGACGAACGTCCCGACGTCCGTCACCATCCCGATGGCCTGCGCGCTCCCCCGGTCGAGGAGCTGGGTCACGGTCGCGGGATTGATGTCCACGCACACCACCGGCGTCGTCGACGGGAGGCAGTTGCCCACCGCGACGGAGTGCAGCAGCGTCGACAGCATCAACACCATGTCGGCCTCGTGGGCCTGCTCGCGGATGGCGTCCTGAGCTTCGACGGCGTCGGTTATCGTGTCCGGGAGCGGCCCGTCGTCCCGAATCGACCCCGCGAGGACGTACGGCACGTCGTTCGTGACGCACTCGTACATCACGCCCTCCTCGACGAGTCCCTCCTCGACCGCCGGTTCGATGCCCCCGGCGCGAACCACCTCGCTGATGGTGTAGATGTGGTGTTTGTGGCCCTTCCGCGGATGCTCCATCGTCTCCACGTCCATTCCCAGCGAGGTGCCGTAGACGCCGCGCTCGATGTCGTGGACCGCGAACCCGTTGCCCGCGCTCAGCATGTCGACGTACCCCTCGCGGACCAGTCGCGCCAGGGCGTCGCCCGCCCCCGAGTGGATGAGCGCCGGCCCGGCGACCGCCAGCACCGTGCCGTCCTCGGCCTTCGTCTCGACGAGGACCTCGGCTATCTCGCGGATGAGCGACGCCGACGGGCGCTCGCTCGACACTCCGCCCTGCATGAAACCGAACGGACCGCTGCCGCCGCGCGGGCGTTCCGGTGGGTCCACGCGCACCCCCGCCTCGCCGGTCACGACCAGGTCGCCCGCCTCGATGGCGTTGAGCACCTTCGTGTACGCCCGCCGCTCGTCCGGTTCGACGACGACGGCGCAGTCCATCTCGATTCGCTCGACGTCGATCCACTCGTCCTCGTGGTGGACCTGCGTCGGGTGGTTCGTCGTCGAGTAGAAGCCGTTCGGGACGACACGGTCGGCCGGCGCTGGCTCCAGCCTCGCGTTCGGCGGGTCCGTCAACTGCGCTCCGCTCTGGTGGAGTTCGTGCAGTATCGAACGCAGCGTCTCCTCGTCCGGCGCGGTGACCGTCATCCGGCAGTACGACTCTGCGTCTTTGTGTTCACCCACGTCGAACTGCTCGACGTCGAAGTTGCCGTCCAGGTCCATCACCACGCCGAAACACCGCTGCATCATCCCGGAGTCGATGATGTGTCCTTCGAGTTCGACCGTCCGAGCGACCGTCATAGCCCAACAGAGGACGGTCGTTCGTATCAGCGTTGTCACGCGGGCAAAGCTACGTCGCTTCGAGGGTCCGCTCCCCACTCCGTCCACGCGACGGACGTGACCGACGGGGAGTCGTCCCGGGAGCGACCGGTCGACTGCGCGCGCCGGCGGTCGGCGCGGCCGTCCGGTTTTATCCCCTGGAGAGCGACGACCCACACATGTCCGACGAAACTAGTCTCGACGACGCCGCAACGCTCGTGACCGGTGCGACGGCCGGAATCGGTCGCGCCAGCGCCCGCGCTCTCGCCGAAGCGGGCGCGGACGTCGCGCTCGCCGCCCGCCGCGAGGAACGACTGGAGTCGCTGGCCGCCGACCTCGAACGCGAGTTCGGCGTCGACGCGCTCGCGATTCCGGCCGACGTCACCGACGAGGCGCAGGTCGAGGCGATGGTCGACCGGACCGTCGACGCGTTCGGCGGCCTGGACGTGGTGGTCAACAACGCCGGCCTCGGCCGCGAGGAGGGGGACCTCACGGACCTCTCGACGGAGAAGTACCGCCAGATGATGGACGTCAACGTCGACGGCTCCTTCTTCACCGCGCGTGCGGCACTGCCGCATCTGCGCGAGTCTGCGGGCAACCTCATCTTCCTCGGGAGCTTCGCCGGGCAGTACCCCCGTCCCGGTGCGGCGGTCTACGCCGCGACGAAGTGGTGGACGCGCGGGTTCGCGCTGAGTCTCGCTGGGAGCGTCGGCGAGGACGGCGTCGGCGTGACCGTCGTCAACCCCTCGGAGGTCCGCACGAAGTTCGGCTCGGAGGACGACGACCCGTTCGAGGCGCGCTTCGAGGAGGGCGAAGTGACTGAACCCGAGGAGATCGCCGACGCGGTCGTGTTCGCGGCGACCCAGGAGCCGCCGACGACCGCGAGCGAGATCGACCTCTACCGGCGGGACAAGTTCGAACACTTCTGAGAGAGGCCGCCGTGACCGAAGCGATCACCGTAGCCTCCGGGAAGCGCCCCGTCGCGCGTCGCCCGCGCCGTTCCCGCCGGGGAACGGTACCGAGGGTCAGTCCGTGCGCCGGAACGTGTACGCGCCACACTCCGGGCACACCTGTCGCTGCCGTTCGAAGAAGCAGCCACAGCCGGTACAGACGTAGAGCGGGTCGCTCTTGCCGTCCCGGTCGAACAGGGTCGCCTTGAACGTGGAGAGAACGCCCATTTCAAGTCACCGTAACCCGGATTTCGGGCGCTTCCACCATAGGTAATCCCTGCTTAACGCCGGTTTGAGCCGGTTTATCCCTCCGAGTAGCGCGCCCGGACGGACGTCTCGTGGGTCGTCCGGACCTGTCCGGGGAAACCGGACCCCGGGGCGTCGAGGGTCGTTTGCCGACGGCGACTCCCTGGGACGAGTCGTTCGTCTGCTACGGACCTGCCGTCGCGGCGTCGCCCGGGACGGTCACTCGGTGACGACCGTCACCGTCCCGTCGAAGTCGAGGATGACCGACTGCGTGGTGTCTCCGAACAGCGCCTTCCCGGCCGGCGTGCGCTTGTCGCCCGCGAGGAAGACGTGGTCACAGCCGTACTCGTCGGCCGCGGCGAGAATCTCGTCGCGTTCGTTGCCGACGCGCCCGACCGCCTCCCACTCCGCGCCGACGTCTTCGAGCATCTCGCGGCCGATGTCGGCCGCGAACTGGCGCGCACCCTCCAGCGCCTGCCCCGCCGTGTACGACGACTCCACGTCGGAAATCCGCTCCAGCGACTGGCGCGTGGACTCGTACTCCTCGTCCGTGGTCACGTGGAGCAACACGAGGTCGGCGCCGACGCCCGCCGCGAGTTCGCCCGCCTCGTGAACCAGTCGTTTCGCGGACTCCGACGCCTCGACGACGGCAAGTGCTCGTTCCATATTGACCGTCGTTTACGTTCATGTAATAAATAGATTGGCACTTCGGCGCAAGCACCGGCCGCGCTGGCGCGCTCGCCCCGATCTCCTGCCGGCGGCTTCGACGCGACCCCGAGCGTCGTCAAAGTCGGCTGCTCAGTCCGTGCGGGCGTCGGTGATGCGGTCGAACTGGTCGTCGGAGAGCGATATCTCGGCCGCGCCGAGGTTCTCCTCAAGCTGGTCGACGGTGCGCGCGCCGACGATGGGGGTGCAGGTGAACTCGCGCTGCTGGACGAGCCAGCGGAGCGCGACCTGCGGCGGTGTCGCGTCGAGTTCGTCCGCGACCGCCCGAATCTCGTCGAGCACGTCCCACCCCGTCTCGGAGACGTAGTACTCCTCGAAGCTGTCGACGAGTTCCGCCCGGGAGCCCTCGGGAGCGTCGCCGTCCCGGCTGTACTTGCCCGTCAGGAAGCCGCCGGCCAGCGGCGAGTACGGACAGACCGCGACGTCCTGGTCGGCGCAGACGTCGAGGTAGTGCTCGACCGTGTCGTCGGTCGCGGCCGCGTGGTACATCGGCTGGGTCACGTCGAAGCGTTCCAGCCCCTCCACGTCGCTCGTCCAGAGCGCCTTCGTCAACTGCCAGGCGGCCATCGAACTCGCGCCGAGGTAGTTCACCTTCCCCTCCTCGACGAGTTCCGTGAGGACGGACAGCGTCTCCTCGATGGGCGTCTCCTCGTCCCAGCGGTGGATGTAGTAGAGGTCGAGGTAGTCGGTCCCGAGGCGCTCGAGCGTCCCTCGAATCTGGCTGCGGATGTGCTTGCGCGAGAGACCGCTGTCGTTGGGGCCGTCGCCCATCGGGAAGTACACCTTCGACGCGAGCACGAAGTCCTCCCGGTCGCGGTCGGCCAGCCAGTCGCCGATCCAGTCCTCGCTGGTGCCGGAGGGGTCGCCGTACACGTTCGCGGTGTCGATGAAGTTGCCGCCCGCTTCCGCGAACGTGTCGAGCAGGGCGTGGGCCGTCTTGCGGTCCGTCTCGACCACGCCGTCGCTCTCCTTGGCGAATCGCCACGTGCCGAGACAGAGTTCCGAGACCTTCGTTCCGGTGTTGCCGAGCGTCCGGTAGTCCATGTGTGAGTCGTCTTCGCGAAGGGACCTAAAAGTCGGGAAAGCGGTGAGACGGGCGTCCGTTACTCGTCGCCGCCGGCCCAGGAGTCGAGCGTGCGCTGGACGGCCGCCTCGCCGACCGCGCGTCCGAGAACGTCGAACCCGGCGCGCTCGCTGCGGTCGTCGGCGGAGGCGATGAGCCGCGAGACGATGAACTCCGGCGTCGACCTGCCCACCGTGTCGAACCGCGGCTGGTAGTCGACCTGGAGTTCGAGGTCGTCGTCCAGGCCCTCGGCGAAGATTCCGTCCTTCCGCGCCTGGTCGGGCAGGGGGTTGAGGTCGTCGGCGAGGTGGGTGACGAACACGCCGAGCGCGCCCTTGTCCACGGTCAGGCCGACCAGTCCGTGCAGGAGGTCGGCGGCGCTCCCCGGTTCGGTGATGGCCTCGAACTCGTCGACGAGCATCAGGGTGCGTCCGTCCGTTGTCAGCGGCGGAACGATGCTCCGGAGCGTCGACTCCAGTACGCCGGCGTTGAAGCTCGCGTGCCGGCGGTGGAAGACGATGGCGTCGGACGGGGACACCTGCGCGTGGTCGGCGGGGACGGGCAGCCCCATCTGGGCGAGCAGGCCGACCTGACAGAGCGTCTCGAGCAGCGTCGTCTTCCCGCCGCTGTTCGCGCCGGTGAGCACCGAGACGCGGTCGCCGCTCGGCGGCCCCGCCACGCGGTGGTCGCCGACGCCGTACGTGATGGGCTGGACCGACCCGCTCCCGGCGGCGAGAAAGAGGTTGCGCGCGTTCTCGACGGCGAACGCGCCCTCGGAAAACTCCGGGCGGGTCATCTCGAAGGCGTCCGCGAAGCGGGCGAGCGACAGGTGGAAGGCGAGGTCGTCGACGGTCTCGACGGCGGCGTCGATGGCCTCTCGGGCGGCCTCGATGTCCTCGCGCAGTTCGGCGGCCACCCGCTCCTCGCGCTCCTCGACCGCCTCGCGCTGGGCCTCGACGACGGCCCGCAGCGACTGGCTGACGAAGTCGGTCGCGTCGGTGGCGTCGCCGGTCGTCGCCGACCGAATCTCCCCCGGTCCGATGCCCGTCTCGTCGGCGACGTACTCGACGAACGACTCGCGGAACTCGTCGGGGCCGCGCACGTCTCCCGTCTGGACGCGTTCGAGCACGTCGAGCGCGCCGCTCTCGAGGCGTTCGACGGCGGAAAGCGCTTCCCGTCGGCGGTCGAGTTCCTCGTCCGCGCCGTCCGCGACCTCACCGTCGTCTAACTTCCCGAGCGCGCCGACGGCGGACTCGAGCGCGTCGCCGTCGATGGCCGCGACGGGGGCGAACGCGCCGTCCGAGACGCCGGCCTCGCGGAGCGCCAGCACGGTCTCGACCGCCGCGCGCTCGCCGCCGTCGTACCCCTCGAACGCGTCGAGGACTGCCTCCCGCGTCGCTTCGTCTACGTCGCCCCACGAGTCGGTCGCCTCCGTCACGGCGTCGAGACGCTCCTCGGCCGCTTCGCGGGTCGGGAGCGGCGTCAGCACCCGGATGCGGTCGGCGGCGTCCTCGGTGACGGCGTAGTCGCTGGCGAGGTCGAGCAGGTCCTTGTACACGGAGCGAGTGTCGCGGGTCGCCAGCACGGCCATCCCCTCGCCGCCGTTCGCGCGCCGGAGGATGCGGGTCGCTCGCCCCCGCGCGAGCCCCGCCTCCGTCAGCGCGCGCACGTCGCTTCCCTCGATGGCCTCGATCGCCCGCTCGACCCCGAGTTCGGATTCGAGCAGGTCGCTCGTCTTGGGTCCGACGCCCCAGTAGTCCTCCAGTCGCATACCTGTCGGCTGACACGGACCCACCTTAACGATTTCCAGTGGGAGCCGAAGCGTTCAGGTATCCTCGTGACATCTTTCTTCCAGATGGCGGTCGACGAATCCACCTCTCCGCCCAGCGTCGTTCACGTCGGAGTACCGACAGGCGTCCGCGACGCGGCGGCGCGACTCGACGAGACGGTCGAGAGGGTCGCGGACGCGTCGGCGGCGTTCGACCCGGAACCGGAGTGTCTGGTCTGCGAACACCGACCGCCGGAGCGCGACGCCCGCGAACTGCTCGCGACGGCGGCCGAGCGCGCGCCGGACTGTCCCGTCGTCGTGGTCGCGCCGGACGCCGCCCACCCGGAACTGCTCGACGCGGGCGCGACGGACTGCGTTCGCCCCGACCGCTCCGCGCGCCTCGCGCGCCGGGTCGAGAACGCCGCCGAGCGCCGCCGCGCCGAGCGAGAGCGGTCGACGGCGGCCGCCCGCTTCGACGCACTGGTCGACTGCGGCCCCGACGCGGTCGTCGTCGTCGACGACGCGGGCACGATTCGGTACGCGAACGCCGAGGTCGACCGCGTCCTGGGCTACGCCCCGTCCTCGCTCGTCGGCGAACCGCTGGCGACGCTCGTGCCCGAACCCCGACGGGGCGACCACCGCGACGTCCTCGACTGCTGTCTCGCGGGCGACGGGGGAGCGGACGACGGGGACTACCGCGAACTGCCGGGTCGCCACAGCGACGGTCACGAGGTTCCGCTGACCGTCGCGTTCCGCCCGTTCGAACGCGACGGCGACCGGCGGTTCGTCGGCGTCCTCCGGGACGTCTCCGGACGGCGCGCGGCCGAGACCGCGCTCGAAGCGACCCAGGAGCGCTACCGGACGCTGGTGGAGACCTGTCCGGACGCCCTGTTCGTCGCGGACGCCGAGACGGGCACCGTCCTCGACGCGAACCCGGCGGCCGAGGACCTGCTCGGCAAACCCCGCGAGGAGATACTCGGCCTCCACCAGAGCGACCTCCACCCGTCGGACGACGAGACGTACTACCGTCGTATCTTCGACGACCACGCCGACCGCGGCGGCATCACGCGCCGAGACGGCGACCTCACCGTCGTCCACGACGACGGCCACGAGGTGCCGGTCGAGATAAGCGCTAACATGACGAAACTCGACGGACGGGAGGTCATCTACGCCGTCTTCCGCGACGTGACCGAGCGTGCGGAACGGACGACGGCCCTCGCCTCGCTGCGCGCGGCGGCCCGTGAGTTCATCTCCGCGGAGACGAGGGAGACCATCTGCCAGGTGACGGTCGAGACGGCCCGGGACGTCCTCGGCACGTCGCTGGCGGCCGTTCACCTGTTCGACGCCGACGAAGACGTCCTGCGGCCCACCGCGGCCACAGACGAAGCCCACCGGGTGTTCGACGGCATCCCGACGTTCGGGCCGGACGAGTCGCTCGCGTGGGACGTGTACGAGAGCGGCTCACCGGCGGTGTTCGGCGACGTCGGGTCGATGACCCGAGCGTACAACCGGAATACGCCCGTCGACACGGAGGTCATCGTTCCGCTGGACGACCACGGCGTCCTGACCGTCGGGTCGCTCGACGCCGCGACCGTCCCTGACTACGCGCTCGATTTCGCGCAGATTCTCGCCGCGAACGCCGCTCGCGCACTCGACCGGGCGGAGCGCGAGGAGACCCTGGCGTCCCAGCGCGCGGAACTGGCGGAGCTGAACCGCATCAACGCGGTCATTCGCGAGGTGGACCGCGCGCTCGTCCGGGCGACGACCCGCGAAGCGGTCGGCGACTCAGTGGTCGAGCGGCTGACGGACGGCGGCCCCTACGAACACGCCTGCATCGTCGAGCGCGGGGCGGGCGGCGACGTCCGGAGCGAGGCCGTCGCGGGCGAGACGAGTGGAGACCCCGAGGCCGTGGCGACGCGAGCGGCCGACGCCGGACGCGTGGTCGTCGAGGAGGGCGGGGAGGACCTGGCCGCCATCCCGCTGGAGTACCACGAGACGGCGTACGGCGTCCTCGTCGTGACGGCCGACAGGGCGGGCGCGTTTGACGACCGCGAGCGCACCGTGCTCGCGGAACTCGGGGAGACCATCGCTTACGCCATCGCCGCCGTCGAGAGCAAGAAAGCGCTCGTCAGCGACGCCGTCGTGGAACTGGAGTTCGCGGTCAGCGCCGCGGCCGACCACTTCTTCGTCGACGTACCGAAGCACGCCGACTGCGCGTTCGAGTTCCGCGGCGCGACGGTGACCACGGACGGGTCGATGCTGTACTACCTCACGGTCAGCGGGACCTCGCCCGAGCAACTGATGGAGCGGGTGCGGTCGTTCGACGAGGTCGAACGCGCCCGGGTCGTCGACGCTCACGACGACGGCGGTCTGATAGAGGTCGTCAACGACGACGCGCTGGTCCTGGCGCTGGCCGACCACGGGGGGACGCTGACGTCCGCGAGCGCCGGCCCGGACGGGGCACGAGCCGTGGTCGAACTCCCCGTGGACGCGGACGTCCGCGGCGCGACCGAGACCATCGAGCGCTACTATCCGAGCGTGGAGTTGCTGGCCCAGCGCGAGCGCGACCGCGTCGGGACCACGCCCCGGCACATGCGGACTGCGCTCGACGAGGCGTTGACCGATCGCCAGCGCACGGCGCTCGAAGTAGCCCACCTCGCAGGCTACTTCGAGTGGCCCCGGGCGAGCACGGCCGAGGAGGTCGCCGAGTCGCTCGGCGTGACGGCCCCGACCTTCCACCAGCATCTCCGCCGAGCAGAGTCGAAACTGCTCGACGCGTTCCTCGAGGAGTAGTTCCGTCGCGGTCACGTACGCTACCCACACGCTCATAATCGGCGCGTCCGTCGGACGACGCATGCAAGTCGAAGTCGACCGACTACGGTCGGACGTCGAAGCGAACGCCGAGTTCGGCTCGCTGGACGTCGACGGCCGGGGACGGACCGTACTCGCCGGCACCGACGCGAACCGGCGAGCGCGCGAGCGCCTGGTCGACCGCCTCGAAGACGCCGGACTGGACGTGCGGGTCGACGCGGTCGGCAACGTCGCAGGACGGTGGACGCCGCCGAGCGCGGACCCCGGCGCCGCCCCGGTCGCGGCCGGCAGCCACCTCGATTCGGTCCCCGAGGGCGGCATCTTCGACGGCCCGCTCGGAGTCTACGCCGCGCTGGAGGCCGTCCGGGCGATGCAGGACGCCGGCGTGGACCTCGACAGGCCCGTCGAGGTCGTCTCGTTCACCGAGGAGGAGGGCCAGCGGTTCGCCGACGGACTGCTCGGCTCCTCCGTGGCGGCCGGCGAGCGGTCGGTCGAGGACGCGCTCTCGCTGACCGCAGAGCGCGTGGACGAGAACGGAGACGGCACGGGCGACGAGGAGACGCTCGAATCGGCGCTCTCGTCCATCGGATTCCGCGGGGAGGGACGGCTCGACGCGAGCGAGTGGGACGCGTGGCTGGAACTGCACGTCGAGCAGAGCCAGCGCCTCGAACGCGCCGGCGTTCCGGTCGGCGTCGTCACGACCATCACCGGCATCACGCACTGTGCGGTCGACGTTGTGGGCGAGGCGGACCACGCAGGGGCGACGCCGATGCTCGAACGCACGGACGCGCTGGTCGCCGCCAGCGAGTTCGTCCGCAGCGTCGAACGGGCGGCCCGCGACGCCGACAGCGAGACGGCGGTCGGGACGGTCGGCAGCCTCGACGTCTCGCCGAACGCGACGAACGTCGTCCCGGGTCGGGTCGAGATGGGCGTCGACGTGCGCGACGTGGACTACGACGCGATGAACGACGTCGTCGACGACGCCCGGACGACGCTGGCGCGCATCGAGGACGAGCGCGGCGTCGAGACGCGACTCGACCGGCGCTTCGACCTCCGCCCGACGCCGATGAGCGACCGGGTGCGCGAGGCGGCCCACGACGCCGGCGAGGCCGCGGACGTCGCGACGCTGGACCTCCACTCCGGCGCGGCCCACGACACGATGCACGTCGCGAAGGTCGCCGACGCCGGCCTCCTCTTCGCACCCTCGCGAGACGGCGTCTCGCACAACCCCGCCGAGTGGACCGACTGGGACGACTGTGCGACCGCGACCCGCGTGCTGGCCGGCGCGCTCGCCGACCTCGCCGGGGCGTAGACGCATCGCTCGGCGCCCTCGAATCGTCGGCGTCGACGCGATGCACCGGGCGGTGACGTCCACGGGTGCGAGCGACGCGAACTCCGTCCCGCGTCGTCCCCGCGAGTCCGAAAACGGCTACTCCCGGCTCGGTTGCGTCCCCGATGCGTTCTCGCAGGTTTCACAGGACCGCGAGTGGCGGTAGACGACGAGACCGCCGAACAGGACGGCCGTGACCGCACCGAGGAGCGGACGAAGCGGGTCGAAGTACGTCGTGAGAGCGGAGCTACCGAACAGCGCGAGCAGGAACGCGTTGCAGATTGGGCAGCCGAACGCCAGGAAGCCACCGACCGTCCCGACGGTCGCAGCGCCGTCGTCGCGCCAGTCCTCGGGGACGGTCGTCTGGACGCTGTAGATGCCGAGGAACGCCGCCGTGAGCGTGAGAAACAGGTAGTCGAGCGCCGTTCGGGGAACCATACGTGCGTACAGCGGGTTCGGAATCAGCCCCGTGACGACGCCGAAGAACGCGAACGCTACGACGCCTACCACGACACCCTTTCCGAGTCGCCGTCGAGCGGTCGACACGACCGTGACGTAGCGCCGAACGCGTTTCAAGGCCACGAACGGTTTCCGAGCCTGAAAACGCCGTCCGGCACCGGAATCGGTCGCGGCAGCGACGAAGGGTGCCCGGAGTGCGGCGGCTAGTCGCCCTCGTCGTTCCGTTCGGTCCCCGCCTGAGCGACGGGGTCGTACCCGGTGAGGTCCCGGAGTTCGTCCTCGGAGAGGCCGGTTCCCTCGTGGGCCACCGCGTCGATGCCGACGCCGCTGGTGACGACGGTGCGGAACGCCTCCTCGACGGTCATGTCCACGTCTTCGAGGCTCTCGTCGGGGACGTTGATGACGAACCCGCCCATGACCGGATTGGGTGCCATCGGGAGGAAGACGGTCGTCATCTCATCGTTTCCGGTGGCCTCACAGATGCCGTCGGGCGTGTTCGCGGTGACGAACGCGACGGTGTAGGACCCGTCGATGGGGAACTCCAGCAGTCGCACGTCACGGAAGTTGTCGGCGTCGCTCTCGAGCATCGCGTCACCCATGCGCCGGAAACTCCGGTAGACGGTACCGAACCCGGGGACGCGGCTGATCGCACTGTCGAAACCGTCGATGGCCGTGTCGCCCATCGGGGAGTGAGCGAGGAGTCCGACGAGGAAGACGAGGGTGGTTATCAGCAGGGCGGCGACCAGTCCCAGCACGACGACGGAGTCGACCGGGACGAGGCTGAGCATCGGGACGAGCAACCGCGAGACGAAGTTCAGCAGAACGAAGATGACGTACAGCGTAACTATCAGCGGCAGGACGACCGTGATGCCCGTCAGCATGGCCTCCCGTACCGTCTCGTAAAGCCCCAGCGACCGTTCGGACTTCGTACCCATTTCCCTACCGTACTCTCCCGGCCCTTCAAGGCGTGCTGCCTGCAAATGCAACCCTCGATTCTAAGCGCCTGCAGGCGGCGGGGTTGGAGACGAGCGTCCGTACGATTCTGCGGAGGTGGACGCGATTCGTCGCCGTTCGAGTCGGAGTACGACGTGCACGGTGGGCGGTAGCCGGACGGTCCAACGGCCGGTCGCCGCGCCGGTTCGCGAATCTCCGCCCGACGACCTCGTCCCGCCTCACTTCTCGTTGACTTCGAGGACGCGACCGGCGGCGATGGTCTGGCCCATGTCGCGGATCGCGAAGCTGCCGAGCTCGGGGATCTCCGAGGACGGCTCGATGGAGAGCGGCTTCTGGGGGCGCACCGTGACGACGGCGGCGTCGCCGCTCTGGATGAAGTCCGGATTCTCCTCCTCGACCTCCCCGCTCGACGGGTCGATTTTCTGGTCGATGGACTCGATGGTACAGGCGACCTGCGCCGTGTGGGCGTGGAAGACCGGCGTGTAGCCGGCCGTGATGACGCTGGGATGCTGCATCACGACGATTTGCGCCTGGAACGTGTCGGCTACGCTGGGCGGGTCGTCGGCAGGGCCGGCGACGTCGCCGCGGCGGATGTCGTCCTTGCCGACGCCGCGGACGTTGAACCCGACGTTGTCGCCGGGGCCAGCCTCCGGGACTTCCTCGTGGTGCATCTCGATGGTCTTGACCTCGCCGCTCACGTCGCTGGGCTGGAAGCTGACGTTGTCGCCCGTGTTCAGCATCCCCGTCTCGACGCGCCCGACCGGGACCGTCCCGATGCCCGAAATCGTGTACACGTCCTGGATGGGAAGCCTGAGCGGCGCGTCCGTCGGCGGTTCGGGCGTCGGCAGGTCGTTCAGGGCCTCCAGGACGACGTCGTCGTCGTACCACGACATGTTGTCGCTGAGTTCGACGACGTTGTCCCCCTCCAGTGCCGATATCGGGATGAACGAGGCGTTCTCCGTGTCGAACCGAACCTGGTCCAGCAGGTCTTTGACCTCGGTGACGACCTCCCGGTAGCGGTCCTCCTTGTAGTCGACGAGATCCATCTTGTTGACGGCGACGATGAGCTCGTTGATGCCGAGCGTGCGGGCCAGGAACACGTGCTCCTGGGTCTGGGGCGCGACGCCGTCGTCGGCTCCCACGACGAGCACGGCGTTGTCGGCCTGGGACGCGCCCGTGATCATGTTCTTCACGAAGTCGCGGTGGCCGGGCGTGTCCACGATGGTGAAGTAGTACTCGTCGGTGTCGAACTCCTGGTGGGCGATGTCGATGGTCACCCCGCGCTCTCGTTCTTCGGCGAGGTTGTCCATCACGTAGGCGAACTCGAAGCCGCCCTTGCCCTTCTCTTCGGCCTCTTCTTTGTGCTGTTCGATGACGTGTTCCGGAATCGATCCCGTCTCGTACAGCAGTCGGCCGACCAGCGTGGACTTCCCGTGGTCGACGTGGCCGATGATGGCCAGGTTCTGGTGTGGTTTGTCGGAACTCATGATTAACCCCGGTACCCCCGTACCGTGTTCGACAATCGGGGCCGAGATACAAAAATCGTTGTGTCGGTTCGGGGCAGTCGCGGATAGGTCGGGGGCCAGAAGGTACCGTCCGGTTCCGTCGTTTCGCTCTCGTCTGCCGACTGCCGCCCCGCCCAATCGTCCACGATACGGGCGGGAACTTCCCCCTTCGCAGGTCGTATTTCCGTCCCGCTCCACGGACGACGCGTGACGAACGTAGCAATCCTCGTCCTCGCGGGCACCGAATCGCACGCCGACCTCGGCCGCGTCACGAACGCGCTCCAGGCCGCCAAGGAGTTCGACGACGCGGGCGACGACCTCGAAATCGTCTTCGACGGCGCGGGCACCCAGTGGGTCGCGGAACTCACCGACGACGACCACGACCTCAGCCCGCTCTACGAGGCGCTGGAAGACCACGTCAGCGTCTGCGACTACTGCGCGGGAGCCTTCGACGTGGAGGGCGCCGTCGAGGAGAGCGACGCGACCGCCCTCGACGAGTACGAGGGCCACCCGAGCGTGCGCGACCTGGTCGCGGACGGCTACGAGGTCATCACGTACTGAGCCACCGGTCCGTTCCGTCGCTGGCGATGGCTCCGGACGACGGCCGCCGACCCCTTTCCCCCTGTCCATTTAAATAACTGAACGACCAGGATGGCGTATGCGCGCGGCTGTCCTCCACGAGTACGGCGAACCGCTCTCCATCGAAGACGTCTCCGACCCCGACACCGCCGACCACGGCGTCGTTATCGAAACGGAGGCCTGCGGCATCTGTCGCAGCGACTGGCACGCCTGGCAGGGCCACGGCGAGTGGGCCGACGACCGGGTGCCGAGAGGCCAGATTCTGGGCCACGAACCGGCCGGCACCGTGGTCGCGGTCGGCGAGCAGGTCGAGAGCGTCCGCGAGGGCGACCGGGTCGCGGTCCCGTTCAACCTCGGGCGCGGCCGCTGTTCGTACTGCCGGAACGGCCACGGCAACGCCTGCGAGAACGGCATCGCACTCGGGTTCGAGGCGGCGGCTCCCGGCGCGTTCGCCGAGCGAGTGCACGCGCCCCACGCCGACTACAACGTCGTCCGGTTGCCGGACGGCGTCGGCGCGACCGAGATGGCGGCCCTGGGCTGTCGGTTCGCCACGGCGTACCACGCGCTAGCCCACCGTGCGGACCTCACGCCCGGCGACTGGGTGGCGGTCCACGGCTGCGGCGGCGTCGGTCTCTCTGCGGTCCAGGTCGCGGACGCGCTCGGCGCGAACGTCGTCGCGGTCGACGTGGACGACGACGCGCTCTCGGGAGCGGCGGACCTCGGGGCCGACGAGACGCTGAACGTGGCGAACGCCGACGCGCCGGCCGTGATACGGAACGTCACGGGCGGCGGTGCCGACGTCTCCGTCGACGCGCTGGGGGTCGCCGAGACCTGCCGGAACTCCGTCGACTGCCTGCGTCGCCGCGGCCAGCACGTCCAGCTCGGCCTGACGACCGACGAGGAGCGCGGCGAGGTGTCGCTCCCGACCGACGCGATGACGATGCGCGAGATAACGTTCCTCGGCTCGCGGGGGATGCCGCCGTCGCGGTACGGCGAACTCCTGCGGATGGTAGAGCGCGGTACCGTCGACCCGGGCGCGCTCGTCGGTCGCGAGGTGGCGCTGTCGGAGGTACCTGACCGCCTCGCCGCGATGGGCGACTACGAGACGAGCGGCATCGAGGTCGTGACGGAGTTCGCCGAGTAGCCCGCGGCGGTAGCGGCGCGAGAACGGCGAGAGTGCAAGTGGAGAGAACGCGAGCAGTCCCTGGCGACCGGGAGAGCGAGCACGCAGTACGGAGAGGCCGGAGAGGGCGAGTTCGCTATCGCGCCGACGGGAGTACGTCGGTCACGGGCGCGAGGTCGTCGCCGATTCCTTCGGCGTCGCAGTCGTCGTTCGGACATCGATAGTGCCAGCCGTCGTCGGTCGCCGCGTCGGCGTCGAAGCGCTCGCCGCACTGCTTGCAGAAGAGGCGGTCGATATCTGCCGTGCTGGGGCGCTCCCGACTTGCAAGTTCAAGTCCCATAGATACCCATTCGCCAGCATCCATAAAAGAACCTCCGCTTTTTCTCGGGCGACCGGAACGCCACCGCTCCAGTGACGCGAACGTCACCGGGTTACCTGCGAGTTAGCCAGTCGTTTAGTGGCTGGCGTTCGAGAGACGTGATATGGCAGACCCCGAAAACATCTGCGAGCTCCCGCCGAGTGCCAAACTGGTGTTCAAAGTCCTCGAGTACGACGGCGCACACACCCAGAAGGAACTCGTCCAGCGGTCGCGGCTCTCGGCCCGGACGGTCCGGAGCGCCCTGGAACGGCTGACCCAGGTCGGTGCCGTCGAGGAGGAGGTGTACATCCCCGACGCTCGCCAGCGCCTCTACCGCCTGAACGACGCTCGCAACTGGGAGCAGGTGAACTGCATCGACGAAGCGCCGGTCTGAGGGTTCGCGGACGCGGGCAGGGGTCGGGAAATCCCTGCCATCGCCGAGGGGAACGTTTTAAGTCCTGATACTTCGCGGGTTGGGGTAGATGAGGGGTTCCAGCGTCGCGATACAGGTGCTCGCCGCGCTGATGCTGGTCGCCGGTCTCGCCGTGACCGGGTACGCCCTCTCGCGGCCGGCGGGCGACGACACCGTCCACACGCTCGAAGTCACGAAACTGGAGGGCAACCCGCCCGGTAGCGAGTCGAAGGCCGTGAAGTACGGCGACCTCTCGACGGAGGCGCGCTCGGCGTTCGCGGAGGCGAAGCTGAGCGGTACGCACACGACGCAGGGGGACCTGCCCTCGCAGTTGGAGGCGAACACCTACGTCCGGGACGGGAAGACGGTGTACGAACTCGCCGTCTCCGAACGGGAGCGCATCACCGACCGCCTCGTCTTCCTGTTCGGCGGAACGACCACTGGGCTCATCGGCGCCTTCGTGTTCGTCTCGTGGCTCGACGTGGGCCAGCGCCGGTAGTCACACGCCCCAGAACGCGACGATGCCGGCGACGGTGACGACCGACAGCAGTATCTGGAGCGGCGCGCCGATACGGAAGTAGTCGGTGAACCGGTAGCCGCCGGGACCGTAGACGAACAGGTTCGTCTGGTAGCCGATGGGACCGAGGAAGGAGGTGCTCGCGGCGAACGTCACCGCGAGGACGAACGCGAATGGGTCGGCCCCGATGCGGGTCGCGGCCTCCACGGCGACCGGAATCATGAGGACGACGCTGGCGTTGTTGCTGATGACCTCGGTGACGAGACCGGTGGCGATGTAGAACACCCAGAGCACGCCGACGACGGGGAGGAAGTCGGCGCTGGCGGCGACGGCTTGACCGAGCAGTTCGGCACCGCCGGAGCGTTCGAGCGCGACGCCGAGCGGGATGACGCCCGCGAGCAGGAAGATGACGCTCCACTCGACGGAGTCGTACAGTTCGCTGGGACGCAACACGTCGGTGACGACCATCGCCACCACGCCCGCCAGCGCCGACACGAGGATGGGGTAGACGTCGAGCGCCGGCAGCGCGACGACCCCCGCGACGATGGCGAGCGCCACCGGAATCTTGTCGGTCCGGTAGTCCGGGTCCGGGGGCTGGTGGGCGACGATGAAGTCCGGGTTCGCGGCCAGGCGGTCGACGCTGTTGGCGGACGCCTGGACGAGCAGGGTGTCACCGACGCCGATTCTGACCGCCTCCAGCCGGTCGCGGATGCGTTCGCGTCCGCGGCGGAAGGCCAGGACGCTCGCGTCGTAGCGCTCGCGGAACGTCGACGACGCCAGCGTCTCGCCGACGAGCGCCGACCCGCGCGGGATGACGACCTCGAACAGCGACGACTCGTCGCCCGGTCCGAGGTCCTCGTCGGCCATCCGGGCCCCGACCGGCGTCAGTCCTCCGTCTGTCAGCAACCGCGAGAGGGTCCCCCGGTCGGTTCGCAGCGTCAGCGCGTCACCCGCCTGGACGGTCGTCTGCCGGATGGGTTCGAGGAACGTCCGCTCGCCGCGGACCAGCTGGAGCACGTCCACGTCGAACCGCTCGGTGTCGATGGCCTCCTCGACCGTCGACCCGACGAGGGGGGAGTCGTCGTCGACGACCACCTCGGTGAGGTACTCGTCCATCTCGTACTCGTCGACGTAGTCCTCCTCGGGCGGAATCCGCTCCGGCAGGAGGTGGTGACCGACGAACAGCAGGTAGAGGCTGCCCGTGAGGAGGACGACGACGCCCAGTTGCGTGAACTCGAACATCGAGAACCGGTGCAGCGTCGGGTACTGGCCGCCGAGCCGACCCGCCACGTTGCTGGCGAGGAGGTTCGTGGAGGTGCCGACGAGCGTGAGCATGCCGCCGAACATCGAGGCGTACGACAGCGGGATGAGGAGCTTGGAGGGGGACGTGTGTCCCTCGTGGGCGAGGTCCGTGACGACGGGAACGAGGATGGCGACGACAGGCGTGTTGTTGACGAACCCGGAGGCCGGCCCCGACACGCCGATGACGGCGAGTAGCTGTTTCCGGAGGTCGTCGCCGGCGAACGCCGCCATCCGGGTTCCCAGCATCTGGACGACGCCGGTCCGGGCGACGCCCTCGCTCAGGATGAGCATGGCCAGGACGGTGATGGTGGCCTCGTTGGAGAACCCCGAGATGCCCTCTGCCGGCGAGATGCCGGTCCACGGTTCGAGGACGATGAGCATCACCATCACCAGGATAGCGGTCACGTCGACCGGGAGGAGTTCGGTGGTGAAGAGAGCGAGCGCGAACAGGACGACGCCGAAGACGACGAGCACGTCCGTCGGGACGCCGACCACTCGGGTCGCGTCCACCAGCGACGAATCCATACGCAGTGACACGATTGCCGCGAAGAAAACGGTTTTCGTACCTCACGAGCCGCCGATAGAAACCTCCGGAGCGTCGCGGGGGACCGCCCGCCCACTCGCCGACCGGGGAGCCAGCCGTTCGACCAGCGCCACCTCCCGGTCGTTCAGGCCGTACGCCCGACAGACCCGGCGGTCGATCTCGGCGTCGGTCGCGGCCAGTTCGGCGTCCAGTTCGCGCAGTCGCCGCCACTCGGCGAGGAACTCCCCGGCGTCCTCCACCGTCGGCAGGCGGAGACGTTCGAGGCGTTCGAGGAGCGAGATGGTCTTGCCGGCCTGCGAGCGCACGTCGCCGCGGTCGACCGCCCGCGGGACGAACGCCCGGAGGAGCTCCCGGCGAGCGGCCGAGACGTCGAACGCGAGCGCGGGCGTCGGCTCGGTCTCCACGAACCCCCACCGGTCGCTCTCGCGGTCCCCGTCCTCCGGCCGGTAGCGCGCCGTCGCCACGAGGACCAGCGCGCCGTCCTCGTCGTCCGTCCGGACCGCGACGCGTCCGAGTCGGAGCCCTTCGTGGGTCCGGGTCGTCCCCCCGAGCGGGGTGTCCTCGCCGACGCGAAACGGGTCGAGATCCGCCAGTCGCGGCCCCGCCGTCGGCGGGGACGGCAGCGTACACCGTGACCGCTCGCGGCGCAACTCGCACATCCGGGCCGCCAGCCGCGCCAGTTCCTCGCGCTCGTCGGCCGGTGTGTCGGGCAGCGGGAGGTTCGCGGCGAACATCGGCTTGAACCGCAGGTAGCCGCCGTTGACGTGCGTGCCGCCGTACACCTGCCGGAAGTAGACCGCCGCGAACGCGGAGTTGATGACGGCGAGGACGTACCGCAACGATGCGTCGGAGTCCGGTCGCTTCCGGACGCTGTAGAGGGTGTTCAGCGCGTACAGCCCCTCGTCGTCGTAGGCGGCGACCGGGCGGTCGCTGATGTCCGGGACGAGCAGTTTCTCCGTCGCGAACACCGCGGGGTCGCGCAGGTCGCCGTACGCGCCGTCGGCGGCGACGACCGACTCGTCCCGGCGGAGCCAGTCGCCGTCCCACTCGACGCCGTACCGTTCGACCGCGCTGCCGCCGACGACGCGCTCGCAGTCGTCGTCGGCCTCGTCGACGACCAGTTCGTCCCGGACGTTGCCGGTGTGGACGCCCTCCGTCAGCGTGACGTGCTCGCCGAGGCCGTCGCACTCTCGGCGGACGCGCTCGGCGACCGGGGCGAACGAGGGCTCGATTCCGACGGGGATCACGCGGTCGCCGAGCGCCTCGACGAACGACCGCGAGACCGCCGTCTCCGGTCCCGAACGCAGTTCGCCCGGCGAGTCGACGGACCGGACCCGGAACGACTCGGTCGGCCCGTCGTCGGTCCGGACCGAGACGACGACGGGGTACACCTCCGCGTCGGCGAACACCGGCAACTCGCTGGCGTCGACCACCTCGACGAGGCGGTGGCGGTCCAGCAGTCGGTCGCGGAGGCGCTGTCCGTACCGCGCCGTCGTCCACTTGTTCGGCACGACGGCGCAGACGCGCTCGCCGAGGTCGCACATGCGCTCGACGAAGGGGACGTAGAGGTCGAACGCGCCGTGAACGGTGTCGAACCGGTCCCGGAGGTCGGCCTTGCGCTCGTCGTCGATGTGCCTGCTGCGGACGTACGGCGGGTTCCCGACGACCGCGTCGAACCCGGACTCGAACCACTCGGGGCCGTCGCCCAGCGCGTCGGCCGCCCGGAGGCGGTCGTCCGGCCAGACGCCGGCGCGGAGCCAGACGGCGGTGCGAGCGAGTTCGACCGCCAGCGGGTCGACGTCGACGCCGAACACCTGTCGGGCCGCTCGACGGCGCGCGTCGGCGAGCGTCTCGTCCGTCGTCCGGACGCGTTCGACCGCGAGGTGGTCGAGCGCGCGGACGAGGAAGTGGCCGCTCCCCGTCGCCGGGTCGAGCACTGTCGCGTCCGGGTCGTCCACGGCCTCCGCGACCGCGTACTCGACGACGTGCTCCGGCGTGTAGTACGCGCCCGCCGAGCGACGCCGTCGCCGGTCGCCGTCGACGTCGAGGTGGACCGCGCCATCCTCGACCCTGGGGTCGGCGTCGAGCAGTCGCTCGTAGGCGTCGCCGAGGTCGCGGGCGTCGAGGGCGGCGTAGTCGACGGCGGCCGCGTCGAGCGCGTCGACGACCGCCGTCGCGGTCTCGTCCGGGAGCGCCCGGAGACGGCGTCGTTCGTCGGCGAGCGCCGACGAACGACCGAACGGGAGGTCGCCGTTCCATCGGGCGACGGCGTCGAGGTCGGCCACGTCGCGGCCCTGCGCCGCGGCGAAGCGGGCCGCGGCGAGTCGGACGGCGAGCACGCAACCGGCGTCGAACGCCGCGTCCGGGTCCGACCTCGCCGTCGTCACCAGGGTGCTCGCGGTCGTCCGGACGGCGTCGCGGAGACCGGTCTCGAGTGCGGTCCGCGCCCTCTCGCGGTGCCGTTCGCGAGCGTCGCGCAGTCGCTCGAACGCCGCGTCCGGACCGAACGCCAGCGCGAACGCCCGGAACGCGTCGCGGTCGTCGAGCGCCGCTGGAAGGTCGACGTCGAGACGGCGGTCCGGCGGCTCGTCGGCGACGAGCAGCCGCCAGCGTCGTCCGTCGGTGACCGCCGCTCGTCCCCCGTCGAGGTCGGCGTGGACGTCCACCGTCGCGCGCTCGTCCGGCAGCGCCTCGACCACCGAGACGCCGTCCGGCCGGCCGCCGAGCGCGTCGAGGACGGACTCGACGAGGTCGTGCCGCGTCGCCCTCTCCGACCTCGTCCGGCCGTTCTCGTACCGTTCGGCGACCAGTTCGCGGGTTCGGGCGAGGTCGGGGAGCGCGTCGGCAGTCCGAGCGCTGTCGAGGAGTCGAGTGCGGAAGCGTTCGGAGAACAGCGTTCCCGCGAGCGCGTCCATGCAAGCGGTTGACACGCCCGGCGAGATAAAGCTACTCCGCGTACAGCGAGTACGCGATTGCGGCGAAGCCGATGGCGGTCAGGCCACTCTCGATGACGAGCACGGTTTCCCGGTTCATGTTCAGCGCCTGGTCGGCGACGCCCGCCAGGAACGCGCCGAGCGTGACGACGCCGAATCCGATGGCGAGCGAGCGGAGCGCGGGCGAGCCTGTGCGTCGATAGGCTTTGAACGCGAAGTACGTTATCAGCCCGCCGAGCGCGAGCGTCAGCGTCTTCAGCGCGATGACGATGGTGGTTATGTGTGTCATGTCTCTTTGCGCACCTCCGACCAGAGCTGTTCGAGGCGTTCGTCGGTGGACTGTGGCGGTCGCTCGATGGTCACGTCGAACTCGCGGTCGTCGTCTAACGTGATGTTGACCGACTCGACCGCGACCCGATACCGGCTCGTGTGGTGGCCGTCCTCGCGGATTTCGGTCAACTCGTTGAGTAGCGAGGCGTCGGTCAGCAGGTCTATCTTTCGGTAGAGCGTCGAGAGCGGAATGTCCGTCTCGTCGGCGAGTTCGCTTGCTGTCATCGGTTCCTCGAGTTCCTGGATGATGGTCCGGCATGCGGGGTCGTCGAGGGCATCGAGTATGGCCTGCAACTCGGGGCCGTCGTCTGCCAGATCCCGCAGCATTCGTCAGAAACTTTCGAAGGCCAGTACATAATTCGTTCGACTACTGGCCGACAACCGCATCGACTAGAGGGTCCTTCGTTTCCGCTGTCTTCTCCACGGGCTTCGTCGCCCCCGACGGGGGGAGCTTACCGCAGTACCCCGAGCAGTTCGTAGTCGTGGTCCGGGGTGTAGGTGCGGAACAGCAGGCTGTTCGTCAGGACGCTCACGCTGGAGAACGCCATCGCCGCCGCCGCCAGCGCCGGCTGGAGCAGGCCGAGCGACGCCAGCGGAATCATGGCCGTGTTGTACCCCAGCGCCCAGAAGAGGTTCTGCTTTATCTTCGACAGCGTCCCCTCCGAGATGCGGATGGCCCGCACCACGTCGCGCGGGTCGTCGCGCATCAGCGTCACGTCCGCCGCCTCGATGGCGACGTCCGTCCCGCTCCCGATAGCCGTGCCGACGTACGCGGAGGCCAGCGCGGGCGCGTCGTTGACCCCGTCGCCGACCATCATCGCGTTCCGGCCGTCCGCCTCGACGTCGTCGACGGCGTCGGCCTTCTCGTCCGGCAGGACCTCGGCGCGGACGTTCTCGCGGTCGATGCCGACCTCGTCGGCGACCGCGTTCGCGGTCCGCTCGTTGTCGCCCGTCAGCATCAGCACGTCGAGGCCGCGTTCGCGGAGGGTAGCGACCGCGTCCTTGGCGCTCGCTTTCACCTCGTCCGCGTCGGCGACCACGCCCACGAGCCGGCCGCCTCGCGGTTCGTCACCGCTCGACCGTTCCGAGGCGCTCCGCGCCTCGCGGACGCCCACGAGCATCGCGGTCTTGCCCTCTCGCTCCAGGCGCTCCATCGCTTCCTCGCCAGGGGCGGGGTCGATACCCTGCTCGCGCAGCAGCTTCCGGTTGCCGACCACGACCTCGCCGTGACTCGTCGTCGCGCGGACGCCGTGACCGGGAACGTTCTCGAAGGACTCCGGTTCCTCGACCTCGATGCCGCGCTCGCGCGCTCCCTCGACGATGGCCTGCGCGAGCGGGTGTTCGCTCCCGTGCTCGGCGCTGGCCGCCGCCGCGAGGACGAACTCCTCGGTCACCTCGGCGTCGGCGACGGACGACGACGCGCTGACGCCGCCGTCGGGCGCGACGTCGCCGTCACGGGAGAGCGTCACGACGTCGGTCAGGCGCATCTCGCCCTTGGTCAGCGTCCCGGTCTTGTCGAAGACGACGGCGTCCACGTCCCGGACTCGCTCCAGGACGTCGCCGCCGCGGAAGAGCACGCCGTTGCGCGCGCCGATGGCCGTCCCGACCATCGTCGCCGTCGGGGTCGCCAGCCCGAGCGCGCAGGGGCAGGCGATGAGGACGGCGCTGGCGAACACGACGACGGCGAACTCGAAGCCCGACACCGCGCCGCCCGCCGCCGCCGGACCGCCGGCCACGAGGCCCCAGAGCGGCAGGGCGTTCACGAAGCCCGCGAGCGTCTCCGGGACGAGGAGCCACGCCGCACTCCAGAAGAGGGCGTTGGCGATGACCGCCGGGACGAAGTACGCGCTCACGCGGTCCGCGAGGTTCTGTATCTCCGGCTGGCGGGCCTGCGCCTCCTTCACGGTCTGGACGATCTGCTGGAGCGCCGTCTCCTCGCCGACCTTCGTCGCCTCGACGAGCAACACGCCGTTCTCGTTCATCGTGCCGCCGATGACCTCGTCGCCCTCGCGTTTCTCGACGGGCACGGACTCGCCGGTCACCATCGACTCGTCGACCGCGCTCTCGCCGTCGACGACGACGCCGTCCGTCGGCACCTTCTCGCCCGGGCGAATCCGCAGGCGGTCGCCGACGTCGACCTCGTCGAGCGGAACTTCCTCCTCCTCGCCGTCGGTCACGACGGTCGCGGTGTCGGCCTCCAGTTCCAGCAGTTCGCGCAGCGCCTCGCCCGCGCGACCCTTCGAGCGCGCCTCCAGCCAGTTACCCATCGTGATGAACACGAGAATGAGCACGGCGCTGTCGAAGTAGAGACCGCCCGGAATCGCGCCGAGCATGACCGCCACGCTGTAGAGGTAGGCCGTCGAGGACCCGAGCGCGATGAGCACGTCCATGTTCGCGGTCCGATTCTTCACGAGCGCCGTGTAGCTGTTCTCGTAGAACTCCTTGCCGAGAAGTACCTGCACGGGGGTCGCCAGCAGGAACTGGACCACGCCGAGGTCGACGCCGAACAGTCGCTCCCCGAGGACGTCCGGGAAGAACAGGTGCTCGAACATGAAGAAGACCAGCGGCACGGCGAGCGCGGCCCCGAACAGCGTCAGTCGGAACTGCTTGCGAATCTCGGCGTCCCGGGCCGCCTCGCGAGCGTCCGCCTCGGCTTCCTCCGGGCCGTCCTCGCCGCCCGCGTTCTCGCGGACCGGCGCGTATCCGGCCGCCTCGATGGCGTCGAAGAGGTCCTCGCGGTCGACCTCCCCCGGATTGTACTCGACGCTGGCCTCGTCCGTGGCGAAGTTGACCTCCGCCGAGACGACGCCCGGCACCGACTCCAGGGCCTCCTCGTTGCTCTCCGCGCAGTTGGCACACGACATGTCGGCGATGCCGACGGTCGTCGTGGCGCGAACCGGCTCGTATCCCGCTTCCTCGATGGTTGCGTAGATAGCGGCCAGCGAGACGCGCTCGGGGTCGTACTCGACGCTGGCCTCGTCCGTGGCGAAGTTGACCTCCGCCGACGAGACCCCGTCGAGCGATTCGAGCGCGTCGCCGACCGTCGTCGAGCAGTTCGCGCAACTCATCCCGCGAACGTCGAGTTGCGTCCGTTTGCTCACAGTAGTCACCTGTCGATTACTACGGGCTCCGTATTAATGCGAGTTGTCCTTAGCAAACTTCGGCTCTCGGGCTCACCAACCTTCGATGTTTTAACTCACCTCGAAAAGAGGGGTACTTCCTGAGACGATTCCGCCTGACGGCCTTTCGTTCGTCTTCCAGAGAGCTGGGTCGAACGGTCGGCGGTCGGAACCGGCGGTCGCCCCGCGGAGTACGAGTCGCGGGCAGGGACCCCATCGGTTTAACTCTCCGTGCGTCGTTGACGGTACGGGGATGCGGGGGAACCTGACTGCCGTGGGCGGTCCGCTTCTCGGAACGTGGTTGCTCACGGCGCCGTTCGTCGTCTTCGCGTCGAGCCTGCCGTCGAACCTCTGGGGCGACCTGCTCTCGGCGGCGACGCTGCTGGCGGTCGGTCTGTACGCCACCGTCCGGGTGGTCCGGGAGGAGCCGGTGTCGCCGGCCGCGCCGGTGCTCGTCGCGCTGATAGGCCTCGTCCAGGTCACGCAGCCGTTCGTCGTCGGGTCGGCGAGCGTCGCGAACCGCTGGAACGACGTCGCCGTGGGCGTCGCGCTCGTCACGCTCGCGGTCGTCGAGTTCCGGACCGACCGACGGCCGGACGAGGCGACCTCAGACGACGCGACGACGCCAGAACCGGGACGGCGCTGACTGCCGGCCGTCGCCACCGTCGAAGCGGGGCGACGCCCTCGTCCAGCACCGGCTTCGAAACGCTTAGACGCGCGCCGCCGAATTGTCGAGTCATGAGCGACCTGCTAGTTCGTGCGGCCCGGGGCGAACCCACCGAGCGCCCGCCTGTCTGGCTGATGCGCCAGGCCGGGCGGTACATCCCCGAGTACCGCGACATTCGGGAGGAGTACACGTTCAGGGAGGCCATCGAGACCCCCGAGGTGGCCGAGCGCATCACGCTGCTCCCGTGGGAACTGTTCGAGCCCGACGGGCTGGTGATGTACTCCGACATCCTCACCGTGCTCGAACCGCTGGGGTTCGACTACCACATCGAGAGCGGCGTCGGCCCCGTCGTCGAGAACCCCGTCTTCGACCCGGAGGACGTGCCGACGGAAGCGGGCGACGTGCGCGAACAGCTCGACTTCGTCGGCGCGCTACTCGACCGCCTCCAGGAGCGCGTCGGCGACCGGACGAGCATCATCGGCTTCGCTGGCGGCCCGTACACGCTGGCGTCGTACGTGGTCGGCGACGAGCCGAGTTCCCGGAAACCCCTCCGGCGCTTCCGGGCCAACCATCCCGAGGCGTTCGCGGCGCTGCTGGAGGCGTTCACCCGCGTCGTCGAGGAGTACGTCGAGTACCAGGTCGACCGCGGTGCCGACGTCGTCCAGGTGTTCGACACGTGGTCGGGCGTGCTGACGCCCGCGGACTACCGCGAGTTCCTGCTCCCGCTCCACCGGCGCATCTTCGACGCCATCGACGTGCCGTCCGTCGTCTTCGCGCGCAACGTCGGGGGGAAACTCGACCTGCTCGCGGAGTCGGGCGCGGACGTGGTGAGCCTCGACTGGACCGTCGACATGGCCGACGCCCGCGAGGAACTGGGCGACACGCCCGTCCAGGGGAATCTCGACCCCTCCTACCTGCTCGGCGACGAGGCGTTCGTCCGCGAGAAGACGCGCGAGGTCATCGAGAAGGCGGGCGACGCGGGGCACATCCTCAACCTGGGACACGGCATCGACCGCAACACGCCGGTGGAGAACGCGAAGGCGTTCGTCGAGACGGCGAAGGCCGTCGAGCGGTAGGCGCGAACGCGAACACTTTTCATGTCAGTGTGGTATAATGCGTGTATGTCCGGGTCCCTGATCGCCCGCAAGGAGTTCGGCGACGCGCTCCGTACGAGAACGCTCCGTCTCGTCTCGGCCGTCTTCGCCCTCCTCGTCGTCGGCGACGCGTACCTCTACACCCTCCAGTCGTATCACACCGGTAGCACCGCCGACGTCGTTCTCCACTTCGTGCCGGCCGCCCGCGCGCTCGTGCCGCTCGTCGGACTCGCGGTCGGCTACCGCGCCGTCGTCGGCGAGCGCGCGTCGGGGAGCATCAAGATACTGCTCGGCCTGCCGCACTCCCGTCGCGACGTGGTCCGGGGCAAGTTGCTCGGTCGCTGCGTCGTCGTCGCCCTTCCGCTACTGGCGAGTTTCGCGCTGGCCGCCGCACTCGTCGCGACCCAGTACGAGGGGTTCGCGCTCGTCCCCTTCGCCGGATTCGTCCTCCTCACCCTCCTGCTCGGCGTCGCGTTCGTCGCGCTGGGCGTCGGCGTCTCGGCGGCGACCGCTACCCCGCGGCGCGCCGCGGCCGCCGCCGTCGGCGCGTTCGCGCTCGTCGAACTGTTCTGGGGCGCGCTCGCCAACCTCGTCGGCTACGTCGTCACGGGGTCCGCGTCGATGACCTACCCCCTGCCGGCGTGGGCGTACTTCGTCCAGCGGCTCAGCCCCACCGGCGCCTACGAGGGGCTGGTCCGGGCGCTCGTGTCGCGCGGAACCGTGCAGCTGGCCGGTGGCGGTCCCGCGCCGGCCTATCTCTCGCCGTGGGTGGCGCTGCTGGTCGTCCTCGCCTGGGCCGCCGTCCCGCTCGCCGTCGGTGCGTGGCGATTCCGGAACGCTGACCTGTAGCGACCCGCGATTCCGGCGGTTTGACGTCCGTAACCTCCGCCAAGAGCAGACCGGCGCTACGACAGCCGTTCGGCCAGCTCCCGCGCCTCCCGGATACGGCTCGGGACGCCCATCCGGGCGGTGTAGTTCGTCGCGAGGAAGAGACCGTCCGGCGTTTCGACGTCGACGAGGGCGTCCCACGACCGGTCGTACGCCGGAAATCCGCGCTCCAGGCGCTCGACCGACAGCACCTCCGCCGGAACGCCCATCACCTGCTCGAACTCCTCGCTGGCGACGGTGCCGAGGGTGTCGTCGTCCGCTTCGACCAGCTCCGGGTTTCGCATCCCGCCGAGGAACGCCGTGTACACGCCGCCGCTTCGCTCCGCTCGGGAGGCCCCGTCGTTCGCTTCGCTCGCGCGGCCGCCGTCGCGGTCGAACATGCTGGCGTTCCACGAGACGCCCAGGGTGTCCAACCCCTCGTCGTGGCGGACCTGGTACCCGAACCCCTCGCGGTCACCGTCGGCCAGGAGGTGGACCATCGCCAGCGGATTGTAGTTCAGTTCCGCGAGCGCGGTCGCGGCGTCGGGCGCGAGGTCCGCGAGGAGGTCGCCGGTCACGTCCGCGGGCGTGGTCACGACCACCCGTTCGACCGCGACCGTCCCGTCGGCCGTATCGAGGGCGTACCCCGCTCCCTCGCGTCGAACGCCCTCGACCGGCGTTTCGAGGCGGACGTTCGTCCGGTGCGCGTCGTACAGCGCCTCGGGGAGTCGCTTGACGCCCTCCTCGAAGGAGATGGCCGGTGCCGACGCTCCCCCCTGCATCGCCCGCTTCACTGCGGGTTTCAGCAGGCAGCCGTACCGCTCTTCCACCGCCATCAGACCGGAGAGGGCGTGCCGGACCGGCATCTCCGCCGGGTCGGAGCCGTAGATGCCGCCGAAGAGCGGGCCGAGCAGGTTCCGGTAGGCCTCCTCGCCGAACTTCCGGGTGAACAGTTCCGCCGCGGTCTCGTCCGGCCGCGCAGGCTCGGTCGCCGGTTCGCCGACGACCGTCAGTTTCGCCTCCTCGGAGAGCAGGTCGGTCTCGGCGAAGGCGTCGAGGGAGAACGGCGCGCGGCCGAGGCTGCCGTCCGCGTAGACGAACATCTCCGTCTCGCCCGCTTCGAGCACCTCGTCGTCGAGTTCGAGGTCGACGACGAGTTCGTCGACGGGGTCGGTCCGGCGGAGTCGCTGGGGACCCCACTCCAGCAGGTAGCCGTCGACGCGCCCGCTCCGGATGACGCCGCCCGGTTCGTCGCTCGCCTCCAGGACGACGTGGTCGACGCCCGCGTCGTCGAGATGGTGGGCGAGCGCGAGTCCCGTGATGCCCGCGCCGACGACGCCGACCGCGGCGTCGAACTCACCCTCAGTCATCGCCGAACGGGGCGTTCAGGCACATCGTGCCCGGCGTGTCCTTGCACTGGCACTGCCTGAACTGGTAGTACTCGGGGGCGAAGTCGGCGACGAACGGCTCGACGAGGTCGGCGAGCACGCCGGCGAACCGGTCGTCGTCGTGCGGCACCGGCACGCGGTAGAAGTCCAGCCCCTCCGCCTCGGCCTCCTCGCGGAGTTCGTCGTCCAGTTCCGACAGCGTCTCGCTCTGCTCGTGCATGAAGCTGATCGGCTCGACGACGACGCGCTCGGCCGCCACGTCCTCGATGGCCGCCTCCACGTCCGGTTCCGTCCACGGGATGTCCCGGTTTCCGTGGTTCTGGTAGCCCAGCGTGTACGAGTCGACGCCGAGTTCGGCGGCCATAACGTCGCAGAACTCCTCGACGTACGCGTCGTAGCGACTCCCCTCGTCGAGGTAGTGAGCGGGCGTACCGTGCGCGGAGAAGAACAGTTCGGTGCCCTCGTCGGTCACGTCGACGCCCTCGGCGGCGGCGTAGCTCCTGACGTTGTCGGCCCGGATGCGGTTGTACGTCGGGTGTCTGTGCCAGCCCGTGACCTCCTGGACGTCGACGTCCCAGTCGCGCTCAGCGACCGCCGTCGCGAGTTCCTCCAGCGCCGCGACGGTGGTCGACGCGCCACAGAGCGGGTAGACGGGGAGGCCGACGAGTTCGTCGACGTCGTCCTCGTGGGCCGCCTCGACGGCGTCCTCGACGAACGGTTCGGTGAACTGCATCCCGACGTACGTCTCGGCGTCGAATCCGCGGACGTCCAGTTCCGCCTTCAGGGCCTCGGCCTGCGCCCTCGCCTGGGGGTTCAGTGGCGACCCGCCGATCTCCTCGTACTCCTCGATGAGGCCGGGAGCGCGCCGCTCCGCCAGTTCCCGGGAGCGCTCGCGGGCCTCCGCCTCGGTCGTGTCGCCCTCGAGGTCCCTGTTGTTCATGAAGATGCGCTCCAGGTAGTCGATGACGTTCTCTCGCGTCGGTTCCGCCGGTTCCCCGAAGTTGAGTAGCACGACGCCGGTCGTCATGGTCGAAACTGAGGACGGAGGTAGGGAATAGTTGTCGCTCCGTTCCCGGGGCCTGGGAACCGGCGTCGCCGTCCGGTCCGCTCGTCGGCGCCGCCACAACGCGTTTTCCTGCGCGCCTCGAACCGAACCCTGATGGCCGAACTCGACGCAACGGACAGGGAGATTCTCCGGCTACTGATGGAGAACGCCCGGCGGTCGTACCGAGACATCGGCGAGCAGGTCGGACTCTCCCCGCCGACCATCTCCGAGCGCGTCGACCACCTCAAGGATATGGGCGTCATCCAGGGGTTCACGCTCGACGTCGACCGCTCGACGCTGGTCGACGGCGACGCGGTCCTCGTCGAGATTCGAACGCGGCCGGGGCGCGCGGGCGAGGTGGCGGACGCCCTCGCGGAAATCGAGGCCGTGGCGCACGTCGTCCGGACCGTCGACGCCCGCGTGGTCGCACGGACGTACATGGACGCGGACGAACTGCGGACGCTCGTCTCCGAGACGCTGGACGGCGACGTCGTTCGGGAACTCGACGTCCGAAAGGTGGTCGAGTCGGCGTGGAGTCCGACGCTCGGCGAGGGCGACCTCGTCGCCGAGTGCGTCCAGTGCGGCAAGGCGGTCGAGGGCGAAGGCGTCACGGTGACGTTGGACGACGAGGAGTACCACCTCTGCTGTACGTCCTGCGAGTCGCTGTTCCGTGACGAGTACGAGGAACTGCGAGCCGGCATCGAGGAGTAGGGTCGTCGTCGGCGTCGCGGTCGACGCGACGCCTCAGTCGTGGCCCGAGACGGGCACCGGCTCGTACGGCTCTTCGAGGTACGCCTGGTCGCTCGCCGTCAGGTCGATGTCCAGCGCCTCGACGGCGTCTTCCAGGTGCTCGACGCTGGTCGTGCCGACGATGGGAGCGTCGACCCACTCCTGGTGGAGCAGCCACGACAGCGCTATCTGGGCCATCGTGACCCCCTTCTCGGCGGCGAGTTCCTGGACGCGCTCGTTTATCTCCCGGCCGCCGCCCTCGGCGTAAGGGTGGTCGTGGGCGTGGGAGTCGGTCTCGCCCCGCGTCGTCGCCTCGAACTCCTCGTGCGGCCGCGTGAGGTACCCACGGGCGAGCGGACTCCACGGGACGACGCCGACGCCCTCGCGGTCGCAGAGCGGCAGCATCTCGCGCTCCTCCTCGCGGTAGACGAGGTTGTAGTGGTTCTGCATCGTGGCGAACCGCTCGGTGCCGAGGTCGTCGGCGGTGTGGAGCGCGTCGGCGAACTGGTGGGCCCACATCGAACTCGCGCCGACGTAGCGTACCTTGCCGCGCCGGACGGCGTCGTCGAGCGCCTTCATCGTCACGCCGATGGGCGTCGACTCGTCCCAGCGGTGGATCTGGTAGAGGTCGACCGTGTCCATCCCCAGCCGGTCGAGCGAGTTCTCTAGCTCCTGCTCGATGGCCTTCCGCGAGAGTCCGCCCGAGTTGGGGTCGTCCTCGTCCATCTGGAAGTACCCCTTCGTGGCGACGACCATCTCGTCGCGCCGGCCGTCCAGGGCGTCGCCGAGCACGCGCTCGCTCTCGCCCTCCGAGTACATGTTCGCCGTGTCGAAGAAGTTGATGCCGAGGTCGATGGCGCGCTCGATTATCTCGTGGCCCTCCTCCTCGTCGAGCACCCAGTCGCGCCAGTCGCTCGTGCCGAAGCTCATACAGCCGAGACAGATGCGGCTGACCTCCATGCCCGTGTCGCCGAGCGTCGTGTACTCCATGCTACGACGCTCGCACGGAACCTGCAAAAAGGTAGCTGACTACTCGCCGTTCGCCGGAACGGCCCCGGCGATGGAGCGCAGCCACGCCTCGCGGTCGGCGGCCTGGACGGCCGCCGACGCCGCGCCGGCCGCGTCGGCCCCGAGGTCGAACGCCGCCGCGACGTCAGCGGCCTCGCCGATGCCCCCGCCGAGGAACACCCTCGTCTCCGGACGCTCCGCTTCGACGGCGGCGACGAACGACTCGACGCGCTCGGGGTGGGTCCGGCTGATAGCGCGGCCCGTCGCCACGTCCTCGGGTTTCTCGAACAGGAGGCAGTCCGGGTCGAACGACAGCGCGGCCCGACCCTGCTCGATACTGTTCACGCAGACGACGCTCTCCAGGCCCAGGTCCCGGCAGCGCTCGACCTTCGTCTCGACGTCGGCCAGCGCGTCCGGACTCTCGGGGTGGTTGACGAACGCGCCGTCCGCGCCCGCCGCGGCGACCGTCTCGGGCAGGACGCCGCCGGTCCGACGGCCGAGGTCGTCGGCGTCTACCGCCTGCGCGACGACCGGGAGCGACGTCCGCTCCGCGACCAGTCTTAGGTCGGGCGTCTGGGGCGCGACGACGAACCGTGCTCCCGTCTCCTCCGCGACGCGCTCCATCGTGCGAGCGAACGCCAGTCCGTCCTCACCGGCCGTCCCGGGGTACGTCTTGAAGTTGACCAGGAAGTAGGGGTAGTCCAGTGCCACGGTACGCCGGTGGTTTCGCTCCACCGGAATATCGGTTCCGACCGTCGTCCCGACTACCGTGTCGTGGCGTTCGGCGCGCAGGCGTACGTCCCGCCGGGCGGCGACGTGCATTCGCCGCTTTGCCAGAATACGAGGCGGCCATCCCGGTCGACTTGCGCGTCGACGACCAGGCAGTCTGCGTCCTCCTCCGCCAGGTCGAACGTCTTCCACGATTTGCGGTCGTCGACGCGGGCGCGGAGGACGATTCGCCCGGGTTCGGCCGGCCACGCGCAGGGGACGCTGGCCCCCCCTGACTTGTCGTACGTGGTCCCGTCCTCCGTCACTTCGTGCATCGCCTCGACGTCGTAGGACCGCCAGTGGACGACCTCGCCGTCGTACTCCACCAGCAGGTGGACGACGTGGGCTTCGTCGTGGATGTTACTGACCGACAGGTTGCGGAGTTCGGTTGCGTCGCTCGAACCGCCGCCGAACGGAAGTCCGGTCCCAAGACAGCCTGCGGTGCCGAGCGCGGGGAGGGCGGCGATGACGTGGCGTCGGCGCATCGTGTAACTTACACTACTATTTTCCGTACGATAAAAGTTCTGATGCCTTCAGTGGCCGACGTCCGCTCAGACGCTCTCGGTCACGTCGAGTTCGTCGGCGGATTCGTCGTCCGCCAGCAGCGCCGGTTTCCCGAGCGGGAGCGACCCGAAGAGGGCGTAGTGGACGGCGAACGACGCGGCGACCAGTGCGAACAGGACGGTCAGGGTTCGTTTGACGCGTACCATACGCGAGAGGTGGGCACACCCCGAAATGAGCGCTTCGGTCCGCCGCGGCGCGACGGGAGAGTTAACTGCGCGCCGGCCGTCACGCCGGTCGTGACAGAGATACTCCCCGAATCGACGAGGCGGTTCACCCGCGCGTCCATCGCCGAACCGGACGACGTCCTGCGCGAGATGGAGGAGCGCGGCGAGGAGTTCCCCACCGTCGGGCGCGAGGTGGGTCAGTTCCTCCGACTGCTCGCCCGGATGGTCGACGCCCGCCGCGTCTTCGAGTTCGGTTCCGGGTTCGGCTACTCCGCCTACTGGTTCGCGGGGGCGCTCCCCGAGGACGGCCAGGTCGTCCTCACCGAGCACGACCCCGACGAACTCGACGAGGCGCGCGAGTACCTCGACCGCGGCGGGTTCGCCGACCGCGCAGCGTTCGAGGAGGGCGACGCCCTCGACACCGTCCAGGGGTACGACGGCCCGTTCGACGTGGTGCTGATCGACCACCAGAAGCGACGCTACCCGGAGGCGCTGGCCGAGGTCCGGGAGAAGGTCGCACCCGGTGGCGTCGTCGTCGCCGACAACGCGATGGTCAGCGGCGCCCAGGACTTCGACGGCATCCTCGACGCGCTGGAGGGCGGCGCCCCCGACCTGGACGAGGAATCCCGCGGCATCGCGGAGTACCTGACGACGGTGCGCGACGACCCCGAGTTCGAGACGAGCGTCGTGCCGCTCGGCGAGGGCATCGCGGTGAGCTACAGGCGGTAGGCAGCCGAACCGCCGCGCCCACCGCCGATTACGGCGGCGAGGTGACGACCAGTACCGGCACGTCGACGACCCGCAGGACGCGCCCCGTGACGCTCCCGAGTCGCTGGCCGGAGAACCCTGACTGCCCCCGCGACGCCATCACGACGAGGTCCACGTCGTTCTCCTCGACGTACTCGCGGATGGCCCGGTGGGACGTACCGCGAACGACGGCCGACTCGTGGTCGCCGTCTCCAACCTCCGCCTCGAACCGGTCGAGCGCTTCCCGCCCCTGTTCTTCGAGTCGCTCGATGTACTGCTTCGAGACGCCGCCGGCGTCGAACGGGCCTGCCACGGCCTGGAGGTCCACGACGGTGAGGAGGTGAAGCGCCGCGCCGCAGCGGTTGGCGAGGTCGCCCGCGTACGGAGCCGCCCACTCCGCGGCCTCGCTGCCGTCGGTCGTGGCGAGCACGCGTTCGTACTCCCGGTCTCCCGGCGAGTCGCTGCCGGGGACGACCAGCACCGGCACGTCGATTCGGCGCAGCACCTGCTCGGTGACGCTGCCGAGGAGCCGGCGTCCGACCCCGACACGGCCCTTCCGGCCGACGACGACGAGGTCGGTGCCCCGGTCGGCTGCGAACCCGGTGATGGCTTTCGCCGGCCGCCCCTCGACGACGTGCGTCTCGACCGCGACGTCACGGTCGGCGGCCAGTTCGGCCGTCTCGTCGAGGATGGCCTGTCCGCGCTCGGTCGCGGTGTCGCCCGTCCCGTCGCGACCGAGCAGCGACCGCTCCCTGTACGCGTAGAGCAGGTCGACGGTCGCGTCGTACGCGTCCGCCAGCGCGAAGCCGAACGTCGCCGCGCGGCGCGCGTTATCGCTTCCGTCGACTGCGATGAGAATCTCGTCGAACATCCTTCGTCTATCGAAGAGTGCACGGGAGCGAATTTATAGTTGGGTCCCGATTGGCCCGGAGTCAGCGTCGACTGCCGGGCTGGGGGTCGACGTGCGGCTTCGCCATCAGGTCCTCGAACCGGCTCTCGTCGACGAACTCCAGCAACCGGACGAGCTGTTCGGTGGCGGCCTCGAAGATCTGCTCGCCCTTCTCGGGGGTCGCGTCGGTCTGGTCGCCGAGGACGCCGTTCTCGGTGTTGTCGATGGCGTCGTAGAAGTTGCGCGCGCCGTAGCGGTACGGGTCGGCGTCCTCGAACACCGGTACGCCGCCGTCGCGAGCCTCCTCGAGACGGTCCTCGTGCACGAGTTCCGGCGCGAGGTGCATGATCATCGCCGTCTCCTTCGGGCCGCCGTGCGGGCCGTTGCGCTCGAAGAGGTCGTCCACGAGGTCCGGAATGGATTCGTCCCACATCCACTCGACGGCGAACGCCGCCCGGTCCTCGCGCAACCGACGCCCCACCTCGCGGAGATGCTGCATGTTGCCGCCGTGGGCGTTGACGTAGACGATGCGGTCGACGCCGTGGTAGGTGAGGTTGCGCGAGAAGCTCTCGACGTAGTCGCGGAACTCCGGCGGGTCGACCCACATCGTCCCGTGGAACTGCTTGTGGTGCGGGCTGACGCCGACGTTCACGGTGGGCGTACAGAGGAAGCCCGCGCGGTCGGCGGCCTCCCGGGCCAACCCCTCGGCGATGAGGTGGTCGGTGGCGAGCGGCAGGTGCGGTCCGTGCTGTTCGGTCGAACCGAGCGGAACGACGGCGACCGACTCCTCGGCGACGTAGTCTCCGAGGTCCGGCCACGCCTGGTCGGCGAGGTACATACACTGATTCCGGTCGCGAGGGCGTATAAATCCCGCTCTCGCGGCGAATCGACGTGGCGACCGTCGACCGACGGCTGACCGCCCGGACGTTTCCCCCCGATGATAAGAGTCATTTCGCGGTGCTGTGAAGCTCCCGACGTGACCGCCCTCCAGACCGACCGACGGAGCGTCCTCGCAGCGTCCGGGACGGCGCTCACCGCCGGCCTTTTCGCGGTGAGCTCCGACGGCGAATCGTCCGAACCGCGCTGGCCGATGGAGCGCTACGACGCCGCCGGCACCGGCCACGCTCCCGACTCGACCGGCCCCGAGACGGGAGCACGCGTCCGCTGGAAACACGAGATTTACGGACTCGTCTTCGCCCCGCCGTCGCCGACCCTCCACGAGGGGACGCTGTACTACAGCGCCGCGGACAGGTTCCTGGCCGTGGACGCCGACACCGGAACGGTTCGTCGCGAGGTCGAGAACGGGACCTACCTCTCCTCACCCACCGTCGTCACCGACACCGCCTACGCGAACGAGACGCTGGCGGTCGCGGACCGTGCGGGACTGGCCGGCGTCAACCCGGCCGGCGGCGTCGACGTTTTCGGCCACCGCTACCGCTGGTCGAACCGCTGGACGTACCCCGACCGCGACCGCGACGACCCCCTCTTCACGTTCGGGAGCGAGACGTCGCCGGCACCGGTCGTCACCGACGACGCGCTGGTGTACGCCGGTAGTGTCGGCGGCGAGAACGCTGTCGCAGTGCTCGACCCGAGCAGCGCCGCGGAGCGCTGGCGCGTCGAGCTTCGCGGCGAGTTACGACGGCCGGCGGTCCACGACGGAACCGTCTACGTCGCCTCGTGGGGCGGTGGGGTCCGCGCGCTGGCCCTCGACGACGGTTCCGAACTGTGGCGTACGAGAACCGACCAGGAGACGGTCCACGGACTCGCCGTCTCCGATGGTCGCGTCGTCGTCACCGACTGGGAGAACGCCTACGCGTTCGACGCGACCACCGGGAACCGATTGTGGCAACGCGCGTTCGACGCCCAGATACGGTCACCGCCGGCGATTGCCGACGACACCCTCCTCGTCACCTCGGAGAAGACCGAGGGGCGGTTGTACGCGCTCGACGCTGCGACCGGCGAAACGCGGTGGACCTTCGGCGACGGCAACTGGGACTCCTCGCCCGTCGTTGCGGGCGGCGTGGTGTACCATCCGAGTCATCACGACCTCTTCGCCCTCGACCTCGGAACCGGCGAACGGCTGTGGCGGTTCGCGTCCGAAGGGTCGGTGTCGACGCCCGTCGTCGCGGACGGTCGGGTGTACGTCGCCGGTGGACACGTCCTCTACGCCCTGGAGGAGTCGCGATGACGGACGGTGACCCGACGGACGGCGCGGGAGAGGGGAACGAACCGCTGGACGACGAAGTCGCCTCCGAACCGGGGACGGACGTGGAGTCGGGCGGAGTGTCGGCGAGGGGGCTGTTTCGAGCGTCGCTGTTCCGACTCCGCGAGCGCCCTGCGCTGCTGGTCCCGTTCGCGCTCGCCGGTCTCGTCGCGGCGCTCGTCGACGCGGTCAGGTTCGCGGACCCCGTCCCGGTCCAGTTGCAGTCGTGGCCGTACCGGGGCACGATTCACGTTACGCTGCTCGTCTTCCCCGGCGGGTCGAGCGTCGCCGGACTCTCTCCCGGAACGGTGCTCGGCCTGCGACCGGTCTTTCTCGCCGAACTCGTCGTCCTCTGGGGCGTCGCGCTCGCCGCCACCGTCGTCGCGACCGGACTGACCGTAATCGAGGCCAGCGGCGGTTCCTGGCGCGAGGTCACGCGAGCGCAGCTCGTTCGGCTGTTCGAGTACGCCGTCGGCGTGTCGATCGTCGCCGGCGCACTCGTGCTCGTCGCGGCGGTACAGTTCGTCGTCGCCGTCTTCGCGCTCCTCTTCGTCCTCGGACTCGCCGCGCGGTTGTTCGTCGCTCCACCGCTCGTGATGCTCGACGGTGAGACGCCGGTCGCCGCGGCGCTCGAGAGCAACCGTCGGACGCGCCGCGACGACCTGTCGTTGGGCGGGGTCGTGCTCGTCGCCGGAATCCTGAGTTACGTGCTCGTGAGCGTCCCCTACATCGGGACCGTCCTCAGTACCGCGGTCGTCGGGGCGGTGTACGCCGTCGCCACCATCGTCGCCTACGAGCGCTGCTAGGTATCACGGCTCCGCGACCGTGTGCTCCGCGACGTACTGCTCGACCTCCGGTCGCGCCGCCTCGCGCTTGCGCCGGTGCTCGCGCAGGAACGCCGCGAGGCGTTCCTTCGCTATCGATTTCAGTTCGCCGGAGAGCATCGCGCCGGACTCGTACTCCTCGCGGATGCGTTCGAGTTCGTCGTCGTCCGCTATCAGGTGGGCGGCGAGCAGTTCGAACACCACGTCCTCCTCGATGTCCGCGCCCTTCCGGCGGTGTTCCTCGACGCTGACCCGGCCGCCGGTCTTCGCCCGGTCTATCTTCCGCTTCGCGTCCTCGACGTCGTCGGTGAGCGCGACGTAGCTGTCGGGGTCCGAGGAGCTCATCTTGCCGCCCTGCAGACCCCGGAGGAAGCGGTGGTAGGTGCTCGCCGGCTTGACGTAGTCGGCGTCGCGGAACCGGGACGCCACGTCACGCGTCATCCGGACGTGTGGGTCCTGGTCGATGCCGACCGGGACGACGGTCGGCTTCGGTCCGCCGCGCTCGGGCGACTGGGGCCGGAGCACGTCGGCGTACTGCGTGAACGCCGCCGTCATCTTCGCGGGGTCGGCGCCGCCGTAGGTCGCCGCGAACTCGTTTTCGGTGACGTGGCGGGCGAACAGCTTGCTCCGGACGTGGTGGTCGTTGCCCGCACCGGACTGGAAGTAGAAGTCCGTCGAGTCGAGGTCCAGCCCCAGCGCGACGTAGTTCAACAGGTACTCCTCGACGACGCGCTCGCGGGCCTCCGAAAGCGACACGTCGCGGGTGACGTACGACTCGACGTCCGCCGCACAGAGCGTGACCGCCGCGCCCATCTCCTGGAACGTGAGCACCTGCTCGACCACCGCGAGGTGGCCGAAGTGGAACCTGCCGGAGGGCATCAGCCCGGTCATCACCGCGAACGGTTCGCCCGCGTCGCGGGCGTCGAGCACCCGGTCCAGGTCGCGCTGCCCGAAGACGACGCCGCGCCGGACGAGGCGGTCGTCGGGCAGTCGCTCGGCCACCGACTCGATGGGTTCGATGCCGAACTGTGCCATCGTCTCGTCGTAGTCGCCGACGTCGACGTCGCCCCAGGGGTCGATTTCAGCCACGGCTGGTCACCTCCCCGGTTTCCACTCGGAACTGTACGTTCGTTACCGCAGAATTCGTCTCAGTGCGCGCTGGTCGGCCAAAATCGACCACCGGCAGTAGCGGCTTCTGACATGCCGGTCGTAGCTCGGGCCAGCACGCTCAAAAGGGTTTCCCCAGAAGGCCGGGCACGTTCGGCGCGGCCAGTCCGGCCCTTCGGCCCCAACCACTAACCCCGTGCTGGCTAGCTAGACAAGCCATGCAGGACGACGATCAGCACACCGACGAACCCCCCGCAGAGGAAGCGTTCGACGACTCTCTCTTCCCCTACGGAGGCTCCCCGTACGGGTTCGGATGGTCGGTCTGGCCGTGGTCGGGCGCGGAGGACGAGAACGACGCCAACGGCGGGAGCGAGGAGTTCGGGCCCTCCGAAGCGACGGACGAGGACGGTCCGTGGGAGGAAGGGGTCGTCTCCGTACTCCTCGTCGTGGGCGTCGTCCTCTTTCTCTTCCCCGAACCGGCCACCTCGGCGATCGGAATGGTTCTCGTCGCTCTCGGACTGGCCACGTGGCTGCTGGATTGGCTAACGTAGAATCGGCCGGAGGACACGGCCGTTCCCGTTCGAACCGCCGTGCGACGCCCGGACGCGTCCCGCGAGGAGCTACCGGCGACGGTGCGTCAGCCTCGCTACGGAGTCAATCGTCGCCGGAGACGTGGAAGTTCGGCGATTCCGACCGCGAGGCGGCCTCCTCGACGAACCGCACCGACGGACTCGCGGCGAACGCCACGAGCGAGGCGAGGAACAGGGGCGTGATGCTGGCGCCGTCGCTGAGCGCGATGGCGATGAGCGCGGACGACAGCGGCGTGCCGGTCACTACGGAGTTGAACGACGCCATACCCGCGAGCATCGCCAGCATCGGCGGGAGACCGGGGACGACCAGCGCCGTCGCCTGGCCGACGAGCGCTCCCATGAACATGTGCGGGACGATGAGGCCGCCGATCCAGTTTCCGTGGATGGTGAACGCGGCGGCGACCATGACCGCACCGAGCGTCAGCAGTAGCGTCTCCAGCGAGAAGCCGCCCTCCAGCAGGACGCTCATCTTCGCTCCGCCGTAGAAGTACGACAGCGGCACGAGCCAGCCGAGCACGCCGATGACCGCGCCGGCGAGCGTCGTTCGGACGTACACCGCGAGGGACAACCGGCGGAACGCTCGCCCGACGAGCGAGAACGTCTTCGAGTACACCAGCCCGAACGGGATGCAGACGACGCCGATGCCGACGGCCCAGCCGAGCGTCCCGAGCGTCGGCGAGGCGAGCGCGGTCGTCTCCCACGTGGGGAACAGCGCCATCCCCCCGAGCGCGGCTTCCGTGAGATACCCCGCGAACGAGGCGACGAACGTCGGGATGAGCGCCTCGTAGTACTCGAGTCCGTGGTCGTGGGGAAGTTCCAGCCAGAGGAGCGCCCCGCCGATGGGCGCACCCAGGATCGTCCCGAACCCCGCCCCCATCCCCGAGAGCGTCAGGAGTTTCGTCGAGTTCTCGAACCCGAACAGTTCCGAGACGTACGTGCCGAACGAACCGCCGACGACCGACATCACTCCCTCCGGTCCCGCGTTCTGTCCGGCGACCAACCCGACGAGACCGACGGGGAGGATGGGAACGTTCTCCTCGAGTTCGACCCGCCCCTCGGCGTGGAACTGCTGGACGAGCGCCGAGAGGGCTCCGGGATAGAACGTCGCGTAGAGGACGGCTCCGACGACGACGCCCGCACCGATGCTGACCGGGACGCGCCAGTACGTCGCGGTCAGCGTCGTCCAGAGCTGATGTTTGACGAAGAGCCAGACGAGACGGAACGCCGTGGCGACGAGGCCGACGCCGACCCCCAGGACGGCGGCGACCACCAGCATGTGGTGAAACTCGCGCTCGTTCAGCCGAACGTGGTCCATCGGCGGGCGATACGAACCGGAGCGGGGCGTGTTTTACGTTCTTCGCCGGAGCCGCCCTCCCCGGGACGCCGGAGAACGGGCCCGACCAGCGAGAACGATTTCGCACCGTCCGTTCCGTCGAGGATTTTCCGGGAGAGGGTACCCGTCTCGGGTACCGGGGGGTCGCTGCCGACGAGTCAACCCTTTTGGCTCTCGGGCCCCAGTGCTACTCCCATGAAAGCCGTGTTCCACCACTCGAACGACGATTCGGACCTCCACGAGCGCGTCGTCAACAACGTCGCCAACCTCCTCGACGACGACACGGTCGACGTCGAGGCCGTCGCACTCGTGGCCAACAGCGGCGGCCTCGCCCTCCTGACGACGGACTCCCCCCAGCGCGAGACGGTCGAAGCGCTTCAGGAGCGCGGCGTCAGCTTCAGGCAGTGCCGCAACACGATAGAGGGCAAGGGCCTCACCGAGGACGACCTCATCGACGGCGTCGAACTCGTGTCCTCGGGCGTCGGTGAACTCGCGCGACTCCAGGACGAGGGCTACGCTTACCTCAAGCCCTGAGAGCCGGTCAGGGGAGCAGCGCCGGAATCGTGTTCCGGAAGATGTTGAGCGCGATGACGAACAGGAGGGCGACGACGAACCAGTTGAACTTCCGTTCGTCTATCTCCAGCCGACGGAGGTACGTGCCGATCAGCAACCCGACGACGGTGACGACGGCGATGACCGACCCGAGCCAGAGTCGGTAGGTCGTCATCAGGTCGGTGAAGAGGAGCATCTGGACGATGCGGACGGTGAAGATGGTTCCGAGCACCATCGAGAGTCCGCCGATGTATCGTTCGACGTCGCGTTCGAACGTGTGGAAGTAGGCGGGCAGGAGCGGGCCGAGATTGGCGACGGCGAGCAGGAACCCTTCGAGGAAGCCCGCCACGCCGAGCGCGACGGGGTGGTGTGCTTGCCGAATCGTCACGAAGTTCTGGACGACCTGGAAGACGACGTACCCGAAGATGACGAGACCGATGAGGAACGGGATTATCGGACCGGTCCGGAACTGTGCGAGGAACGACACGCCGACGACGGAACCGACGACGGCCAGCAGCAACAGCGCCCACTCCTCGCGGACGAACGTGAGGCCCGTGTCGGTCTCGCCGATCTGGAACATGTTGATCATCCACGGCGGGATGGCGAGGACGACGACCGCGAGCGTCGGGTCGATGACCGACGCGAAGATCGGCGTCGTGATGAGCGAGTACCCGAACCCGATCATGCCCTTGACCACGCCGGCGACGATTGCGACGCCGACGAACAGTGCAAACAGGCCGAGGGAGATGTTCGACTGCACGCCTTTCGTGACGTTCTCCGCTCCGGGGAAGAAGACGACCGACCCGACGAGGACGGCGAGCGTCGCGAACGCCATCATCACTTCGCGATACTGGAGGTCGAAGAGATTCGCGACGAACGTTCCGGCGTTCCCGCGAGATTCGTGTTGACTCATCCTTGCGTTCCCTAACGAGCGCTCGGTTATCCGTCTGGATTTCGCGGTAGCGAGTGCGGCAGCCGATGTCGGCCCCAAAAACGTCGTACAGGGACTTCTGGCCGTTTCGCGCCGGAACGTGGCGTTCGTCGGCGTCTACACGAGTCACAGACACCGGAAAGAATCGCCGCAGAACCGTTCCGACAGCGGACGGACGTCACGGTACACGGCAGGTCGTCGAGATGGAGACTCTTAGCCAGTAGTAGTTTGGGACGTGCCAGCGATACGACGTACGGGGGAGATCGAAAGTGAACTACGACGACTGGCGTTCGGAACAGGAGACCGCGACCGTCTCGGTCGACGGACACGAACTCGAGGTCGCCTACTACGACGAGGGGTCCGGCGACCCGGTCCTGTTCCTCCACGGAATTCCGACGAACTCGTTCCTGTGGCGGAACGTCGTTCCGCCCATCAGCGAGGAACGTCGCGTAATCGTCCCGGACATGGTCGGCTACGGGAACTCGTCGATGTACGACGGGTTCGACCGGTCGCTCCGCGCCCAGGAGGTGATGGTCGACGAACTCGTCGAGACGCTCGGTCTGGACGCCGTGTCGCTGGTCGGACACGACCTCGGCGGCGGCGTCTTCCTTCGGTACGCCGCTCACAATCCGGACGCCGTCGACCGGCTCGTACTGTCCAACGCCGTCGCCTACGACTCGTGGCCGGTTCCGTTCATCACGGAGCTCGGACTCCCGTCGACGGTCGAGGAGACGAGCGTCGAGGAGCTACGGCAGATGCTCGAGGAGACGTTCGTGGACACGCTGTCGAGCGGTGACCCGTCGTCGGAGTTCCTCGACGGGATGACGACACCGTGGCAGTCCGAAACGGGGCTCACCTCGCTCGTCCGGAACGCCGTCGCGACGAACACGAGCCATACGACGGAAATCGACCCCGGGGCGGTCTCCGCGGAGACGCTCCTGTTGTGGGGTGCCGACGACGAGCTTCAGGCCATCGAGTACGCAGAGCGCCTCCGGGACGACATCGCGGACGCCGAGCTTACCGGACTGGACGACGCCACTCACTGGGTGATGGAGGACCGGCCGGAGGCGTATCGGGAGGAACTGAGCGCGTTCCTCCTCGGCGCGGAGTGAGCCGCCGACCGCTCGCCCGGCAGGTACAACACGCTCGCCCGCCCAGTCGACACCGTGCCCCTGCTCCAGTTCGACACGACGCTCTCGCTGGCCGCCGACGAGAAGACGACGTTCGCGGAACGAGTGACCGAACTGTACACCCGCGAGATGGCGACCACGGCCGGCCACGTCGCCGTCACGATTCGCGAGCGAACCGACGCGGAGATGCACCTCGGACGTGGCGTCGACGGGCCGTTGCTGTTCCTCGACGCCCAGATCCGTCGCGGTCGCTCCCACGAGCGAAAGCGAGCGTTCGCGCTCGGAACGATGGAGTACGCCGGCGACGCCTTCGACGTCCCAGACCCGAACATGAAAGTCGTGTTCACCGAACACCCCGGCGAAGCGATGATGGGCGTCGACCGCGTCGGCGGCGAGTGGACGGAAAAGTGAGTCGCGTCGCCGTCTATCGCCGCGGTTCCCTGCCCGCACCCGGACGCGACGCCGGCCCTCCCCGCAGGGATCAGTCCGCGTCGCCGCCGATGGTCACGACGTTCGTGCCGAACGGTTCGAGCGTCGTCTCGAAGGTGGCGGTGAGTTCGTCGTCGGGGAAGATGCCGAGAACGCGGGCCGGTTCGTCGCCGACGGTTTCGAGGCCGTGCGGGACCATCTCGGGGACGACCGCGCACTGGCCGGTCGACAGTTCGACCGTCTCCCCGTCGACGGTCGCTGCGACCGTCCCGGCGGTTACGACGAGCAGTTCCTCGCTGCTGTCGGTGTGCGTCGGCAGGTAGTCGCCGGGCTGGATCTCCATGCAGACCATCGTGAGGTCGTCGGCAGTGACGTCGCTGGCGTTCGGTGTCCCTGGCGAGAGCGGGAAGTATCCGTGCAGGCGGGCGTGGTCGTCGTCTTCTGCCCGTACCTCGGTACCCTCGAACTGGTAGAGGTCGACAGGCTGCACTTTCTTCGTCTGCGTTTTGCTGGTCATGGTTTCGTCTCCCATCGGAGGGGAAAACGCGCCAAAAACGACGGGCTCGATGCGTTCTACCGCCCCGAACCGAGGGGTATATAGGCGCCGCGAGATATTGAGCATTTCGTTCGATTCCGCCGAACGCGGCCGTGAGCCGACCAGCGACGTCGGAATCCCGGAAGTGTGAACCGGAGCGCCGGTCGTCGTTTCCCCCGCCGCCACGTTCATCGACCCGGCGAGCGTCGAGCGCGTCCCGACCTTCCCGAGGCGGTCGAGTCGGGCGACTCCGCGGTCAGTCCAGCAGGCGACCGACCTCAGCCAGCGAGTCGAGTACGTGGTCCGGTCGCACTGTCGCGTCGTCGAGGTCCGCTCGCGTCGTCACGCCGGAGAGGACGAGCGCGGTCGTCATCCCCAGACGCTCGCCGAGCGCGACGTCGGTGTCGAGGTGGTCGCCGACGACCAGGCAACGCTCGGCGGCGACGCCGAGTCGCTCCAGCGCCGTCGCTGCCGTCTCCTCCGAGGGCTTGCCGAGCACCCGGTCAGGCTCGCGGCCCGCCACGCCCGCGATGGCGTTGACGACCGCCCCCGACCCGGGAACGAGACGGTCGCTCGTCGGGATAGTGCGGTCGGGGTCGGTCCCGACGAACGCCGCGCCGTCTTCGAGCGCCCAGAACGCCCGCGTGAGACGGTCGTAGTCGAACTCACGGTCGATGGACGCGACGACCACGTCCGCGGCGTCGGGGTCGTCCGTGGGGTCGAAGCCGTACTCCCGTAGCAGGTCGTGGAGGTACGGCTCGCCGACGACGAACGGCACGCCGTCCGGGTGTTCGCTCGCGAGGTACTCCGCGGTGACGGTCGCGGCGGTGAGCACCTGTCCAGGGGCGACGTCGATGCCGTGGGCCGTGAGGCGGTCGGCGTGGTACTCAGCCGGACGGGTCGGATTGTTCGAACAGAGGAGGAGGTCCGCGCCGGCGTCGCGGAGGACCCGTACGCCCTCGCGGGCGCCCGGAATGCGGTCGTTCCCGCGCACGAGCGTGCCGTCCACGTCGAGTATCGCGCCGCGAAAGGTGGCCATGGCTTCGAGAGACGAGCGCGGAGGTGTTCAATCTCACCCCGACGAGTCGACGCGAGGAGCGGACCGTATCAGGCGCCCTCGGGAGCGACGCCGTCCGCTTCCAGCACCCATCGGACGATCTTCGCTTCGACGAGGTCGCGCTCGCTGTGGAGCGAGTCCCGCCCGTACTCGGCCACGACTCGCTCGCTGCGCTCCATCAGTCGGGATTCGACGCCGCTCTGGTCAGGTTCGTCGCGGGTGCGGTCCAGCAGCGCCTCGAAGTCCTCGCGGAGGTCGAAGGACGCTCGGGCGGCGTTGCAACGCGGCAGGGGGCTCATCCCGGCGTCGAGTACGAGGTCCCGGACGACCGCCCAGTCGCTCTCGCAGAAGTGGACGGACACCTCGCCGACGACGTCCTGCCACGCGATGGGGTCGCCATGTTTGAGTTCCGGAATCGCTCGCGGCGGCAGGTCGACGCGCACCGGAGCGTCCGGGTCGTCGCAGAGACAGCAGGGCTGCTCCGTCTTCCCGGTGTACATGGTCGCCCGTTAGGAGCGAGGCGGTAAGTCCCTGCCGCCGCGAGACGGCAGCAGTTCGCCGTCAGTCGTCCCCGGCCTCGGCGACGTCGGGGAGGTCGGACGTCTCGGCGTCGTGCGTGCCGACCGGCGGACGATTCACCTCGGCGGCGACCGAGGCGCCGAGGTCCGTCTCGTCGTCGATGGCGGCCATCTCGCCCGCCTCGCGAGCGTCCTGGTCGATGCGCATCGAGCAGAACTCCGCCCCGCACATCGAGCAGAACCGCGCCTCCTTGTAGTTGTCGCCGGGGAGCGTCTGGTCGTGGTACTCCCGGGCGCGTTCGGGGTCGAGCGCGAGGTCGAACTGACGACGCCAGTCGAAGGCGTACCGGGCCTCGGAGAGCGCGTCGTCCCAGTCGCGGGCACCCTCGCGACCGTTCGCGACGTCGGCGGCGTGGGCGGCGATGCGGTAGGCCGCGAGACCGTCGCGAACGTCCGCCGCCTCGGGCAGACCGAGGTGTTCTTTCGGGGTGACGTAACAGAGCATCGCCGCGCCGGCGCGGGCGGCTTCGGTCGCGCCGATGGCGCTGGTGATGTGGTCGTAGCCCGGCGCGACGTCGGTCACGAGCGGGCCGAGCACGTAGAACGGCGCGCCGTCACAGACCTCCTGCTGGCGCTCGACCTGGCCGGCGATTCGGTCCATCGGGACGTGACCCGGCCCCTCGACCATGACCTGCACGCCGCGCTCCCACGCGGTCCGGGTGAGTTCGCCGAGCGTCTCCAGTTCGGCGAACTGGGCGTCGTCGCCGGCGTCGGCGAGACAGCCGGGACGGAGTCCGTCGCCGAGGCTGAACGTCACGTCGTACTCGGCGAAGATATCACAGATGTCCTCGAACCGGGTGTAAAGGGGGTTCTGCTCGCCGTTCTGCTCCATCCACTCGGCGAGGATGGAGCCGCCGCGCGAGACGATGCCGGTCTTCCGGCCGTCGGTGAGCGGAAGGTGTTCGGCCAGGACGCCGGCGTGGATGGTCTGGTAGTCGACGCCCTGCTCGGCCTGTTTCTCTATCACGTCGACCAGGAGGTCCGGCGTGATGTCTTCCGGACTTCCCGCGCGCGTTACGGCCTCGTATATGGGCACCGTGCCCACTGGAACCGGCGAGTGCTCGACGTTCGACGCCCGGATGGCGTCGAGGTCGCCGCCGGTGCTGAGGTCCATCACCGTGTCCGCGCCGTAGTGGACGGCGGTGTGGAGCTTCCGGAGTTCTTCGTCGGCGTCGCTGGCCTCGTCGCTCGCGCCGATGTTCGCGTTCACCTTCGTCGAGAACGCCCGGCCGATTATCATCGGGTCGAGCGCGTCGTGCTCACGGTTGTTCGGTATCACCGCCCGGCCCTCCGCGACCTGTTCGCGGACGAACGCCGAGTCGACCCGTTCGCGCTCCGCGACTCGCTCCATCGCTTCCGTGACCTCGCCGTTTCGCGCTCGCTGTCGTTCCGTCATCGATTACCTAGTGATATTACTTGGTGATAAAAGTTTTCGCGGACGGCACGCCGGGACGTCGGACGGAGAGGACGAGGTACCGACCACGACGAGACGCCGGCCGTATCGCGTCACGACGGTTTTCCGGAAGTACCCCGGCGTCCGCAGTTCACAGGTACTGCGCCGCGATGTACGTCAATAGGGCGAGGAGGAGCAGGGGAAGGACGGTCAGCACGTGCATCATGGCGTAGATCAGCGGCTCGCCTGTCCACGGTGTCCAGACGGCGTACATAACGGTGAAGAACAGGAGGATGAACAGGGGAACGAGATTCACCGTGATGTCGAGCAACGTCTCGCGGTTCCAGATGGAGTGCGGCATCAGTCGTCACCTCCGGAGTCGCTGGACGACTCCACCTCACCGTCGCCCGTCCCGTCGGCGATGGCGGTCTCCTGACGGCGGGCGAACCAGCGCCACTCCTTCGACCGGAGGCCGTCCGCTTCGAGGTCCCACGGGTCGACGTCCTCGACGACCGGGCCTTCCAGCCAGGACTGGACGATGTTCCAGACGAAGATGAGCTGACCGACGCCCAGGATGAACGCGCCGACGGTGGCGACCTGATTCCACGTGGCGAACTGCGGCAGGTAGGTCGCGTAGCGGCGCGGCATGCCGCCGTAGCCGAGGAACAGGAGCGCGAAGAACGTGACGTTCGAGCCGATCATCGTCAGCCAGAAGTGCCAGTGAGCCAGCTGCTTCTGGTACATCTTCCCGGTGAAGATGGGGAACCAGTAGTAGAACGCCGAGAACAGGGCGACGCCGATGGCCCCCATGACGATGAAGTGGAAGTGCCCGACGACGTAGTGTGTGTCGTGGAGCACGAGGTCGATGGGAATCGCGGCGAGGAAGACGCCGGTGACGCCGCCGATGATGAAGTTCTGGACGAACCCGATGCTGAACAGCATCGGCGCGGTCAGGCGCAGCCGGCCGTTCCACATGGTGGTGATCCAGTTGAACACCTTGACCGCGCTCGGTATCGCGATGGCCAGCGACACCGCCATGAAACTCGCCCGAATCCGGGGGTCGATGCCGGTGGCGAACATGTGGTGGGCCCAGACGCCGAACGAAAGGACGCCGATGGCCAGCGTGGAGTAGACGACGAACTTGAACCCGAACAGCTTCCGGCCGGAGAACCGCGGCAGGATGAGGCTGACCAGCCCCATCGGCGGCAGCACGAGGATGTACACCTCGGGGTGGCCGAAGAACCAGAACAGGTGCTGCCAGAGGATGGGACCGCCACCTTCTGTCGCGAAGAACGTCGTGCCGAAGTTCCGGTCGAGCAGCAGCATGACGAGCGCGCTGCCCAGCAGCGGGAACGCGAACAGGATGAGCCCCGACTGGGTGAGCAGCGTCCACGAGAACAGGTCGAGGTCGGGCCAGCCGACGTCGTCGCCGCGCTCGGTGAAGATGGTCGCGATGAAGTTTATCGCACCCATCGTGGTGCTGATGCCCGAGAGGTGTAACCCGAGCAGCATCAGGTCGTTCGCGGGCATCGGTTGCTCGACGGACAGCGGCGTGTACATCGTCCAGCTCGTCTGGGACGGGGCGAGCGACGGTACGAGCAGTCCGCTCCAGATGAGCAGTGCGGCGGGCGGCAACAGCCAGAACGCGATGGCGTTGATGCGCGGGAACGCCATGTCGTCCGCCCCGATGAGCAGCGGGATGAAGTAGTTCCCGAACGCCGCGATGGTCGGCGTGGCGAACAGGAACAGCATCGTGATGCCGTGCGTGGTCAGCAGGCCGTTGTAGAACGTCGGCTCGATGAGATCCGTCTGGGGAGCGAACAGCTCCGCCCGCATAATCAGGATCGAAATTCCCCCCCAGGCGAAGGCGATGATGCCGAACGTGCCGTACAGCATCCCGATGTCCTTGTGGTCGACCGTCGTGAGCCAGCGCGTCAGGCCCGACGGCTTCTCGGCGTACTCGCCGCGCTCTTCCCCCCGCTCCGCCGTTCCCCCGCCGACGGTCGGTGCGTACGACCGCCAGTCCTCGACGCTGAGGATGTAGTACACCACCAGTAGCAAGAACACCCCCATCAGCGCGGTGACCGCCAGGTCGGTGCCGATCTGTGCCATTGAACAGAGGGTCGGCGGGCAGCGGGTAATTCCTTTCGGCAGTTTGTCATATTTTCGGAGGCGGTTCGGTCCTATCGAAAACCTGACTTCGTTGCGATGAAGTTCGAGCGTGGGTTTAGCGACCCGGGCCGTAGGACGAGGGATGGACGACCGGCGAGAGCGAGTCCAGGACGGTGAGCGTCACCAGAACTTGAGGTTGTTCTTCACCGCCGAGCGCTTGAGTTCCTGGATGTGTTCGGTCAGCGGGATGTCCTTCGGACAGACGTTCGTACAGGAGAACTGCGTCTGGCAGCGCCAGACGCCGTGCTTCTGGTCCATCAGGTCCAGTCGGTGCTCCGTCGCCTCGTCGCCCTCGCGCTCGTCGAACGCGAACCGGTAGGCCGTGCTGATGGCCGCCGGACCGAGATACTGGTTGTCACCGGCGGCGATGTTACACGAGGACATGCACGCGCCACACCAGATACAGCGCGTCGCCAGCTTGATCTTCTCGCGGTTCTCGCGGCTCTGCTGCTGCTCTTTCAGGTCGTCCTCCGGGACCGCGTCGGGCTGGAAGAACGGTTCGACGGCGTGCATCTGGTCGTAGAAGTGCTCCATGTCGACGACCAGGTCCTTGACGACGTCCTGGTGGGGAAGCGGTTCCACCTGCACCGGTTCGTCGAGTCCAGCCACCTGGGTCTTGCAGGCGAGTCGTTGGCGGCCGTTGATGAACACCGCGTCGCTGCCACAGATGGCCTGTCGGCAGGAGTGACGCACCGTCAGCGTCGTGTCGAAGTGGTCGCGAGCGTAGATGAGTGCGTCTAGAACCGTCAGTCCTCGCTCGGCCGGGACGTAGAAGTGGTCGAACCGAGGCTCCTGCTTCTCCGGAACGTCCGGGTCATAGCGGAACACCTTCAGGTGGACCGTCTCTCCGTCCTCTCGCTCCTCGCCGGCTGCCGCCCGTTCGCGCTCGCGCGCCGCCTCCGCGGCCATCTGTCGCTGCTGTGGCGAGCGTTCCGCGCGGAACTCCTGTGCCTGCGAGTCCGTCGTCGACTCCTCGGCCTCCTCCAGTCCGGTCTGCTGTTCGGGTTCGCTCACGTGAAACCCCCTTCCAGCGACAGACGGGCCGGAGGAGTATAAGTATCCGGTCGCGTCGGGCGGCCTCGACCATCACGAGGCGGACGGCAAGACACGCTTCGACGTGGTCCGGCGGGCAGCGGAACGCGAACCGGAGGTAGCCTCTGGCGTCGGCCTCGCAGGCGGTTCCAACTGCCGTCAGACAGTTGTCGCGCGGTCCCGTACGCGTAGCCATGCTAGCCTCCGACCTTCTGGTCGAGTGTCTCGAAGCGGAGGGCGTCGAGTACGTCTTCGGCCTTCCGGGCGAGGAACTCGAAGACGTGCTCTTCTCGATTGCGGACTCCGACGTGGAGTTCATCCCGGTGCGTCACGAACAGGGCGCGGCGTTCATGGCCGACGTGCACGGTCGTCTGACGGGCGACGCGGGCGTCTGCCTCTCGACGCTCGGCCCGGGCGCGACGAATCTCCTCACCGGCGTGGCGGACGCTCACCTCGACAAGAGTCCGCTGGTCGCCATCACGGGCCAGTCGGGTCTCGAGAGCCTGCACAAGGAGAGCCACCAGACGCTGGACGTCCTCCACACGTACAAGTCGGTGACCAAGTGGAACACCCAGGTGACCGACCCCGGCGTCATCAACGAGTCCGTGCGCAAGGCGTTCAAGCTCGCCGAGTACGAGAAGCCGGGCGCGACCCACCTCGAACTTCCGGAGGACGTCGCTGCCGAGGAGACCGACGCCGAACCGCTGGAACCGCGGGGACGAGTCCGCCGCCCCGACCCCGACGGCGAGTCGGTCGAACGCGCCGCCGAACTGCTCGAATCCGCGGAGCGTCCGCTGGTCATCGCGGGCAACGGCGCCGTCCGAACCCGGGCGGCCGAGGCCCTCCGGGAGTTCGTCGACGACCGGGGCGTGCCCGTCACCGCGACGTACATGGGCAAGGGGGCGCTGTCTGACCGCGACGACCACTCGCTGTTCACGCTCGACTCGGGCGAGAACGGCGAGGCGGAAGACGCCATCGCCCGCGCCGACTGCGTGCTCGCCGTGGGGTACGACATCGCCGAGCACGACCCCGAGAACTGGAATCCGGACCTCGACAAGGACATCGTCCACCTCGACCACGAGCCCGCTGAGGTGTACGAACATTACAACCCGAGCGTCGAACTCGTCTGTGACCTCTCCGCCGGGCTGGAGCGTCTCGACGAGGCCGCCGACGTAACCTGTGACGACGCGTGGTACCGCGAGGAGCGCGAGGCCATCGCGCGACAGGTGGTCGACCGCCCGGACGAGGACGACCCCGTCACCGTCCGGAACGCGCTGCCGCTCCTTCGCGAGGCGATGGACGACGAGGACGTGCTCATCTCGGACGTGGGCAGCCACAAGATGGCGATCGCCACCGCGTTCCCGGCGTACGAGCCGAACACGGTCCTCATCTCCAACGGCCTCGCCAGCATGGGCATCGCGGTTCCGGGCGGCGTCGCGGCCGACCTCGCGACCGACGAGAACGTCGTCGTCGCCACCGGCGACGGCGGGTTCCTGATGAACGCCGCCGAGATAGAGACCGCGACCCGCCTGGGCTGTGAGTACACCATCCTCCTGTTCAACGACGACGACTACGGTCTCATCTCCAAGCAGCAGGAGGCTCACCGCGACGCCCACACCGGCACGGAGCTGTCGAACCCGGACTTCGTCTCGTTCGCGGAGAGCTTCGGCATCGACGCCTACCGCGCCGAGTCCTGGGACGAGATAGCGGCCGCCCTCGACGAGACGGTCGACGCCGACGGGATGTCGCTCGTCGAGGTCCCCCTGGAGGGCGACTGACCTGGCGCGAGCCGCGACCGCTCGGGGGTCGAACCGTGGACACACCTATCGCCATCGACACGTGCGTCCGTTCCGCCCACGCACTTATCGGACTCGGCGAACTACTCGCCGGTATGCAACTCCGTGAACCGAGCGACGACGACGCCGCACGAATCCGCGAGTTGACCGAGAGCGCGATGACCACCTCGTACGCCCTCAGTCCGCAGCAGATAGAGAACATCGCCGAAACGACGTTCGGCGAGGAGCCCCTGTCGGAGGCGTTCGACGACGACGGGACGGTCCTCGTCGTCGCGGAGGCCGACGCGGAGACGAGCGACGAGGCCGGGGGCGGCGGCGAAGGGACGGTCATCGGCGTTGCAGTCGGCGAGGTCGAGGACGGGAAGGGGGTGCTGCGCTGGGTGCTCGTGGACCCCGAACAGCGCGGCCGCGGCGCCGGCGCCGAACTGTTCGAGAACGGCGTCGAGCGACTGCGCGACCGCGACGTCGAACGGGTCGAGGCGACCGCGCTGGAGGCCAACACCGAGGGCCACCAGTTCTTCGAGGAGTTCGGGTTCGTTCGCGTCGACGAGCGGCAGATCGAGGTCGGCGGCGAGTCCCTCGTCGAGTACGTCTACAGCGATGAGTCGAACGCGGAACAGTCCGAGGCGGCCGAGTCGGGCGACGGCGGAACGGCCGAGACCGGTGCCGAGGGCGAGGAGACCACCGACTTCCCGAACACCGAGACGCGGGACGGCGAACTGACCGCGACGACCGAGGACGGCGACCGGGTGTACGTCGCCCGCGAGGAGACCGAGTCCGGGACCGAGTCGTCCTTCTTCGTGGCGTATTCTGACGAGGCGTACGAGGAGCAGTACGGCTACTACTGCGGGAACTGCGGGTCGCTCGACACGGCGGTCGACGACGTGGGCCGAATCGAGTGCAGCGAGTGCGGGAACGTCCACGCGACGCGGTCGAGCGAGGAGTACGACGACTCGTATCTCTGACCGGGCGACGAACCGCCCCAGCCGGCAGATTTTAACCGGTGCTCGGCCAGCCATCGGGTAGAGCGATGCCCGCGCCCACCAGGGACGACCCGGGAGATGTCGCGACGCCAGTCGAACCCGACGTGGTGGTGCTGCCGGCGTTCGCCGCCGGGGACGTCACCGCCGAGGCCGACCTTCCCAACGAGGTCGAACCGTGGCTCGACGAGTACGCCTTCGACCGCGAACTCGCCGTTCCGGGCGCGAACGCGCCGGTCAGGTACACCGACGACGGCGTCGCCATCACGCCGACCGGGATGGGGAAGGCCGACGCCGCCGCGACCGTCACCGCGCTGCTCCGTGCGCCCGGTCTCGACTGCTCGGACGCCGCCTTCCTGACGGTCGGCATCGCCGGGGCCTCGCCCGAGGCCGGCACCCTCGGCTCCGTCTTCATCGCCGACCACGTCGTCGACTGGGACCGCAAACAGCGGTGGGACGGGACGGCGGACGACGACCCCGTCGAGACGATGCGACTGCTCCCCTACCGCCCCCACGACTACGCCTACGGTCTCGACGACGACTTCGTCGAGCGAGCGTACGAGTGGGCGAGCGACGTTGCCCTCTGCGACACGGAGCGGGCGCGAGAGCACCGCGAGCGCTACTCGCAGGACGCCGCACGGGGTGCGCCGACGGTGGCCGTGGGGACGACCCTCTGCGGCGACGAGTTCTGGCACGGCGCACACCACGCCGAGGCGGCCCGGTGGCTCGTCGACCGGTACGACGCCGGAGAGTACGCGACGACCGAGATGGAGGATTTCGGCACGGCGGCCGCGCTCGATCGCTTCGACCGGACGGAGAGCTATCTCAGCGTCCGGGGCGTCGTCAACTTCGACCGCCCGCCCGAGGGCCGGACCGCGCGAGAGGGCATCGACGAGGACCTCGACGCGGCCACGGTGGAACTCGGCCTGGAGAACGCCTTCCGGGTCGGCTCCCGCATCGTCGACCGACTGGTCGAGTAGCGTCGCGGCGACCGCCGTGGGAGTTACCGGCAGTCGTCGTCGTACTCCCGACTGACGGCCGCGAACGTCGTCTCACCGGTCCGGAGCGACGCGAGCGTCTCCGGGACGTCGTCCACCAGAACGCGAACCTGCGCGGTGCTGTCGCGTTCGCGGACGGTCGCCCGTTCGTCGTCGGACGTCCGTTCGTCGAGCGTGACGCAGAACGGCGTGCCGATCTCGTCCTGTCGACGGTACCGACGGCCGATGCTACCGGAGTCGTCGTACGTCGCCGGGATGCCGCGGCGCGTGAGGCGGTCGGCCAGTTCGCGAGCCCGGTCGGCCTGGTCGTCCGTGAGCGGGAAGACGCCGGCGACGGTCGGTGCGACCGCCGTCGGGAGCGCGAGTCGAGTGCGACCCTCGCCGCCGACCTCGTCGCGGCGGAGCGAGTGGACGAGGACGCCGTAGACGACGCGGTCGATACCGATGGACGGCTCGACGACGTGGGGCGTGACGTGTTCGCCGGTCTCCGTGACCTCGTCGACGCTGAAGCCCGTCTTCTCGACGGGCACCGCGTACGTCTCGCCGTCGACCTCGACGGTGACGTCCTCACTCCGGAACGCGGTGGGGTCGCGCTCGACGAGACTTTCGAGCGCGTCCGCGACGTCGGTGGCGACGTCGCCGAACTCGGGACCGAGGTGGCTCATGTCCGGGTCGACCGTCGGACGTTCGACGACCTTCGGTTCGTCGTACTCCCGGAAGAGGGTGAACCGCTCGTCGGAGCGAGCGTCGTGCTTCGAGAGGTCGTGGTCGGCCCGGAACGCGAAGCCGGCGATTTCGACCCAGTCGCCGTGGAGTCTGGCCTCGGCGTCCCAGCAGGCGCTCGCGTAGTGGGCGAGTTCGCCGGAGCGGTGCTGGCGGAAGCGAAGGCGTTCCGGGTCGACGCCCACGCGCTCGAACCACTGCCGGGCGCGGCCGAGGTAGTAGGCGAGCCACTCGTTCGCGACGACGTCCTCCCGGAGCGCCTCGCGGACCGTCAGCTCCACGCACTCCCCCTCGCGCTCCTGTGCGTCGGCCGGGTAGAGCCGGACCGTCTGGTCGGCGACCGGTTCGAGGCCCGGACCGTCGCCGTCGGGGGCCGTGAACTGCTGGAGTTCCGCGAGCGTGAACTCGCGGACGCGAAGGAGGGACCGTCGCGGGCTTATCTCGTTGCGGTACCCCGAGCCGACCTGGGCGACGCCGAACGGAAGCTGGTTGCGGGCGTACTCCTTGAGCCGCGGGAACTCGACCAGGACGCCCTGGGCGGTCTCCGGCCGGAGGTAGCCCGCCCGCGAACTGCCGGGGCCGATGGACGTCTCGAACATCAGGTTGAACCCGGTGACGGGTTCGTCCGCGAGCGTGGCGCGACACGTCGGACAGTCGACGTCGCACGTCGCGAGGAGCTCCTCGACGTCGGCGGCCGGCAGGCTCTCGGCGTCCTCGACGTCGCTGGCGTCCTCGACGAGGTGGTCGGCCCGGTGGCTCGCGCCGCACTCCGGACATTCGACGAGCATGTCGTCGAACGTGTCGAGGTGGCCGGACGCCTCGAACACCGCTTCGGGGACGACCGTCGGCGACTCTATCTCGTGGTGACCCTCCCGAACGACGAACTGGCGGCGCCACGCGTCCTCGACGTTGCGCTTCAGCGCCGCACCGCGGGGGCCGAACGTGTAGAAGCCGGCGACGCCGCCGTAGGCCTCGTTCGCCTGGAAGAAGAACCCGCGGCGCTTGGCGAGTTCGACGACGTCGGGGTCACTCATCGCGGCACCTCCGTCGGGGACTGCGGACTCGGGGAGAGTTGGCTAGCTGTACTGTCGGGGTCGTCGTGGCTGACATGGTTGCAGTGCTGTGGAACGCTCTGTGTCGGTCGCAGTCGTTACTGCCGAGAATTGGGGGAGTCGCTGGTTTCCGTCCCGGAGACGACCGTAGGATGCGGCCCGGCCCGGGACTCCACCCGACTCCACAGCACTAGCACCGTCCGACGAAAACGGGTGCCATCGGATACATGTCGACAGTTATTCATCATAAGCTTTCGCCCTCCGGAGCCGACCACCGTCGTTTTCGACGCGGGACACCGAGGTCCGGGAGGCCCCGTCCTACACCCCCAGTCGACCCCGGAGCATCGACAGGCCGCTCTGGAGACGGGAGGGGCGTTCGACGAGCGCCATCTCGGTGTCGGTGAGTTCGAAGTCGAAGACGTCGAGGTTCGCCTCGAGATGCTCGCGGCTCGTCGCCTTCGGAATGGCGGCCACGCCGTCGTGCTGGAGCGCCCAGCGTAGCGCGGTCTGGGCCGGGCTCTTGTCGTACTTGCGTCCGATTTCCGTGAGGACGTGGTCGCGCACGACGCCGCCGTGCGCCAGCGGACTGTACGCCGTCAGCAGTACGTCCTCCGCCTGACAGTAGTCTAGCAACTCGCGCTGCGGTTCGAACGGGTGGAACTGCACCTGGTCGGTGACGACGGGAGCGCTGGAAACCCGCCGGGCTTCCCGCAACTGGTCGCGGTCGAAGTTACTCACGCCGACGTGGCGGGTCGCGCCGTCCTGCCGGAGGTCCGAGAGCGCCCCCATCACCTCGGCCGTCGACGCGAGCGGGTTCGGCCAGTGGACGAGCAGCAAGTCGACGTAGTCGGTGCCGAGGCGCGCGAGGCTCTCGTGGACCGAGTCGACGATGTCGTCGTGGGTACGGTGCATCGGCCACACCTTCGTCGTCAGGAACACCTCCTCGCGGTCGACGTCGGCGACCGCCACCGCCCGGCCGACGTCGCGCTCGTTGTCGTACGACTGGGCGGTGTCGACGTGGCGGTACCCCAGTTCCAGCGCCGTGGCGACCGCGTTCCGGCAGGTCGGACCCGACATTCGCCACGTCCCGAGGCCGACCGCCGGCACCTCCTCGCCGTCGACGGTTTCGTACTCCATGGGTCCGTCGTCGACGGGAGACAGTAAATAGCGTGTGGCGAACCGACGGGGCGCGACCGGCCGTCCGGCGGTCGACCGCCGGACGGTGATGGCCAAGCTATTTATTTCGTCACTTCCTGTAGTTAGCGTTCGAATGTCGGTCATCGCCACCTTCTATTTAGAGACGCCGGTGCTTCAGCGGGCCCTGAACGAGGTACCGGAGATGTCGGTATCGGTCGAACAGCAGACGGCGACGGATTCGTCGCCGACGACGATGATATTCTGGGCCGGCGGAGACGACTTCTCGGCGTTCGAGGCCGGGATCGAAGACGACCCGACCGTGACGGACCCGGTGGTCCTCTCGGAGGTCGACGGAACGCGACTGTACAAGATACATCTGACCGATGAGGGCGAGGAAGTCATCACCTACCAGAGCTGGGCCGAGCTGGGTGCGGTTTTCCTCTCTGCGGAGCGGTCGGGCGACGGCTGGACCGTCCAGCTCCGGTTCCCCGACCGGGAGAGTCTCCAGCAGTACGTGGATTTCTGCCGCGAACGCGGGCTGACGCTGGACCTCCGGGAGATCCACACCGCCGACGCGAAGACCGACGACTCGCGCGCGCTGACCGACGTCCAGCGCGAGACGCTGCTCGCCGCCGTCGAAGCGGGGTACTTCACCGTACCCCGGGAGGCCTCAGCGGAGGACCTGGCGGAAGACCTGGGCGTCTCTCACCAGGCCGTCTCCGAACGCCTGCGACGCGCCACCGAGTCGCTCGTTCGAGAAACCATCGGCAGTCCTAAGGACGACCGGTCGGACGAGTAGGCCAGTCACCGACGCTACGAACCGGAGCGGGTGACCTCGGTCGTTCGCGTCCCACTTTGGGGCCGCTCGCCGCCGTGGACGGCCGACTGGTGTACCGCTCGACCGATTCCGGATCGGAGGAGTGAATCCAGCGTGCCAGTTCGACGTCGGACGCCGTCTCCCCGGCGACCTCGTGCTGCGGGTCGCCGTACGATATCAGTTCGGACCGGTCGGCCGTCGCTTCCTCGTGCTGCGGGTCGCCGTACAGCTCTCGTTCGTCGAGCGGGCCCTCGGTGCGTTCGTCGGCGGCGTGGTTTCTGATCATCGGAGAAAACCATAGCTCGACTGGCCGCATCATCCCGTTCCTTGTCCTCGCAAGCCATCCTTAAGTATTGAGACGGAAACCGACAGACGGCGAGGGGTCGAACATCGCCGACCGCGAGGGGTCGCTCTCGAATCGACGCGAGAGCCGTCCGGATCCGACCGGCGTGAGATGGATAACCGAGCGCGTGGTACGTCGCGGTCATGAACGTCCGAGACGGCTTTTTCGCCCTGCTGGTGACCGTGCTCACGGTACTGGCCTACCTGATCGTCCAGCCGTTCGTCACCTACGTGCTCGCTGCGGTTCTCCTGGCGTTTCTGCTGTATCCGCTGCAGCGGCGGTACGCGCCCCGGTTCGGACCGCGGACGACCGCGCTGGGGCTCCTCGCGGTCGCGGTGGCGGTCCTCCTCGTCCCGGTGGGGCTGGTCGTGCTCGCGCTCGGCAACATCGCGACCTCGAACGTGACCGACCGCCCCGTCCTCCAGCAGGTGGAGCGGCTGGCGGGTCGCTTCGGCGTCTCCGTCGACGTTCCCTCGGACGCGGCCGGCCTGGGCGAACAGTTCGTCCAGCTGTTCGCCGGACAGCTGACGGAGGTCGTCGGCGCGACCGTCAACGCGTTCATCGGTCTAACGCTGTTCGTCTTCCTCCTCTACTACTTCCTGGTCGACGGCGCACAGTTCGTCGGGTGGATTCGGGACCTGACGCCGCTGCCGCCGGACGTGCAGGACGAACTGTACGCCGAGGCGAACCGCATCACCTGGGCGGTCATCGAGGGGCACGTCCTCGTCGGACTGGTCCAGGGGCTGCTCGGGGGACTCGGGCTGTTCGTCGCGGGTGTCCCGAACGCGGCACTCTGGACGCTCGTGATGGTGCTGTTCGCGTTCGTCCCCGTCGTCGGCGTCGCTGCCGTCTGGCTGCCGGCCACGGTCTATCTCCTCGTCGTCGGACGGTTCCTGGCCGCCGGATTCCTCTTCGCGTACAGCGCGACGATAATAAGCTGGATCGACAACTACCTTCGAGCGTTCCTCGTCGACCGCGGTGCGGACCTCCATCCGAGCGTCATCCTCGTCGGCGTCGTCGGCGGTCTCTTCGTGATGGGACCGCTCGGGCTCTTCTTCGGGCCCATCGTCCTCGCGCTGTACAAGGCCGTCCTCCTCGTCGTCGACGACTACTACTCGCTGTGAGGCTACGCCAGCGCTCCGCGACGTGCACGGGAGCGACACCAGTCGGCCGACTCACCCGATCGATTCGAGGCAGTCGTCGCAGTAGTCGACGTAGCTCGGATTCTTCGACTGACAGGTCGGACAGCGAACGAGCGATTCGTCGCCGGTCGAACCACGTCCTCCGTTCGGAGCGGCGAAACCGAACACCCGGGTCGGAATCGGTCCGTCGGAGATGGGACCGAACTCTCCGTTCAACGTTCGGTTCGCGAGGTCGTCGTCACGTAACGCCATCAGTCCGCGCCACAGCCCCAGGAACAGCATCGTCGGCGCCACCACCAGAACCCCGGCGACGAACAACCGAAAGGCAGTCTCCCCATCCATGCCACGGTGTAACACCCACAGACGTTTAGCTTTTGAACTGGTCGCCACCCGTTACATCACCGGTATCTGACAATTCTCGGGAGACGTACGGAGAGTCGTATCTAGTACGGTGGGTCTCGACGATCGAGGCGACCTTTCTGCGGTACTGCTACGGAATTGCGAGGGAAAGCCTCTCCCTGAAAAACGAAGTTCGACAAATAGGCCAGACCTCGTTGCGAGTGCGGCTTGGACGAATGTGACCTCGCCGGTCCTTGGTATCTCCTCTATCGTACCAGAACATTAACAGAACGCTTATATTAGCATAGCCTAATATTAGGATGTGCTAAAATGAGTGGGCAGAAGACAGACAGCCGGCCATCCGACGCGCAAAGCCAGCAAGACGCCGATTGTTGTTCGGTCAGCCATGCGCATTCACTGACGGAACAGGAGGTAGCTGCCGACGTGGAGACCCTTGCAACCCTCGGTAACGATACCCGGTACGAAGCGCTTCGCCTCATCGCCGAGGCCGACGACGACGTCTGCGTCTGCGAGTTGGAACCTGCGCTCGGGGTGAGCCAGGGAGCCGTCAGTCAGGCGCTCTCACGGCTCTTCAGCGCTGGACTGGTCGAACGGCGAAAAGAGGGGCGATGGCGGTATTACACCGCGACGCCGAGCGCAGAACGACTCCTCCGAGTCCTCGACGACGGGAGGTCGCTCGACGATGACCGATAACACTTCCACAGACGATGCGGACGAGGGGCATCTCGACTCCGCAGAACAGCGCTCCGCCGTGCGCGAACGATACACACGCATAGCCACGGAGTCGTCATCGTGTTGCGGCGACGATAACTCCTGTAACGAAGCGTCTCCCGACCGATCACGGGAACTCGGCTATTCGGACGACGACCTCGGCGCCGTCGACGGGAGCGCTAATCTGGGTCTCGGCTGCGGCAATCCGACCGCAATCGCCAGCCTCGCGGAGGGAGACACCGTCCTCGACCTCGGCTCCGGTGGCGGATTCGATTGCTTCCTCGCGGCTCGCGAAGTCGGAACGGCCGGTCACGTCATCGGCGTGGATATGACGCCCGAGATGGTCGAAAAGGCCCGCGAGAACGTCGAGGCGAACGATGCGACGAACGTGGAGTTCCGACTCGGTGAAATCGAACACCTTCCGGTCGCCGACGAGTCGGTGGACGTGGTCCTTTCGAACTGCGTCGTCAATCTGTCGCCGGACAAACCTCGAGTGTTCCGCGAGGCGTATCGCGTCCTCCGACCGGGCGGACGCCTCGCTATCTCGGACGTGGTCCTGACCACCGAGCTACCGACCGACCTTCGGGCCGATCCGACGTCGGTGGCTGCCTGCGTCGGCGGTGCAGCAACGATTTCCGCGCTCGAAGCGATGCTGACCGAAGCCGGATTTACGGACGTTTCCGTCGAGCCGAAAGCGGACAGCGAAGAGTTCATCCGTGACTGGGATAGCGAGCGCGATTTGAGCGACTACATCGTCGCGGCGACGATAGAAGGAGAGAAACCAGCGACGGAGCCCCAATCGTAACATGAGAACCGATCCGTACAATCGCAGTCGTCGCGGGCGAGAACGTGCTGCCGACCGTTTCGAGTGGTACAGCCACGACAGACACCAGTAAAATCGATAACGTAACGATGCACAGGCCACCGCTTGATCCACGAGATCGTCCGCTGATCGAGACACCCACTTGGCGAAACGTCCTCGTGAGCTACGCCATGGTAGCTGCGATTCCCCTGCTGTTGTGGGTCGTCAGCCAACCGCTAGTTGGCTCCGTGACCCTTGCGGCCGTCGTCGGCCTGCTCGTCGGCGGGCGACGTGCCTACAGACTGACCCGCTGCTTCTACGACTGCCAGGGGTTCACCTTCGACCTGGGCGGGAAGGCCCAGATTACGGTCACTCAGATTCCCATCGATGAAGCGAACTGATCGGCGTTTCGAGCAGTTGGGGCCGCTTCCGGGTCGGCGTAGTCACAGCAACCGATCCCCGCTACAGACCGAGACCGCATGACCGACTCTTCGATAACTCTCCAAAAGGCGGACGAAGACGACGTAGACCGCGTCGAAGCCCTGTTGGAAGCGAACGGTCTTCCGTCCGAGGACGTGCGAGCGAAGCCGGAGTGTTTCTTCGTCGTCTACTCTGACACGGAGTGTATCGGTGTCGGAGGCGTCGAAAGATACGGATCGACCGGGCTCCTTCGGTCGGTCGTCGTTACGGAATCGAATCGTGGCCAAGGCTACGGGACGGCGTTGTGCGACGCGCTGGAGGAGTATGCACGAACCAACGAGGTAGAGACGCTCTACTTGCTGACCACGACCGCGGCAGCGTTTTTCCGACGGCGTGGATACGAAGAGGTCGTTCGGGAGGACGTCCCATCGAGCATCCAGCAAACGGCCGAGTTCACGGACCTGTGTCCGAATTCGGCAACCTGTCTGCGAAAGAATCTTCGATAGATAGACGCTCTGTCTCCACCGAGAGTTGGCTACGATACGTTCGTGGTGCGAATCTCCTACGCCTCGTGGATAGTGACGGTGGTCTCACCGTCAGCCACTCCAGCGACCATCATTGTTGCCGTCCCGTCGGCTGGACCGACGCCGGTAGCACTCCCTGGATTGAGGACGCGAACACCGTTGTGCGTTTCGTCTTCGAGTTCGTGACTGTGCCCACCGACGCCGATGAGTGGTTCGTCCGTGTCAGCTCGTGCCCGTGCCGTGTCGGCGACCGCATTTAGCCAGTCGTTGCGGTCAAAGACAACGCCTTCTGAACTGGAAACTGCCCGCTCGACGAAGTTGATCATCCCGTGGGAAACGACGAACGTTACACCACCGGCCGTGGCCGACGCCACCGACGGGAGGTCGATATCGGTTGGGTCGACGTTCCCGTAAACTGCAGTCAGATTGGCGGCGAGGTCTCGGATGTCTGCAAACGCCTCTTTTGAGCCGAAATCGCCAGCGTGAATGACGTGATCTGCCGCTGTGACGTGCTCACGGAACTGGTCGGGGATCTGGTCTGCTTGGTCAGGGATGTGCGTGTCAGAGAGGATTGCAATATCCATAGCACCCACTCATGTAATAAAAATAAAAGCTTTGGGGACGTCATCACAGGGAAGGTATGAGAGCGACTTCCAGGTAGAACGCACCGGCCGTATTGCGTCAGCTGTCGACCGTGCTGTCGTACAATGCTTCGAAGTCCTGTTCGCCGCGGATCAACTCGTCGACACCGTCGGTAAGCGTGACCTCCCCGAACACGGTCGCCCGATAATACGTGTATAGTCCATCCTGGCCCCGGTCGGTCCGCTGGCGCTTCTCCACGAGGCCGACGTCGACGAGCTCGTTGAGATGATAGTGGAGCGTGCTGTCGTCGACAGTGAGTGCGTCCTCGAGTTCTTTGGGACTCATATCGCCGCCGTGGACGAGCCGGTAGAGAATCTCGTAGCGGGTGCGGTGGCCGACGGCGGCGTGCATCGCGAGGTACTCGTCGAGACTGAGCACGCTGTCGTCCGGCAGCAAGTCTGCTGGGTCCTCTGGAAGGTCGCCACCGCCCGGCCGAGATTGATCGGTCGCCATCGTGTGTCGACGTACGGACTGTGAACTCTTAGTCGTTGTCAAGCCGAGAAGTCTCGAAAACAGCGCCTTTTATATAGTCAGGATAGGAGGATGGGACATGAGCGTCGAGATTACGCGTGACGTCCTCGCCGAACGGCTCGGCGAGGTCAAATACGACCGGTTTTTCTTCTATCTGATGGGGCCGTACAAGTCGTTCAACCTCAACTACATTCTCAGCGAAGACGAACGCCGCGAGATCGACGTCGACGACCTCCCCGGCCCGCTGCGCCAGCTCTTCCGGAACAAGGAGGAGATCGACGCGGCGCAGGCGCTCTTGCGCCGGGTGCAGGGGCAACTCCGGGCGGATCCCGGCGTGAACGCGTTTCTCGCCCTCGACGTCGGCATCGATACGGACGAGGTGGACGCAGTGTCCCAGAGTATCAGGTACGCGCGGTGCAGCAACGCGACCGCGTTCGTGGTTCCGTTTCTCGGGCATAACTTCGGCGTGGGGGAGGAGGCCGGTAGCGTGCTAGAGAACCTTGCTGACACGCACGGCGAGCGGTTAGTGTTCGTGCATGAAGACGACGTGACGAGTGCGATGATCCGGTCGGCGAAGGTGCGGTGGGATCTGCGGGTTGCAACGTACGACACCGAGGCGGAGCTCGTTGCCAAACTCCGGCGAGTCGCGGGCGGTATCATGCACCGTGAACGGCGCGGGGACCTCACGCAGTTGGAGTGAGCGGCGGCGCGACGACTCCCAGGCGGTCTGCTCCTCTGTGCCATTCCATGACGGACAGAGTACTTAGGTTAAATACGGACCACGGTACCGTATGGAAGTTCCCTACCAGCTCCAGTCCGCCGCGGACGAACAGGACGACATTACGATAACGCGTCCTGAGTACGAGGAGGAGAACGTCATCACCGTTGATTTCGGGCCCGGCGTTGAGGCATCCCTCGACACCGTCGGCGAGACAGCTATCGTCGTCGCGAGGGACCGCCTGTAGATTCGAAGAACGAATTTCTCACTCATATACATCGCTGGCCCAGTTGAAGAACTGTATCAATTTACGGAGTGCTGTCAAGTATCTTATAACCGTGCGCTCTATCCCAGACTGATATCGAGATAAAGCATCACGACCACGCCAGCCATTACTCCGAGTGTAGCAACTCGCTCGTGCCCGTGGATGTGGGTTTCAGGGATGATCTCGTCGGAGATGACGAAGAGCATTGCCCCCGCGGCGAAGCCCATCGAGTACGGAAGTAATGGCTTGACGGCACTCACTGCCAGTGCACCCAGCACCGCAAGTGGGATTTCAACGACACCTGAACGCACCCCGGCAAAGACCGCGTAGAAGCGGCGATCCAACCCGGCATTGATTGCGGCCACCGAGACCGCAAGCCCTTCAGGAATATTTTGGATGCCGATAGCGAGCATGAGCGGAATCGCGTTCTCGATGTCGCCGGAGCCAAAACCGACACCCACAGCTAGCCCCTCGGGCATGTTGTGGAGCGTGATAGCCAAGATGAACAGGATTACGGGCTTCAGCCGCTCGTTATCGAGAGGAAGAGACGTGCTTGGGTCGGCCTCATCCGCTCGCGTGCTTCCGGTCAGCAGATAGTGTGCGTGCGGGACGAGCCTGTCGGCTCGATCAAGAAAGAGACCGCCGAGCACGACGCCTACGAGCGTGGGAATCGGATTTCCGCCAGAGTACTGCTCGATTCCCGGGATGATGAGACTCGTGAAGGCTGCAGCGAGCATCACACCGGCCGCGAATCCGAGCGCGCCATCGAGCGCACGCTCCGAAGGATTCCGCCAGACGAGCACCAGTGACGCTCCAAACAGGTTCAATACCGCGATAACGATTCCGCCGACGAGCCCCTGAATCACGGGGTTTTCGCCGACCACTTGAACGAACGGTTCGACTAATGAAACCATGATTTCATACGTTGAGTCGTCGGCCGGACATCGTCGCGTCGTATTCCCCCGGACCCATTTCTCTAGGGTACATCGACACAAGTCAAAAATCCCCTGATTAGGTGAGACAACGAATAATTCTCATTCGTTTAGTGTTTTTCTGCTGAGAGAGACGCAGAACGAAACTTCTGTGGCGATGAGCCCTGGACTACGGTTTTACCACTTGAGCGTCAACTAGCCCTATGCACGAAGCCACCTTCGAGATTAATTCGAAATCCGACGCAGAAGCAGTCAGGCGTCTCGTTGAACGGGCGTATGACATACTGCGAGAGGAAACACGGGAAGTCTCTGGAGACGAAGCGGGCCAGAGCGAGGTACTCGATGAGTTAGAAGCCATCCGCGAAGCGACCAGACGCTCCACACCGGGGACGTTGACTATCCAATACGACCAATCGGACGAAGCATTCGAGGGTTGACCGGGCCTTCGCTTCTCTTCGCTCTCGACTGCATCACTCGCCGACCGGAATAGCACCGATCGACTGCCGATTTTCTACTCTATGACGGAAAGGTTTCGGTACACGTAGGATGCAACACGGTGAAACCATCAACGAGCACTCAACTGACATCGTGGTGTGTTGGTACTGGACGCATCTATCTAATTCACCGTGATATTTACTGCTGGTCGAGCAGGTGGTCGAGGAGCTTCGCCTGGGCGTTCGAAAGGTGTTCAGCGAACGTGGTCGAGGTGATTCCCAGTGCGGCGGCGACCTCGCACGCGTTGGCTTCCTTCGGGTAGGCGAAATAGCCCATCTTGTGGGCGGTCCGGAGCACCTCTCGCTGGCGGTCGGTGAACTGGTCGCGGTCGACGTAGACGAGGTCGCGTGTCTCCCCTTCATCCGCGTGGTAGAGCCGCTGAATATGGACGCCGTCGCAGGACTCCTTGAGGTCTGTGACGATCTGGCGTACCGTCCTGATCTCCTTAGCGTAGAACGACAGCGACAGTTCCCCATCGTCGGCGTGGATGCTCCGGACCGGACAGTCGTATCGCTCGACGAGTTCGCAGGCACATCCCTGTCCGACCGGTCGCTGGAGACGGAACACGCCGTTGGATCGGTGGACCGGCGCGGCCGCGACTTCGTCGCCGGACGACTGTTCGACCTCCAACTCCTCGGTTACGTGGCCATCGTCGTTCGGGAGCATAGTTCGCGACACGCGGGTCACGGTCGCGTTCGGTTCGGATGCGGCGGCGACCTGACAGGTATTCGGGTTGCTGATCTTCAACTCCACGTACACCGTCTCCCCCACCATGCCTCAATCGACTTCGCCGACGCTCATAAGTAGTTATCCCAACTGATTAGTACATCGTCCGCATTTAAAGGACCTTCATTTAGAGGAATAGAGCCTAATCGCGTCTATAGTGTTTCTCCTACAGTTCGTTCGGTGGAGACGGCAAACGAGCACGGGGGGATCAGGTGACCTGTACTATCCAGAGGAAGGTCCAGCGGTGAGGCGGGAGACACTCGTCGTCGGCGTCCTCGTCGCGCTGGTACTGCTTCCGATGTGGTACGTCGCGCTGCAGGGGGAGCCGTCGGGCGAGGAGATACAGATAGACCCGAGCGTCAGCGAGATTCGGCCGCTCGGCGGCCCGGTGGACGCGCCGAACAAGCTCTCGCCGAGTCAGGTCGGGGTCGTCGTATGGGTCGCACTGTTCGGTCTCTACGGCGCCCTCGTCGGTGCACACCGGTTCATGAACAGCGCCGTCAGGCCGTCGGACGCCGACGCCGAAGTCATCGTATCCGACGGTGGAATCTCGGGCGAGGAGGGGAACGACGCCGAACGCAGGACGACCCCGCGGGACGGGAGAATCGAAGGAGGGGGCAGTCCCCTCTCGTGGTTGAGTACCGACGAGCGATGGTTGATCGAGTACCACGACGCGGCGGGGTCGACTGAGGGCATCGTCGTCATGGCCGGGTTGACAGTCCTCGCCATCGTGTTCTCGGCGCTGTTCACGGGCGAGTACCTGACGCTCGCCCGGACGCAGTACTTCGGACTCTACGCCGCCGGACTCTTCCTCTCGCTGGCGGCGCTGACCGTCGCGTACTACGCGTGGTTCATGCCGCACGTCGAAGTCGCGGAGAAACGGGGGCACTGATAATGGACGGCAGGAGCGACCCGAGCGACCCGGAACGACCAGCAACTGACAATCCGCGAGCTAGTCCGTACGATAACTGTCCGTGCGCTCGTGTGGACGGCGGACGGCCCCGTGAGGACCGCCAGTCCTCGCCGGACCACAGGCCCGACGGCGGGACCGAACCGTCCGGCGACGCCGAGGAGGGACGATTTGACCGGCGGGACGTGGCCAAGATACTGGCCACGATGGGTGGTCTGGCTGCCGTTGGGAGTCTCGCGGCACCGCTCGCGGGACTGACACGCGTGTTCGAGCGCGAGTACACGGGCCCCATCTACTCAGATGGTGTGCCGCTGGTGGACGCCGACGGCGACCGGATTGGCGAGAACCAACTGGAGATGGCAGACATGATGACTGTCTTTCCCGAACCTCGACCCGGCCTCGAAGACTCGCCGACGCTGCTGGTTCGATATCCCGAAGAGGAGTACAGCGAACCGACGAAACTGGAGTTCACGGTCGCGGGCTACGCCGCGTACTCGAAGGTCTGCACGCACGCCGGTTGCATGGTGTCGAACCGCGAAGACCAGACGATGGTGTGTCCCTGCCACTTCGGGAAGTTCAACCCCGTGCAGGGCGCAACGGTCGTCGGCGGGCCGCCGCCGCGGCCGCTCCCGCAACTACCCATCACGCTGTCGAGCGACGGCTACCTCGTCGCCACCGGGGACTTCGAGAGTCCCGTCGGGGTACAGGAGTGAGAGCAGATGTGGGACCGCATCTACGGTTGGCTCGACGGGCGCTTCGATCTCGACGACGGCAGCGAGTTCCTCGGCAAGGCATTCCCGGCCGAAGACTCGTTCCTCCTCGGCGAGGTGGCGCTGTTCACGTTCTTCGTGCTGGTGCTGACGGGCGTGTTCCTCGGATTCTTCTTCGAACCGAGCACCACCGAAGTCACCTACGAGGGGAGCGTCGCCCAGTATCAGGGCCAAGACCTCCCGGCGGCGTTCGTGAGCGTCCTCCACATCACCTACGACATCCCCTACGGGATGTTTCTCCGGCGGATGCACCACTGGGCCGCCCACTTCTTCGTAGCGTCCATCGGCCTCCACCTGCTCCGGGTGTTCTTCACCGGAGCGTACCGCAACCCGAGAGAGCTGAACTGGATCGTCGGCGGACTCCTCGCCGTGCTGGCCATCTTTGCGGCGTACACGGGCTACTCGCTCCCGTTCGACGAGTTCGCCAGCACTGCGACCGGCATCGGCTACAGCATTGCCAAGTCGGTGCCGGTGTTCGGAGACGTACTGTCGAAAATCGTCTTCGGGGGCCAGTATCCCTCCAGCGCGACAGTACCGCGGTTCTACTTCCTGCACGTCTTCGCCATTCCGGTCGCCATCATGGGTCTCATTGGCGTCCACATGGCGATACTGATACGCCAGAAGCACACTGAGGCCCCCCGGAGCGACGACGTAGCCGGTGAACTCACCATCGACCGAGGAGACGACACCTATGTCGTCGGTCTCCCCGCGTTCCCAAATCAGACCGCGGTCAGCGTCGTGGTCTTCTTCCTGACGCTGGCGTCGGTCTCCCTGCTCGCGGGGTTCCTGCCGGTCCACAACGTCGCGGAGTACGGCCCGAACGACCCGGCCTCGACGCCCGGTCTCATCATGCCCGACTGGTTCCTGATGTGGGTGTTCGGGTTCCTGAAGCTGATGCCGTCGTGGACGAGTTTCACGGTGCCGTTCACCGACATACACGTCTCGACGGAGTTCCTCAGCGGTATCGTCCTGCCGGGCATCGTGTTCGGGGCGATGTTCCTGTGGCCGTTCATCGACTACCGCGAGGAGCCAACCCACTTCACGGTGGACCCCATGCGCAGGCCGTGGCAGACCGCTGTCGGCGTCGCGGGAGTGACGTTCATCATGGTCGCGTCCCTCGCGGGGATGAACAACATCCTCGCGGAGGTGGTCCACACCCCGACCGGTACTATCAATACGATTCTGCTCGCGAGCGTGTTGCTCTACCCTCTCGTCGCCGGCGGAATCACGTACGTCGTCCTCCGAGGGAACGATTCCGCAGCGGGCCCCGGTCGCGAGGAGGCCGCCGCGGACGGTGGGTCGTCGGTTGCGGCCGACGACCCGCCTGTCAACGAGGAGACGGACAGTCCTCAAGGAGGACGGTCGGACGACGCCCGCGGAGGTGGTCCGGATGACTGACCACCGCGTGACCGTAGCCAGTCGGACCTACCGGTTGCTCGACTACGCGACGAAAATCGTGGGCCTCGCGCTTGTCGCCGCCGGACTCGAAGTCGGCGGCGCGACGACGACGGGACTGTTGCTCGGGCTCGGTGGGACAGCGCTCGGACTAACGACAGTGTTTATCGAGAAACGACAATGAGCGACAATCAATCGAACGCAGAGAGCGCAGGTGAATCGAGCAGTGGTGTCGGTCGTCGCGACTTCCTGAAGGGCATCGGTCTCTCGACCGCCCTGGGCCTGTCGGAGAGCATCGTCGCCGACGAACTCACCCAGTTATCCGGCATCGAGAGCGTGGACGGTGCGGACTACATCGGCAACTACCCCTATCGGGACTGGGAGGACTTCTACCGGCAGAAGTGGGACTGGGACTCGGTGGCGCGGAGCACCCACGGAGTCAACTGCACGGGATCCTGTTCGTGGAACGTCTACGTCAAGAACGGGCAGGTCTGGCGCGAGGAGCAGGCCAGCGACTACCCCGCCATCAACGACGAACTCCCCTCCTCGAACCCCCGCGGCTGTCAGAAGGGCGCGTGCTACACCGACTACGTCAACGCCGAACAGCGAATCAAATACCCGCTCGAGCGCGTCGGCCAGCGCGGCGAGGGCAAGTGGAAGCGCATCTCGTGGGACCAGGCCTTGACCGAAATCGCGGAGAAGGTCATCGAGGAGGTCCAGCAGGGCAACTACGACGCCATCTCGGGGTTCACCCCGATTCCGGCGATGAGTCCCGTCTCGTTCGCCTCGGGGTCGCGGTTCGTCAACCTCCTCGGCGGCGTGAGCCACAGTTTCTACGACTGGTACTCGGACCTCCCGCCGGGCGAGCCCATCACGTGGGGGACCCAGACTGACAACGCCGAGAGCGCCGACTGGTACAACGCCGACTACATCATCGCGTGGGGGTCGAACATCAACGTCACGCGCATCCCGGACGCGAAGTTCTTCCTCGAAGCCGCGTACAAGGGGGCCAAGCGGGTCGGCATCTTCACCGACTACTCCCAGACCGCCATCCACTGCGACGAGTGGCTCTCGCCGAAGGCCGGGAGCGACGCGGCGGTCGCACTCGGTATGGCCCGGACCATCGTGGACGAGGACCTCTACGACCAACGCCACGTCAAGGAGCAGTCCGACATGCCACTACTCGTCCGTGAGGACACCGGGAAGTTCCTCCGGGTCGCCGACGTGCCGAACCTCTCCACGGATGGCGACGCCGGGAAAGTGTTCGTGATGGTGGACCAACAGGGCAACCTCCGGAACGCACCGGGGTCACTGGGCAACCGCGACGGCAAGCACGACGAGAACGCCAGCATCGCCCTGAACTTCGACCCGCAACTGAACGTCAATCGCCAGGTGAACGTACAGGGTGCTGGGAGCGTGCCCGTCCGGACCGTCTGGTCGCACGTTACCGACGAACTGTCGAAGTACACCCCCGAGCGCGTCAACGAACTCACCCGCGTCGGAGCGGAGACCCACCAGCAGATCGCCCGCGAGTTCGCCAACGTGGACAAGGGCAAGATAATCCACGGGAAGGGCGTCAACGACTGGTACCACAACGACCTCGGCAATCGGGCCATCCAGTTGCTCGTCACGCTCACGGGCCACATCGGCCGACAGGGAACCGGCTTCGACCACTACGTCGGCCAGGAGAAAATCTGGACTCACCGCGGTTGGCAACAGCTATCCTTCCCGACTGGGAACGTCCGCGGGGTACCGACGACGCTGTGGACCTACTACCACGGCGACATCCTCGGGAACATCGACCCCGACACGCGCCGGCGGATTCAGGAGTCCATCGACAACGGATGGATGCCCGTCTACCCGAAGGAGCGCGAGAGCGGCGAGCGACCGGACCCGAGCGTCTTCTTCTGCTGGCGGGGCAACTACTTCAACCAGTCGAAAGGCGGCATCGCCATCGAGAACGTTCTCTGGCCGAAACTCGACCTCGTCGTGGACATCAACTTCCGGATGGACTCGACGGCGCTGTACAGCGACATCGTGCTCCCGGCCGCGAGCCACTACGAGAAGCACGACCTGAACATGACCGACATGCACAGCTACGTCCACCCGTTCACGCCCGCCATCGAACCGCTGGGCGAGTCCAAGACCGACTGGGAGATATTCCGCCTGCTGGCCCAGAAGGTCCAAGAAATCGCCAACGAAAGGAACGTGGACCCGGTTCAGGACCGCCAGTTCGACCGCGACATCGACCTCACGACCGTCCACGACGATTACGTCCGGGACTGGCTGGACGACGCACCGGGCGCGCTGAAAGAAGACAAGGCCGCCGCCGAGTTCATCCTCGAACACTCCGAGGAGACCAACCCGGAGAACCAGGACGGCCGCATCACGTTCGACGACACGGTCGAACAGCCGCGGCGGTTCGAGGCGTCGGGCGACCACTGGACCTCGCCGCTGGAGGAGGGCAAGCCGTACACCCCGTGGAAACGCTACGTACAGCAGAAGAACCCGTGGCCGACGTTCACCGGGCGACAGCAGTACTACATCGACCACGACTGGTTCCTCGACCTCGGCGAGCAGGTGCCGACGTTCAAGGAGCCCGAAGTGCTCCAGTCCAAGCAGAAGTACCCGCTTCAGTACAACACGCCACACGGCCGGTGGTCAATCCACTCGACGTGGCGGGACAACGAGCACATGCTCCGACTGCAACGGGGCGAGCCGATCGTCTACCTGCACCCCGACGACGCCGAAGAACGAGGCATCGAGGACGGCGACACCGTCCGAGTGTACAACGACCTCGACGAGATCGAGGTCAGCGTCAAGATATATCCAAGCGCCCAACCCGGCGTGGCGAAGCTCTACTTCGCGTGGGAGCGGTTCCAGTTCCCGAGTCGGGGGAACTTCAACACGCTCGTCGGGATGTACATGAAACCGACCCAGCTCGTGCAGTACCCCGCGGACAGCGGCGAGCATCTCGAGTTCGTCCCTAACTACTGGGGGCCGACGGGCGTGAACAGCGACGTGCAGGTCGAGGTGGAACTGGTAGAGGACACCTCGGGCGACGCGGGGACCGACACCGCGACCGGGACGACGACCGAAGCGACGGGCGAAGGAACGACGACAGAGACGACGAACGTCACGACGGGCGAAAGCTCGATGGACGTCGAGGCAATCCCGGGCCATCCGCCCGACGACGCCGCCGGAGGTGACTCCGAATGAGTTCTCAGGATCAAGGAAACGAGACGACCACGACCGAGTCCGGCCAGCAAATCGACGTCGCGGACGGCATCAACCACCAGGTAGCGATGGTGATGGACCTGAACAAATGCATAGGGTGCCAGACCTGCACCATCGCGTGCAAGAAGCTCTGGACCGACACCGGCGGCCGCGAGTACATGTACTGGAACAACGTCGAGACCCAACCAGGCCAGGGGTATCCACGCGGCTGGGAGGACGACACTGGCGGCTACGCCTCGGCCGAACAGGCCGAAAACGACGGTCACGGCGAGTATCAGGAGGGTGACGGCAGCCTCCCGTCTCAGGAGGATTACGGCCGAGCGTGGGATTTCAACCACACCGAAGTCATGTACGACGGGAGCGACGCGCCGCTCCGTCCGGAGGGAAACGACCCCGAGTGGGGACCCAACTGGGACGAGGACCAGGGTGCGGGGGAGTACCCCAACTCCTACTACTTCTACCTCCCGCGCATCTGCAACCACTGCACCCACCCGTCGTGCGCAGAGGCCTGTCCCCGGAAGGCCATCTACAAGCGCGAGGAGGACGGCATCGTGCTCGTCGACCAGGAGCGGTGTCGCGGCTACCGCTACTGCGTCGAGGGCTGTCCATACAACAAGGTCTACTACAACGTCATGCGCAAGCGCTCGGAGAAGTGCATCTTCTGTTACCCGCGCATCGAGGGCGAGGGGTCGGGCGACGGCAACTTCAACCTCAACGACGGCGACGCGGTGCCGCCGGCGTGCGCGACGGAGTGTCCGCCGCAACTCCGGCTGGTCGGCTACCTCGACGACGAGCAGGGACCGATTCACAAGCTCGTCAACGAGTACGAGGTGGCGCTCCGACTCCACCCCGACTACCACACGCAACCGAACGTCTACTACATCCCGCCGTTCGCCCCACCACAGCACGACGAGAAGACCGGTGAGAGCGTCGACGCTGAGCGCATCCCGCGACCTCTCCTCGAAGAACTGTTCGGCGAGCAAGTTCACGCCGCACTGGACACCATCGAACGCCACCGCACGCGGGTCCAGGGCGGCGACGAAAGCGAACTCATGGACATCCTCACGACCAACAACCCGGCACAGCAGTATCGACTGGAGGTGTTCGACCAGTGAGAGGGGAGTTCGCGGCGACGGCGCGGGAACTACTGATTGCCGGAACGCTCGTCCTCGCGGCGGCGGCGCTTCCGATGCTGGTCGCGGGAGCGCCAGCCAACCAGATTCCGGTCATGGTAGCCTCCCAGTCGGAGGTCGGGGCGCTCTCGAACCCGACGGCTCCGGCGTGGAACAACGCCTCGACGGTCACGGTCCCGCTGTCGAGTGCGCCGAGTCAGGTGCCCAACGCCAACCAGACGTCCGTCGACCGAGCGAACATCGAGGCGGCTCACAGCCAGCAACGGCTGTTCCTCCGGGTGTCGTGGGCCGACGGAACCAAGGACGGCAACGTCACGGCCTCACAGTACGACGCGCCCAGGGTCAACTCCTTCGGCGACGGGGTCGCGGTCCAGTTCCCGGCAAACGTCAGCCAGCAACCCGGCATCGCCATGGGGAGTCCCCAGTCGATGGTGAACGTCTGGTGGTGGAACGGCGCGATGGACAGTCAAGAACTGCTAGCCGCCGGACCGGGGACCACTACGCCGTTCAACCAGACGGCCATCACAACCAACGCGACGTACAGCGATGGCCGGTGGTACGTCGTGTTCTCGCGGAACCTGACCGTCGAGGCTCCCGACCGTGCCTCGATACAGATGGACCAGGACGTGCCCGTCTCGTTCGCGGTCTGGAACGGGTCGAACGCCGAGCGAGCAGGCCGGAAGGCGGTCAGCGAGTGGTACACCTTCCCGTTCGGTCCGGGGCCGCAGGGACCGCCCTACCAGACCGCCCTGTGGCTCATCGCGGGGGTGGCCATCACTGTCGTGATCGCTGTCACCGCCGTCGCAGTCAAGCGGGGTGACGGGTGATGAACAGCGATACCACTGCTGACCACGAGGACCCGCCGCTGGACCGCGACGAACTCGACCCGGACGCCACGGCCCGCGGAACGGTGTATGCCCTGCTCGCCAGCGCCTTCGAACACCCGGACGAGGGGCTCTACGACGCGCTCGCTGGGGGCGACTTGCGCGACGAACTGACGGCCCTGTTCGCCCGGACGCCACTCGACGTGTCCACCGAGGAGGTCGGCAGCGAGGACGACTACGACACGCTCTGCGCGCGGTACAACGACCTCTTCGTCATCGGCTACTCCGAGTACGAGGACCGGACCGACGGCACCCTCTCGACCGACGAACCGCCGGTCCCGCTCTACGAGTCGGCCTACCGGCCCGAGGCGTCGTGGACCGACGTGAACCTCGACCTCGCACGGGCCTACGACTACTACGGGGTCCGACCCGCCACCTCGGACCGGGAACACCACGACTACCTCGGTCTCCAACTGGAGTTCGCGGGCTATCTGGCCCGGCGCGAAGCCGTCGAGGAGGAACCGGACGCCGCACGAGCGCGACTCGACCTCCTCGACCGCCACCTTCGCCTCCTCGTGGAGGGCGTCGTCGAGCGCATCGACGACGAACCGAACCCTGGCGCGTACGCCCGATTCGCACGGGTCCTCGACGAGTTCACCGCCGCGGACCGGGCGGAACTCGCCGACCGACTGGAGGGCGACTGAGATGAGCCAATCTGCCGGGCGGGTCCGCGGACGCGTGGTCGAGCAGGCGACTGCGCTCCGGGAGCGCACCGCGGCGGTCCGCCAGCGAGCGCGCTCGCTCACGGTTGCGGTCGTCACCGAGTCCTGGACCCGGCGCGTCCGACTCGTGGCGGCGCTCGTGGCGCTGGCCGGACTCGGGACGCTGGCCGCGACCCGAATCGCGTTGAATGCACCAGTCACTCTGCCGAGCGTGGCGTCCGGCGCGTGGTTCGACGCGGCCGCGAGTGCGGCGGTCGTCGGTCCCGCGACTGCGGCGCTCGCGCTCGGCGTGACCGCCGACGAGTCGTGGTCCCAAATCGGGCTGATACTCGTCGGTGTGTTCGGTCTCCTGTCAGCGGTCACGCCCGCGGTCGCCCTCCCAGCGGTCGGGGCGGTCGTCGTCGGTGGCTGGCTGACGCTTGCCGGGTCCGCCGTCGTCTCCCGGTCGCCGACTCGTCGCCAGATTCGCGTCGGAGTCGTCGCGGTGGCACTCCTCGGAGGGTTGACGCTCTCGATGTTCGGCGCGGTCGGCGTCCGTCCGGCGGCGTTCCGGACCGTCGGGACGACGCTCGCGCTGGTGGGCATGGCGGCGACCCCGCTGGCGTTCCGGCCGCGAATGGGCGCGTTCGCGGTCGGCGGACTCGTTGCCGGTGCGACCTTTCACCTGACCGGGGCCGCGCCGTTCGTCTCGGGCGCAGTCGTCCTCGTCGCGGGAAGCGTCGTCAGCGCATCGGCGCTCCTGCTCGCGGCGGCCGTGGGCGGACTGGCGACGACGGTGGCGACGGGCGCGACGAACCGGCGAATCGCGCCCGCGGCGACCGGTCTCCTGCTCCTGACTGCTGGTGTTCCCTCTTCGATTCCGCGAGCGCTCGGCGCGGCACTCGCGGTGGCGTTCGTTCTCGCGCCGATTCCCGACCAGCGAGGTGATTCCACGTGAGCCACGAACACGACAAGAATCCCGACCACGGACAGAACCACGACTGCGGCTGTGGACGAGATTTCGACCATCAGCACGACCACGACGCGAACCGAGATGACGCGCCGCAGGACTGCGCCTGTGGCGGTGACTGCAGATGCACGAGTGACCCGTACGACGACGAACCCGAGTACGCGGAAGTCGAGGAGGACCCCGACCCGCAACTCGATCCGACGAGCAGTCCGGGGGTCGGCCACACCCTCGACAGTCTCGCCGACATCGAGGTGAGCCGAGACGTGACCCTCGGCGAGGTGGCTCCCGACGAACTGACCGCTGGCGACACCGACCCGGTGGCCGATGACTCGGCGCGCGAGCTGCTCGACGACCTCGCGGAGGGGTCCCGGAAGGATCGACGCCGGGCCACGCTGGCGCTGGCCGAGACCGACGGCTCCGAGGCGGTCGTGGCCGCGCTGTCGTCTGTCGCGCTCGGCGACGACGACGCCGACGTGCGCCAGTTCGCGGTCGAATCGCTCGCCAAACTTCGCGCCGAGGACGCGGGCGACGTGGCGCTGGCTGTCTCGCGCGACGACGACGACCCGTGGGTCCGGGCCGAGGCCGTGGTGGCGCTCGACCGCATCGACCGCGAGGCGTACGCCGACCGGATGGACGAGGCGCTATCGGACGACCATCACGCAAGTCGCCGGAACGCCCTCATCTCGCTGTTCAAACTCCGGGGCGAGGACGTGCTGGACGACGCCATCGAGATGGCAACCGACCCGAGCGAGCGCGTCCGTGAGTGGGCCGCCCACGTCCTCGGCGGCATCGACGACGACCGGGCGCGGCGGACGCTAGAGGGGATGGCGATCAGCGACGACAGCGACATCGTGGCACTGACTGCGCGACACGCCCGGTCGGTAGACCCGGACCGCTTCCGGCGACGGTTCACCGGCGCGATGGCCGAGGGCGACACCCTCCTGCCCGGCGAAGACCTGCTGAACCGACAGCCGAACCTGTGAGCATGCCTACGGAACACCAACTTCGGGAAGACGTGGAAGCGACGCTCCGGTCGGTCAGGGACTCCCGGACCGAGATGAACGTGTTCGAAGCCGGACTGGTCGCGGACATCGACGTCGAGGACGAGGCGGTCACGGTCGAGGTCGATTTGACCCAGTTCGACCCTCGGACCAGCACCGAGGTCATGGAGACGATGTTGAGCGCGGTCCGGGACGTGGCAGGCGTCGAGAGCGCCCACGTCGAACCTGCTACTGCCGACACCGAGGGCCGAGTGTCCATCGCCGAGATAGATTCGGTCGTCGCAGTCGCGTCCACCAAGGGCGGGGTCGGCAAGTCCACTGTCGCCACTCAGTTGGCTTGCACGCTGGCGGCCGATCGAGACGTGGCGCTGTTCGACGCCGACATCTTCGGGCCGAACGTACCCTCCCTGCTCGGCGTCGAGGGCCCCATCATGTCCGACGACGAGGGGCGGCCCATCCCGGAGACGGTCGGAAACTCCAACCTCGAAGTGCTGAGCGTCGGCCTGATGACCGACGGCGGCCCGCTGGCGTGGCGGGGCGCGATGGCTCACGACGCGCTTTCGGACCTGTTCGCCGACGCGGCGTGGGACGCCCCCGACGTGCTGGTCATCGACCTGCCGCCCGGCACCAGCGACGTGGCGCTCACGACGCTGCAGGAGGTGCCCATCGACGGGGCCGTCTTCGTCACGACACCGTTTCACACCAGCATCGAGGACACCCGTCGGAGTCGCAGGCTGTTCGACGAGAACGGCGTTCCCGTCCTCGGCACGGTGGTCAACATGGACCGGTTCGTCTGCGAGGAGTGCGGCCACGACCACGACACCTTCCCCGGCGAGACCCCGATAGACGAACTCGACATGCAGGTGCTGGCTCGCCTCCCGTTCTCGACGGACCTGCAAGACGCGCCCGAACCCGGCACCGCACCCGACTCGTTCGCGTCGCTGGCCGACACCGTGATGGGCCGACTGGAGAACGTCGAGCGCCTCGAACTGCCCGAGAACCCGGTGGATCTCCGCGGACTGGAGGGACAACAGCGTGTAGATCGCGTGCGCGAGACCTTCGAGAGCCTCGACTCCGGGGAATCACTCTACCTCGTGAGCGACCGCGATCCGACACAGGTTGGCGATTTCCTGACCAATCTTGCGGGTACGGACGGAAAGCCGACCGAAGTACTCCCCGAATTCACGGTTGAACGTCGGGGGCTCGAAAAGTGGGCGCTCAAAGCAGTTCATCCCTGAGTAGCCGTGTCCAGAGATTTTAGCCGTCACCCCTCGTTTAGCGGCGTCGTGCTCGCTGGCGGCCGCAGCCGACGCTTCGGTGAGACGAATAAGGCGGTCGCGGTCGTGAACGAGACGACGTTTGTCGAACGTGTCGTCCAAGCAGTGAGCAGCGTAACGGACAACCCACCGATAATCGCTGTGGATACTGCTGACCAACGTGCCACCGTAGAGACGGGACTTGGTTCGGTGGACGACCTGGTGTTTACGTCCGACGCGCCATCGTTTCAGGGGCCGCTCTCGGGCCTGTACGGGTCGCTCTCCGCTATCGACGAGCAGTGGTTGTTCCTGACTGGGTGCGATATGCCACGACTCTCCGCTGAGGCGATAGAGTGGCTCGCAAGCCGGCTCCCGACAGCGCGTGCATCACCGGATGCGCTCGTCCCGGTGCATGCAGACGGTGAGCCTGAACCGTTGCACGCGTTCTATCGACGGGACGCCGTGGCCGACGTTCGCAGTGAACTTCTGCCGGACGCCAGCCTCCGAGCACTCCACGACGCCCTGCCAGAGCTGGAGACCGTTCCGATTTCGACCGCTCCGTCGGACGTGTCGCTTGGTACCTCGGTCGAGAACGTCAATACGAAGCGAGAATATCACAGGATTCGGCGCAAAATCGAGAGATAGTGTAGGCCTGCGAGTGGTGCGCGGAGAAGTGTTCCGACGAGGGCGTGGATATGTCCCGGTGCATCCGACTCTGCCGGGACGTGGCCGACCTCGCCAGCGACAACGTCCGATTCACGATGTGCTAGTGATCGGCATCGCCGCGACGGGAAAGCTTTGCCCGGAGTGTTTCGAACTCCTGGTCGTCGATTTCACCACGAGCGTATCGTTCTCGGAGCGTCGCCAGCGCGGGGTCGGTCCCCCGCTCGGATCCACGACGACTCAGCAGGACGTATACGAGCGCGAGCGGGATGACGAGGAGGATGACCATCCAGAGGATACCCCAGAGTCCCATCCATCCGGATCCAGCCATCCAGCCGTTTCCCCACATGTGGCCGCCGCCCCACATGTGTCCACCGCCGACTGGGTCGGCGACGACCGTTCCGGTCGCGGTTGCGACGAGCGTGGTCACGGTAGCGACTAGCGCTACGATTCTCGTTTCGAGTTGCCTGGCAAGAGTCATGTGGAGTTCACCCTTCTATCTGCTACTACGACGACTATCGGGTTATATCGAGCCGTTCATTCTCACCGCTTGAGAATGCCGTTTCGGCGCGGTTTGCCTGTATCGCCGTCCTCGATAGTGAGGGGACAGCGGCGACCGCGATTGTGCCTCAAACACTATGCCAATGGCGGACGAACCGGGGGAGTGGCTATGGAGTACACAATGACCCGGCGCGTCGATGGGCCGTTTCAGGATGTCGTCGATTCAGCTATTGAGGCGCTGGAAGAGGAAGGGTTCGGCGTCCTGAGTGACATCAATCTACAGGCGAAACTGGAGGAGAAACTCGGTCTCGAAGGATATCCGGAGTATCGCATCCTCGGGGCGTGTAACCCACCGCTGGCAGAGCAGGGATTGGACGCCGAACGCGACCTCGGTACGCTCCTGCCATGCAACGTCGTAGTCTACGAGGCTGACGACGGCGACGTGGTCGTCAGCGCCGTCGACCCCCAGACGTTGCTCGGCGTCGTCGACAACCGGGACTTAGATGGCATCGCCGGAGATGTTCGCGACCGATTCGACCGCGTACTCGACGACGTTGCCGCCGCGTACTGACGGGGTTCTCCGCCACAGCCCATCACTATTCAGCTACTTGCTCCCCGCGTTCGCCGTACTCAACAGGGTTCGCAGTACTCTTTCAGCCACGTTCCTGCGAGCAGTGCGCCACCCATAGTTCTGATACGTACCAGTCAATACTGGTGAACCTACGTTCAGCAGCAATCGGTCCCGAACGACATCTTCACACTGTGGACAGACAGTGGTCTACGACAAACGTACCAACTCCAAAGGACGTCCCTTCGCGACACCGGTACAGCCGTTGGGTTTCGACCTATCATCTCACTTGATGAAATATAATTCAACTAACACTTATTGCACCCCACCACTTCGGTTCGGTAGGGGTTGACATACCACGGGTTCCTCGTGGAGTCACCCCTCCGCCGTTCACCCACGTGATCGGCAACGCAGTCACGTCCGAACAACACCCACGACACACCATGAAACGAACGTCAATAACGGGAGAACCAGTGGAGAGTGACCGAACGGCAACGGACGGGAACCATCTCGACGTCAACCGTCGTCGACTTCTGAAGGCGGGCGTCGTTACGGCGACCATTGCTGCCGCCGGAGGTGGACCTGGAACTGCCATAGCGCGATCGACCGATTGGGACGATACCACGCTGACCGATCAGCTGAAAGTCGTTCGCGAGGCAACGCAGCCATTCAAACGATTGGAGAACATGGCCGACGCAGGGTACGTCAGTGCGCCGATTCCGATCGTTTGTAGCGAGGGTCTTCACTTCGACAATGCCGCTCTCTGGGAAAAAGGCGAGCTCGACCCCGAAAACCCACAGTCCCTCTTCTATATGGTCGACGAAAATGGAAAGCTCGAACTCGGCGGCGCCGAATTCATCCTCCCTACCGAACTGGACGAGAACGACGATCCCAAAGTTCCCAAGCCTGATCTCTTCAACGACGAAAGCGAACCACTGGAGGGGGATACGCTTCGAGGGACACCTGAGGAGGACGGATGGATACTCATCGAAGATCCCGGGACGGGAATGCATATCTGGGACTTGCACGTGTGGGTGCACGAAAGGAACCCGGAAGGCGTGTTCAGCCTGCCGAATTCCCGGTTCGCCAACATGCCCGGTTGTGTCCCCCTCGAAGAACTCTGACCACAGTGCAATCGGTCTGATTTCCGGATGTATGGGGCGGTTCGAGACGGATGCCTCGGAGATCAAGTCCCGAGGCGATTCACACCGGGTCTCCCTCTCTCGCTTACGTCGATGACGTTCACGTTCTCGTCGAGCGTCAGTTCCAATTCGGCACCCTCATGCTGGAACGTAACTCGAACACGGGGTGGATCTGTTGTGATGAGTTCAAAGTCAATGTCCTCCTTGGGATCTACGTCTCGGTATCGCGGTTGGAAACTCCCACTGTCATCATCGTACTGGAGGGGAACCCCATGGTCGGCGTAGAAGGCGATCACGGCTGGATGGTGCATGACCAGCCACGAGCACGATGGCACATACTCGCCGGAGGCCTTGCAGACGGGACAGCGAAACCGAGCCATCACCTCGTACCGCCGGTCGCAATTTGGACATACCCCCTCGGCCCCGTGGTCGTCACAGACGTGTAGCCACCCCTCCATCGGGCCCGAGCACTCGGCACACACCCCTTCGACCGCGGATTGCAAGTTCCACGTTCCCCTGACAAAGGCCGCATTGAGTAGCTCTTCGGGCTTCCGGTCGGTCACAACAGCCGGATTGAGGTTCACCCCTGCGAGCGTCCCCTCCGGAAACTGATCGCGGTTCCCGAATCGCCCTTCGCACTCGGTACAGACATGAAAGAGCCACTCATCGTGGTAGGTAACAACCGTGGGCGCGCCACACACAGGACAGGCCCGGTCGACCTCGGTCGGGTCGAGTTCAGGGTTGTCGAGGCCCGCACCCGCGATGACCGATTGCACGAGCTTGTGGCCAGCGCGCCGGAGCTCGTAGCCGTCGTCGGTGTGGCGGACGAAGTGCCCGACGAGTTGCGTGAGGTGGTAGTTGAACTGCGAGCCATCGCGCATCCCGACGCGTTTGCGCAACTCCGCGAACGCGACGGTGTTCTCCGCTTCAAACGGTTCGTATGCCTCCCAGAGGGCCAGCAAGATCGCCAGCCGGGTCTCGTTCCCCAGGACGGAGAAAGCCTCCGTCGCGCGTGGCCCGGCAGCGCCCGCAGCCGCCTCCAGTGGTGACTCGGTCGAATTCAATCTGTGCATGTGAGAGAGTAACACACACCGCGATATAAAACGGAGGGGCGAGTACTGAATACAGGGCGCGTATTCAGCACGCTCCGGATGAGTTGCCAGAATCTGCCATAATAGGCGTGCTGCATACAGAGTGTGTTTTCAGCAAACGTCAATTGCTCGTTCCGATTCGACCGCCGACTTACTTTGCGACTGTCCAGAACCGAACACTCTGTGGCACGTTCCACAGTATCTCAGGGAGGTCGCTTTCCGCCGGTTCGTTTTCCCTGACCTCATGACGCCTGTGTTCGATGAGCCGTCGAACCTCGAACCCGGCGTCGACGAGAGCGTTGTGAAGGTCGGCAACCGTTCGGTCGAAGACGGTCAACTTCGATTCGTAGTCCTCGTCGATCGTAATCTCCCGAGGGCTAGTGTCGAAATAGCTCCCCTCGATACTCCCCGTGTCGTTATCGAGATTCTCGTAGAGGGGATGTGGCACGCTGAGTACAAAGACACCGCCATCCCGCAGGACGCGATGGGCTTCGAAGAGAGCCTGGTCGAGATGTTCGACCATCTGGAAAGCTGCCTCGGAGGACGCTACGTCGAACCCGTCGTCAGCGAGCGGAAGGTTCGTCACGTCACCTTTGATAAACTGGACTTCAACGCCGTAGAAGTTCCGTAACCGTCGTGCGTGCCGCAGTTGCTCTCCAGAGAAATCGACTCCAACGACGGTCTCAGCCCCTAGTTTGGCCGTACCGACGCTCCCTTGACCCCCACCGCACCCCAGTTCGACGTAGTCCTTGCCCTCGACAGAGGCGAGAATGTCGGGGTGGCTGCCTCCCGGGGCATCCGGCGCAAACGGGGACGGGGCTGGTGGAAGCTCTCCTTCCCCCGTATTTGCGTTCCACACGGCCTGGAACTCCTCGCTCCACTCGTTCCAGAGCTGTTGGTTCTCCTGTCTATGCTCGGTCATGAGTCGTCCTCCATTCGCACGCAGTATCAATATTTCGTAGGGTTGGTACATCACCACATGAATCGATGTTCGGCTTGCTGATAACGATAGAAGTGATAACGTCGCCAGAACCCTCGGGGCCACGTTTTCCAACAACTGAAGAGTACGCTCTTGACGTAACAACGTGGCCGAGAGACCGTACGTGCCCTGTATTCAGCACGCCGCGACGACTACTATCTTCATTTGACATACTGTTCGGTGATTAGTTCGCACCACGAACTGAACAGCTCTGTCGGGTAGATGGGTAGTACAAAGCATTGGCTGAGCAATTCGGTGGACCACCTCTTTGCCGACGGAATTCGTCCGGCGACTCTACAGGCGGAGCAGGCCGAGTACCTCGGGTCACGCTCCGAGGGTGAAAGCCCTACGTCCCGCTAAACGTATTGATCCAGACTGTTCCACGAGTTTACTGGTGAGAGCGAAGAAACGCGGCCGTTAGATGAGGAGTTGAATGTCGGCGTCGGCCATGTCCTGAATCGCCGTGGCGGCGCCCACGCCCGTCCTCACGCCGTCGTAGAAGTCGTCCTCGTCGTAATCCATCAGGTCGATGGTCATCTGGCACGCCTGGAACTCGACGCCCATATCGAGAGACGTCTCGATGAGTTCTTCGATGGTAGCGGTGTCGTTGTCGTCGATTTTCTTCTCCATCATCTTCGTCGTCACGCGATCCATGCCGGGGAACGCGGCGACGGCGTTCGGCACGGGCATATTGGGGTTGCCGACCGAACTCAGCTTCAGATTCTTCGAGCGCTCCTCGTGGAGGATGTCGAGTCCCCAGAACGTGTGGAACACCGTCACTTCGTAGCCGAACGCGGCAGCGGTGCTGGCGAGGATGAGCGGCGGGTACGCCATGTCGAGCGTTCCCTTCGTCGCGATGATCGACACTTTCGGCTGGCCGTCGTCGTCTGTCGCTGCGGCGAGCTGTGTCTCCAGCTCGTCGATACGAGCAGCGAGTTCGGCGCGCGAGGGAGCGCCCTCACTCGATGACGGTGATGTATCCGTACTCATCGTCAGAAGGTGAACACCTGATCAGCGTTCTCGACTTCCTCGAGGAACGTGGCCGCGCCCGCAAATTTGGTGGTGACGGTGTCGTCGATCGACTCCTGGTCCCATTCGAGCATGTCGAGCGTCGTCGTGCAGGCGACCGTGGTGACGAGATTGCCGCCGTCGGCGACGAACGCGTCGAGCAGGTCGTAGGGATTAGGCATCCCCGCTTCGAGCAGCGGTTCGATCTCTGAGACATCCTTCTCGCCTTCGAGGAGGTGCGTGAGTCCGTCGAAAGTGAAGTAGACGAGGACCTCGGTGTCAGATGCGATAGCCGTGTGTCCGAGGTTCATCGCCATTGCGAGACTCTTCGGACTGTCGTTGTCGACGATAATTCCGATTTTCTCCATTGTGATCACTCGGTCTTGCGCACGTAGTGTGTGTACGCGTCGTCGCCTTCCTGCTGGTCGACGAGTTCGACGCCGTCGGTTGTATCGGCCCAGCCGCCAAGGTCGCTCATGCTTCCGGGATCGGTTGCGAGGACCTCTAGAATCTCACCTTCGGCGAGCTGGTCGATGTTCTGCTTGGTCTTGACGACCGGCATCGGACAGTTTTCGCCCTTTACGTCGAGGGTCTCGGTGACTTCGTACTGCGTCATGATATTGACTCCACTACCCAATACTGGGTGGGCTCTGAAAAGCGTGTCGGTGGTAATCCTTCGTTGGGGCAATACCCTCATGCCCACTATAATTATAGGCTCTTTAGCGACGCTGAGCGGCAAAATTCCAAGAAAGAGTGTTGTGTAGTAGATGAACTACTATACAAAGCCTTATTTACGAGCAGTCGGTAGACGGGAGTGACGATGACCGAACCGGACCCCGAATCTGACACAACGGTCGCATCGACCACGCCACCCGAACTGAAGGATCGCATCGACAGCGGCGAGGATGTGTTTATTCTCGACGCACGCTCGAAGGGCAACTTCGAAGAGTGGCACATCGACGGCGAGAACGTCGACATCGTGAACTACCCGTACTTCGAGTTGCTCGACGGCATCCCTGAGAATCTCCACGCAGACCTCCCCGACGACCAGCGCATTACCGTCCTGTGTGCGAAGGGTGGTTCGAGCGAGCTCGTCGCCGAACACCTCGACGAGGACGGCTACGACGTCGACCACCTCGCACACGGCATGAAGGGCTGGGCACGTATCTACGAGTACCAAGAACTCGACGCGGACGTCGACGCCACGGTCGCCCAGTACCGACGGCCATCCAGCGGGTGTCTCGCCTACCTTATCGTCTCCGACGGTGAAGCCGCCGTAATCGACCCGCTCCGGGCGTTCACCGACGAGTACGTCCAAGACGCACGCACTCTGGGCGCCGACCTCACGTACGCACTCGATACGCACGTCCACGCCGATCACATTTCTGGCATTCGCGACCTCGCGACAGAGACGGACGCAACGGCAGTCCTTCCGGCGGCAGCTGCAGATCGGGGCGTCGACTACGAACCGTCCTACGAGACGGTCACTGACGGTGACACCCTCTCGGTCGGTGACATCGATATCGAGGTCATCTATACGCCCGGGCACACGACCGGCATGACCGCATACAAAGTCGGTGACGTCCTGTTCACGGGCGACGGGCTCTTCACCGAGAGTGTGGCTCGCCCCGACCTCGAGGATCCCGAGGCTGCGAAGGATGCAGCCCGGACGCTCTACGAGAGCCTGCAGAAGCAGGTCCTAATCCAGCCCGACGACACGGTCGTCGCGCCGGCGCACTTCAGTGATGCGGCGACGCCAAACGACGACGGTACGTACACCGCGGAACTTGGCGACTTGGTCGAGCGGATGGACGCGCTCACGATGGACGAAGACGAGTTCGTCGAGTTCATCGTCGCGGACATGCCGCCCCAGCCGGCGAACTACGAGGACATCATCGCCACCAACCTCGGCCAGCAAACTCCTGATGACGAGGAGGCGTTCGAGCTCGAGCTCGGCCCGAACAACTGCGCTGCGAGCGATGAGGCCCTGACTAACTGATGATGGAGCCACTCGTCCCGCTGCTCGCATTCGGAGATCCCTTCCCGCGAGGGATACTGCCGTACCTCCTCGGCGGCCTGCTCGTCGGGCTCGGCGCGGCAGTCATCTATCTCGCAACCGGAATCATCGCGGGCGCGAGTACGTTCCTCGAGTCGACGCTCTCGTACGTCTCGGGTGTCGACCGGTTCAACCGCTTCAAGTACATCCAGTCGCGCGGCTGGCGGGTCGTGTTCACCGTCGGTATCGTCAGTGGCGCGGCCGTCTGGGGGCTCGTCCTTGCGCCCGACCCCGCCATCTGGACAACTGATGTCCAGTGGTGGCGGCTGCTCGGGGGCGGCTTCCTCGTCGGCGTCGGCACTCGCCTGGGCAAAGGGTGTACGTCGGGTCACGGCGTCTGTGGCGTCGGCTCGCTGTCCAACACCTCGCTGGTGAACGTCGCAACCTTCCTGGTTACCGCGATCGGGACCGCCCAACTCGTCGCGGCCACGGGGGTGTCACCATGAGTGAGAGCGAACGCGGCCCCTTGTTCCTACCCGTCGTCTACATCGGGGGGCTCATCTTCGGACTCGGCCTGGCCATCAGTGGGATGGCTCGTCCCGAGGTCGTCCTGGATTTCCTCCAGTTCGACGACTTCGGCCTCCTGTTCGTGATGGGTGGAGCAGCTGTCGTCACCGGTCTCACGTTCGCGGTGGCGACCCGGTTCCTCGACAGCGCACCCCTCACCGACGACGCGTACACTCGCCGCCTGAAGTCGTTCGACAGGAACGTCCTGCTCGGCGGCGCTATCTTCGGCGTCGGGTGGGGGCTCTCCGGTATCTGTCCCGGAGCAGCCTATGCCAGCTTCGGCGTCGGCAACTACCCCATCCTCTGGGCGATTGCGGGAATGTTCCTCGGTGCGTACACACAGGGATACGCTCGGTCGCTCACTACTGGCGACGCATCAACTAGCTAACTATCATGTACTCATCCGCTTACAGCACAATCGAGCGACAGCAGAATTGCACTATAATGGTATATCAGAACAAGACAACGGAGGCTGCGTGACATGTTCGGACTGGAAACCCTGAGCGGTTCAGCGCGGGCGATAGCCACCGTGGGGCTCGTCTTCGCGGAGGCAATCGTCCTGTACGTCGGGTATGGTGTGCTCAATAGTATACTCGGTTCAGCCGTGATCGACGCGGTTGGAGGTGACTGACGATGGCGATCTTCGGCATGAGTCTCACCATGATCGCGGTCTTCGTGGGGTTCGGCCTGCTCATCGGGACTCTCTTCGGGTTCTTCGGGATGGGCGGGTCGTTCCTCGTGACGCCCGCGCTGCTCGTTATGGGCTACCCATCGACGGTCGCCGTCGGGAGTGGGCTGGCGTTCGTCTTCGGGACGAGCGTCATCGGCGCGCTTCGACACCGCGACCACGGGCAAGTCGACTACAAACTCGCGGTGATCATGACGATCGCCATGACTCTCGGCATCGAAGGTGGGAAGAGCGTCGTGTTCTTCCTCGAAGCGACTGGCATGGCCGATCTCATCATCAACGTCGCGTACGTCGGTCTCCTCGCGATAGTGGGACTGCTCACGCTCCGCGACGCGTGGTCCGATGACGAGGACGCCGAAACGAGTAGTGACCTCGCGGACCGCGTCCAGTCCATCCACATCCCGCCGATGGTGACGTTACGCGGTGGTGTCCGCGTCTCGGCGACCATCATCTTCGCGGTAGGACTCGTCATCGGCGTTCTCTCCGGATTCCTCGGCGTCGGCGGTGGGTTCCTCTTGATGCCTGCGATGATGTACGGGCTCGGCGTACCCGCAGCCATCGCCGTCGGGACGGACATCCTCCAGATTACGATTTCGGGCGCGTTCGGCGCATTCACGTACGCGCAATCCGGGTCCGTCGCGCTGCCCGTCGTCGGCTTCCTGCTCCTCGGGAGTTCGCTCGGTGCACGCATCGGGGCAGGGGCGACGAACCTCGTGGACGAAGACGAGATCAAGGGGTATTTCGCCGCGATGCTGCTCGCCGGGAGCGTGGCCGTCGCCGCGAACAAACTCGGTACTGTCTACGGTATCGAGGTGCTCAACACCGTGAGTACCGTCCTCATCTTCGGGGCGGCGCTGTTCGTGAGCAGCGCGGTCATACTCGCTGCCATCTGTCGGCTCCGGGACGATCGGACTAGCACGTTGTGTCAGCTCACCACGTCATAGTCTGGTGTAGTATTGTACTAACCATACAAACTCTTTTGAGTCTGCATCTCCTACTCCTAGTTAGTAATGACCGAATCAATGAGCGGGATGCTCCAAAAGGACATGCAATGCGAAGGACTGCTAGAATGTTTCCACGATCTCAAGGAAATCGACACGGACATCTTCCAGTTGCTTCACGAACGACAGAGCCCTCTCACCGTCGATGAGATCGCTGAACAGGTCGAACGTGAACGGTCGACCGCGTATCGGGCCGTCCAGCGGCTCCTCGAGACAGGCCTCATCCAGAAAGAGCAGGTGAACTACGAACAGGGCGGCTACTACCACGTTTACCGGCTGCGGTACGCCAAGGAGATTCCTAACGAGATGCAGCGAACGCTCAATGACTGGTACGCCCAAATGGTGCAGCTCATCGGCGAGTTCAACGACAGGTACAGTGAAGAAACGCAGCCCGCTGCACCCGTAGAGAGCTAACCCGGCTGTTCACTTAGCCTGAAGTCAAGGATGTCGAACGTAAGCGACGTATCCAACGTCCACTCCCCCAGCATTCCACGCCGTCCGCTCGTTTCCTCTAATCGGAGTTGCTAACAGCTGTGCCTCTCTTCCCGGAGGATGGCGTCACAGGGTTTTACCCGTTTTCTCCACAATCTAGCAGTAGGATGGCTTCGAACGGTGAACCGACGCTCCCACCACTGGCCCGAGACGCCCTTGACGCGCTCACGACAACAGCGCCGCACGACGACAGCTTTAGCTACGAGCGCGCCTGTACGATCCTCGCTGAAGAAGAGGGCCTGAGCCAACCAGCCGCCGACGATATCATCGAACGCCTGCTGTTACGTGGGCATCTCTACGAAGTCGACGGCGAGCTTCGGCTCACCGAGCCGTGATGAGCGGCAGGGCTACTTCGCGGTCAAAATCCGGTCATAGAGACGTCAATTGAATAGTCTATACTCTCGAGTGGCCCTCGTAGATGGATTCACCGAGTGTGTCCCAGACTTCAGCTACTTCGAACTCGTCAGCCGGAACGACGAGAACGCCGCCCTTCAGGGCGGGCGTAAAGCCGACAGCTCCTCCACAATCCACCGTCGGTTGCAATCCGGCGCTTGGGCCTGAACTCGGACTGACGAGCCTCGACTGCTGCACGAACGGCTAGCTCGAAGTTTCCGGTACGCGGGCACGTCATCCAGCGCGACGACCGTGAGCGCTGTGTCAACCAACTGGGTGGCCTTCACGAGAACGTAGCGGGGGTCAGTCCCTGGTCTCACAGCCATTGGATTTGCGTTCTTGGTCGGGGTGTTCAGAGACGTACACCGTGGTATTCGCAGGGACGTTCTCGGTAATCCAGGAGTTGGCGCCGATGCTGACGTGGTCGCCGACGGTGATAGCGCCGAGGACGTTCGTCCCGGCACCGATGACGACGTGGTCGCCGATGTCGGGGTGGCGCTTGTACCCCTTCTTGAGCGCGTGGTCGGCGCCCTCTTCTTCTTCGAAGTGGAGGGCGCCGAGAGTGACGTTCTGGTAGAGCCGGCACCAATCACCGATAGTGGCGGTCTCGCCGACGACGACGCCGGTGCCATGGTCGACGAAGAAGTAGTCCCCGACCTCGGCGCCGGGGTGGATGTCGATGCCCGTGTCGCTTTTGGCGGCCTCGGTGAGTTCGCGGGCGTACTCGTGCGCGCCCTCCGTATAGAGTTCGTGGGCGACACGCTGGGCGACGATGGCGTGGAACCCCGGGTACGCCCGGATGACCTCGAGGTAAGACTTCGCAGCGGGGTCGCCCTTGTACGCGGCCTCGACGTCGCGTTTGAGACGCTCTCTGATCTCGGGGAGGTCGTCGAGGACGGCACTGATACAGTCCCGGGGGTCGGCGTCGGCGGCGGCATACAGTCGGCAGCCCCGTATGAGCTGCTCGCCGAGCTCAGTGAGGGTCTCCTGGACGTCGTCGGGATCAGCGTGGTCTGCGTAGGCGTTCCAGCAGCTCGGGAAGAGGAGGCGGTGAAGGAGGGCGAGTTCGGTGCGCGCGTGCGAGGTTTCGGGGGCGGCACGCGGCTCGTGGACCGGGAATGGGGGCTCGTCGGCCTCGTAGGCGGCGACCAGCGCGTGGTGGGCGTTGCCGGTGTAGCGGTACTCCATCACTCTCTCCGTAAGCGGCTAGCCGGAAAGAGGCTATGGGATACGGCGGCAGGTTCGACGGCTCTGTCGAAATCCTCAGTAGGAGAAAGGTTCCACAATCGTGCTGAACAGAGGGCGCATGTTCATCGCGGAGAGTGACTCGGAGTCGTCCAACCCGGTTGAACGGGACCGCACAATGCCAAAATCAGGATAAGAAGTTGCGTAGAACTGCTGGTGGAGTCACCGATCGAGTCGCCAGGGAAGACTGTCCATCCTCGCTGGCGGGCTACGCTTTCGCCGACGCTCCCTCGTGGAGACCGGTGACGGCCCCCGAATCGTCGAGAATCGCGACCACTCGGTCACCGTCGGCCTCCAGCACCACTTCGAGTTCGAACGGGTCCTCCGAGAGGACTGTCTGGCGTTCGACGACCTCCAGTTCGACACGGAGCCAGTCCTCCCAAGGGTCGTATTCGTGCTCGTCGAGGAACACGAGCACGCGTGGCTCGGTGAGCAGGTATCGGTTGCTCGGACCGGTGACCAGTAGGTGACAGACGTCACAGACCCTGATGAACTGCACCTCGAAGATGGTGTCACACGACGCACAGCGGCGGCCCGGCTCCACCTAGTGGTCGGGACAGACGCGAGGCTCACGCTCATGGGCCCGGTACAGTCGGGACAGACTCCTTCCACAGCCGACATGATATCGTGTTTGATCTTGACCGTCAGCGCCGAGTAGAACGCCTCCGGGTCACGCCGGCGGGTGCCGACGGGCGAAAGCGATTCGGCCAGGCTCAGTGCCCCATCGAACCCGGTACCGCCGAATGTGCCCTCGCACTCGGTGCACCTTTCCGCGAAGTGACCGAGGGTGCGGTCGGTGTTGCACTCGAGGACAGTCTGGCCGCCACAGATGGGACAGGGCTCGTCGCGCGGTTCTGCGTCGAAAACGACCTCGTCGGTAAACGTCCCGGCGAGGATCGCGCTGACCACGCGCTCGCCCTCGCGCCGGAGGATGTAGCCGTCCTCCGTATGGTGGACGAATCGCCCGAGAAGTGGCTTGAGATGGTAATTGAACTGCGAGCCGTCGCGCATGCCGACGGCCTTGCGCAACTCCGTGAACGTCAGTGGTTGCTGAGCGACGTGGACGTCAGTGTTACGGTGCTCCCAGAGTGTGAACAGGATGGCGAGCCGCGTTTCGTTCCCCAGAATCGCGAACGCTTCGTCCGCTGCCTCCTCCGCGAGGGTATCGGTGTTCATCGGCTCTCACTTCTCCTGTAGAATGCGTTCATAGTTAACATGGCTACGATATCTGGAAAAGTAGTGATAGGTACGTGCTCTGTATCTTTCACAACGTTTCTTACAGACAGAAAAGTAGAATATATAGTAGATTGTGGTCTATAGAACAAAGCAAGCTGCCTCGCCACGACGAAGTCTCTAACCCGACTCAGAGAGTGGATCTGTCGAGTACAGTTTCGAAGAGGGCAAGGAAGACAAATGCGCCTGCGAGGAGAGCACTCTCCACGAAGCCGTAGTGGAAGGGATAGACAGTTAGTCCAACGAAAACAGCAGTCCCGAGGACCCCGATTATACCGGTAAGAAACGCCCGTGTTGTCTGCTTCATAGTCAATCCTACTACACTATTCCTGATAAGATTGTTTAAAGAACGAGTGTCGAGGAGTTATCGTATGAAACTCGTCGAAGCCAGTGCCGAAGACCTCGACGCACTCGTCGACCGGTGGTATTCCCTTGCGAGCACGATGGAAGCGTACGACGACCTGAACGAGCTTGCCTATACGGATGTCGACGAAGTTCCAGACGATGGCTTCCGTTCTCATCTTGACGACGAGGATGTCACCGACTACCTGGTCGTTCACGAGGACGAGACCATCGGGTTTGTCACGCTCCGTGAAGGCCACCACTCGTCTCGGCAGTACTCGCAGTATCTTCGCATCGTGAATCTCGCCATCGACGAAGACCACCGGAACCGCGGTCACGGCGCGGCGGTCGTCGACCGAGTAAAGGAGATAGCTCGCGACCGAGGTTGTGACCATCTCAAGGTTTCCTGCGAGTGGCAGAACGAGGATGCGCGCCGGTTCTATCGCGAAACCGGGTTCCACCCGAAGCAAGTCGACTACGCGCAACCCCTCGAGTGAGTCGTGCTACCGTGTCATCTATGACTAACTGATTTCCACTATGATGGGTGAGCGCTCATCTTGAAAGGTAGACGCCGTACTGGAGTTCGCATTCTCAACAGGAGGACGCTATTCTCTTCCCCACGAACTCCTAAGTAGATGCAAGGAGTACCCAGGGAGAACCATGAGAGAGTTCGACCTGATAGTGATCGGTGGGGGATCAGGTCTTGACGTGGCATCTGCAGCGGCAGGTCGAGGCCAAAGCGTAGCGGTCGTCGAGAAAGGACCGGCCGGTGGGACCTGTCTCAATCGGGGCTGTATTCCCTCGAAAATGCTCATTCATCGTGCCGATCTCGTGGAGGAGATCGCCGGTTCTGAACAATTCGGAATTCACGCTGACATCGAGGACATTGATTTTTCGGCGATGGTACAGGAGGTGACTGCGGAAATCGCCGAGAGCGCGCAAAACATCAGGCAAGGACTCGAACATTCCGAGCAGCATACCCTCTACCGGTCAGCAGCCGAGTTTACTGATGAGCGAACGCTTCGTGTCGACGATGAGCAGATTACGGCGGAGAAGATTGTCGTCGCAGCTGGAGCTCGACCAAAAATCCCTCCAATTGAGGGGCTTGACTCAATCTCCTATCTCACGAGCAAGGAAGCGCTCGAGCTGGAGGAACAACCCGACCGTCTCATCATCATTGGCGGTGGATACATCGCCGCTGAACTGGGGCATTTCTATGGGGCGCTTGGCACCGATATTACGATCATCGGACGAAGCAATACCCTCATTTCGAACGAAGATGTCGATGTTCGAGAGACAGTAACCGACACGTTCAGCGAAAAGTACACCGTGCACACTGGCTTCGAACCGTCACGTATCGCGGCTACGAACGACACGATAACGGTGACTGCACAAAACGATGACGGCGAGGAAATCGAACCGACGGGGGATGAATTGCTGGTGGCGACTGGGCGGACTCCGAACACAGATACACTTGCCGTGGAGAAGGCCGGTATCGAAACCGACGACCGTGGGTTCGTCAAAACAAACGGATATCTCGAAACGACGGCGGAGAATGTATGGGCATTGGGCGACATCGCCGGGAACTACATGTTCAAACACTCCGCTAATCGAGAGGCACAGTACGTGTATTATAATGCGATCGCCGAACGTCGACGGGAAGTCGATTACACGGCGATGCCGCATGCGATTTTCACATCACCGCAAGTCGCAGGCGTCGGGCAGACAGAAGACGAACTGATCGACGCTGATCGAGACTACGACGTAGGGGTAGAAGCATATCGAAATGTGGCGATGGGAATGGCAATAAAGGACGAAGAGGGCTTCGTGAAAGTCCTCGCCGATCCTGATAACGGCGATATTCTGGGCTGTCACATCGTGGGTTCGGACGCGTCAACGCTCCTCCACCAAGTGCTGGCTGTGATGGTGAGCGGGTCGGGAACAGTCGCAGATGTTCGACGTATTATTCACATCCATCCGGCGCTAAACGAGGTGATTCGAAATGCGTTCCAGAAGGTCTAAATCACCAGCACTGGACAAAAGGGGTCGAGACAGCGGCGGTATCGTAATCAGCGGTCGTGACGAACAGTGGCAGCGCCAGTTCTCGAGGGGGGCGTTTTTGTGAGTCGGCGATATGAAGACCTCCCGCGTTGTCCGAAATGCGATTCACAAGATACCCGTATTGCTCCCTCACAGGCCCATCCATACCTCTGTCTGAACTGTGGGATGCTGTTCAGTGTAGCTGATGATTGGGCACAGCAAGTTGAACACTGAATACAACGACGTTGAGAACGGTAGGGTGGCATCCTCGCCGCCTTGAAGGGCAACGCTTCTCGCGAGGTTCCGATGTCACATTTCGTTCTCGTGTTCCTCCTGTGCGTGCTCATTGAGTTCGTCTTCTGAGTTGAACGTTTCACCACAGACTTGGCATTCGTGTTCGTCTGCCATACTGCTACAGACGCAACAGGATTATAGTTAACTCCTCGGCTCGAATGCAAGACGAATGCATTTCAGGATATCTTTTGATTGACTGCTATTTGTATACTAAATGTGCAATTGACGTGCATCTCCGCCGAATCTTTTCGGTGTTCAAAAAGAACGAATGTACTGGGAGTGCTGTGAGCAGTAGTGGGGCGACGAGAACACCTGAAGTTATGATATCATTATCAGTGGTAATATAGTATACAAATAGTGGGCGAATAGATGTCGGTTGCCAGCGGTAGACTTTGGTGGCGTGAATCAGTCGTAGGTGTGGAAATCAACTGCTTGTTCGAGTAGTTCGTCCGGTATTCCTGGAACTTCCTCCGAGCGGACCGGGCCCTGTTCTTCGAGTATTTCGGGATCCCGTGGGAAGTCGCGTAGTCGGAAATGAACGTCGATACCTGCTTTCGCTCCTTCCCCCATTCCGACTGGAAGTTGGTTGTGTCCTGGCGTGCAGTCACCGACAGCGTAGACATTCTCAATAGAAGTCTGTCCGTGGTCATTGACTTCGATAGTCCCATCATCGTTGATTTCGCAGCCGAGTTCGCTGGCGAGACCATTGTTGTATTCAGCGCCATACATCGCGAACCCACCCTTGTACTCTCGGATAGTTCCATCTTCGAATTCAAGGGATTTCAACCAGCCGTCCTCGCCGTTCTGAACCCCTGTCACGTCTGCGTGGACGATGTCGATGGGATGGTTGTCAAGCATGTTGCTGGTCTTGTCGCTCCACTCGGGGTCGTCACCACGGGTGAGCAAGTCGACTTCGTCGGTGAAATTGAGCATGATTCCAGCCACGTGGGCGGCACTTTCTGAGTGGCCCATGACGTAGACCGCCTCATCGACGAACATATGGGCATCACAGTGCAGACAATAGTGGAGGCCACGCCCAGTCCGCGGAAGTGGCGGCTCCGGACGGACATCGTTGAATCCCGTTGCGAGAATTACGATCTCTGCTTCGTAGTCGCCGCTGCTACCTGACAGTCGAATCAGTTCTTCCTCGTCGCGGGAACACGATGTGATCATGTCCTGGTAGAGGTGACAGCCGTATCCTTTGAGTTGCTCCCGTCCGATATCGAGGAATTCGGCACCGCTGGTTTCTTCGCGAACGCCCAACAGGTTGTGGACGTCCTGCATCATCGCCGCCCGACCCCCGCCGCGACTGACAACCGCTGTTTGATGACTGAGTCGCGTACTATACAGTGCTGCCGTCATTCCCGCAGGGCCACCACCAACGATAACAACCTCATACTCTTTGGAGGGTATCTCTTGAGTCATGGTTATCGAGCAGGACTTTAGCCGATAAATATCTAGCAGGATTGTAACTACTCTATATTGTAATAACGTTGAGGTTGGCCGAATATATAGCATCGGCAGTCCGACGCGTAAAGAAATTCTTGCGGCTGTTCAGTTCACTTACATGGCCAAATCCGGTCCAGAATAGAACCCTATACTTACCTCATATTTATCACTTGAACCGTTCTCTCCGTGGCGCGGCCTGAATGGTAGTTCCCGTCACCTGCAGGCACGAAGCGAGTCAGGCGAGGAGTTCACTCCCCAAGACGATGACGCCGGGGAGGATGTCACGTTCTATACTGTCCTGTCTCCGTGTCTGATTCGCCCCTGAAGGGAACCCGGTATTTTGGCGCGTATGGCAGACCAGATTCGCGACTCTGAGCGTGACGTACCGTTAGTTGGAATGTTATCACACCAAACAATAGCAACAGCAGGTTGGCAGCCAGATTGTGTGCGGAGATGATATCAAACGTATATGCCTGGGGAGCCAGTGGATAGAGAATTTTGATCCCCATTGGGGTAATGATGTCACCAAGAATGTGGCAGCCGACGCCGATTCCACCAGTGAGAAAACCATACACCGCTTCCTCGCTGCGACTCGTGAGCGCAAATGGCGTGATGAACCAGGCGAGTGTTGCAAGTACACCACCGGCAAAGAGAGCAGCTGGAATCGTATGGGTGACACCGCGATGTGCGAACCACGCAGTGTAGAGATCGATATCTGGTGAGATACCCATCCCAAGTCCGCTTACCGTGATGATTTTTGCCGCCCTCGTCTGTTCGCGGACGACCAGTCCATACACAACGAAACTAAAAATGAACAGCACGATGCCCCAGTGCCCTAACTTATTCATTGACGCACCGACCGAGTGACACACTCTCTCATTGTTATGCGCGTCTGCACAGGCCAGGACTCAAAGTGTACGCGTTCAATTGCCCACACTTTAAGCCACGTAATGAATTATCGCGCTACTGATTGCAACAGTTACAGCCTCTCCCAGAAGAAGTTACATCCTCGCCAAAGCGATTGATTTCCGTGCCTGCTCGCTGTGTCCAAGTGCAAGTGAATACGTACCGAGCGTGCTCGCGTCGCCGCCGAGTTCTCTATAGACGAGGTGAAGTCTTTCAGATGGAACGTTACCGTCCTCTAGGTCTTCCTGAGCATCCTCCATCAGCTCCTTCGTGAACTCGAACTGCGATTCTACCTCGTCTCTTGAAATAACCATAAAGGAATCACCTTACCGAGTTCAGTATCGTCGACAGTACTGATTCCGATATCACGGAGGTTTCTGAGGACGATGTTCCAGAACGTCCTCGGCCTCATCGATTGCAACGACCTGGAAGCGGTCATCATCGCCAAATCGCGACTGCGTGACGGTCCCATAGCCACAGCCGGCGTCAAGGACGGAGTACGGTGGTTCGATACCGTTCTCTTGGAGCTGTTCGACAATCCGATCGGTATTCCGTTCGTCCTGCTCGCAGTGCATCGCCGCCGACAATTGAAGCCGTTCGTGATCGACTTCAGGATCATACTCGCTCGGCCCTTCATGATCGTCAGCCCCAGGTACGTATCTACGCATCGAGTTGGGCAGCAAAGAACGTCCACGGGAGGTCAGTCTCGTCCTCGTTGGAGTCGCTCTCGTCTTGCAGCGTCTCGGGAACACCCCAACTGTCGACGACATCGAAACCGGCATTCCGTAACTGGTCTCGGGTCGTTTTCGCTCCAGCGATGTTCCACTGCATCTCAACGCCACTATCGAGCCAATCTGGATTTTCACCAATCCATTCGTTGGTCCCTTCGCACACGAGGACTCGACCACTGGGACGCAAGACGCGTGCAAACTCGTCGATCACGGTCTGGTGGTCCTCCATCGGGACGTGGATTAATGACCAGTAAGCGATGACGGCATCGAAAACACCGTCATCGAATGGAAGGGCAGTCATATCGCTCTGCAGGAGCGAAACACCGGGGGCGTTCTCCCTGGCAAGCTGGAGTTGTTCGCGTGAAAAATCAACGCCGATAGCCGTCGTTTCGGAACTGATGCGCGGAAGAACAGGTGTTCCCTGTCCACAGCCGGCGTCGAGAATGCGAGACAACTCCGAGCACGAGTCGAGAAATTCCGCCAGGACTTCCATTCCACGACCATCTTCAGAACGATGGGTGGCGTACGCTTCACTCAGTTCATCGTATGCGCGACGCACAGCGTCCTTCTCAACCATCAACGAGAGATATCGAGCTAGAACAATTCAATCTTTGGAGTGGCCTGCTCATGTACGCTCGATACGTAGCACGAACTACCGATGGCCTGGAATCGTCGTGCTGATTTTCGTCGCATCATGGTCAAAATCCTCCGAGTCAACTAGACCGTCACGTTCGATGCCGGTGTCGAACGAAACGTCGAGGCAGAGCCGTCGACGACTCACTGACGTGAGCGGCATTCTCACCGCAGCAACGAGGTCTCGGTCCGTCGGTGCCGGTCGCTGTCCGTCAGTAACGACACGACAGTGATACCGACATCCGAGAACACGGGAACTTCGACTAGCCGTGACGCACTACGTGATGGAATGCTCGATGCTGCATCGGACGTGACAGCAGGCCGACGCAAGTGATATCACAATCGCTGCTATTGTTTTCGTCCACGCTCCGCCACTGACCCATGGGGCGGGTGGAGGCAACACGAGACGCTTACGCCAGTCAGCCGTCGATTGCACGCAGAACGAGAAACCACACGCAGAGCGGAAAGAGAGTGCCGTTCCGGACTCCCTGTAGTCGTCCGTCACTCCAATGGCTGTCGTACGGACGTCTAGATTCACTTGCCGTATAAAGATTGTTCGTATAGATAATTGGATTAAACTTCTATATAGAGGAATCAGCACGTGATCACAACCGATAGTACTGCAAACGGCCGTTATCTACGGGAAATTATACCCCCGTCCCGGGGGTGTTGTTAGCGTCTCTGGGACGACGAGAACACTCGAGGTTGTGATATTACTCTCGCAATCGGGAGCCTCTATAGGCGAAGAAGGCCGGGTGCCTCGGGGTGTGACCTTGAGGCGATTTACTGGCGGTGCAGGCGAATTTCCTTCAGTGGCCGGGATGCGTCGCGATGTCGGCCCAGACGAGCCGGTGGTCCGAGGCCGTACTGACGTCCTCGCCGAGGTTCTGCTTCGTTGCGTTCTTGCTTGGCCAGACGACCGATGAGGAGCGAAGCGAGAGGTCCGGGGAGGGGAGGACGTAGTCGATCTGTTCGACAACGCCCTCGAAGTCACCGCCGAACCGTGTTGCAGTGGGGAGACCGCGTTGCGCCCCGCCTGGACTCTTTGGGAGGCGGTCGGTGTAGAAGTCGTCGTTGTCGACGAGGAACTCCTGGGCGGGATGGAGTGGCCGCTCGTCCCGACCCAGACCTGGGCCTGCATTCATGTCACCCATCAGAACGTAGGAGGCGTCGTCGTCGAGACCGCCGCGGACGCCACTGTCGTCGTAGATGTAGTCTTCGCCAGCGACGTAATCTGCGAAGAACCGGACTTCGTCGTGGTTCCACCTTCCGTTGAAGTTGTTCACCCCGTCGAAGCCGGGTGGCGTCGGGTGCGCGAAGAGGCCGTGGACCGTTCCCCCCTCGACCTCAAACGGGATATCGATGTGGGTCTTCGAAGGAAGCCGATAGACGTCGAGGTCCTCCTCCGTAAGGTAGATTGCGATTTCGTCGTCCTCGGGGTCCGTGACGACGCCTTCTTCGCCTGCTACCGGAATGAGGTTCCCGGGCATATCCGCCCAGTTGAACGTCTGGAAGGAACGAACGCTCGAGGTGTCGATTGGGTATTTGCTCGCGATCGCGAACGCATAGTGACCTGGATACACCCCGAACCCGAACGCGTCACCCGGCCGTTTGCCGAAAGTCCCGTCTTTATTGAAGTCGTAGTCCTGTTCCGGGAGGACGCCCGTGTTGCTCTTTGGCTGGAGCGTGTATTCGTAGTCAATGCCGTCGAGATCGTCCCGTTGCGGGACGCTGAGGTAGTTCTCAACGAAAGCGTCGATGTTCGTTCTGTCGGTGTATTTGCCCTGCTGGAGGTTATTAGTGAGTTCGTTGACGACGAGGACGTCTGGCCGAACCTCCTGAATGACTCGGGCGGCCGCTTCCGCCTGCGGATCGCCCGGCTTCTGGACCTGCTCTGTCTCCAGTTCGATCACGTTGAACGCCGCGTAGCGTGTCCCACGATTCTGTTTTCCGTGTCGGGTCCGCTGTCGACCGCTCGCGGTACCGACAAAACCGGCTGCAGTCGCTGTGCCACCGATCGTTTTGAGTAGCGCTCGTCTGGTCTTAAGTCGAACCATCGAGCGCACCAATGTTACTCCCCCACATCAATATTTTCAAAACAATAATTATGGTTAGTAAGGGGTGTTGCGGGACGCCATCAAGAATCCCGAGGATGGTGGGTACTGGAATGGCGATCTCAAAATCCACGAGAGCCGCGTCGGTGAGGACACGCTGTAGGCGAGTCACCGGCCGGCGGCTCGCGTTCTCACTGGACTTCCGCGCTCACAGGCCTACGAGAACGGTGTCGTACCGCAGAAGACGATCGACGACCTCGTCGATACCAACTGTCTGCATCTCACCAACCGCGTTACGAACACCGAGCAAGAGCGCGGCGAGGAACACATCCGCGGGACGTACACGAACCTTGTCACTGACCAGCTCTACGAGAATCCGTCGCCGAACACGCCGACACCCTCACCGACTTCGACGCCTGGACGCAGGCCAGCGCCGACACCGACGCCACAGACGACGAACTGCGAGACGACGGGCACCACAACCTCGTCCGCTGGCTCGAAGACATCGCGCGGGCAAAGCACGCCGGCCGCACCTTTGTCCCTAAACTACGTCGTGGCGACTACGAACTTGATCAGGCCGACTGCGAAGAGACAACGGCGTATCGACGTCGAATAGATGCCATGTGCACTTGTCGGTACGACTGTGCTCTTTACAGCCGCCTACCAGCAGGATAGTGCACACGCTGACGGACTGCAATAGTCCGGGATGTCGATGACGGGTCACTACCGGAGGTAGTGATTCTCGACTTTATTCTGGTGGAGACGTTGAACGGACTGACGACACATACAGGACATGAGGCGGCTGTCGACTTTCTTGACCGAATCGAAGAAAATGCTCGCTTCCACGTTGAATCCCTAACTGCAGATACGTTCGCGACGGCGATAGCCCTCTTTCGACAGCGCCCACCATTTTCGTTTGCTGATGTCACTCTCACCTCCTATATTCATTCTGAAATATTAGGATACTTGTGCGTATTCAATGATGGTTTTGATGCCGCTGAAGACATCTATCCACTCGGTACACCGACGAATCCTTCTGATCCCTAAAGTGGTCCTCGGCTTCCGATGGGACGAGGAATTCGTCGGCGTCTATCGGCTATGAGCCAAAGAGGTAATTCATTGTATTGCATATCTGCTATTTCTTGGATATTGACCGTCAAAGAAGTTGCTGTGTATACGCCTTCATCACTCGGCGCTCGATGCGCTGAAGACGGTCGCTTACTGTTCCGGGAGCGATATTCAAGGATTCGGCGAGTTCTTGGTGGGTCGTCTGTCGCGGTACTTCATAATAGCCCGTTTGGATTGCGTACTTGAGCAGTGCCTGCTGGCGATCAGTCAACTGAGCGATTTCATCATTTTCACTCGGGTGAACATGCTTGATTTTCTCGACAGAAATAGTAACTGTGCTAGGGAGATCAGCAGTTGCACCCTGGATACCTGTACTTGTTCCGATGACCGTAATCTTGGTCTCGGGGGTATCACCAGTTTGTTGATGTACCATCGGCCAGTTGACGACGAGATCGTGGTGATACAGAATCGAAATTAGTTCCTCAACCGGCTCGATATTCTGATAATGGGCATAGACGAGGCTGTACTCATCAGTGCCTGTGATAGCATACTGCAGTACCTGATCGTTCGCGTCGAATAGTTCTTCAGCGGCCGCGAGATTGCCAGTCAGCCTGGATAATCCGATGAAATACTCGTTCGCTGACGGACCTAGGTATCGAGTTGATTCGAGGGAAACTACGTCAGACTGGTGTATTGAATTGAAAATATCAGTCTGTTGCGTCTGAGAGAGCAAGATAGTAGCTTGGCGAAGCGTTTCAGCCGGCATACTGATCTTTTACAGTGTGCGTACATAGTAGTGCAGACTTCTACACGGGTAGGTGATGGCGTTAATTCATCCTAGTATGCTAGAAGTCAGTCTCATCAGTTGTACGAGCATACGTGCTCTTGATGAGTACGGACCCAGCGATTAAGGAATTCCCTCCGGGACCGTCTGGATTGCCGATTGTTGGTGCGATGCCGCGTTCGATTCTGGGAGGGTTGGAATTTAGGGAACGGATGGCACGTGAGTATGGTGATATTGTCCACTGGAAAGGTCCCGGCGATCATTTCTATCAGCTTAATTACCCCGAAGATATCGGGCATGTTCTTGTCCACAATAATACCAACTACGTAAAGGGCGAACAGTTCCAGCGCGTTCTCAGGCCGCTGACCGGTAACGGCATTCTCAACAGTGAAGGTCAAGAATGGCGGCGGAACCGTCATCTCATCCAACCTGCGTTCCACCCGAATCGGATCAATGTCTACGCAGAGATGATGACAGACCAGACCGAGGCAATGTTGGATAGATGGACAGATGGAGAGACACGCTCCATCCACGAGGACATGATGGAGTTGACGCTCCGAATCGTCTCTCAGGCGTTATTTGGGGTTGATATCGACCGCTACGTGGATGATATTGAATCTGCAGTCAACACGTTCCTGCCCGCAACGTCTAGCCTCTCGAATCTCCTTCTTCCGGAGAGTGTTCCACTCCCGTCTCGCCGAAGGATGGCGCGTGCTCGTGAAACGCTCGACGGTGTCGTGACCGAAATCATCCAGCGGAAACGCGCCAACCCGGGTGAACACGACGTCATCTCGATGCTACTCGATGCACGTGATGATGACGGCAATCCGCTAAGCGACAAACAAATTCGTGATGAGGCGATCACCCTCATTACTGCGGGTCACGAAACCACTGCGGTTTCGTTGACCTATACGATGTATCTGCTCGCTCAACACCCCGAAATTGAAGAGAAATTTGTCGGGGAGCTCGATACAGTTCTCGACGGTGGGCGCCCAACAATGGGCGACTTGTCCGAGCTAACCTACACTGAGCAGATCGTCAAAGAGTCAATGCGGCTGTTCCCTCCAGTACCAAGCATTGTTCGAGAAGCGAAAGAAACGGATCAGATCAGCGGTTATCGGATTCCAGAAGGTGCGAAGATCTTCCTGAGTCAGTGGGTCGTCCATCGAGACAACCGGTGGTACGATGACCCGCTCGCGTTTCGACCTGAGCGCTGGGCGAATGACATGCAATCCTCGCTGCCTCAGCTTGCATATTTCCCGTTCGCCGCTGGACCGCGTCGCTGTATCGGTGATCGGTTCGCGATGCTCGAAGCCCGACTCCTGCTCGCGATGATTTATCAGAACTACCATCTCGAGCTCAGATCGGATCGGAATCTAGAGGTAGTTCAGACAATCACCTCGCGCCCGAAGGAAGATATCCGAATGACGATTCACGAGCGCTGATATCACTGTCTATGGCTGTGTGTCCAGGAGGGTGCGGGCACGTACAGAAAATGGTTCTCGTGGGCGAACGTTCTTCGAGCAGTACGAACACGGTGGGAATCGCGTAGAGTTAGGAGCCTTGCTCAAGGAAGTCCACGTTGCGGAACTCGAATCGGGCCCCGCCACGTTCACCCTCAGTTAGCCGACATGACCATCCATACACTGTCGCCAGTTCCTGCACGAACGCCAACCCTAATCCAGTTCCACCCTCGCTGGCGGCCGTCGTCATGCCCACCTCGAACACGTCTTCCCGTTTTGCCGCTGGGATTCCAACTCCGTCGTCCGCTACGAAAAACCCGTCCTCCATCTCACCGATACGGACCGTGACATCTCGCCCGCCGTGCTGGACGGCGTTCTCGAACAGGTTCTGGAATAGGTGGCGGATGTACGTCCGATCGGTCTCGATTCGGACATCGATGTCGAGTCTTAGTGTCGCTTCAGGTGTGTCCACCTCGCTCCATGCTTCACGTGCGGTTTCTGCGAGCGAGAGTGGCTCGCTTGCATCAATCGCGTTCCCACCCGTGGTCAACATTAACGAGACGTCGATCATGTCCTCGATGCGGTCGAACGCCTCTGTGATGTACTCGACCGCTTCTGGGGAGGTCTCCGCCGGCAGCTCGTGGCAGTACATCTGGCCAATCATGAGAGGGTTGCGGAGTTCGTGGGCAAGCATGCTAGCGAAGCTCTCGAGGCGCTGGTTCGACTCCTCGAGTCTCCGCTCGCGCTCGACCCGTTCGGTGATATTCTGGACGGTCATGCCCACTTGCCAGTTCGGCGTGTCCTCGATCGGAAATACCCGGCACTCTAGGACGCGCTCTGTCGATTCAATTTTGCGCTGGAACGTGACTACGTCGCCAGTCTGCACGACTTCTTCGAAGATATCGACCCACTCGTCTGGATCGCCCGGTACGCACTCGCGAATCGTCTTCCCGACCACGTTTTGGAGGCCACAGTGTTCCTTTAAGGCCGGGTTGGCCTCCATATAGCGGAAGTCAATTGGTTTCTCTTTCTCTGGAGTGGTGTCGATTTTCTCGATGACGCAATAGCCTTCGGTCATCGAGTCGAATAGGGTGCGGTAGCGTTCCTCGGATTCGCGCAACTCGTCGTAGAGCTGGGCGTTCTCGATAGCTGCGGAGGCGACGTTGGCCAGTTGGATGAGGATTGTTTCGTCCGCCTGTGTGAACTCGCCCTGATATTTGTCCGAGAGCTGAATGACTCCCATGTTCTGCCCTCCTGCTCCGACAATCGGGACTGCCAGCCACCCTCTCATCGGCGGGTGTTCCTCCCCCTGGTCGCCGAAGGCTTTCCAGGCGTGATGGGATTCCAGTTCAGTCTGCGTCATTCGTATTGGCTCGTTTTGCTCGCAGACCAGCGTGTAAATACCGCTTCCGTCGGGTTCGGTGTCGTAGTCGCGGTAGTCGGCGTACTTCTCCGACAGCGAAACTGCATTGATCGCCTGCTCCCAATCCTGATTAATCGTTCGGCTCGTTACAGATTGGTGGGCTCCGACCAGGTCTCGGGCTTTTTCGGTGATGAGGTGCAGAATCTCGTCCAAGTCGTCGGTTATATTGAGTCGAGTGACGAGCTGGGCGAGCCGGCGGTGATTTTGCATCAGCTGCTGGCGTGAGGGCTGAGTCTTCTCCCTGAGAGTCGTGTCCGTGAGTGGGCGTCTCGATTCCGATTGCGTATCATTTTCGCGAACCCAACGGGCTGGCCACCACACCTGGCCGCCCACCTCTAGTTCCTTTGTTTGCAGAAGGCCTTGTTCGACGAATTTCTGTAGTTCCGTTTGGATTGTTTGGCGCGAATGTTGGGTTTCGCAGGCGATTTCGAGCGCAGTAGAGGGTTCACATCCAGAGCCAGCGAAAAACTCCCGAATGACGTCCGACGGTGAACGTTCTGGAGAATCAGACATATATCGTTGTTTCGGAATAGGTTCTGCTAGGGTTTTCTATATCTTACGATACTGCAGGGTCTGAAAATCTGCGGTGAAAATCCGGACGGCTCGCTCCCTGTGATTGCTCCACGACTGGCTTTGCTCATCGTTTCGCTTCGAGGTCTCACTCTGTTCGACCTCGCATCGCTCGCGTCCGGTGAACCGCCTCACTCGCTTCGCTTGTTCGGTGGGCGCTGGTCTGCTCAATGCGCACGCATACTGAGCAGCTGATTCGTGGCATCACTAGCGGAAGGATCGGGCTGTTGCTCTGCGTCTAAACAAGGCCGAATATACTAACGAGTACGGGTTGCGGTTGTGGATCGAGAGTACAACAGCACGACAGGGGAGAGAAGAGCACGTCGAACAAACAGACGTAATCGGCCCTGTTGAAACCTCCCTAGCTGACAAGAAGAACGTGCTGAATACAGAGGGTGTATTCAGCAGGGCGATCTTGACAGCAGTTCGGCAGTACGTTCAGTTACTGCTGAACAGGGGGCGCATAGTCAGCATTCGATTGCTGGAAGAGGCTTCCAATGTCCACCTTGGACGGCTTGGGGCGTCAAGAGGTATGGTTCATCCGGACTAACAATGGACATGGACAACGAGGGTAACCGGGTGGAGCCGTCTTTCTCGCGTCGTCACGGGACGATCGATTACATGCGAATGGCAGGCTCCCGAAGTAACATCCATGGCCTCATCGAAATAGACGTTACCGATGCCAGAGACTCTATCCAGACCATAGAGGAGAAAACCGGCGAACAGCTCTCGTTTACTGGATTCATCGTGTTTTGTCTGGGCCGGGCCATCGAAGACCACCCGCAGATCAATGCGTATCGCGATTGGCGAGGTCGCATCCACGTCTTCGACGACGTGGACGTGAACGTTCTCGTCGAGACGACGATTCAGGGCGAACAGCTGGGTGTCCCCCACGTCATTAGAGCGACGAATCGACGGTCACTTCGATCGATTCACGACGAGATTCGAACTGCACAGGGGTCCCCAGATCCGACAGAACTCTCACGATGGAGTAAACTCGCGTTCCAACTCCCTGGAATCATTCGACGACAAGTGTGGCGCCTCCCGCAGATGTTTCCTACGCGTTGGAAAAGGATGGCGGGCACCGTCACTGTGACTTCCGTCGGTATGTTTGGTCAGGGAAGTGGCTGGGCGGTCACTCCGACGAACTACACCGTCCAGTTGACCGTTGGCGGGATCGACACAAAGCCCCGGTACAGTAACGGAGAGGTTACGCCACGGGAGATCCTCAACCTCACAGTCACGTTCGATCACGATGTTGTTGATGGCGCGGCTGCTACCAGATTCACTCGACGATTGAGAGAACTCATCGAGGATGCACATGGAATACCTACACCAAGCGAACTCTAACCATCGTCTACCGAGATAGGACGAAACCCTTCTTCGCCACCCATCGACAGACCACTCGAACCGCCCGTCCGACGTACTGGATACAGTCTCTATACTCATCGTCGCCGACTCTCAACTGCTCAGTTCGTGGTGCGAACTGGTCGGTTAGCCATCTATCGGCGGTAGCGATGCCGGAGGACCATGGCGACGAGCGCCAACCCCATCGCGAGCGGTGGCGGTACGATTCCCCGGGTGACTACACAGTCATCCCGCCAACGAGCAGTCCGAGAACGAAGTTACCGACGTTTGTCACGAGGCCACGTCGACTCGAAACCGCCGACCTACGTGAAAGAGTCGTAGATCCAAACGTGAAAACAGACGTATTCCCGCTATACCCTCGCCGACCGCAACGTCAGCAACGGCGGGAAACAGCTCCGGGGCCAGTTCGGTCCCAACACAGCGCGTCGTCGATACGGGAAGTCATTTCCGCATCGACCGAACGGCGTCACCCGTGAGCGAGTGGGCCGGGAGAAGTCACCCCTCGCCCGCCTCTTGGGTCGATTGGGCCCGCTGGATCACGAGACGTTCGATTCGAGCGTCCTCCACGGCGTCGACTTGGAAGATGTACCCACTCTGTTCGACCTGATCACCAACCTCGGGCACTCGTCCCAGGAGACTGAAGACGAACCCCCCTATCGTCTCGACGTCGTCACTCTCGAATCCAGCGTCTAGTTGCTCGTTCACTTCCTGGACTGGAACGCCACCGTCGACGTCGTATGTCCCGTCCTCTCGTCGCTCGATGGAGGGATCCTGGGCCGCCGTGTCGAATTCGTCCTGGATGTCACCGACGATCTCCTCGAGAATGTCCTCGATGGTCACGATTCCCTCGAAGACCCCCCATTCGTCGATCACGACGGCCATTTGCCCGCCTCCGTGCGACTGGAACTCGGCGAGGATTTCGTCGATCCGTCGCGTTTCCGGGACCACGAGCACCTCTCGTGCGAGTTCACGAGCGGTAGGGGCATCGTCGTGGCTCCGTTCCGTTTCGCTCGCCCGGAGTATGTCCTTGGCGTGGACGAACCCGACCGGTTGCTCCCCGTCCTCGTCGAGCACGAGATACCGCGTGTAGGTCCCGGTAGCCGCAACTGACTGGATCTCCTGAAGAGACATCGAGGCGGGGACGGTTTCCACGTCCGGACGCGGAATCATGATCTCACGAGCGACCGTGTCCCCGAGTTCGAAGACGCTCTCGATCATCTCGACCTCGTCGAAATCGATGTGTCCCGTCTCCTCGGACCGGGTGAGGATCATCCGAATCTCTTCTTCGCTGTGGGTTTCCTCGCTTTCGGACGCTGGCGAGACGCCGACGAGGCGGGTGAAGTAGTTGGCAGTACCGTTGAAGACGATGATGCCGGGCATGAACGCGTAGTAGAAGAACTTCATGAGCGGGGCGACGAGGAGCGCGATACGGTCGGCCTCCTGGATGGCGAACGTCTTCGGCGCGAGCTCACCGAAGACGACGTGGAGGAACGTGATGAAGCCGAATCCGACCGCGAACGAGACGAGATGAATCGTTCCAGCGGGAACTACCTGGCCGAGAACGGGTTCGATGAGTGCTGCCACAGCGGGTTCGCCGATCCAACCGAGGCCGAGTGAGGAAAGCGTGATCCCGAGCTGACTGACCGCGAGATAGTCGTCCAGGTTCTCGATGGCGTCCTGTACCAGTTTCGCACCCGGCTTCCCTCGTTCGACGAGCGCGTTCACCTGAGTCGGCCGAATCTTGACGAACGCGAACTCAGCAGCCACGAATATCCCGTTCATGACGACGAGGAAGAACGCGAGCAGCAAACCACCGATCGAGATCAAATCTACCATACTGTATCATCGCCCCGTAGGGTCTTGAGGGGACGGATACGGAACTGAGCTACACGGGGTCGGCATCGGCCGCGTTCGTCCCACCGTCACGGCCCGCTGGTCGGCATCGCTCGCGAACGCCGCCGGCCCGCGTTCGGCCGCGGGCGAACGCCGTCCCTCCCCCGGCATCGAACTGTACTACGTCGGTCCATCCTTCCCGGAGTAGGGTTCCTGTCGTGACACAACCGAGTCGGTCGGGATTCTATTCGACTGTCGAGTTTCGCGCGTAAAACGGGGCAGGTTCGAGGTCTCCCCCGGTAGCGCGCCGGTCAGTGCCAGATCGGTTACTCCTCATCTGGGAATCGGGGAAGACGGGAGTCCGAGGGGGAAGCACCGAAGCAGCCCGATAGTTTCAAACCCCCAACTCGAATACTCTCCGTAGATGGCCGATCAGCGAGAGCTTCTGAGCGTGATTATCGCCCTCGAGTTCGTCGTCCTCGCAGTAGCGATATTTCTCCTGGTCCCGGTCGAAGTTGCGGCCCCTCTCGTACCGCTGTTCTTCGTACTCCTGTACGCTCTTGTCAAATACAGGTTCTGAGCGGTACACCTCTCGGCGAAGTCGACTTCGCCGAGTCGATAGTCTTGACGCGCCCGTGAGCGGTCTACACTTATGGGTTCGAACGCACGCCGAGCGATCGATTTAGTCGACTTCGAGCGGGATAAACGGAGATGTCGCCTGTAACGTTTATAGGTCAGTGTACTCCACTGAGTTCTTATGCACGGTGAACGAGGGCGCGTCGGTCTCATCGTTCCGTCATCGAACACGACGAACGAGCCGGAGTGCGCGAGTGCGCTTCCAGCGGACGTCTCGCTCCATTCGCTCGGCAAGTACACGAACGGGACGTGGTCGAACGTCGCAGGTGGGATAGTGACCCTCGTCGTTATCTGGCTCGGTCTCCGAACGCTGTTGTCCATCGCTAACGTTCAGCTCCTGTAAAATGACAGAACGACCTCGACTTGGTGCAGACGTAGGCGGAACGTTCACCGACGTAGTACTCGTCACCGGAGACGACCTCGTTACGGCAAAGGTTCCGAGTACTGCCGACCAGAGCGTCGGTGTGATGAACGGCATCCAGAAAGCGTGTTCCGAAGCCGGCATCGACCCGTCTGCTGTCGACGAGTTCACGCACGCGATGACGGTCTCGGTCAACGCCCTTCTGGAGAAGACGGGCGCAAAGACGGCGCTCGTCACGACCGAAGGCTTCCGCGACGTCCTCGAGATCGGCCGGCAGGACCGCCCAGACCTGTACGACCTCTCTGCGAGCCGTTCGGAGCCGCTGGTTCCGCGACGTCGCCGCTTCGAGATTCCCGAGCGAGCGACGCCGAACGCCGTCGAAGAGACAGTCGACGAAAGAGCCGTCCGCGAGGTCGGGGCACAGATTCGGGACAGTAACGCCGAAAGCGTCGCGGTCTCGCTCCTCCACGCGTACGCCAATCCGCGCAACGAGAAGCGAGTCGTCGAGATTCTCGAAGACGAACTCGACGTCCCTATTTCCGCCTCTCACGAAGTGCTCGCAGAGTTCCGGGAGTACGAACGGACGTCGACGACGGTCGTCGATGCGTACGTCACCCCGAAGATCGACAGTTATCTGGGACGTCTTACCCGCGACGCTACCGAAGAGGGGCTCCCCGAACCGCTCGTCATGCAGGCCAACGGCGGTATCGCTGACGTAGACACGGTCCGCGACCACGCAGTCACTACTACGATGTCCGGTCCCGCAGCCGGTGTCGTCGGCGCAAACGCTGCCGCAGGCAAACTGGCGGACGAACGCGGCCTGCGCGGGCTCGTCACCTTCGACATGGGTGGGACGTCAAGCGACGTGAGTCTCGTCCGCGACGGGGAAGCCGAACGGACGACCGACGCGGAGATCAACGGCCAACCCGTCCGGACGCCGATGGTCGACGTGACCACCGTCGGTGCGGGTGGAGGATCCATCGCGTGGGTCGACGACGGTGGCGCGCTCCGCGTCGGTCCCCGGTCGGCAGGCGCAGAGCCTGGCCCGGCCTGCTACGGGAAGGGCGGTACGGAACCGACCGTCACCGACGCGAACCTCGTCCTCGGCTACATCGGCGACAGCACGGAACTCGGCGGCGAACTCTCGCTGGACGCGGACGCAGCCCACGATGCGCTCGCCGGACTTGCAGACGAGGCCAGCCTCGGCGGACCGGTCGAGGCGGCACGGGGCGTCTACCGCGTCGCGAACGCGAACATGGCCCGCGCGATTCGCTCGGCGACGGTCGAGCGAGGCCACGACCCGCGAGAGTTCGGTCTGGTCGCGTTCGGTGGCGCCGGGCCGATGCACGCGGGTGCGCTCGCTGCCGACCTCGACATCGGAACCGTCGTCGTGCCACCTGCGTGCGGTGTCCTCTCGGCCTACGGACTGCTGGCCGCCGACGAGAAACACGACGCCGTCCGTACCCACCGCGTCGCGCTCGACGAGGTCGATCCCGAACGCGTCGACGACCTGTACGAAGGGCTCGAATCCGAGGTCCTCGAAGAGGCTCGCGACGTCGCGTCAGCGAGCATTCAGCGTCACGCCGACCTGCAGTATGCCGGCCAGAGTTTCGAACTCTCGGTCGAGGTCGGTGACGAGTTTCGTCCGACGCGGACCGCCGAGCGCTTCCACGAGACGCACCGGTCGACCTACGGCTACCAGATGGACGAACCGGTCCACCTCGTGAACTTGCGAGTGACCGCGACGACTACCCGGAGCGACCCTGTCGTCGCCCACGAGTCCACGGAGGGAGAACGGTCCGGAATCCGCGAGGCGCGATTTGCCGATGGAACGGTCCACGAAACGCCGGTCTATCGGCGGTCGGCGCTGCCGACCGACCGGACATTCGACGGTCCCGCCGTCGTCGAACAGGCCGAAAGCACGGTCGTCGTCCCGCCCGCATGGACGGCCGAAGTTCGTGTAGACGGTTCGCTCGTCCTCACGGAGGAAGAGACATGACTCAGAACGACACCGAAAGCGAGAGCCACGTCGATCCGGTCACGCTCGAAATACTGCGAAACCAACTCGAAGGAATCGCCGAAGAGATGGGGCAGGTCCTCATCCGCGGGGCGTACTCGCCGAACATCAAGGAGCGGCAGGACTGCTCGACAGCGCTCTTCGATGCCGACGGACGAATGATCGCCCAGGCAGAACACATCCCAGTCCACCTCGGCGCGATGCCCGAAGCCGTCGCTACCGTCCGTGAACGAGACCCCGAACCCGGGGAAGTCTGGGCGCTCAACGATCCGTACGACGGCGGAACCCACCTGCCGGACATAACGCTCGTCTCGCCACTGGCCCTCGACACCGACACGAAAACGGAAGACGAAATCATCGGCTACGCCGTCTCTCGCGCTCACCACGCCGACGTCGGCGGATCGACGCCAGGAAGCATGCCCGCCGGCGCACGCGAAATCTACGAGGAGGGCATCCGTCTTCCGGGCGTACGTCTGGTCCGCGACGGTGACGTCGTCGAAGACGTGTTCGAGCTGTTCCTCGCAAACGTCCGTACGCCCGACGAACGCCGAGCCGACATCCGTGCGCAACTCGCAGCCCACGACCGTGCGACGGAGCGACTCGGTGACCTGTTCGACAGCTACGGCGAGACCGTTCTCGACGCCTTCGACGCGGTCGTCGACTACTCGCGTGAACGCATCGAATCCGAACTCGCTGAGTTTCCCGACGGCACCTACACCGCCCAGGACGTGCTCGAAGGCGACGGCGTGACCGACGAGGACATCCCGATCGACGTGACGGTGACCGTCGACGACAGTACTCTCGACGTCGATTTCGCAGGGACTGCGGAACAGGTCCGGGGGAACCTCAACGCACCGCTCGCGGTGGCCAAAAGCGCGGTCTACTTCGTCGTCCGCTGTCTCACGGACCCCGAAATTCCGCCGAACCAGGGCTGCTACGACCCCGTTACCGTCGACGCACCCGAGGGGTCGCTCCTGAATCCGACATCGCCGGCCGCAGTCGTCGGGGGAAACGTCGAGACGAGTCAGCGCGTCACCGACGTAGTGTTCGCGGCGCTCGCCGATGCAGTTCCCGAGAGGGTTCCTGCACAGGGACAGGGCACGATGAACAACCTCATCATCGGCTCTCGCGACGGTGGTTTCGCCTACTACGAAACCATCGGTGGTGGCGCAGGTGCGACGAGCGAGGCCGACGGCCTGGACGGCGTGCAGGTCGGAATGACGAACACACTGAACACTCCCGTCGAGGTGCTCGAAGCGGAGTATCCGCTGACCGTGGAACGCTATGCTCTCCGCCCCGGGACCGGCGGGAGCGGCGAGTATCGTGGCGGACTCGGTCTCGAACGGTCGCTCACTGTCGGGCGTGATGCCTCCGTCTCGCTCCTTACCGAACGGCGACGTTCCCAGCCACGGGGTGTCGCTGGCGGTGAGAACGGTGCTACCGGCCAAAATCTCGTCGACGGCGAACCCGTCTCCGCGAAAACCACCGTCGACGTGGAGGCAGGGACTACCGTTACGGTCCGTACACCCGGTGGTGGCGGACACGGGACCCCTGCCGACCGCGATCCTGAAGCACGAGACCGCGACCGTCAGGACGGTAAAATCGAGGACTGAGTTCCTCTCCGACCGAATTCTTCGACTTGCTTTCGTAGGAGTCCCCTGACTTCGCTGCACCTGAAAGATAGAAGCTCCGTCTGCCTACCAGTCCGCTGAAGGCGTTCAGTTCGTGGTGTGCATCTAGCGCTTGCTGACGCAGAAATCCTGCAGAACGGCGACGGCTCTGACGAAGCGGTCGTGAACCGCGTAGAGCGTTTGCGTGCGCTGGAACGCAATCACTGGGTTTTTGCGCCAGAGCGTGGCAGACAAGCCTATGCGGCTTGCACGATTGCTCACTCCGGACGGCCCCGTCACCGGCAGGTACGACGAAGGCACCATTTACGCCACCGAGGGTATCTACGAGGTCGGTGTCGATGGTCGGCTTCTCCCGCCCTGCGAACCGAGCGCACTCTACTGCGTCGGCCGCAACTACGCCGAGACGCTCGAACAGATGGAGTACGAACGTCCGGAGGAGCCGGACTTCTTCATCAAGCCCCCGGCGAGTATCGTCGCGGACGGCCAGTCGATTTCGTATCCGTCGTGGACTGACGAACTCACGTACGCCGGCGAACTGGTGGCCGTCATCGACGAACGGTGTCGGGACTTGACACCCGAGGAGGTGCCCGAGGTAGTTCGCGGGTACACCGTCATGAACGACGTCGACGCGCTCGACCAGGTCGGCCGCACTGCGCGAAAAGCGTTCGACGGCTCTGCGCCGCTCGGGCCGTGGATCGAAACCGAGGTCGACCCGACGAATATCGACATGGAGACGTACGTCGGCGGCGAAAAACGGCAGGAGGCGAACACGGAACTGATGCTGTTCGACCCGTACGAACTCGTCGCGCATCTCTCGGAGCGGTTCACTCTCCGTCCGGGCGACTGTATCGCGTTCGGTAGCCCGGCGAATCCCGGTCTCGTCGAACCGGGTGACACCGTCGAGATAACGTACGATGGCGTCGGAACGCTGACGAACGACGTCGTCGACGCGTCGTTCCCGTAGGCGGCGAGGCCGGTGTGAGGGTGTCAGTGAGCGCTTGGAAGGATTCGTTCTGCCTACGGCCAGTCGTCAGGTAATCCGTCTTCCATCTCGACCACCTCATTCTGTATCCCGATCACGTAGTTTGCGCCGTTGAATTTTCCCGGTCGTCGTCGTCGGTAAGTCGGCAACGAACTCGATTTCGCGAGGGTACTCGTATTTTGCGAGTCGGCGTTTGACCAACTGCTGTATCTCGCCGCGGAGATCGTCATCGTTGCCTGTGGCAGCGCCAACGGGCTGGACGAACGCTTTAATGATCTCACCGCGAGTGTCGTCGGGGACCCCCACGACAGCGACCTGTTCGACGCCGGGATGTTCGAGAATTGCGCTCTCGACCTCACCGGGTCCAACGCGGTAACCCGACGTGATAATGACATCGTCGTCTCGTGCCTTGAACCAGAAATAGCCGTCCTCGTCACGGTAGCCGAGATCGCCAGTCAGGTGCCACGGCTCCCCACCATCAGCGGCATCGACACGCGCCGCTTCGGTCTTCTCGGGGTCGTTCCAGTACTCTCGGAAGATGACCGGATCGTCGCCGTGGCGCACCGCAATCATACCAACCTCGTCGTCCGGTACGCGCTCGCCGGACTCGGAGTCGACGACTGCCACCTCGTGTCCGGGAACGGGCTTGCCCATACTGCCGGCCCGTGCCGGAAACCACTGCCGACAGTTGGTCACCAGCAGGTTCGCCTCCGTCTGCCCGTAAAGTTCGTTCACGACGACGCCTTCCAACTGATCGGCAGCCCAATCCAGAATCTCGGGTGTCAACGGCTCACCCCCCGTGCAGATGGCCGCCAGCGAGAGGTCGAACGTCTCGGTGGGGTTCGCGGTGTTCATCATCATTCGGATGGCCGTCGGCGGGAGGAACGCGTTGGTCACGTCGAATTCCTCGCAGAGGTCGAAGGCCGTCTCCGCGTCGAACCCCTCCATCGGGTAGCCGACGACGGGTTGCCCGTAGTGCCATGCCGGGAACAGGAGGTCGCCCAGCGCACCGATCCACGCCCAGTCGGCCGGCGTCCAGTACACCGAGTCGAAGACGTCCTGTTCGAAGTACATACGGAACGCGGCGCAGTGTCCGGCCCAGAGCCCATGGGTATGCAGGACGCCTTTCGGCGGCCCGGTCGAGCCGCTGGTGTACATAATAATCGCTGGCGTCTCCTCGTCCGTAGCAGCAATCTCGAACGTCTCTGGCTGGTCCGCGTGGAAGGCCTCGAACGGTTCGGCGTCGTCGGGCGTATCGTCAGCGCCGACGGCAACGACGTGTTCCAAATCCGGACACTCTCCTCGGACTTCCCGAACCGTATCGAGCATCGATTCGTCGGCCACGACCACGCGCGACTCGCTGTCCGCAAGACGATACCGGAGAGCATCTGGCCCGAACAACACCGACAGTGGCAGCGACACCGCCCCCAGTTTCCAGCATGCGAGGTGGGTCAACGGGTTCGCCGGCTTCTGTGGTACTACGACCGCGACGCGGTCGCCGTACTCGACACCGCGCTCTGCGAGCGCGTGGGCGACTCGATTCGATAGTTCGTCCAATTCCTGGAACGTGTACGTCTCTCGCCGGCCGTCGGGATAGGCCTGATAGAGCGCCGGCCGGTCGGCGTCATCGTGCTTACGCAGACAATCCCATGCGATGTTGTAGTCGTCGGGGAAGTCCCAGGCGAACTCCTCGCGTGCCTGTTCGTGGGTGTCGAAATCGAGGGACACGTTCCAAACCATCGGCATCCCCTTTTGAATTCATATGGTATAGAACCCCACGACTAGCGCGGCGGGCCTGCCCGCATGGAGTTTCCACGATCTGTCAACGAAAACAGCCGGGGTCGTAATAGCACTCCCCAGAAGGGAGTGAAGCCCAGACGTGGCTGCTTGTATCGAGAGCCACGTGAACAGAATCTATAGAATTGAGTGAGCGCCCACGGCCTGGAAGACTTCCGGCATCTCTACCGGACGTACCGGAGCGACGAACTCCTCCCTATCAGTAGTCGATACGTACGTGGTGCGTATCTATTTCTCGTTGGTCAGTTGACTCACTGTACTGGTTAACACTAAATCGGGTACTGTAGTATCCCGACAGAGAGCGCACCAACGGACATATTGTCCGGGAGTCTCTTAGTTTGGATATGACTGCCACCGTTGTCGAAGTGAAAATCCCCGCTACTCAATTTGCACTTAGCCAGTCTTTCTCCGAACTCGAGGGGTTGAAATGCGAAATCGAGCGGATCGTGGCCGACGACGACTCCCACGTTATGCCGTTCGTCTGGGTGAGTAGTGACGAGAACACGCGCGAGGAGATCGAAAGCGTGCTCGGAAAGGATTCGAGCGTCGAAACTATCGATCTCCTCGCGGATCTGGACGAAGAGTGGCTGTATCAGATGGAGTGGATCAATCAGATCGAGACGCTCGTCCAGATTCTCGTTACGGAGCAGGGAACGATTCTCGCGGCGACGGGTGACGACCGCTGGTGGAACCTCCGAATCCTGTTTCCCGACCGGGAGGCGCTCTCACGGACGCACGAGTACTGCGAAGAGAACGGTCTCACGCTCGAGATTCTGAACATTTATCACCTGGACAAAGGACGGCAAGGGCGTTTCGGACTCACGGACGACCAGCAGGACATACTGACGCTCGCACACGAACACGGCTACTATCAGATTCCTCGCGAGTCGACGGCCAACGACCTCGCAGATGAGTTGGATATTTCGCACCAGGCCGTGTCCGAGCGCTTGCGTCGTGGGCACGAAAGCCTCGTGAAGAACGCGCTCATCCTCGGCCAGGGTGCCGACGACCCGGACAAAAAATAACGTACTCTCCGCCCCTCAACCGTTCAGTTCCCTTCTCAGGATGGTTCTCTACCCTTTAGCGCCTATGTAGAAGGGATACTCGCCGGATACGAGAGGCGAGTTGTTTCGAACGAATCACGCCGTTCTACCGTCGAAGTCGAACCTCTCCTCGCGGAGGTGTGGCACTCGGCAGTGGACCCGGTTCCAGCGCGGCTCTTCGATCCGTTTCCCCTTTTCCGGGCGTTCGTGCGTGCCACTCACCTGGATGGAGTTTCCGGGCAGTGACGAAGCAGCGCTTCCGGAGTTCTCAAACGACCCTGAACACGCGAACTGTGTCGCGCTTGCTCGGTTCGGAGACGAGTTGGGCGAGGCCGAGGTCGGAGAACACTCGCTTCCAGTTACGGTAGTAGAGCGGGAAATCGTCGTTGACGTAGCTCACTTCCTCACCCTCCCGGCCGCGCTGGGGGCTGTTCCCCTCGTTCTCGGCGGTTATGAGCAGGTCGCTGGTAATGCGAGCCAGCTCCTCGAACACCCACTCGTTGTCGGGACGGATGTGCTGAAGGGTTTCCACCGAGTAGACGACGTCGAACGCGTCGTCGGGAAACTCGGGGACGACGTCTTCGATCGCCCCGGTGTGAAACGTTCCCGTCGCGGCGAGTTTCGGGTACTGCTCGGCCATCACGTCGAACGATTCGTCGTTGATATCGATACCGGTGAGGTTCTCGAATCCGTTCTCGCGGAGGTGAGCGAGATGACGGCCGGAGCCACAGCCGACCTCGAGGATCGCGGCGTTCTCACGCGCGTAGTACTCGACCACGGTGGCGAGGGTCTCGCTCACCTCGTTCGGCCCGATCTGGGCGTAGTACGCGGGCGAAAACTTTCCCGAGCGTTCGGCCCAGCCGTGATAATCGTCGTCCGGTTCCATACAGACCGTCTCGTGGCCAGGGAGTTAAGACCCATCTTCGTTACGCATCGGAATACCAACATCGACTTCTATCGGCACGAACGCTCTCAGTCCGAATAATCTCGTGAGCCGATAACGTCGACCATCGCCGAACGGAAGACGGAATCCAGCGCTTCGGTGACAGATATGCATCAGTCGTCGACCGTCGCTCCAGTCGACGCATCCGGTGCAGGAGCCGGTGGCTCGTGGGTGCCGAAGTCCGGATGCGTCTCTTCCATCCACAGATACACGACCGCGCCGGAGACGAACATCAAGATGGCAGTCATATAGAAGGCGGCCTCAGCGTTCACGAACTCCATCGAGAGGCCAATCAGAATCGCGCCGACGCCATAGCCGGCGTCGCGCCACATCCGGTAGACGCCCATCCCTGCCGACCGCCAGGTCGGGTGGGCAGCGTCGCTCGGGACCGTCATCAGGTTCGGGTAGAGCAGCGCCATCCCGAGCCCGGAAATTCCAGCCAGGGCCGCCCATGGGAGGTAACCGTCGACGAACACCATCCCGAGGACGCCTGCGCCGGCAAGGAACATCCCCGCGACGACCGGCGGGCGTCGGCCGATGCGGTCGGCGAGCCCGCCGGTTCCAATCTGGAGGAAGTACATCGCGCTGTGGATGCCGACGACGACACCGACGGCTTCGATCGCGAGGCCCTGGCTCGTGAGATACAGCGGGACAGCGATCCAGAACAGCGTGTCTACGAAGTTCTCGATGTGGCCGGCCTGCGCCGCCGCGAACAGCGTCTTATCGCCATAGGTTGCTCGCTTCAAAACCTCGTTGAACGGGAGGTTCGCATCGTGGTGGTCGTCGTCGCCCTCCAGCTGGGCGAGATGGACCGTCTCCTTGATGAGGAAGACCGAGATGAGGAACGCTAACACCACGACGGCGGCGAGGAAGTAGAACGGTTCCGGCCGAAGATTGGTCCGGCCAGCGATGACGCCCGTGATCCACGCTCCAGCCGCGACGCCGGTGTAGCCGAACGCCTCGTCGATGCCGACGGCGAGCCCGCGCTGGTCGGGGCTCGCGAGGTCGATCTTGGCGTTGATCGCCATGCTCCAGGTCAGGGCTTGGTTGATCCCCAGCAGGATGTTCCCGACGGTGATCCAGCTCCAGCTCGGCGCGAAGATGAGTATCACGGGAATCGGCAGCGCGGTGAGCCAGCCGAGAACGAGCACTGGCTTGCGTCCGTACTCCTCACCCCACTTACCGGCGTAGAGGTTGAGCAGCGCCTTGACGAAGCCGAACGAGACGACGAACGAGCCGATGACGAAAAACGACTCGACGCCGAGTACCTCTTCGCCCAGGACTGGCACGACGGTGCGCTCCGAGCCGATGGTCAACCCCGTCGCGAACACCAGCAGGACGTGTAACGAGAACTGTCCGAGATGCTCGCGAATGCCCTGTTTCAGGTCGGTTTTCCCGCTCATGGATTACTCGGCTGCACAGCGGTTGGGGCCCAGTTCGAGCTCGGACAGCTCTTCGTCGGGGACCGATTCCTGCCCGACGTTCGTGCGCTTGACGCGCTCGAAGTTCGGCGGATGGTCCGGTACGTCCGAGGCGAGCGTCTCGACGAACTCCTCGCGGTCACGTCCGAGGTCTTGGTTTTGCTCTTCGACTGCACCGAGTGTCGCAGTCACCGGTGGCTCGGGTGACCCGGGGTCGTGTGCCGGGAGAACGACCGCGTCGTCCGCCCGGTCCAGCAAGCGCTGGAGACTCTCGTAGAGCGTAGCAGCGTTCCCTTCGACGTCGGACTCTTCGATACCGGCTTCGACGCCGAGTTCGACGCGGCCGACGCTCTCGTGGAAGAGTGTGTCGCCCGTGACGAGCGCCTCGCCGTCGACGTCGAACGAGACGCTTCCTTCGCTGTGTCCCGGCGTGTGGATCACGTCGACGTCGACGGTTCCGATCTCGATCGTCTCTCCGTCTTCGACCGGGGTCGCGTCGATCGCGAGTGCGTCCTCCGGATGGAGGTAGTACGGAACGTCGTGACGCTCGGCGAGTTCCGCACCGCCGGAGACGTGGTCGGCGTGGGCGTGCGTGTCGAAGACAGCGACGAGTTCGGCGTCGTGGTCGTCGAGAATCGCTTCGTACTCGTCGAGATAGTGGGAGGGATCGAACACGGCGGCGTCGCCGTCCGAAATCAGGACGTGAGAGAGACACCCCTTCCCGGGACGGGCGACCTGAACGAGCGTACCGTCGAGGCCGGTCTGGACAGGGGCACTTCGGTGGACGCGACTCCACCCGTTCATCCCGTCGGTGAGCGTCGCGGCGTCGTAGCCCATCTCCCGCAGGACGTCCGTCGCAGTCTGCGAGACGACCCCCGCGGCACAGACGGTGACGATCTCCCGTTCGTCCGGTAGGTCTTCGAGGGCATCCTTTGCCGTCTCCGGTTCGTCCGCCAGTTCGTCGTAGACGTCGACGTTGACGCTGTCCGGGATGTGCCAGTCGTCGTAGTCCTCCTGGTGCCGAATGTCGAGGACGAGAACGTCGTCCTCGTCGGCCTGCAAATGTGCGCTGAGTTCGTCTGGGGCCACTGCTGTCATTGGTGTTTACTCATAAGAGGTGTTTTTGAATATAGGTGGTGCCGGTCATGACCGGCACAGATATTTGGATGGAGACTGAATAGTGTGTATGAGCCTGTACGAGGCCTCGTTCCGGGTGAAACACGAGTGTCCTTACCGGGAGATTTCGGAACGGCACCCGGACCTCACGATACGCGAGTGGTATTTGAGCGACTGCCAGGTGCTCGAAATCACCTCCTCGGAAACGCCGACGGACGACCTGCTCGAAGAGATCGACGACCTGGGAACGATTCTCCACCGGTCGGTCGACGATTCTGGTCTGCACGTCGTCACACAGTCCTGCCTCTGTCCGGTCGAGGGCTCTATCATCGACCGATTCGAGGAGTACAACTGCCTGTACCAACCACCGACGATTCACCGCCAGGGCTGGGAGCACTACACGGTGATCGCGTTCGACGAAGCCGACGTTCGGGCACTGATTCGGAATCTGGAGTCCGACCGAGACATCGACGTGCTCTCCAAGACCGCCATCACGGAACAACGGATTCCACACAGTATGTTAGCTCCGGTCGATCAGCTATTCGAGGAGATTACCGAGCGACAGCTGGCAGCACTACGGTTGGCCCTCGAGAGCGGGTACTACGAGCAGCCCCGGAAGACGTCGCTACGCGAACTGGCCGATCGGACGGCCGTGGCCCGTTCGACGTACGAAGAACACCTCCGGAAGGCGGAGAACAAACTCCTCACGAACGCGGGAGAGTTCCTGCGGTTGGTGACCGCGACCTCCTCGGGAGACCCTCTGCAGGTCGATCAGTCGGAAACGCCCGAACAGAGCGCCGACTGAACGCCACGTGTACTCGAAACGGTCGCGAAGTTAGCCGACGGTAAGCGCTTTACCGCCGTCTTCGACGACGCGAAGACGAATACGTCGACCACGAAGAGGTGTATCGGCGAGGGAGAGAAGCCGGACTGTACGATCGAGAATTTGCCGGCAAGCTGGCCGATCGCTGGCGGAACAACCGGTCAGACACGTACTACCGGGAGGGCATCGCGACGGAAAAGCGAGCAGCGGCGATGCTACGACTCGCGGAGGAGATCCACCGGCACGTCCTTTAACTTGCCGGGAAGAGCCACGAGTGCATCTGCAACGACGTGTAATTCCACTATCCTCTCCCGCGAAGCGAGCCAGCAGTCGTCCGGGACCCCTAGCTCGGCCCGGGGAACTCCTCGAAGCCGTCGATGGAGATATGCACGCCGTCGCTCCGGTCCGGCTTCAGGACGTACTCCGTCGGGTACCGGCCTTCTGTGAAAAACGTCTCGGGCGTCGTCACGTCCACAGACATCTCCTCGTCGAGGCTGGCGAAGAACTCGGTCGTGACCATCGGCTCGACGAAGTGAATCCGCCCCTCCCCATCACCCTCGAAGACGGGCACCTCTCGCGTCTCGCCCCCCAGTTCCAGCTCTTCGACGCCGCTCGGGTTCTCCGGGTCGATACTCGAATCGTACGCCCCGTAGACGTACGTGTGGGTGAACTCGCCGTCGTTGAACTCCGGGGCCGTCCCGTCGAGCAGATGTTCGCCCATCTCGGGCTCGATGAGACGCGAATCTTCGAACACGAATCCGGACGGGTGCTGTTTGTCGGGAACGTCGTAGGCGGCCACGCCCAGTGGAATCCCTTCCACGGCGTCTTCCGCCATCATGTAGAAGTGGAAGTCGAAGTGAGGGACGGTGTAGATATCAGGTGGCGGGTGTCCCACCGGGTTGAAGTGGAAGCCCACGAACGTGAACTGAAGCGTGTCTACCGCATCCGGGAACGAAAGGTGGGCTGCAACGCTGTCGTGCGGTTTCGATTCGTCCACGTCGACCGACGCGAGCGCGTCGTCGTCGACGTGAACACCCAACGACGAGAGTTCCTCTGCCGAGTTCGTCGTCGCGTACGCCGTTACGGTCCCGTCCCCAACGTCGACTGATTCACCCTCGTGAACCTCATGGTCTTCTTGCTTCACGCTCGCGCCGACGGTGCCAGTCGCGAGCACCCCACTCGCCAGCACAGCCCCCGTCTTCAAGACGGTTCGTCGGTCGATGTGTCTCGCTCGATACGTTCGTGCACGTCTGGTTGGCATAGTACCCCGTTCCCCAGGAGCGGACTACGTGCATCGTCGTCGTAAAACGCTAGTATAGTTTCTCAATTTTATGTGTGGATACAGAGATTACTATCGATTTCGAAACCAGCGATATCGGGCGACTCGAACTGCAACCGACCGTTAGAAGTCAAGGGTGTATCAGGACGACGGACCCCGACTTTCGGGCAGCGAAGGACGAGGCACTGGCGGAGCGTCCCGCTCGAAGTACGGACGTGGGTGGTCGGAGACGAAGAGAGCCGCAGGTCAGAGGTCGTCCTGGTACGCTACCGGGTCCCGCGTCTCGCAGTGCGGGCAGCGGTTCCGATAGCGCTCCAGGTTCGTCCCGCAGTACCGGCACGTGTAGTCGCCCGGCGGCGCGTCCCCGTCGCTCCGGCCGTCGAAGACGCCGGCGCGCAGCGCCAGCGCGCCGCCGACTGCAACCACACCGACGGCGACTCCGAAAACGACCGGCAGGCCGACGGTGCCGACGACCGGCAGCACCAGCGCGTCCGGCGTCTGCAGCAAGCGGCCGCCACCGCCGCCAAGGAAGCGCCCGCCGGTCGACAGCAGGACGAACAGTAACAGGAGCCGGAACAGGCGACCCCGGCCCGGACCTCGGTTCCCCCTCGGATTCATACAGGTTCTCGGGGTCGAGCGGAGATAAGGCTTCGGCGTGACCCGAAACGGTTCGCCGGCACAGCCTCGACGGCGACGTCGCCGGGCCACGTCGACCGCCGAGACTCGCTGTCGGTCGTCCACCGTTCCCGGCGCCGTCTCGGTTTCCGGGCGGGAAACGCCGGCGTCGATTCCGACGGCCCCCGGGTCAGGTGAGTTCCGGGAAGAAGCGACCGTGGAAGTCGAACGGGATAGCGTGGGGGAGTCGCGCTCGCGCCAGTTCCGACAGCGACTCGCCGTCGAGGACGACGAGGTCGGACCGCTCGGCGTCGTCGTCGAGCGCGACGACGAGCACGACGCCGTCGTCCTCGCGCGTTCCCGCGGGTCGCGGGACGAAGATGGGTTCGCTGTAGTGGTCGTCCGGGTCGCCGAACGTCGCGGCGTCGCCCGTCTCGGCGTCGATTTTCACCACCGACCCCGGCCACTCGGTCACCGGGAGGTCGGTACCCTGGGCGTACACGTAGCGGTGCTCGCGACACCAGCGCGCCGGCGAGACGGTCGGCAGCGCCGTGCCGCGGTACAGCTCCGTGCGGTCGACGGCGGGCGAAGCGAGGTCGACGCGGAACCGTTCGAGGCGACCGCCGAGCGCGTCGAGGTCGCCCGACCGCAGTCCGTCGAGGTAGAGGCTGTCGATGGCCGACGGGTCCGGCACCGTTTCGAGGTCGAGCACGAGTTCGTCGCCGTCCTCGTAGGCGTTGGCGTGATGGAACCCGAAGAACGGCTCGGTCCGCGGTTCGGCGACGAGGTCGCCGCTCGCCCGGTCGAGGACGAGAAACCGGGTGCCGCGCTCGGGTTTCCACTCGAAGTTGTCGACGAACGGACCCTGCTTGCCGGGCCTGAGGAACGCCATGGGGTCGACGACGAACGGGAACTCGGTGAGCACGACGTAGTTCGGCGTCAGCGCGAAACTGTGCATGTACGCCGGTTCCTCGACGGAGACGGAACCGACGTGGTCGCGCTCGGTCGGGGTCGACATCGCGTAGACGTGGTACTGGCTCGTCGGGCCGAACGCGACCTCGAAGTTCACCATCTGGTCGGTCGCCGGGTCGCGGTTCATGTGCGCGCAGGCGAGGCGACCGCTCGGTTCCGGTCCGTCGTACCGGACGTGGCCGCGGGTTTCCAGCGTCTCGGGGTCGAACGCCACCCAGCGCGGCGTCTCCGTCAGCGCGAGATACCGCTCGCCGACGCGCTCGGCGATGACGTTGGCGTTGTCGTAGGGGTCGTCGAGGACGAACGACTTCAGGCGCTGGCGCAGCGTCGTCTCTCCTGTCGCGAATCCGCCGTCGAACTCGCCGGCCCGCGCCGCCGCGTACGCTTCCGTCCGCAGGAAGCGGTTCCGGTAGGTGACGCCGTCGTCGAACGTGTACCGGTGGAGCATCGCCAGGCCGTCGAACCAGTGGTCGACCGACCGTCCCCCGAGTTCGAACGCGCCGGGGCCGTTGCGGACGAGGCTTCCCGAGAGCCAGTCGGGCACCGTCCCGTCGACCGACAGTTCGTGCGCGACCTCGTCCGTGATCGAGTGGAATCCGAGGGCGTGCTGGCGGGCCATCCGTCCCTACCAGGGTCGCTACTCCCCTAAGAGTTCGGGCGTCGGCGCGTCGAGGACGTCGAGCGGGCAGCGCTACACGCTCGACAGCAGGCGCCGAATAGGATTCGAAGCGTCGGCGGGAATACCAGCCCTTTTGCATCGTTGGTGTCTCGTTTTCGTATGTCCTTTTCCTCCGTTCCTCTGGCAGCCCAGGGCTTGGCATCGACTCCGGTTACGGTCGATATGCTCGTCGTTTTCGTCATCATTCTCCTCGCTCTCGTCTTGTTCGCGACCGAATGGTTCCCCATCGACGTTACCGCCATCCTGTTGATGGTTTTGTTGATGGTTCTCGAACCGTGGACACAGATTTCTCCACGGGAGGGAATCTCGGGGTTCGCTAATCCGGCCACCATCACCGTGCTGGCCATGCTCATTCTGAGCACCGGAATCAACCGAACCGGCATCGTCCAACTGATCGGCCGGAAGATGGCCGCGTTCGCCGGGACCGACCGGCGCAAGCAACTCGCCGCGACGATCAGCGTCACCGGGCCCGTCTCCGGATTCGTCAACAACACGCCGGTCGTCGCCATTCTGGTTCCGGTCATCGCCGACCTCGCACACGAGGGCAAGACCTCCCCGTCGAAGCTGCTCATGCCGCTGTCGTTCGCTTCGATGCTCGGGGGGACGCTGACGCTCATCGGGACGTCGACGAACATCCTCGCGAGCGACATCGCGGCCCAGCTCGGGGCGGAGTCTCCCGGCCTCGGACTGCACGCGTTCGGGATGTTCGAATTTACCAAACTCGGGGCCATCGTCTTCGCGGTCGGCGCCATCTATCTCATGACGATTGGCGTTCGACTGCTTCCCAAACGGATTCCAGCCGACGAGGACCTCGTCGAGGAGTACGCGCTACAGGAGTATCTCGCAGACGTCGTCGTCCCCGCGAACTCGCCGTTGATCGGGCAGACCGTCGGGGAGGCCCTCGGAGACGACGACCTCGACATCGACGTGTTACAGCTAGTTCGCTACGGCGAGCAGTTCGACGAGCCCCTCGATCGCAAGGAGATTCACGAGAACGACACGCTCCGGCTCAGGACGAACCGGGAGACGCTCGAACACATTATGGACGCGGAAGGGCTCACGCTGGCGGGAGGACCCCAAAGCGAAGACGACCTCCATCCGGACGAAGAGGAACCAGTCCTCGTCGAGGTCGTCATTCCATCGGGATCGTTCCTCGTCGGCGAAACCCTCACGAGTTCGACGTTCCGACAGCGCTACGACGCGAACGTCCTCGCCTTTCGAACCCGTGGCGACGTCGTGCGTGACCGGTTCGAAGACATCCGTATTCGAGTCGGTGACACGCTCCTCGTGCAGGCGCCCCCCGATAGCCTCTCTCGACTCGTCCAGAACGAGGACTTCATCGTCGCCCACGAGTTCGACGAGGTGACCTATCGGACCGAGAAGATTCCGTTCGCGGTCGGCATCATCGCCGGGGTCGTCGCGCTCCCAGCGCTGAACGTCCTCCCCATCGTCGTCTCGGCGTTAGCAGGAGTGGTGGCGATGGTCTTCACCGGCGTCCTCGAGCCGAACGAACTCTATTCGTCCGTCGAGTGGAACGTGATCTTCCTCCTCGCAGGCGTCATCCCGCTCGGAATCGCCCTCCAGCAGACGGGGGCTGCTGCGCTTCTCGGGGACGCCGTCGCCTCGACGGAAACCGTCCTGCCAGCGATTGGCGTCCTGTGGGTGTTCTATCTCGCGACCGGCCTGTTGACGAGCGTCATCAGCAACAATGCGAGCGTCGTGTTGATGATCCCGGTCGCCGCCAGTACTGCACAGTCGATCGGTGCGAACGCGTTCGCGTTCGTACTGGCCGTGACGTTCGCGGCTTCGACGGCGTTCATGACGCCGGTGGGCTACCAGACGAATCTCTTCGTCTACGGGCCCGGTGGCTACACGTTCTCGGACTTCCTCCGCGTCGGCGCGCCGTTGCAGTTCCTGCTATCGATCGTCACCGTCCTCGGAATCGCGTTCTTCTGGGGCGTCCGTGCGTGATTCGAGCCGTTCGGCGCGACGTCAGCGCACCACGTCCACCGACCGTCGGCATGACCCAACGTTGATTGACGTGGCCGTCGTCATAGAAGCATGGCCGAGTTCCCAGACGAAAGACAGCTCGTCGTACGGGCGCGATCTCAGCTGGACCAATGGACGAGAAGTGCCCGGATAGAGGCGTACGCCGAACTGTTCGAAGGCGACGATTCGATCCTCTCCCCCGAAGAGGTGCAACTCCTCGACGCGCTCGACTCCGAACTGGAGCGACGGGGCGGCGATGGCGTCTGGGGAACCGATCAATACGGAATCCACACCGCGGGACCCTCGAGTTCCGACACCTCGCTCGGAGTCGTCTGCGTCTATCACCCACAGATCACCAGTGACTCCGTCCTTCGTGGGAGAGACAGTCTCGACGACGAGACCGAAGAGCGACTCAATGCAGCACTCTGGCGATACAGCGAGCGCGTCGCGACACTCCTCGAAGAGGAGCTCGACGAGTTCGTCCGTCAAACCCAGAGCTGAGCCCCGGCTGGAGCTACCGTACCGCCCATCTCAGTCGGGATTGTACGTGACGGTTCGCCCCCAGCTACTTATCTTCCCCCAGAGGCCCGAACGCATGCATTCGAGTTCGACGATCTGGGAGTTGTCGACGAACAGGTTCACGTTCGGACCGAAGTTCTTGATGTACCACTCGAACATTTCGGGGCCCGGGGCTTCGAACACCAGGTTCTCGATTCCCAGCTCGTTGGCGATCTGGTAGGCGACGTCCGTACGCCATTCCTTGACCTCTTCGGTGATGCCCTCGGCCTCGACCATCAGCAGATCGGCACCGGCCTCGAGGTGGCGCTTGCCCTCCTCGATGGCCTGCTCGGGGCTCTGTTGCCCACCCCGCTCCAACTCCTCCGGGTCGGAGGCACCGCCAGCGCCGAACTGGACGTTGATCTCGGGTTTGGGTTTTACGTCGTACTCCTGTACCATCTCGGTGAGTGCCACCATGTCGTCGGTGCCGGTGGCGAGGAATCCGCTGGAGATCTCGACGATGTCGAAACCGAGGTCCTCTGCTTCCTCGATGTAGTCTTCGACCTTGTCGTGGTCGCGCACGAGGACGTTCTCGATGAAGCCACCGGTCGACACCCTGACGTCGTGCTCGTGGCAGACGTCGATGAGTTCGCGGACGGCGTCCTCCGGCATCAGTGCGAACGACCCACCGCTGAATTTGTAGATGTCGACGTACCAGCCCATCGTTTCCAGGATGTCCCGTAACTCGCGGGGCCCCATCGGGTCGTAGTACGGCCCCCGAATCTCGGTGATTCCCGTCTCTCGGGGTTTGTCCGGTCGGTCGTTGTGGTGCAGGAAGTCGAAAGCTCGGTTTTCCATTGACATGGGAGTCATTAGCACGACGGGTGATTACTTAGTGACTTGGGCTCAGTGCGACGGTGCGTTTCGTCCAGAATGGCCCCGACGGTCGCGTGAGACACCGCGTAGATGTCGACGTTCTCGCCAATCGCGTCGAGGACGTCCTGCAACTCCCGCGCCCCGCCGGGTCGTAGTACGGTCCCCGCATCTCGGTGATACCTTTCTCGCGCGGCTTCGATTCGCGTTCGTCGACGTGCAGGACGTCGAATGCTCCGTCGCTCACGGAAACCCCGGACGAGGTACGACGAACTGCTACGAAGGTCTTGGCGCGGGCGACGATACGACGCGACCTGCGCGAACTCGAATCGGAGAACGAGGTAGAGCGGTCCCACGACGGGCGTTTCCCGTCACGACGGTCGGCCAGGAGCGTAAGTACGGCCGCAAGGAAGTGCGGAACCTGACGGCGAAACGGACGATTGCGACGCGGGCGGCGGGAGCGAGGACGCCCGCGAACGCCGCGGCGGGGACCGGGAGAAGAGCATCCTCGTCCGACTGAAGAAGTTCCTGAGCGGGTAGCTCCCGACTCGCTTTCCGACGCTCGTCCTCGCCGCCGCCCGTCGCTACCCGTGTTCGCCGTGACGAGCAGCAGTGCCCGCGGCGCGCGCAGTTCGCGCACGGTTCTATCGGACTGTGGCTGGTCTCCGTCTCGACCCTCGTTCGTGATTCCGGCGCTGGCCTGGCGCGGCTCGAACCCGGCGTTTACCTCCGTTATTGATAGTTTGAACGCGGTCGGTACGGAGCTACAGTTTCGACGGGGGAGGAGCTAACGACCAGTTCGACGATACGTCCTCCGACCACTGGAGAGTCAGTGCGGCCATCTTCATCGACGAAAATCGGCGCAGTCGGCCCCCGTCCTTCCCCTCCCCGCGACGTTCCGTCCGATCACTACGTACGTTCGACAGTTGAACAGCGACTCTCGAAGGCGTACGTTCGCACTACGCTCCGCGATGCTGTCTTCGAAAGAACACGAGCGCCGTACCGGGCAGCGAGTGGTCCGTCAGCGACCGGGCGACGGTTCGCTCGCCGAACCGGGCGATTCGCCGTCGCGGTCGACCGCGTCCCGCGGCGAGGACGGGAAGACGCGTCCGACGTCGACGGGTCCACAGCCCCCGCCGTAACGGTGGAGGTGCCACGAGAGGTCGGACGCCCCGTCGTCGGAGGAACAGTCGAACGGTCCCGCGGTCGACGGGGCGGCGAACTGGGTGCCGACCACGAGACCGGCGAGGAGAGCGACGAGAAGCGCCAGCAGGCGGTATCGACTCACGGACGAACACCGTCCCGGCGCCACGGCGGTGACGCGAACGGGGGGACCCGTTTCGAGCAGTCGCGACGCTCGACGGGGGAACGGTCCCCTGCGGCGTCGAGCCCCACCCTCCCCGGAGGGGCCCGTGACGCTCCGTGGGCGTGCGTGGTTACAGTATCCACGGCGGTTCACCGACGCGGTCGACCGGCTGGAACCAGCTCGGCCGGCAGTCCTTCCCGCCCCGCTCGACGCACTCGTCGTGAGGCGCGGACTGCACCGGTTCGGCGTTCACCACCGCCGAGTCGTCGGAAACGGCGTCGGTCGGAGTTCCCGCACCGACACCGGTCAGGCCGACGAGGACGCCGCCGAGCAGTACGACGGTCAGCAGGGCGACGACCCCGCTCGTCTCTCTCATCGCTCCACCTCGGGCGTGCGTCGGCGACCGCTCGCGTCGGCGCTCCCCACGGGAAACCGGTGGGAAGCGTGTGCGCTATCGGTGACTGTCATTGGTTTCTCCCGCCGGAGCGTCGACGCTACGATACTTTGTTATTTTCCGGCAGCGCCGCTGAAACCAGCGTTACGTCCGTCTCATCTGCGGATAACTCTCCGGGAAGGATAATGTGTCCGTCGCTACAGTTCGACGAAGAACCCGATGATTTCGAACCTCGGTTGCCGTATTCTGGCCGCCTGTGGGGCTTAACGCTGGCTGGTGATGATGAACGACCGGAAACTATGGCAGAATCACGCACAGTTTCCCTACCGCATCTGAGATGCGGAGGCCGGCCAGAACCGGAGGTTTGAGGGCGGAGAAGGGGAGTACGCGTGAAGTTTTCGTCACCCGGGAGTAATCACGATATCGCACTGCCCGTCGCGAGTTAATTTTCCCTAATTTCTAAACGGGATAAAACGCGGCTGAATCGAACGGTTGAACAGAAACAACGGTCTGACGGCTTAATGTGGGAATCTGTCGTCAGCACCTTCTGGGTGGTCCGGGCGAGACAGTTCCGACCTGCACGTGTCGCGGTCCACGCACGTGTGGCTGTCATCGCCGAACAGTACCGCCCAGTGAGACCTATGAACGTGAAAAAGACACTTACGATGCTGGTAGCGCTGACCGTCGTTAGTACGATGTTCGCCGGCGGTGCGCTGGCCCACACTCACGACAACGACAAGACCAACCAGGCCCAGTGGGCGAGCAACGACGCGCGCGACATAACTCAGGACAACTACGCGGACGTCGACCAGCGCCAGAACGTGCGCCAGGCTAACTACAACAGCCAGAAGGCTGCTGCCGTGAACTACCGTAGCGGTTTCGGCGACGACACTGCGTCGGTCACGCAGGTGAGTTCGCAGTCGAACTCCAACGCGCAGATCGCTGAAGTCGAGCAAGAGAACACTGGTCAGGAGATCGACCAGGAGCAGGAGTCCGAGTCGTAAATTAGCCGACTTCCCGACCGAGTTTCATTTTTCGAGCAGTAGTTCGCCCGGGCAGCGACAGGTACGCCCGTAGCGTCCCGGGAACGGGGACGAGACTCACTCCAGCAGCGCCACGAGGTCCGACACGTCGCGTTCTTCGAGTTGCAGCACCGTCTCGACGATCTCCTCGCGGTGGTCCTCGTCGTAACGCTCGCTCGCCATCTTATCGAACTTCGCCTCGACCTGCTCCCACGACATCGAGGCGTTGGGGTGGCCCTGGAACTCGTCCTTCTCGACGGTGTACGCGGTCCCGTCGGCCAGTTCGACGGTGACGACCGCGGGCATCTCGCCGTTCTCGAAGCGCTCGGTGAGCGCGGGGTCCTCCTCCACCTCCACGGTGCGAAGCAGTTCCTGCACGTCGTCGCGCCGGATGCGCTCTGGGTCGTACTGGGCGTTCGTCATCTCGCGGTCGACGAGCGCGGCGGCGAGCATGTAGGGCAGCGAGTGGTCGGCCTGCGCCTTCGTCTCGACCTCGTAGCGCGACCCCTCGCCGCCGCCGATGATGAGTTTCGCGCCGGCGAACGTGTCGAGGTGAACGTTCTCGACCTCGCCGGGGTCTATCTCCTCGCGCTCCGCGAGTTCGATGATGCCCTCGACGGCGGACTGGGCGTACGTCTCCGCGACGTACCGCTTTGTCATCACGTCATGGACGCGCTCGCCCGGCGAGAGGTCGACCTCGAAGTCGGTGCCCGCAACCACCTGGTTCCAGCCCTTCCCGCCCTCGAAGAGGTTCGTGGGGCCCTCCATCCCGTTTCTCGCCAGCAGCGCCGAGTAGACGGCGTTGCGCGCCGCGTTCGCCGACGCGATGCCCTTCCACTCCGAGATGCCCTCGGTGCGGGTGACCCGGAGCGCGTTGTGCGCAGTGCCGGCGATGCCGACCGCGGAGCGGGTCGCCTCGCGGTCCAGGTCCAGCAGTTTGGCCGCGCCGGTAGCAGCGGAAATCACGGTGTGGGTCACGTGGTCGAACCCCCTGTCGCGCACCGGCGCGTTCCAGGCGAGTTCGCCCTGGACCTCGTAGGCGACCGCCAGGCCGGCCAGCAGTTCCGCGCCCGAGCGGTCGGCGTACTCGCCGCACGCGACCGCGGCGGCGACGTTGTCGCTCGGGTGCGGCGTCTCCCCGGGAGCGAGAAACGAGTCCATGTAGTCGAGATAGCGCACCTGCGCGGTGTTCAGCATCGTCGCGTCCGGCGGCGACGCGGTTCCGCCGCCCCAGAGCCGGCAGTCGCCGTCGGCGTTCAGCTCCTCGACGGTCGTCCGGACCTGCTCGACCGGTTCCGCGCCCATCGCGCCGACCGCGATGCCCACCGAGTCGAGAACGCGCTTTTTCAGTTCGTCGACGGTCTCCTCCGAGAGGTCGTCGAAGTCGGTCCCCCTGACGAAGTCTGCCAGTTCGGCGGTCGTCGTCATGCAGACCGTCTGCGACGGGGACGAGCAAAAGTGTGCGTCTGCGGTTCGGGCGCTGGCGGCGTTGATTTCGCCCCCGACGCGGCTGAGTCTCGCGCCGGTCGGAGGGCGCGGCAGGTGTCGCAGTGTTACCTAATTCGAACCCGAACCGGTTTACGCGTTCGCCGAGAAGACCGTCACCGGGCACAACAATGACGTCAGAAACCGTCGCGGACGAGGAGGGCGTCCGTCCCGTCGTCGAATCGTTCGAACTGATCGGCTCGCAGTGGCGGTTGGTCGTCCTCTACGACCTCCACGGGGAGGAGAAGCGGTTCAACGAACTCAAGCGCTCCACGGGAGCGAGTTCGCGCACGCTGTCGCGCGTGCTCGACGACCTCCGGGAGACGGGGTTCGTCTCGCGACGCACGGAAGCCGACGCGCCGATAGCGACCTACTACAGTCTCACCGAGAAGGGCCGGTCGCTCTGTCCCGTCTTCGACGCGATGGAGGAGTGGGCGGCGGAGTGGCTCGACTAGTTCGAGTTCCGCTGACTGATGGTCGTCGTGTTGTACATCTGTCGACTCGCGCCGGCCGCACCGAACTTCGGCATGTCGACCCACTGGTAGCCGAACTTCTCGTCGGTCCGGTGGTACACCGGCAGGAACGCCACGTCCTCCCAGTTTGCCTCTTCCATCGTGACGTACGCCTCGTTGCGGGCCTGTTGCGCCTGGTCCGTCGGTGCCGGGTTGTTCTGAATCTTCTCCCACGCCTGGGTCGCCTGCTGGGCCGCTTGGCTGTCCGACCAGTTGATGTACGAGAGGGGGTCCGACTGCGACGTGTCGGTCCGCGGCGGGTACAGTAACTGCAGGAAGTTGTCCGGCGCGGGCCAGTCCATGATCCAGCCCAACGTGTACGCGCCGAGGTTGCCCTGTCGGCCGCGCTGGAGCAGCGTCGCGAACGGTGCCTGCTGCAGTTGCACGTCGATGTAGGCGCTCGACAACTGGTCGCGGATTATCTTGGCGATGGACTGCCACGTGTTCGACTGATAGGTCGTCAGCGTGAACTGATACCGGTTGTTCTGGCCGTAGCCGGCCTCCTCCATCACCTGTCGAGCTCGGTCGAGTTGCGACTCGTTGTACCCGTACGGGTAGTTCTGCTCCGCGTGCTGGGCGTACTGTTGCGGCCCGCCAGGGTAGATGCGCGGCGGCGTGAAGTGGTACGACCCCTGGCCGCGACCCTTGAACACCTGCTGGACGGCGACCTGCTGGTTGAGCGCGTAGGCGGCCGCCTGCCGCGCCGCCTTGTCCACCGCGTTCGTGTTGAACCCGATGTAGAAGGAGTTGATGGTCGGTACGGCCAGGTAGTTCATCGTCGCGCCGTTCTCCAGCGGTCCGTACGTCCCCGCTTCCCGACCGAGGTCGTCCGTGTTCTGGACGTTCACCTTGCCGGGGTCGTACTGGGCCGTCGGAATCTGCTCGTTGAAGACGACGTCGGCGTTCCTGTTCGTCGTGTACGTGAACGCCGCCTGGTCGTCCTCGATGATGGCCCAGCGGACGCCGCCGATGAGCGGGCCCTCTCCGTGGTAGTCGTCGTACCGCGTGACGGCCGCCTCCTGGTTGCTCTGCCAGCGGTCGAACTGGAACGCGCCGGCTCCGATGGGATTGCTCGTGGCGAACTGGTCGTACGGCATCTCGCCGTCGTACCCCTGGATGTCGCCGACGATGCCCTCCGGCACCGCGGCGAAGGAGGTGTACGCCAGCATCGGCAGCGTCGAGTGAAACGGTTCGGACAGTTGCATCCGGAGCGTGTAGTCGTCCTGTGCCTCGACCGCCAGCGTCCCCGGCTCGTAGCTGCCGTCCTGGGTCGTCTCGTGCTGGACGCCGATCGATTCGAGGATGAAGTACGACCGTCGGGAGTTCTCGGAAGCGGCCAGTCGCTCCCACGCGTAGACGAAGTCCTGGGCCGTCACCTCGTCGCCGTTGTGGAACGTCGCGCCCTGCTTCAGGTTGAACGTGTACGTCGTCTGGTCGTCCGAAACGTTGTACTCCTGGGCTAGAAGCTCGGTAACGGCGATTTCGCCGTTCGGATAGTTCATCAACGAGTCGAACATCTGCTGGATGACCGTTCCGGAGGCCGTGTCCGTGGCCCGGATGGGGTCCAGCGTGGTCATCGTCCCGTTGATCATCTGGAGCGTTCGGTCGCTCCCGCCGCCGTCCTGCTCCGTTCCTTGACCTGTCGTCTGCTGCTCGGTGGTCTGTTGTGCGACACTCTCGCCGGCTATCGCGACTGCCGACGCTGCACTACCGGTCGCCTTCAGGAATCGTCTCCGTGTTACGTTGGATTTCTCTGACATCCGAACAGAAATCACGACCGTTTGCCATATGTAGTTAATTCTTGATATGTAGACCGACCTCGGTTGATAAAGTGAACAGTGAAGAGCATCTTTACGCCTTGGTGTATGAATTATGAAATTTGGGAGCGGGTAGATTCGACCGAAATGCGGCGAGTCGTTCTTATCAGGTAGTCGAGTAGAAGGAGTTTGACGGAACGCATGAGCGTCACCGCCCGTTACCGGCGGCCCTCGGCGTGGACGCTCCGACGCGAGCGGCGTTACAAGGAGAGCGTTCTCGGAAATGACAGCCCCCAGACAGGCAGTAACGCCCGCGTTGCGCACAGAATCGAGACGCCGGCGGGGTTCGGATTTCCGACAGTTCGAGACGGTGGAACGTGGGCGGCGAGTCGCTCGACTCCGCGTCTTCGAGCGGGGATTTTACAGTCCGGGGTGAGCGCCGACTGCGGCGGGGAAGACGGGACCAGCGAGGTCGGCAGGTCGAACAACGTTAGCCCGAACGGAAAAAAACGTCACCGCCCTCTGTTGAAACGCAATGGCACTCAGTGAACTCGACGTGGGAGACGAAGCGGACCAGTGCATCGACAACTGCTTCGAAGCCGTGCAGGCCGCGGAGTACTGCGCCGACCAGTGCGCCGACGAGGGCGAGGAGATGGCGAAGTGCATCCGGCTCTGCCGGGACGTCGCCGATATCGCCAGCACGCACGCCCGGTTCATGGCGCGAAACTCCAACTACAGCGAGGAACTCGCGGAAGTCTGTGCTGGAGCCTGTGAGGAGTGCGCCGAGGAGTGTTCGCGCCATGACGCCGACCACTGCCAGACCTGTGCAGAGGTCCTCTCGGAGTGCGCCGAGTCCTGTCGGAACATGATGGCGTAGAGCGCAGGCACCCCCCAGCAGTCAGGTTCGGTCCCTCCATTCTTCGCCGATGCGAGACTCGGACGAGCGACGGCGTCTCCGCGGAAGTGCCGAACCGGAGACGGCGCGACTCGTCGCGCGCCGTCGTCAGGCGGCGCAGTTGTTCGGGCCCATCTCCAGTTCCGTCGCCTCCCGCTCGCCGTCGACGTGCTCGACGCCCCGGTTCACGTCGATGACCGTCTCGTAGTTCGACGGCTTCTCGGGCGGGTCGCTGGACAGCCGGTCGACGAACGCCGCCTCGTCCAGCTGGAGCAGGTCGAGACCATCGAAGAGGTCGCCCAGCGTCGCCGCCACCGCCACGCCGGGTTCGCCGTTCTCGTAGCGTCCGTCGGCGGTGACGGTGAGGTGGCCGGGGAGCACCGTCGCGTCGTCCGGAAGGTCGCCCAGCGTCTCGTGGAGCGTCTCGTACAGCAGTTCCGCGCCGCGGGCGGCGTCCGCCTCGCCGAACTGGAGTTCGGTGCGGCCCACGGAGTCGACGAACAGGGTGTCGCCCGTGAGGACGAACTCGTCGTCGACGACGTAGTTCATCATCTCGGAGGTGTGACCGGGCGCGTGCAGCGCCTCGACCTCGACGTCGCCGAGTTCCAGGGTGTCGCCGTCGGCCAGCGGTTCGTAGTCGTACTCGACGCCGCGCTCGGCGGCCTGCCGGCCGAGGTGGTAGGGGACGGAGAGCGCGTCGGCGAGTCCGGGACTCCCGGAGATGTGGTCGGCGTGGACGTGGGTGTCGAGGACGTGGGTGATGGTCAGGCCGTGTTCCGCGGCAGCGACCTCGAACACGTCGGTCTGGCGCGTCGCGTCCACGACGGCCGCCTCGCCCGCGCTCTTCGAGCCGACGAGGTAGCCGAGACAGCCCTTCGCGCGGCGCTGGAACTGCAGGACGACCAGGTCGTCGTCGCGGGTCTCGACCGGGACGACCTCGTACACCTTGCTCCAGTCCTCCATACCGCCCTTGACGACCGTCACGTCGTCGTATCCTCGCTGGTCGAGTTCGAACCCGAACGGCGTCGACGTCAGCCCCTTGCCGCACATCGTCACGACGGGCCCGGAGTCGACGAGCGCCTTCACCCGCTCGGCGTCCTCCTCGCTCAGCCCCTCGCGTGGGTCGAAGGGGACGTTCTCGGCCCCGCGGACGTGCCACGCCTCGTAGCTGTCCTCCGGACGCGTGTCGATGAGCGTGAACTCCCGTTCCTCGTCGATCCAGTCCGCCAGTTCGTTCGCGGATATTTGCTCTACCATTGGAGTGTCCCTACAAGACCGTTTAGCGGTTCAGACGTAAACCGATTTTTGCGGCTCTGCATTTCGAGCGGGGCCGACGGACGAGGCGGACGATATCGTCGGCGAGAGGGTCAGCGTGGAGACACAACGGCTAATCGTCTGGAGGTAGTCGTTCGGGATATGGCCACGAGAGACCAGACCGATTCCGTGCTGCGGGTCGTGCTCGTCCTGTTCGCCCTCCTGCTCCTGTTGCCGGTGGTGATGATGGTCGTCGCGTTCCCGATGATGGGTGGCTGGATGATGGGTCCGGGGTACGGCGGTCGAACGCCGCTGTGGGGCTGGGCGATGGCGCTCGTCGCCGTTCTCGTCCTCCTGGCCGTCGGATACGCCGTCTACCGCCTGCTCGCGGCCGGAGAGAGCGGCGGGCGACGCGCCGACCCTGCCCTGGAGGAACTCCGGATGGCCTACGCGCGCGGCGACATCTCCGAGGAAGAGTTCGAGAGCCGACAGCGGCGACTCAGACGCGACCGGGACTGATTACTTCTCCACCACGCAGTCTTCGACTACGAGCACGTCCAGCCCCATCCCGAAGAAGTCCTTGAGCGCCTGGGTCGGCGATTCGACGATGGGTTCGGCGTGGTCGTTGAACGAAGTGTTGAGCACGACAGGAACGCCCGTGATGTCCTCGAACTCCGAGATGAGGCGGTGGTATCGTGGATGCTGGTCCTCGCGAACCGTCTGCGGTCTCGTCGAATCGTCCGCCGGATGAAGGACGGCCGCCAAGTCGTCGGTGGCGTCCGGTTCCACGTCGAACGCCTGTATCATGAACGGAGCCGGTTCCGCGTCCTCTAGGTACGTCCCTGCCGCCGATTCGAGCATCGACGGGGCGAACGGTCGCCACTCCTCGCGATGCTTGACGAACTCGTTAACGCGGTCGCGGGAGTCGATGGTCCGCGGGTCGGCGAGGATGCTCCGGGCCCCGAGCGCGCGCGGTCCCATCTCCATGCGGCCCTGGAACCAGCCGACGATGTCGCCGTCCGCGAGACGCTCGGCCACGTGGCGTTCGAGGTCGTCCGGGCGCTCGTACCCGACCTTGTTCGTCTCCAGCAGGTCGACGACCTCGTCCGTGTCGTACTCGGAGCCGAGGTAGACGTCCGTCATCGGCGCCACGTCTGCGGGGCGCTGGTCGAGCCAGCCCGCGCCGAGGGCCAGCCCCGCGTCGTGTGCGACCGGCTGGACGAAGACGTTCTCGATACCGTTCGACTCCCGGAACCGCTGGTTCATCTTGCAGTTGAGCGCGACGCCACCCGCGACCGCGAGGTCGTCGACGCCGAGCGCCGTCGCGTACGTCTCCGCGATGTCGACGACGGTCTCTTCGAGGAGCTTCTGGGCGACGTACGCGAGGTCTTTCTCCCACTGGTCGAACTCGCCGGGCGTGTCGTTGCGAGGGCGGCCGAACGTCTCCTCGAGCTTGCGGACGCCGTGGCCGGTCCCCCAGCGTTTGGTCAACGCCGTCACGTCGTAGTCCACCCCGGTCGTGACCAGTTCGCGCAGCGCCGTCTCTATCTCGGCGTTGTCCTCGCCGTACGGCGCGAGACCCATCACCTTCCCCTCGCCGTTGAACATGCGGTACCCGAGGTACTCGGTGATGGCGGCGAAAAAGAGGCCGAGGCTGTTGGGGTGTTCGTACGTTCGCACCCGCGAGAGGCCGTTCGGGGTGCCGCGCCAGACGACCGTCGAGTCGTACTCCCCCTTCGCGTCGACGGTGAGCACGAGCGCCTCGTCGAACCCGGACGGATGGAACGCGCTGGCGGCGTGACAGGCGTGGTGGGACCGCGTCTCGACCGACGGCACCGGCGTGCCTACGTCGGCCAGTCTGTTCCGGACTTTCCGGGTCGGCGCGAACCGACTCCGGAACTGCGTGACGACGGTGTCCTCGAGCGCCGACAGCGTCCTGACGACGCTGCCGGCTTCCACGGCGTCGCGGAGGTAGTGCGGGAGGATGTTCGAGCGAAGTTGCGGGTCGTACGGGAGCAACACTCGGTCGACGTCCGAGAGTTCGAGGTCGCGGTAGTCGAGGCAGGTGCGAATAGCCCGCTCGGGGAACGTGTCGGACGCGTGTTTGTCCCGGGTGAGTCGTTCCTCTTCGATACCGAAGACGGCCTCGCCGTCCTCGAACAGGACCGCGCTCGGGTCGTGTTGGCCGTACAGTCCGGTCGCCGGCTTGAACGAGAGCGCGTACCTCATCAGTGTTCGTTCTCCGGCGCTTTGTCGGGCGCGTGAACGTACACCCAGATGACGTCGCCGTCCTGCAGTTCGTACGACGTCGGGTCGACCGGGGTCGCCCGCTGGCGGACGACGATGTTCGTTCCCCGGTCGCGCTCCCGATAGGTGCCGTCGTGGTCGCCACCACCGGCGTATCGGACGACGTGACCGTCGTCGTTCCGGTACGTGATGTCCGGTAGCTGCTCGAACACCTCCGCGAGCGTGATCGGGTCGCCGTCGCTGGTCCACCGGAAGTACGGCGGGTCGCTGTCCTGGAACTGGAACCGCTTCGTCCCAGCGCGACGGTACTTCGACGCCGAGAAGTCCAGCCGACGGTTGTTCACGTCGAACATCATCTTCCCGGACCGGGACGCCCCGCCGTTCGAGGAGTCGCCGGTCGAGACGCTGACCCAGTACTGGTCGTCGTGTGCGACCTCGTGCCGGGTCGGATCGATATTCTCGGTGCCTTCGTGAATCGACACTTCGGTACCGGACTGGCCGCCGTGGTACGTCGTTCCCTCGTACTCGACGACGTGGTCGCCGCCGCGCTTCGAATACGAGATGCCCGGCAGGAGGTTCAGGCCGCGCGCGAACGTGACGACCTCCTTCTCGTTGCTCCACTCGTTGGGACCGTGCGCGGAGTCGTGGAAGTGGAAGTACACCGTCTCGGGGCGCTGCTGTTCGATGTTGTCGAGGTAGTACTTCGGCCGGTCGAAGTCGACGAGTTCGCCGTCGATGTCGAAGAATAGCTGACCGTGCCAGTGATAGTCGATGTACCCCGGTTCCTCCTCCGAGGTCGTCTCGGTCGTCGTCTGTTCCGTCGTCTCGGTCGTCGTCCGCTCCGTCGTGCGCGTCGTCGTTCTCGTCGTGGTACGACTGGTCGTTCGGCTCGTCGTGGAGGGGTTCGATTCGTCTCCCAGTCCGGCACAGCCGGCGAGACTGGCGAGCGTCGCTGCGGTGCTACCGAGGATAGCGCGTCGTGTACGTCGTTCGGAAACCATGTTTGGTAGAGAGTCGAAACGAACGTCGGGTACTGTCGACGCCGGCGTTCGACGTCGTGGATAGTCGACGGCAGTCGTCTGGCGTGCCGTACGTGTCCGTGCTCAGGGGAGGATTATAGAACGAGAGGCGCGTTCTCAGGACGAGAAGTCGCGACTGCCTTTTAAGTCCTATCTGGTAAGCACGGGGTACCGGCGCGTGATGCCGTTCGGGGCGTCGCGGTCGACGGACTCCGTCGGGTCGCAGGCACCTAGCTCGTCAGTCGCCGGTGCGAGCGATTCCGTACCTTACCGTCGTCGTTCCTTCGGGACGGCGATTCGCCGACCGACGCCGTACCGGAGCGCCGGACGAGAGCGCGACGCGAACGGCGCCGTTCGCGTTCGGCACGGTGGCCACCCGACCGCGAGTCGGACGACGGAGCCGACTCAGTTCTCTGGCGGGTGGATGGCGATGTGTCCGTCGCTCTGGATGAACACGCGATACCCCTTGAACGTGAACGAGACGTGTCCACCTGCCGGCGGAACGCCGTCCGCCATCGGGCGGAACAGGCAGTCGAGGGCGTCGGGGTCGAACCGATCGTACAGCGGGTCCATCTCGGTGGGGTCTTCGTCCATCGCTTCGGCGACTGCGGTCATGACCGTCGTACTGAGCGGCTCGCTCTCGTCCCAGTCGTGTTGCGTGTGGTACGTTCCCGATCGGGGGCCCGCACTCCACGCGTTCTTGTCTGTCTTGCTCATGGGAATCGTCCCGTACGACACGGGGGTCTGCTACACACTGGATACCACCTGAAATTCTATAAATCCCTGTCAGACATAAGACCTGTATCCGTCAGACAGACCGTCGTCGAAACGGGGGACGGGGTGGGAGTGGCGGTCGGAGGGACGTCTTACGCCACGCCGTCTTGCGTTCTCGCGCTCGCCCGGGCGGGGACCGTCGGCCGCGACGCGAGATTTCTCCACGCTCGGAGCGTGTGACTACCGTTCAGTCGTCGCCGTCGGCGACCGCGTTCGGCCGGAGGTACCCCAGTTCCGGGTCGACGTTCCACTCGCCGTCGAAGAAGCCGGCGGCGCGGCAGGCGTTCCAGCGCTGGTACCGGACCGAGTCGTCGTAGATGGCGTAGTCCGCCGTCGCCTTCTGCGTCGGAATCCAGTTACGGACGCGGGTCAACCGCACGCCGGCAAGCGACGTGCCGGTGTCGACCTGCACGAGGTTGTCCGGATGCTCGGGGTTCGGATAGACGAACTCGACGCCGAGGTCGCCCGAGTACTCGCGGTCGCCGACCGCTGCCCGACCGTCGCCCACCTCGACCGGGAAGCCGTCCGCGAGGCGCCGGTACACCGCGTTCGAGGACGGCCGGCCGAACAGCACGAGGTTGTGCTCGGCCATCAGCGCGTCGTCCACGGCGGTGTCCGGGACGACGGTCGCCTGTGCCCGGGCGCGCTGGACGAGGCGCTGGGAACGGACGTTGGCGAGGTTCCGATTCGTGGCCGTCTCGCCGTCGTCGCCCTGCGTGCCGTAGACGAGGTAGTAGGGGTCGTGGTGGACCTCCGTCAGCGGGCCGTACCGGTCGGGCGACTTGCGTATCGCCGGCCAGTCCGGTTCGGTCCGGGACGCCGACGGTTCACCCCGGAGGTCGAGGTAGACGCGCTTGCGGCCGCCCTTGCCCGGCAACCGGATTCGGTCGCCGTTCACGGTCGCGGTCGGCCGACCGCGGACGCGGACGCCGGCTTCCCGGAAGACGCGAGGGTCGATCGAGAGGACGGCGACGTTCTCCGCCCGGATTTCGAGGCCGTCGCCCGTCACCCGGGCGTCCACCTTCGTCGGCGCGTGGACCGTCTCCTGGTCGTGGACCGCGACCCAGTACTTCCGGTGTTCGACGCGCAGGTTCGTCGTGAAGAAGTGGACGTGTTCGGGGTAGGGGTCGCGGCTCGTCGAACGGAGGAAGGTCCGGAGGTCCGGATGGTTCACGCAGTCGGTTCCCTCGCCGATGCCGGCGTCCCACCAGTGGGACATGCCGGGGACTTCGAGGAACGCGACGTCCACGGCGTCGGGGTCGGGCGTCGAGTAGCGTTCCCCGACTTCGCCTCGCACCGAGAGGCCGCGGTTCGCCAGCGCTCGCAGGTAGGTCCGGGGATGCATCGTCGGGACGGCGGTGTCCTGACCGCCGTGGAGCGCGAAGACGGGGAGGGTTCCGTCGGCGGCGTTCCGGGTCTTCGGGAGCGCGAGGTTCTTCTGGAGCGCCGTCTCCTTGACCGCCTTCAGCCGCGGGAACGTGTGGAGTTCGTCCCGGTTGTACGTGGTGGTGATGTACGTCTCGTGGTCGGTCCACCCCGCGGAGGGCGCGAGACCGGCGAACCGGTCGGGGTTCGTCAGGCCGACGTGCCAGGTGCCGTGGCCGCCCATCGAGTGACCCGTCAGGTAGACGCCGTCCTCGTCGACGTCGAAGCGCTCTTTCATCTCCCGGATGGCTTCGAGGTCGTCGAGTCGGCCGAGGTCCTCGTGGTCGTAGTTGACCGGGCCACGCGCACCGGGCGCGACGACGTAGGCGTCCTCGCGCTGGACGTTCGCGCCCGCCATGTTGATGGAGGGGACGTTCGCACCGTGCAGCGAGACTATCAGGTCGTACGGCCCCGACGACCCGCTCGGTTCCCGGATCGAGAACTCCTGGACGCTCCCGTCGTGTCGGGAGACGAACGTCGTCTGCCAGCGCGTCTCCTCGGGCGTCCGGATGCGGAGAGGCACGGCTCGCTCGTCGGTCGCGCCGCCCGCCGCGACCACCGCTCGCACCCCAGCGCTCGCGGCCCGGACGGCGAACGAACCACCGTCGGACCGCTCGGCGGCGTTCGCGACCGCCTCGCTCCGACCCACCTCGGCGGCCGCCGTGCTGGTCATCGCCAGGCCGGGAACCGACTCCGACCGTTCGACGCCCGCGGCGCTCGCCCCCCGTTTCGGCACCGGTTTCGTCGTCGCGAGGCGGGTGTTGACGCGTCGCGTCTCGAACGGTGCCAGCGGGGGGTCGACCGTGACGGTCCGCTCTTCGACGAGGTCGCTGTCTGGCGCGAACGTCAGCGTCGGCGAGCGTTCCTCGCCCGTCGTGTTCGTCACCCGGACGGAGGCGGGACGGTCGGTCGTCTCGCCGACGCGCAGGTCCGGCACGATGACGTTCTGGGGCGTGCCGCGGAACGAGGCGAGTTCGTTCACCTCGACCGGGGCGCGCGGCGGGCGGAACGAGACCGAGACCGAACCGCTGCCGAAGACGACGGTGTTCTTCAGCAGGAGGTAGTTCGTCCCCGCCTCCAGAACGACGCCCGCCGGCGGTTCCTCGTAGCGCCGACCGTTGAGCCACGCGACGGAGGCGTCTGTCTCGATTACCGCGCGCCGCCGCTCCGACATCTCGAACGCAGCGACGGCGTACCCCTTGCCGTAGAGGACGCCGCCCACGCCGAACCAGTCCTGGAAGTCGTCGAACAGGCCCGGCGCGCCCGTCAGCGGCGTCAGTTCGCCGTCCGTCGGGTCGATGTGCTCCGAGAAGTCGAGCGGGACGGATGACTCGCCGCTGCCCAGCGAGGCGCGCTTCCAGGTGACGGTCGCCCCGCCCGCGAACGCCGACTGGAACCGCTGGTCGTCGCCGGGCGTCCGCTCGCCCGTCGCGTACGCCGACTCGCCGCCCTCGGGGAACAGCCACCCGGTCTCGACCCCGCGTCGCTGGTACTGAAACGGTCCCACGACGTCCCACTCCGACGGCGTGAACGCGGCGTCGACGGGGGTCACGTCCGCCGTCCTGGCACTCGTCGTCCCGTCCTCGTCGGCCGCCGCGGGCCCGACCGCCGCCACTGCCGCCGCGCCCGCCATCGATTGCGCGAACGCGCGACGAGTCAGTTCCGACTCTACGACGTGCTGGTTGGTATCGTCCATCGCATATTAGTTATACTATACTTACAGCATAAATCTTTGCGAACAGATACTATACTTTACAATGATGTCGCCTCGATGCTTCTTCCAGTGCAACCGAGGGTCCGTAACAGTGGAGTCACCGGCCGACGACGCGACGGCATGGACGAACGGAGCCGGGACGCCGAGTGGTGCGTCGTCCACCGACCGACGGCGAGCGGCGCGGGTGCCGGGAGCGACGCCGACCGGACGCTGGCCGGAAGCGCCGAGTACGTCCGGCGCGCCGGCGACCCGGCGACCCTCCACGACCGGGCGGGAGCGCTGGCGCGACTCTACCGCCGGGACGACCACGGACTGGCGTTCGCGTTCGAGACCGTGACCGACCGGCGCGCGACGACCGTCGGCACGCCGTTCGCGCTCGACGTCGTCTGGACCGTCGACGGGCGGGTGACGCGGGTCGCGCACCTCGGCGCGTGGCGAGACGCCGCGCGGGGAGCGGGCGAGGTGGTGGTCGAACTACCGGAAGGAGCGGCAGAAGAGGTCGCCGTCGGCGACGAGGTGGTCGTTCAGTCCCAGTCGACGCGTTCGACGGCGTAGCTTCCGCATTCGGGGCACACCTGGTACTGCACGTCGAAGTTACTGCCACATCCCTTGCACTCGTACGGCGGGGCGTCGTCGGAAGCCCCGACGCCGAGTCGACTCATCAGTCCCATGGTCGCCGGTTCGGAAGTCAGGAGTATATAGGTCACCAGACCGGAGCGGAAGTGAAACGGGCGACCGTGACGCCGGTTCCGGACCGCTTCGTCGCTTTCGTGCCGTCGCGGAGCGGTCGGTACTCCAGCGGAATCCTCCCGACCGTCCGCCCGTCTTCCGTAGCGGTGGGCGTCGCCCTGGAGATGGGAGGACGACGAGCACTACGTCGAACCAGAGCGACTCGCGTCCGCGTGGCGAGTGCGGAGTCGGCGAGGAACTTCTTGCCTTCCCCGGACGTACTGCCAGCGATGCCAGAGTTCGACCTGCTCGTCCTCGGCGGCGGAACGGGAAACGTCGTGGCCTCGGCGGCGGCCGGGGAGGGACTCGACGTCGCCATCGTCGAGGCGGACGGCCTCGGCGGTACGTGTCTCAACCGCGGGTGCAACCCGTCGAAACAGTTAATCCACCGGGCCGACGTCGTCCGGACCGTCCGCGAGGCGTCGGCGTTCGGGGTCGACGCCTCGCTCGACGGCGTCCGCTTCGCCGACATCGTCGACGACGTCATCGGGGACGTCACCGAACAGGCCGAGTCGAAGGCCGCCGACGCCCGCGAGGACGACAACGTCACGTTCTACCAGGCGGAGGGTCGGTTCGTCGACGAGCGAACCGTCGCGGTCGACGCCGACGGCGGCGAGGAGCGCGTCACCGCCGACAGGGTCGTCCTCGCCGGCGGGTCCCGACCGACGGTTCCGGACGCCATCGACGGCACCGACGACGTCGAGTTCCTCACGAGCGCCGAGGCCATGCGCCTGCGGGACCTCCCCGACCGACTGGTCGTCGGCGGCGGCGGCTACATCGCGGTCGAGATGGGCTACTTCTTCGGCGAGATGGGGGCCGAGGTGGCCATCGTGGGCCGGAGCGACGTGCTCCTCTCGCGCGAGGACCGCGAGATCGCCGAGCGCCTGACCGACGCCTACGCCGACGACCACGAACTCTACCTCGGCCACTCGGCGACGGCGCTCGCCCGGGACGGCGACGAGACGGTCGTCACCGCCGAGACGGACGACGGCGACGAGGTCGAGGTTCGCGGCGACGAACTACTGCTGGCGACCGGCCGCCGGCCCAACTCCGATAGCTGGAACGTCGCGGCGGCCGGCATCGAGACCGACGAGAAGGGGTTCGTCGAGACGGACGAGTACCTCCGGACCTCCGCCGACGGGGTCTGGGCCATCGGCGACATCGCGGGCAACTACATGTTCAAGCACTCCGGCGACAAGGAGGCCGAGTTCGCCATCGAGAACGCCGTCAGGGGGAACCACCGCGAGGTCGAGTACCCCGGGATGGCCCACGCCGTGTTCGGGGCGCCACAGGTCGCCAGCCTCGGGAAGACCGAGTCGGAACTCGACGGCGAGTACGAGGTCGGCCGCTGCGAGTACGACGACACCGTCCTCGGGTCGGCGCTCCGGTCGGACGTCGGCCTGGTGAAAGTCCTCGTCGCCCCCGACGGCGACGTGCTCGGCTGTCACGTCGTCGGGCCGAACGCCTCCACGCTCGTCCACGAGGTGAGCACCGCCGTGGCGGCCGGCGCCGACGCCGAACGCATCGCCGAGACGATTCACGTCCATCCGGCCCTCTCGGAGGTCGTCCAGGGCGCGTTCCGGGACGCCGAAGGGATGGAGGTAACCGGCATCTGAGCGTTCGTCGCGTCCGGGCCGGACGGCGACGGGCCCGAGAGGGACGTCACCGCCTGAAGCGGAGGACGGACGTGCCGACGAGCGCGCCGACGGCGAGTATCGCCACGCCGACGAACGGACTCGTTTCCGATTCCGCGGCGGTGGTCGCGGTCGGCTGGAGCGTCTCCTGGCCGGTCGTCGCTCGACCCGCGGTCTCCCCGGTCGTTCCGACGTCCTCGGTCGTCTCGCCGGGCGTCGGCTCCCCTCGGGTCGTCGTCTGTCGGGCCAGACATCCGTCGATGTCGTCCTGTTCGACTGCGGCCACCTCCTCGCCGGTAGCGTCGAACACCGACGCGTTCACGAAGACGTACCCCTCCAGACCGAGGTCGGTCGTCGTGTTCGTCCACGTCCACAGGTCGGGGTCGTCCGGCGAGGTAGCGAAGTCCTCCGGGGCGACGTCCTGCGTCACCAACCGCTGGTCATCGGTGTCGGCCGGGTCGACGACGACCGCCTGCAAGCGGTACTGGCTCCGGTTCGTCGTGTTGAACCAGACCTGCGTGCAGGTGAGGTTCGCCTCGAACGTCTCCGCGGCGGTCGTGGTCCCCGGAGGGGTCGTGACGTTCGCCGTACCCGGCCCCGGCGTCGTGAGCGGGGGCAGCGTCAGGTTCGCGGTCCCGGGCCCGGCGGGCGTGGTCGTCTCCCCCGGTGCGGGAGTACCACCGGGCGTCGGCGGGGCGACCGTCGGGGTTCCGGTCGCGGTGTCGTTCGGGAAGAGGTCGACCGTGCCGGTCGTCGCGTTCGGGAACAGTTCGACGGTGCCGGTCGTCTCGTTCGGCGGCGCGACGGTCGTGGGGGCCGCCGGCGGCGGGAGAAGCGCCGTCGTCGCGGTCGTCGTGGTCTCCGTAGTGGTCGTCGCCGTGGTCGTGGTCGCAGTCGTCGTGGTCGTCTCGGTCGTCGGCGTTTCGGCGGGCGGCGGCGGCGTCACCGCCACGGTCTCGGTCGTTCGCGTCGGTGCGGTGGTCGTCGTCACGACGTCCTCGAAGTCCGACGCCTCCTGGCGGGCCACGTCGGCCATCCGGGCCGGTTCGACGTCCGGATCCTGGGCGACGAGGCCGGTCGAAGCGAACACGCCGTCGCGGGCCGCACCCCTGATGCGGCGCTCGTCGGTCACGTCTCGTTCGACCGCTGCCAGGGTCGCGCCGCGAGCGGCGCCCAGCGTCGCCGACTGCATCTGCTCGACCGTCACGTCCTGGCGCTGGCGGACGCCGCCGCTCGACGCTCCGCGCGCGGCGGCCTGAATCTGGCTGACGCTGGCCCGCTGGGTCTGGGAGAGCGCGCCGACGGCGGCGCCGACGGTCGCCGCCTGCACCTGGCGGACGTCGACGACCTGCACCTGCGTGACGCCGCCCTGGGCCGCCCCCGCGGCGGCGGCCTGCACCTGCTCGACGTTCACCACCTGCTTCTGGACCGCGCCGACGACTGCCCCTCGCGCGCTCCCCCGGGCGGCGACCTGAATCTGGACGACGGTGACGACCTGAACCTGGACGACCGTCAGTACGCCGCGGGCCGCGCCCTGCGACGCCGCCTGCACCTGTTCGACGGTCACGTCCTGGCGCTGGACGAGCGCCCCGCTCGCCGCGCCGAACGCCGCGAACTGGAGCTGTCGGACCGACACGCGCTGGCTCTGCGATATCGCCCCGGTCGCAGCGCCGCGGGCCGCCGCCTGCACCTGTTCGACCGTCACCCGCTGGCGCTGGACGACGCTTCCCCGGGCCGCGCCCATCGCCGCCGCCTGCACCTGTTTGGGGTCGGCTCGCTGGCCCTGGACGAGCACGCCGCGGGCGGCACCGACCGCGCCGGCCTGGACCTGGTCGATCGAGACCCGTTGGCGTTGCACGACCGCACCGTACGCCGCGCCCTGCGCCGCCTCCTGAATCTGGGCGACGGTCACGCGCTGGTTCTGGACCGCGCCGGCGACGGCGCCGCGCGCACCGCCCCGGGCAGCGACCTGGACCTGTTCGACGCTCGCACGCTGACTCTGGGCGACCGCTCCGTGGCCGGCACCGAACGAAGCGGCCTGAATCTGGCTGACGTTCGCGCGCTGGCTCTGGGTGAGTGCGCCCTGCGTCGCACCGGCCGTGGCGGCCTGAATCTGGCTGACGTTCGCGCGCTGGCTCTGGAGCAACACCCCGTGAGCGACGCCCTGCGTGGCGGCCTGAATCTGGCTGACGTTGGCCTGCTGGCTCTGGCTCACGACCCGGACGGCGGCCCGTGCCGCGGCACGCCGCTTCTCGTCCGGAACCGAGGCACCCTGTAACTCGGCGAGTCGGGCACCCCGGAGAACGCCTCGCGCGGCGGCACGCTGGCGCGCCGCGCTCCGCTCGTCGCTACCGGTCTGCTGGTCCACGAGCGCGTCGGCCCGATGAGAACGGTCGTTCGTCGCGGCGATTCCCATCGTGGCGACGCCCGCACTCGTGACGAGAGCGACGGCGAGCAAGAGGACGAACAGACGTGTCGCTGGTCGACCCATGCCCCTGGTCACGCGGGGCGACACGTTCAAGCCACGAATCCGTTAATTCCGTTCACGGAGCCGTCGACGCTCGAATCGCACGCTACGTCTCGGCAACGGAGAGAGTCCTCCGACGGGGGCCGGCAACTCGGCGGTACCGGTGCGAAGAAGGCGAGGGCCCTCGGACGCGTCCCGTTCGAAACCTCTCGACGAGACGGAGTAACGACCGTTACCGCGGTGGATACGGTCGGTCGTCGAACGCCGGTCGCCGGATTCGGTGGCGTCTCGTCGCCGCGGAGAGCCGACTTCGCGCCGCGGTCTCGTCGGACCGTCGCTACCGCTCCCCGAGGAACCGTTCCGCGGTTCGCCGGAAGATGTCCCGATAGGCGGATTCGGGAAGGTCGCGGTCGAGCAGTCCCCGACGTTCGTCGTCGTAGGCGTACGGGAGGTTCGGGAAGTCGGACCCGAACATGATGGAGCGAGCGAGCGACGAGAGGGTCTCGTCCGTCACGGTCGCCGGGTCGAACCCGAGGAACTCCTCGGACCGCGGCGACAGCGCCATCGTCGTGTCCAGGAACACCTGGTCGTGCCGTCGTGCGAACTCGACGAACTCGGGCGTCTCGTACGCGCCCATGTGTGCAGCACACGCGCGAACGTCGGGGAAGGAGTCGACGAAGCGGGCGAACTGGTCGGCACCGACGTGCGGACTCGCCTCGAACGTCGGGGCGGTCCCGGCGTGAAACAGCACCGGACGGTCGTACTCGGCGGCGAGTTCGAACGCCGGCGTCAGGCGCGGGTCAGCGGGGCCACACTCCTGGACCGGACACTGGAACTTCAGACCGCGCGCGCCGGCCTCGAAGGCCCGACGAACGACGGCGTCGACGTCGTCGTCACCGTGGACGGTGGCGAACGGAACCGCCATGTCGGACCGGTCGGCGGCGTCGAGCACCCACTCGTTCAACTCCTCGGCGACCCCCGCCTCGTGGGCGTACGGGAGCGCGAAGTACCGTTCGACGCCCGCCGACCGCAGCGCGGCCTCCATCCGCTCCCGTTCGACCGGATGGTCGAAGGTCCACCCGGCCTCCCCCGAGAGCGACTCCCGTATCGCCGCCATCAGTCGCGGCGGCATGAGGTGGACGTGCGCGTCGACGATACCGGCGACGGACATACGAGTCGATTGCGAGGCCACGCGCTTGAATCGTGGGGTCGTCCGCGTGCCGACGGCGACCGTGCGAAACGCCAGACCCACGAGGTCGGCGTCGACGGGTCCGGTCGCTACTCGCCGCGTTCTCCCGGAAGTTCGTCGAGAACGGACCGCAGGTCGTCACGGGTCCGAAAGTAATGGACGGCGTCGTTCGCTCGTCACGTCTCGATGCAGACGTCGGTGTTGGGGATGCAGACCGTCCGGGCGTCTCCGCTCGACTCGCGTCCCCGCGCGTGGCGGAGCTGCCGAACGGCGGTCCGGGCCGCAATCGCGACGGTCGCGACCACGGCGGCGGCGACCGGGTAGCTGAGAGCCAGCATCGCGCCGACCGCCACCGCGGCGACCACCACCGTCGCCGTGAGCGTCTGGCCGAGGCTGTACGTCGGGTTCGGGCCGCGGTCGATGTCCGGGCGCTGGGTCGGAATCCGTCTCATCACGTCTAGACGGAGGAGCCCCACCACCTTAATGATAATCTGAATTACATTTTTGTAGCTCGTCTTACTGAAATCCGTTTAAGCGACTCCGTCGAGCGTGACGGGCGTTGAGGAGCTGGGTCGGTACGGTCGCGACGCTCACCGGCGGACGGCCGACTCCGAGGTGGTCGTCTCCCGCGCTCGGGCGACTCACTCGACGTGCTCGGAGAGGAGGGCGGCCCGCTCCGACCGTCCCAGTCGCTCGTACGCCTCCGCCTCGTATCGGAGCGACAGGACGGGAACTCGAACGCCTCCGGCGTCCACGAACACGCGGTGCTCGGTGACGTCGACCGGGGGTTCCCACGTTCCGTCCGCCCGGCGCTTCTGCACTCCGCCCATGAGTTCGACGCGAACGCCGTCGAGTTCGAGCGCTCCGAAGTGAGAGCGAATCGCCGCCGATTCGGAGAACGAGACGGGGTCGACGACCTGCTCAGCGAACCGTTCTGCTATCTCGTAGACCCCGCCCCCGGTCGTCTGCACGTCGACGTCGTCCGGACTCAGGGGAACGCCTTGCAACGCGAGGCCGGTGCTCCCGGTGACCGCCCATTCGACGTCGTCGTCGAGCGTCGTCGAAAGCGTCCGAAGGGCGTCGAGGTACCGCTCGTCGAGCGTCGACATCTTCGTCCGGACGTACCGGGAGCGCCGTGATAAGTGTCCCTCCGGAGTTCGCGCGAACGAACACGAGAGCGACGGTGCTAGTTGCCCGAACGCGGTCCGTCCTCGGAGACCAGTTCGCACGCGAGAACTTTCACGAAAGCCACGCCAAGGCTTAATGACCCGACGAGAGTGGTGGGAAGTAACAGGAACCATCTGCGGTGACTATGACCGAACCTCCCGACTGGATGCGACCGGTGGACCAGGACATTCTCGCAGCCCTCGAACGCACGCAACCCGAGTACGTCCCCCTGCTCGCGAATCGTCTCGGACTCCATCTCACGTACGTCGAGCGTCGATTCGAACGACTCGTGGAACACGACTTCGTCGAACCGGTCAGCGGCGAGGCCATCTATCGACTGACGTCACGCGGCGAATCGCTCCTCGGCGCCGAACGAGAAGCCGAATGACCGCGGCGTCCGAACTCCGGAAGCGTCGACCGGTCGCGACCGGTTCGAACCGGCTTCGGTCGAGCGAACGGGGGAGCATCGACGCCCGAGCGAGAACGGAACCCCGGGCGGCGCTACTCGTCGACGCCCTCCGTCTCGTCGCGTAGCTCGGTCCGGCGAATCTTGCCCGTGACGGTCTTGGGGAGTTCGTCGACGAACTCGATTTCGCGGGGGTATTCGTGTGCCGCCAGTTCCGACTTGACGTGCGCCTGGACGTCCTCTTTCAGGTCCTCCGACGGGTCGTAGCCGTCGGAGAGCACGATGTAGGCTTTCACGATGTTGCCGCGCTCGGGGTGCGGTTTCGGCACGACGGCCGCCTCCGTGACGGCCTCGTGCTCGCCGAGCGAGCTCTCGACCTCGAAGGGGCCGATGCGGTAGCCGGAGCTCAGGATGACGTCGTCGGCGCGGCCTTCGAACCAGAAGTAGCCGTCCTCGTCGACGTAGCCGAGGTCCCCGGAGAGATACCAGTCGTCGACGAAGCAGTTCGCGGTCTTCTCCGGTTGCTCCCAGTACTCCGCGAAGAAGCAGGGGTAGTCGCCGCGCTGGGCTATCTCGCCCGTCTCGCCCGGGTCGAGCGGCTCGCCGGTGTCGGGGTCGACGACGGCGGCCTCGATGCCCGGCAGGGGTTTCCCCATGCTCCCGGGGCGGACCTCCATCGTGGGGTAGTTGTTGATGATCATGTTGCCCGTCTCGGTCTGGCCGTACGTGTCGTGGATGGTGACCCCGAGCGTTCGTTCGCCCCACTCGACGACGCCGGCGCTCAGCGGTTCGCCGATGGAGAGCGCGTGCCGGAGGTCGAGCGAGACGTCGTCGAGGAGGTCGTCGTTCTCGCGGAGCATCCGGTAGGCGGTCGGGACGCTGAAGAGGACGCTGATGGGGTACGTGTCGAGGAGGTCGGCCCAGGTCTCCGGGTCGAACTCGCCCTCGTAGACGAAGAGGCTGGTTCCCCAGAACCACGCGCCGAGGGTGTTGATGGCCCCCGTGAGCCAGCCGAGGTCGCCCGTGCTCCAGTAGAGGTCGCCTTCCTGGAGGTCGACGGCGTATCGCTGGGTGGCCGCGACGCCGCCGACCCACCGGTGTTCGTGGAGGACGCCCTTCGCCGGGCCGGTCGTGCCGCTCGTGTAGTAGAGGAGTGCGTCGTCGTCGCCGCTCGTGTCGGCGACGTCGAACTCGCGGCCGGCGTCGGCCATCGCGGCGTGGTAACTGACGTCGCCGCGACGGATGCCGGTCCCGTCGTCGCTGACGACGATCACGTGTTCGACGGAGGGGACGTCGTCGAGGGCGCTGGCGACGGTATCGCGGTTGGCGGCGGTCGTAACGACGACCTTGGCGTCGCAGTCGGCGAGGCGGTCGGCGATGCCGTTCGGTCCGTACCGTTCGTTGATGCTCCCCCAGACCGCGCCGGTCTTGAGCGTGCCGACGAGGGCGACGTAGTGTTCGGGGATGCGAGGCATGTAGGAGAACACCCTGTCGCCGTCCGCGACCAGGTCCGAGAGGACGTTCGCGAACCGGTTCGAACGCTCCGACAGTTCCCAGAAGCTCACCGTCTCGCGGTCGCCGTCCTCGCCGACCCAGTAGAGTGCGACTTTCTCGCGATTGTCGGCGTGGCGGTCGACGGTCTCGTGGGCGACGTTCAACCGTTCGGGTGCGTCCCAGTCCGCTTCGGCGAACACGTCGTTCCAGTCGAACGTCTCGCGCAGGGAGTCGTAATCTTCGAGATTGTGCTGCGACATCGTGTGACACATGACCGAATCGTAAATTAACGGTTTCCGTAATATATCTTACATCGGGGACGGCGTCCATCGTTCGCGTCGACGAGGGGCGGCCGTCACTCCTCGCCGGGCGTCCACCGCAGTTCGGGGTCTTCGAACCGCTCTCGCAGCGTCTTCTTGTCGAACTTGCCCGTCGCCGTCTTCGGTACCTCGTCGACGAACGCGACGTCGTCGGGAAGCCACCAGTCGGGGAACTCCTCGGTGAGGAACCGCCGCAGCCCCTCGCCGTCGACGTCCGCGCCCTCGCGGGTGACCACGCAGGCCAGCGGTCGCTCCTGCCAGCGCTCGTGTGGCACCGCGACGACCGCGGCCTCGACCACGTCCTCGTGGGCGATGAGTTCGTTCTCGAGGTCGATGCTCGATATCCACTCGCCGCCGCTCTTGATGACGTCCTTGGCGCGGTCGACCACCTCGACGTAGCCGTCCTCGTCGACGGTCACGATGTCACCCGTCTTCAGCCACCGTGCGGAAGAGCGACCCGCTTCCGACCCCCCGCTCTCGTCGCTCGCGGGGACGTCCTCGAACTCCTCTTCGTTCGCTTCGGGGCGGTTGTAGTACTCCTGGGCGACCGTGGGGCCGCGGACGTACAGTTCGCCGAACGAGTCGCCGTCCCACGGAACCTCCTCGCCGTCGTCGTCGACCACCTTCATCTCCAGGCCGGGCGACAGCAGGCCCTGCTTGGAGCGCTTGTCGAGCTTGTCGTCGCGGTCCCAGTCGGCCATCCAGGATTTGGGGCGGGAGACGCTACCGATGCTCATCGTCTCGGTCATGCCCCAGGCGTGGTCGATGGAGACGTCGTACTCCTCCTCGTACCGGCGCATCACGCCCTTCGGCGCGGCGCTGCCGCCGACGACGATGCGTTCCAGGCTGGAGACGTCCGCGTCGTGGTCGTCGAGGTAGTCGAGGACGTCTATCCAGACCGTCGGCACGCCCGCGGTGAGCGTGACCCCCTCGTCCTCGACGAGCGAGACCAGCGTCTCCGCGTCCGGCGACGGGCCGGGATACACCTGCTTCGCGCCGGCCATCGTCACCGCGTAGGGGAACTCCCACGAGTTGACGTGGAACATCGGCACGACCGGCATGACCACGTCGCCCTCCTCGATGCCGATGGCGGCGGGCGTCATCACCATCAGCGCGTGGGAGTAGATCATCTTGTGCGTGTACTCGACGCCCTTCGGCGGCCCCGTCGTCCCGGAGGAGTAACACATCCCCGCCCGCTGGTCCTCGTCGACGTCGGGCCACTCGTACTCGGCGTCGTGACCGGCGACGAGGTCCTCGTAGGCGCGAACGGGAACGTCGGTGTCGGGCACGTCGTCGCTCATCACCACCACCTCCCGGACGCTCTCGAACCGGTCCCAGAGGCGTTCGACCGTCTCGAAGGGGTCGCCGGGGTCGACCAGCAGCACGTCGTCGGCCGCGTCGTTCACGATGTGTTCGACGTGGTCGTCCCCGAGCAGGACGTTGACGGTGTGGAGTTGCGCCCCCATGAGGGGGGCCGCGTAGTACGCCTCCAGGTGGCGGTGGTGGTTCCAGCCGAACGTGCCGACGCGGTCGCCCTCCGTCACCCCGATGGCGTCGAGGCCGGCGGCGAGCGACCGCACCCGGTCGCCGAAGTCGGCGTACGTGTATCGGTGGCGGCCCGCCCGCGTCTCGGAGACGACCGCCTTCTCGGGGAACAGTTCCGTCGCCCGCCAGAAGAACGGACGGAGCGTGAGGTCGCCGGCGTGGGCCGTGGGTTCGTTCATGGTTCACCTCGCAGTTCGCTACTCGAAACGGAGAGGTAGTCCTCCAGCAGGCGGTCTCGCGACCGAATCTCGTCGACCGACCCCTCGAACACTATCTCGCCCTTGTCGATGATGTACCCGCGGTCGGCGATGTCGAACGCGAACTTCACGTTCTGCTCGGTCAGCAGTATCGTCACGTCGTCCGAGACCACGTCGCCGAACGCCTCGCGCAGGTCCTCGACGATGACGGGTGCGAGCCCCTCCGTGGGTTCGTCCAGCAACAGCACGTCGGGGTTCTGGACCAGCACCCGCGCGACGGACAGCATCTGCTGTTCCCCGCCGCTCAGGTTCCGTCCCGCGTTCGACCGTAACTCGTCGAGCGTCGGGAACAGGTCGTACATCTCCTCGACGTTCCCGGCGCGGTCGCCCGCCAGCCGTCTGGCGAGGTTCAGGTTCTCGTGGACCGTCAGCGTCGGGAACACCCGGCGGTCCTCCGGGACGAGTTTGATGCCCATCTCGGAGATGTCGTGGACCGACCGCCCGACGATGTTCGTCCCGCGGTAGACCACCGACCCGCGCTGCGGGGGGACGACGCCCACGATGCTCCGCATCGTCGTCGTCTTCCCCGCGCCGTTCCGACCGAGCAGCGTGACGACCTCGCCGCCGAAGAGGTCCAGCGACACGCCGTGCAGAACGTGGCTGTGTCCGTAGTACGCGTGAACGTCGTCGAGCGAGAGCACCGGTTCGGGGTTCGCGGTCACGCTTTCTCACCCAGGTAGGCGCTGGTCACCTGCTCGTCCTCCATTATCTCCCTGGGAGTCCCGTCGGCGATGAGTTCGCCGCGATGGAGCACCAGAATCCGGTCCGAGATGGACAGCACCATCTCGATGTCGTGTTCGGTCAGCACGAACGTGGTCTCGGTCTCGGCGTTCAGTCGCTCTATCAGGTCGACCATGTGCTCGCTCTCGGAGGGGTTCATGCCGGCCGTCGGCTCGTCGAGCAGGATGACCGACGGGTCGGTCGCCAGCGCGAGCCCGATTTCGACCTTTCGTTTGTCGCCGTGCGAGAGGTTCGAGCACTTCATCTCGGCTATCCCGGTCAGGTCGACCAGTTCGAGGACCTCCCGCGTCCGTTCGCGAAGCGCCTCGTCGTCGGCGACTCTGGTCCGGAAGTCCAGACTCCGCCCCTCGGCACTGATGCGAGCGGTTCGAACGTTGTCCAGTACGGTGAGGCCCTCGAAGCTGTTGTTTATCTGGTACGCCCGCGACAGCCCCGACCGCGATATCTCGTGGGGTGGCAGCCCGGTGATTCGTTCGAGGCCCTCGCCGGCGCGCGGCCGGAGAAACACCTCGCCGTCGGTCGGCGCGAGCCGCCCCGACAGCAGGTGGTAGAAGGTGGTCTTCCCCGCGCCGTTGGGCCCGATGATGCTGGTCACGTCCTCGGAGTCGACCGCCACGCTCACGTCGTCGACCGCCCGGAGCGCTCCGAACTCCTTCGTGAGATTGCGGGTTTCGAGGACGGTAGTCACTGCGACCCCTCCTTCGACCCGCCGCCGGTCGAACGCTGCCGTGTCCCCCTGCGAAGCGAGTCGGCGGCGTTCCCGACCGACGTCCGGACGAACGCGGCCGCGCCCGACGCGCCGTCGTCCCGGTAGGACGCCGACAGACCGGCGAGCCAGTCGCCGAGCGCCGCGACGCCGCCGTAGACGCCCTGCTTGAAGAACAGCACGACCACAAGCACCAGCGTCCCGAACACCAGTTGCCAGTGTGCCTCCAGCAGCGGCGACTGGGTGACCGCCCACCGGAGATACCGGAACGCGACCGTCCCGAGCGCCGGCCCGGCGAACGCGAACGGACCGCCGAACACCGTGATGATGACCGGTTCCGCGCTCGTGGTCCAGTTGACCAGTTCGGGCGCGACGACGCTGTGCAGCGGAACGATGAGCACGCCCGCGATGGCGCTGAAGACCGCCGAGAGCACGAACGCTATCCAGCGATGCCGTTTGACGTCCACGCCGAGCGCGGCCGTCCGTTCGGGGTTCTCCCGGATGGCCTTGCACACCATCCCGAACGGCGAGTTGACGACGCGCCAGAGCGCGTACATCGAGAGCGCGAAGACGACGAGCACGAGGAAGTAGTAGGTCGTCCGGTCGTAGAGGACGAGCGGCATCCCGAACAGGCTGGCGCGGCCGAGGATGACGGTGATGCCGTCGCTGCCGTTGGTTATCTGGCCGACGTTCTTGAGCGCGAGGGTGTACAGCGCCATGCTGAACGACAGCGTGATCATGGCGAAGTATATCTCCTCGAGCCGGACGCTGAGGTAGCCGACCGGAATCGCGAGGAGCACGGCGAACGCGATTCCGACGACGGCGGCGACTGCGAGGCCGACGAGCGGGGCCGCGCCGCCGAAGGTCCCCGGCATCCCGAGTGCGGGACCCGCGTCCCGGAGAACGATTGCCAGCCCGTACCCCGCACCGCCGAAGAACATCGCGTGGCCGAACGACAGCAGGCCGGTGTAGCCGTACAGCAGGTTGAACCCCGTCGCGAACAGGGCGAGCACCAGCACCTCGGTCAGGACGTACACCTGATACTGCGGCAGGACGAACGGTGCGACCACGAGCGCGGCGCCGACGAGCGCGGTGGCGAGCGCGTGACCGGTGGTCCACTCGAAGGCGGTCTCGCGTACCGCCTCGGTGCTCACTCCACATCACCCCCGAAGAGACCCTGCGGCTTGAATATCAGCACCAGTATCATGGCGACGAACGGCAGGAACAGTCCGGCACCGGAGACGACCAGCACGCCCGTGCTCCGGAGCAGGCCGAGAATCATCGCGCCGACGAACGCGCCGACGAACGACCCGAGGCCGCCGATGACCACGACGACGAACGCGTCGATGATGACCTGGTCGCCCATGCCGGGCGTGACCGCCTGCAGCGGAGCCGCGAGGGCACCGCCCATCCCCGCGAGGGCGCTCCCGACGAAGAACACCGCGGTGTAGAGCCGCGGCACGTCGACGCCCAGCATCGCGGCCATGTCGCGGTCGTTCGACGTCGCCCGGACCAGTTGTCCGACGTAGGTCCGCTGGAGGACGTACCAGAACGCGGCCATCGCCACGAACCCGGCGACGATGATGAACAACCGGTAGGCCGGGTACGGACTGCCCCCGACCGAGACGTTGAACCGGAGGAGCTCCGGCTGGGCCATCGTGTACGAGCCCGCGCCCCAGATGGTCCTCGTGAGGTCGCTGATGATGAGCACCAGCGCGAACGTCAGGATGAGCTGGTCCAGCTGGCCGCGGTCGTACACCCGGCGGATGATTCCCATCTCGATGACGGCTCCCAGGACGCCGACCGCGAGCGTGGCCACGAGCACCGCGACCCAGAAGTTGTCCAGGACGCTCGTCGCGGCGCTGATGGTGACGTACGCGCCGACCATGTACAGCGCGCCGTGGGCGAAGTTGAGCACGTCGAGCACGCCGAAGATGAGGCTCAGGCCGAGTGCGAGCAGAAACAGCCGACTCCCCAGACTCAGCCCCGTCAGTATCCCCCGGACGGGGAGGGCGCTCGGGACTTCCCACACGCGCTTACACCCCCGCGGGCAGGTCGCTTCCGTCGAGCAGCGACCGGAGCCTGTCGGCCGGAGCGTCGATGCGCCGGACCGGTTCGAGCAGGCTTATCCCGAGGTCCTGGGAGTACTGGGTCTTCCCCCAGACGGCCGGGAGTATGGCCTGGTGGCTCTGCTCGTCGATGGTGAACTGGCCCACCGGACCGGTGTGCTGCATCCCCTGCCACTGGGAGACGACGGCGTCGGGTTCGGCGCTCCCCGCCTGCTCGATGGCCTTCTTGTAGAGGTACATACCGGTGTAGGCGTTCTGGGCGTTGTACGACGGGAACTGGTCGTACCTGTTCCGGAACTTCCGGCGGAACTGGTCGTTCGCGTCCGACTGGGGCGCGCGGAACCAGTAGCGAGTCCCGGCCCAGAGACCGTCGGGCATGTCGGAGCCCAGCGGCTGGAGCACGTCGGTCGCCGCCCCGACGGTCATCAGCAGGTTGTCCACGGTGTCGAAAAACGCCGTGTTCTGGGCCTGCTTGAGGAACGTGACGAGGTCGCCGCCCCAGAGGCTCGTGACGACCGCGTCGGGGTCGGCGTTGACGACCTTGTTTATCTGCGGCGTGAAGTCGCTGGCCCCGAGTTGCGGGAAGGCCGTCGCGCCCTCCATGTAGTTCAGGCCGAGGTCCATCCCCTGGGTGTACGCCTTGAAGTAGTCCCACGTCTGGTGGCCGAACGCGTAGTCCGGGCCGATGGTCGTCCACGACTGGGCGTCCAGGTCCTGGGCGACGTTGGCAGCGCCGTAGAGGTTCTGCGAGAGGTTCACGCCGTCGCGGTAGACGTACCTGTTCCCCTGGGCGTTCGGCCCGCTCTGGGTCGTGACGAACGGCGTCGCGGCGTGCGTGATCATCAGCGGCCGCCGGAGTTGCCGGACAACCGGTGCGACCTTGAGCGCGACCCCGCTGCTGTCCAGTCCGATGAGTCCGTCGACGTTGTCCTGCTGGACCAGGCTCCGGGCGTGCTGGATCGCCGTGCTCGCGGACGCCTCGCTGTCCCGGAACAGCACCTGACCGATCTCCCGGCCGTCGATGCCGCCCTGGGAGTTTATCTCCTCGACGGCCATCTCGATGCCGAGTTCGGCGGACTCGCCGTACACCGACGCGAACCCGGACAGGATGTAGATAGCCCCGAACCGGAGCGGCCCCTGCTGTTTGGCGGTCGAGAGCCCGACCGCGGGGCCCGCCAGCGAGGTGGCCGCTGCCCCCGCTCCCGCGGCCTTCAGGAAGTCGCGTCGACCGACCGCAGGCGTTCGGAAGTCACCGTCGTTTCTCTGATATCTGTCGTTTCTCGAATCTCCATCGCCGGAGAAGTCGTTTCCCATCGTTTACCCCCTCCCGCCGAACCGGTACGCTTTCGAGAGATATAAAGAGTGTTGACTGTTGTCGCGGTAACGACTAGCAAACAAACGTGGGGGCCCGAACGACCACTGCCCTATCGCGCGGTCCACCCGCCGTCGACCGTCAGGCACTCGCCGGTGACGAACGAGGCGGCGTCGCTGGCGAGGAAGACCGCGGGGCCGGCGATCTCCTCCGGGTCGGCGAACCGAGGCTGCGGCGTCCGGTCGAGAACGGACCGGCGGAGGTCCTCGTCGGCTTCCAGTTCCTCGGTGAGTTCGGTGCTCACGTACCCCGGCGCGATGGCGTTGACCCGGACGTCGGGCGCCCAGTCGAGCGCCATGCTCTTCGTGAGGCCGACGAGGCCGTGCTTGGAGGCGACGTAGGGATGCTGGCGGGGGAGGCCCACGATACCGCCCACGCTGGCGATATTGATGACCGTCCCGCCGTCCTCGACGAGCGTCCGGGCCGCGGTGCGGGCACACAGGAACGCACCGCCGAGGTTCGCGTCGACCGTGGCGTCGAACGCCTCGGGGTCGACCGCTTCCGGCGGTCCGAGCGCTCCGTCGGGGTTGATACCCGCGTTGTTCACGACGACGTCCGCGCCGCCGAGTTCGTCGTCGACGCGGTCGAACAGCGCCTCGACCGACGCTTCGTCGGTCACGTCGGTCGGGCAGGCGAGCGACGACGCGCCGCGGTCCCGGACGGCTTCGACGGCGTCGTCGACCGCCGCCTCGGTCCTGGCCGTCGGGACGACGTCCGCGCCCGCCGCCGCGAACGCCTCGGAGATGGCACGACCGATGCCGCGCGTACCGCCGGTGACCACCGCGACGCTCCCCGAGAGGTCGAAGTCGTCGAGGACGGTCACGCTATCACCGCGCGACGACCGAGATCGTCGGCGAACTTCTCGTACGTCATGCGTTACCGTTCTGGCGTGAGAGACTTAAGAACTACCGTGGAAGGGACGGACCCGCATCTTGCCCGCACCCTCGGCAGGCGGCGGAGCGCGGGCGGCCGCGACGGAGCGGGGCCGTAGCCATCACGGTAGCGTCGAACCACCACGACGTCGAGCGACGGCGGCGGCGTCGAAAATCGAAGGCGTGACGTCAGTCGGTCGTCGTTCGCACGCCGACGTCGACGGTCGTCTCGGCGGAGACAGCTCCGTCGACGCTCGCGGTGACCGTTCCGTCCTCGCCGGCGGCGTACTCCGCGTCGAACGAACCGGTCCACTCGATACGGCCGCCCGCGGCGACGGAGTCCTCGACGACGGTCGACTCGTCGTCGTCGGCGATGCGGGCCGTGGGCCAGTAGACCGCGGCGAGGAACCGACCCTCGGTCTCGGAGACGTTCTCGGCGACGAGAGACAGGTCGACGCCCGCGTCGTGGACCGTCGCTTCGAACGACCGGGGCTCGAAGACGGGGGCTTGCCGGCCGAGCGTCGCGGTCTGGTCGCTGGCCAGCGGCCACGTGACGGTCTCGCCGTCGTACCGACAGCGGACCGCCGCGTCGGTGGCGTCGAGCGGCGACGGCGGTTCGAAGGCGACCCAGCCCGTCGTCCGCCCGTCCGCGTACGGAGCGTCGTATCGAATCGAGGCCTGTTCGGCGAGCGACGTGGTGTAGGCACCCCTCGTCCGGTCCTCTATCTCGACGGCGGGATACGTCTCGCCGTCGACGACGAGTTCGAAGGCGTCGTAAGGAGGGTCACCGGTGGCGTCGACGGTCGACCCGGTCTGGCTCTGGACCGCCGCGACGACGAACTGCCGGTCGTCGCGAGCGAGCACGCCGCCAGAACCCATTATCGACTCGTAGGCGACCGCCTTCCGAACCGTCGCGTCCACGACGGCGACGCGAACGTCCCCGAGAACCCGGACGGAAGCGGCAGTGGGCGAACTCGACGTGGTCGCGGTCGTCGTGCGCGCGGTCGTCGTCGACGGTTCGGTCGACGGTTCGTCGGTCGTTCCGGCCGGCGTGTCGCCGAGACAGCCCGCGACGCCGACGAGGGCGGCGCCGGCGACACCGAGAAACGACCGTCGATTACGGGGGGGCATAGCCCGGCAGTACCGTCCACCCCGGTAAATGTCTTCTGTGGACGACGGTGTGGTAGAGTGGACTCGACGGTCACGTCGCGTCGCGCATGCGGTCCGCGAAGTCCCAGCTGTACACCCGGTCCGGCTCGATGCGGAGCGCCACCTCCTCCCTGTCGGACGAGAGGAGTCGGCGAGCGAGCCCCGAGTCGGTCCCGCCGAGGTACCGGTCGAGGAGCGCTCGAAGCGTCTCCTCGCCGGCGTCAGGTTCGATGGTCACCGTCCCGTTCCCGCGGACGCCGCTGTACGGCGGGTCGTTCGTGGACACCTCGAACGCCACGTGGGGGTCGTCGTCGAGATACCGGACGACCTCCGCGCCCTTCGACGTCGCACAGAGCAGGTCGCCGTCGCGGTACCGGAACCAGAGCGACACCATCCAGAGCCGTCCGGACGGCGTGGTACAGGCCAGGCGAAGCGGTACGGTCGTTCGTTCGAGGAACGCCTCGACCTCCTCCGCCGACCAGACTCCCGTGAACGTGGCCATGAGTGATACCCTCTGGCGTGCTACGGTCCGCACTCCGATAGTCGCTTCCCCCGACCGGTCGGCATCGGGCGGACGGCCCGGAGACCCGACCCACGCCGGGAGCTAGAGGCGAAGTCGGTCGCGGAGGCGGTCGACGAGTCCGCCCTCCGCCTCGAACACGCGGCGCATCTCGTCGTCGTCGAGCGCGAAGTCGAAGATAGCGAGGTTCTCCCGGAGGTGGTCGCCGTCGGCTGCCTTTGGAATCGCGACGACGTTCGGCTGTTGAACCAGCCAGCGCAACGCGACCTGCGCGCCGGTCTTGCCGTACCGGTCGCCGAGTTCAGCGAGGAGGTCGTCGTCCGCGACGCGGCCACGCGCCAGGGGCGAGTACGCGGTCAGAATCACGTCCTCGTCGATGCAGAACTCCAGCAGGTCGTTCTGGTGGTAGAACGGATGATACTTCACCTGGTTCGTGACGACGGGCGTCTCCGAGGCCGCCATCGCCGTCCGGACCTGGTCGACCGAGAAGTTGCTGACGCCGATATGGCGCACGACGCCGCGGTCCTGGAGGTCGTTCATCGCTTCGACGGTTTCCGCGATGGGGACCCGCTCGCTCGGCGCGTGAATCAACAGGAGGTCGACGTACTCGGTGTCGAGGCGGTCGAGGCTCGCGTCGACCGACGACAGGACGTCGTCGTACGCCACGTTCCCCCGGTCGACCTTCGTGGTCACGAAGACGTCGTCCCGGTCGACGCTCGCGGCGGCGATGCCCGCCCCGACGGCGTCCTCGTTGTCGTACATCTGCGCGGTGTCGACGTGTCGGTACCCCATCTCCAGCGCCCGCTCGACGACGTCGCGGCACTTCGGTCCCGTCATCCTCGCGGTTCCCAGGCCGATTTTGGGAACGGTAACGTCGTGGACGGTGACTGACTCCATGCGGTAGCGGACGCCACGCAGGCGCTTGAATCCTCGCGGAGGTGCTCGAGCGCGGGTCCGGACCGCCGGTGCCGAGCTGCCCGCGAGTACCGGCCGACGCGACGGTCTACGAGTGGAGACGTCGGCGGACGGTCGGGTCGGGAGCTCCGGGAGACGGCGTCAGTCCTCGGACTGCCACCGGAGGGTGACCTCCCAGTTGCGGCCGTCGTCCCCGTTCTCGACTCGCTCGACGAGCTGGACCGGACCGGAGGGTCTCGCGTCGCCGGCCATTCCGTCGGTCGACGGTTCCATCCCGTCGTAGTGGCCGAACTCCTCCCGCAGTCGACCGAGGTAGTCGGCCGCCTGGTTCCGGTCCAGTCGCTCCTCGCGGTCGGGAGCGCTCGCCGGTTCGGTCTCGCTCGCGCCGTCCTCTTCCGCGTGGCCGCCCGTGACGGCGTTGATGACGGCACCGAGCAGGAGGACGACGCCGCTGAAGTACAGCCAGGTGAGGAGGAGGATGATGCCAGTGACGACGCTGGTTTCGCCGCCGCCGGTCGAGACGGAGACGTAGACCTGGAAGAGTCCCTGGAGGACCGCCCAGCCGAGCGCGGCGAAGACGACGCCGGGCAGCACCTCTCGCGCCGAGACGTCGACGTCCGGGAACAGGTAGTACATCGGGAAGAACGCGGCGACGAGGCCCGCGGCGAGCACGAGCGGTAACAGCAACCCGATGAACGGAATCACGTCCTGGAGGACGCCGAACACGCTCGTCGCGACGATAGTCGCGGCGATAGCGACCACGAGCGACACCAGAACGACGAGGCCGTCTTTGATCTGGTCGACGATAGTGTTCTCCGCGTTCGCCTCGTAGATCTCCGAGAAGGCGGTGTCAAGTCCCCGGAAGAGCTTCAGCGCCCCCCAGACGAGCACGACGACGCCGACGAGCGACGACCCGGCAGCGCCGCTCGCCCGACTCTGGAATATCTGTTCGAGGTAGTTCCCGACCACGGGAGAGACGTTCCGCGTTATCAGGCCGAGCACCTCGTTCTGCCAGTTCGCCCCGAAGAGCGCGAGTGCGAGAACGAGGAACAGGAGCAGCGGTACCAGCGACACGAACGCGTTGTACGCGATGCTCCCCGCGAGGAAGGTCACGTTCTTCTCGCTGAACTCGGCCTTGATCGCCTTCGCTGTCGAAGCGAACCCGGAAGTACTCACCATCGTCCGTCGTTACAGCCTCGCCGTGCAAAAGCCGAGTGGCCTCTGTCACGACGCCGTCCGGTGGTCGGACCGCGAAACGGCCCGCCGTTCACGTCGACGTCGCGAACGCGAGCGGGAGGTCCGGACGGACGAGGAGGACCGCCAGCCCGGCCACCAGCGCCACGACGCCCGAGGCGACCGACAGCTCCCGTCCCCAGGCCGGGAGCCGTTCGACGGTGACGACGGTGGTCAGCGCGACCATCCAGAAGAAGTTCATCTCGCCGAAGAACGGCATCAGCAGGAAGAACGGACCGAAGCAGATGGTCGCGCAACGCAGCCCATGGACGACGCCCGCCTCGGACGCCCCGACGGCGTCGTCCTCGTGTGGCGCGACCGACGCACAGCACGTTCGCAGGTGCGACTGCTTGAACGCCGACAGCTGATACAGCCCGGTGAGCACCAGCGCGCTGCCGACGACGAGCGTCGCGTGGGTCCGGGTGAACCCGTAGATGCCACCGGGGAGGACGGCATGGTACGCGAGCGGGACGACCGCGGAGGCCGCCCAGACGAGGAGGTAGCTCGCGAGGAACGCCGCCACCGCGACGGTCGCGTCGACCGCCGAACCCTCGTGGGCGGCGACGTACTCGCGCGTGAAGCGGGTCATCGCCGGGAGCATCATCGCCCACATCATCACGCCCCACATCGCCACGTAGCCCAGGACCGCGCCGAGCGTGCCGAGGTGGAAGACGCCGAGTTCCATCGCACCGGGAGCCGCCATCGGGACGCCCCGTTCCATCAGCCACGACGCGCCGGGCATCGGGACCGCTCCCCGGTACAGCACGGTCCAGAGGACGGCGTCGAGAGCGAGCATCGCAGCGACGACGACGGTCGTCCGGTCGAGGTCGACGTCGAAGAGGTCGAGTCGGGGAACCGCCCCCGAGTCCGCGCTCATCGGACGCCACCCCGTCGAGACGGCATCGCGACGAAAGCGCCGGGCCGTCCCGTTCCGGTGCGGGCGAACGCGGCGTCGCGACCGGCGCGGAATCGGTTCGAGAGGGAGAGAGCGTCGGTCGCGGACGGTGGGGAACTGTTCGACGGTTCCGTCGCACGACGCGGCCGTCGTGCGCTCGTTCCGAACATGGTTCAATCGACGAGTTCGAAGGATTTAGGCATCGGACACCGGCAACGAATCCGGACTGTCCTCCCGGGTGGACGGTACCGGTCGCGGAACGCCGGTCGCCGGCCGTCGTCGCTCGAACGAGGCCGACGCTCGAATTTAAGTGAGTGGCCACGACGACTGAGAGGGATGACCGACTACGACGCTATCGTCGTCGGCGTCGGCGGGATGGGAAGCGCGGCCGCCTACCACCTCGCACGCCGGGGACAGCGGGTGCTCGGCCTCGAACGGTACGACGTCCCCCACGGGATGGGGTCGTCGCACGGCCTGACCCGCATCATCCGGAAGGCGTACTACGAGCATCCCGACTACGTTCCGCTCCTCGAACGTGCCTACGAACTGTGGCGCGAACTGGACGAGGACCACCCGTCGGAGCTCCTGCACACGACCGGGTGCGTCGTCGCCGGTCCCCGAGGGAGCGAGAAGGTCGAGAACGCCCGCGAGTCCTGCGAGGAACACGGCATCGAGTACGAGACGCTGTCGGCGGGCGAACTCGGCGAGCGCTATCCGGGCTACGACCTCCCCGACGGGTTCGAGGCGGTCGTCGAACCCGCTGGCGGATTCCTCCACGTCGAGCAGTGCGTCGTCGCCCACGTCGAGGCGGCCCACCGGCACGGCGCGACGATTCGCGCCCGCGAACGGGTGCGCGACTGGCGACCGACGGCCGACGGCGGCGTGCGCGTCGAGACGGACCGGGGGAGCTACGGTGCCGACTCGCTGGTCGTGACGGCGGGCGCGTGGACGGGCAAGCTCCTCCCGGGCCTCGACGACGTCCTGACGCCCGAACGGCAGGTGCTCGGCTGGTTCCAGCCCGAAACCCCCGACCGGTTCGCACCCGACGAGTTTCCGGTGTTCATCCTGTCGTGCGATGAGGGTGACTTCTACGGGTTCCCGCGGTACGCCGTCCCCGGCTTCAAGGTCGGCCGCTACAACCACTTCCGCGAGACGGTCGACCCGGACGAGATAGCGCGGGAGCCCACGGCGGGTGACGAACGCGTCCTCCGCGAGTTCACGGAGCGCTACTTCCCCGATGCTGCGGGGCCGACGATGCGCCTGGAGACGTGCATGTTCACGAACACGCCCGACGAGCACTTCGTCGTGGACCGCCACCCCGACCACCCGCAGGTCGTCGTCGGCGCGGGGTTCTCGGGGCACGGCTTCAAGATGTCGAGCGCGGTCGGCGAGGTGCTCGCCGACCTCTCGGTCGACGGAACGAGCGAGCACGCCATCGACCTGTTCCGCGCCGACCGGTTCTGAGGCGTGGAGGAGGCGAAACGGAACGACGGACGTCAGAGCAGGCCCGCGACGAGCAGGAGGCCGACCGCGACCACTCCGGCGGCGTAGAAGATGGGGGCGACGCCGGCGGCGGCGTCGCTGGCGTTCTCGCGGTCGAGGGCGTCGGAGAGCCGACTCCGACCGACGTGGCTCAGCCCCGCGAGCGCGAACCACAGCGCCACCATCGCCAGCACGAGGTGACCGCGGCCGGTGCCCGTCAGCGACTCGACCTCGTAGCGCGTGCCGGCGAGGTGACCCCCCGTGGCGAACAGGACGACCGCTGCGAGCGTGGAGAACTGCGCGTACCGGCCGGTGAGCCAGTCGAGCGCCTCCGCTCCGAGACGCCCATCGCGAGCCGCCGGGACGACGAGCGCCGCCACGAACAGCGCCCAACCGGCCCAGACTCCGGCGAACAGCGTGTGCAGCAGTTCCATCGTCGCGTCGAGAACTGTCATCGGCGGAGCTTTCGCCGGACGGCTCAAATAGCTTCTGAAGACGCCGTCTCCAGCGTTCTCGCCCGGGCGAACGGGCCCGTGAACTCGGTCGTAGCGGTCGAGTCCAGCGCGGAACCACCGTCGACCCGCGGCCGGGAGAAGTCAGTCTGCATTTACGGGAAATCTGACGAAAGAAGGGTCGAAAAGCCCGATGCGGGACACAGACCGCTAGCTTGAAGGGACGTCGTCGCGCACGTTATCGGAGCGGAGCTACGCAACACTATGACCGCGAGCAACCGTCGCTGGGCGTGGCTGTCTATCGCTATCATCGGTCTCGGCGGGGTGGTCGCCAACCTGTTGTACTACGCGATGTACGGCGCGCTGCTGACGAACTACGGCGTCGGCGGCGTCTTCGTGTACGCCGCCCTCGGAATCGTCTCGGGATACGCCTACCGGTCGGAGCACGTGCCCGAGTCGACCGGTCCGGACTAGCGCGGCGGGTACGACGGCCGACCTCGCACGTCGCGCCCCCGGACGAGACGTCGACGTAGTCTCACCGACCGTCGAGCGACGAGGAGAAACACCGTCCGTACAGTTCGATACCGACTGCGCTACGACCGCGGCCGAATCAGCTGACTGCCTGTTCGGCTTCGGTCTCGGCGTCGTACTTGTCCTCGAACTCCTGGATCAACTGACCCATCTTCGCGTACCACTCGTTCAGCATCCGCTGCATGTCGTCGGTGACCTGGTCGGGGTCGGTCGGCCGGTAGACGTGGTAGTAACCGCCCTGGTCGTAGTTGACCTGTTCTTTCTGGATGAATCCTGACTGGAGCAGTCGCTGAATCGCCCGGTAGGCCGTCGAGCGCTCGCGGTCGATGCGGTCGGCGATCTCGTCGATGGTGAGCGGTTCCCCGCTCTCGACGACCACCTGGTAACACGTGCGGTCCAGTTCCTTCAGTCCGTGAATACACTCCAGCAGTCCCTCACACTCCATGTCCTGCTGGAGGTACTCTGCCATCGAGCTAGCCATCTCTTGTGGGTGAATAGGAACCAGAAGGATAAAAGGATTTTGCATGGTATCCACAAAACCATCCGCTAAGGCCGCGAGCGGACGGATTCAGTCCGCGCTCATCGCGTCCGCCGCGCGACCGTCGCGGATGTTCTTCACGCTGCTGTAGACCACGGCCCCGCTGACCATCAGCGCGGAGCCGAGTATCAGCGCGAGGCTGACGTCGGTGAGGACCGGAATGCCGTAGGCGTTTCCGATCTGGCGGAACGCCACGGCGATCGCACCGCCCAACAGCATGTATCCGAAGTACTGCTTGATCTCGTCCTCGTCGACGATGCTCGTGGCGGCCGACCCGACGCGCGCACCGAGCGCGCTCCCGGCCAAAAGCGGCGCGACGATCGAGAGTTCGACGCCGCCCGACTGGGCGTAGAGGAACGACCCGATGCCGCCCGAGAACACGATCTCGAACAGGTCGGTGCCGACCGCGATGGGAACGGGAACGCCGATGAGGTAGAACAGCGCGGGCATGCGGATGAACCCGCCGCCCACGCCGAGCAGCCCCGAGAGCAGGCCGGTGGCGAACGCCACGCTCAGTATCATCCACAGCGACACCTGAACGCCGCCGCGGAGCGACATCATCGGCGGAATCCGGTACTGCTGTATCTTCTTGGCGATGTCGGGGATGTCGTCGGCGTCGACCTCGGCGTCAGCGTCGGCGTCGTGGTCGATACCGCCGCCGTCTCCCGTCAGGGCCTCGTACGTGACGAACAGGCCGATACCGCCGAGCAGGACCACGTAGGTCACGCTGATGATGCTCCCGGCGAGGCCGAGCTCTTCGAGCAGCATCACGAGCTCCTTGCCGACCTCGATGCCGGCCGTCGTCCCGGCGATCATCAGCACCCCGAGCTTGTAGTCGACCTGTCCGAGGTCGCGGTGCTTGAGCGTCGCGATGACGGACGTGCCGAACACGAACGCCAGTCCGCTCCCGACGGCGACCTTCGGCGCGTATCCCATCACGAGCAGGGCCGGCGTGACGAGGAACGACCCGCCCATCCCGAAGAATCCGAAGAGGACCCCGATGAGAAGGCCGAACCCCGCGAACAGTGCCAGCGTCGCCAGCGCGATTCCGAACAGTTCCATCGTCACTCACCACTCACCGCGTCGAGCAACTGCGGCCCGACCGCGCGCGAGAGCGCGCCGTACCCCACGTACAGTACCATCGCCTCGGCGAGGACGACGCCGACCGTCGCCACGGCCAGTGCGTTTCCGCTGAGGGATTCGATTCCGAGCATACTTACCGTCCACCGTCCGTGGTGCAGTTCGGTTGTGTGTGTCTCATACTATTCTGCCTACTACCGGATAATGGACGGTAGGTAATAACGGTTTTGGGGTTGTCGCACAATATCGATGGCGAGAGAACCGGGTCGCGAGGGAAACTCCGACCGGGAAGTGGACCGACGGTCAGTCGACGGTCGCGGTGCCACCGTCGTTCCTCTGCAGTCGGCGAACGGGCACGCTGTCCCGAGTGTACGATATCGTTCGACCGGCGTCAGGGCGACGAACGGCTCCTTCGGTCGTCGATGCGGCAGTCGCTTTCCGGTGTCACCTCGGCGGGGCGGGACGGCGAGCCATGCGTTGCCGTCGCGGACGAGACGATAGGACCGGACCGTCAATAATGGTCGTGATTGTATCGTGCAATATAATCGCGGGAGAGGACCGTAAAAACGAGAGCGGTAAACGCGAGAAGAAGATTAGTCGGCGGTCGACGTCGCCGCGTTCGCTTCCGCGCGGCGTTTGCGCCAGAGCCCCTGGGCGTACGCGCCGATGAACATCCCGGCGACGCCGAGCAGCATGGGGTAGTTCCCGATGCCGACGCTGGCGTAGGCCGACCCGGGACAGATGCCCGAGACGCCCCACCCGACGCCGAAGATGGCGCCGCCCACCAGGACGTTCCTGTCGAACGACTTCAGGCGACGAGTGTACGCGTCGCCGGTGAGGGGTGCGCTGTCGAGGAACCGGGTCGCCACCGCGAACGTGATACCGCTGACGACCGCCGCGCCGCCCATCACGAACAGGAGGCCGAGGTCCTGCAACTGTAGGAAGTTCAGCACGACCTCCGGGCGGGCCATGTGGCTGTAACCGAGACCGAACCCGAACAGCAGTCCACCAGCCACGATGAGGAGCATGAACACGAGACCGCGTCCGTTCTCCTCGTCGCTTCGCGACTCACGGCTCACGGCGACACCCCCAGTGCCTGCACGAGGTTCGCCGTCCCGATGGCCACCGCCATGAACGTGACGACGTTGCTTATCGAGGTGAACGACGCCGACCCGACGCCACAGACGCCGTGACCGGACGTACAGCCCTTCCCGATGCGGGTGCCGACGCCGACGAGGACGCCCCCGCCGAGCAGTCGCCACCACTGCACGTCGGTCACCCACGGCTCACCGTGGAAGGCGAACTGGTAGACCGCCGCGCCGGCCACGATGCTGAGCGTGAAGACGACGCGCCAGTCCCGGGAGGCGACGTACTTCGGCTTTTGGAACCGGGGGACGTCGGAGACGTACGACAACGTCGATTCGAGGAACGTACTCGCCCCGGCGATGATTCCCGACCCGAGATAGATGACTGCGACACCGAGGCCGATGAGGAGGCCACCGATGGCGTAGTGGGAAATCCCGTTGGGGAACAACTCTGCGAACGTCAGCACTGGCAGTACACCTGTCATAGTTGGAATCGAGTGCCAATCAGTCGCTCGTCATGGCGTCCTGACTGGCGGCGCAGTTGTTCGGACCGAGTTCGAGTTCGAACGCCTCGTCGTCGCTGGCGTCCCGCTGGCCGAGGTTCGTCGCGATGATGTCCTCGTAGTTGGCGGGACGCGGCGGCATGTCCGAGAGTACGAACTCGACGAACTCGTCGCGGTCCATCGAGAGCGCGTCCATCGACGCCTCGAGTTCGCCGACGGTGGCCGTGTAGGTGCCGTCGTCGGCCTGGTCGGCGGCGTCGCTGAAGTGCGCCGGAGCGACGACGGTGTCGTCCGGCAGCGAGAGGACGCGGTCCTGGAGCGTGTCGTACAGCGTCCCGGCGGCGTCGGGCGCGCCCTCGTCGCCCTCTTCGAGGTCGGGGCGAGCGACGCTCTCGGTGAACAGTCCGTCGCCCGTAAAGAGGACGTCCCCCACGCGGTAGGAGGTCATACCAGTAGTGTGGCCCGGCGCGTGGATAACTTCGACGGTCGCGGCACCGACCGCCAGTTCCTCGCCGTCCGCGACCGCGCGGTAGTCGGCGTCGTAGTCGACGCCGCGGTCCTCCGCGGGGGCGGGGACGACCGCCTCGGCGTCGGTCTTCCGGCCGAGTTCGCGGACGCCGCTGACGTGGTCGGCGTGGACGTGCGTGTCGATGGCGTACTTGAGGTCCGCGCCGTACTCCTCGGCGTCGGCGACGTACTCGTCTGCGAACTCCCTGAGCGGGTCGACGACCGCGGCCTCACCGTCGTCGACGACGAGGTAGCTCAGGCAGCCGCTGGATGGGCGCTGGTACTGGACGACCGTCGCGTCGGCGTCGCTCTCTATCTCCGCGCGCTCGTAGATGCGCGCCCAGCCGTTCATCCCCTCCGCGAGGTGGTTCACGTCGTAGTCGCGCTCGGCCAGGAGCCCGGCGACGTACTCGCTGGAGCCGCCCTTGGCGCAGAGGACCGTTATCTCCTCGTCCTCGGGGAGGTCCGCGAACAGTTCGTCGTCGGGGTCGTCACCGAGCAGGTTGAAGTACGGAACGTTGACCGTCTCGACGTTCTCCCCCTCTATCTTCCACTCCTCGTGCTCGTTTTCCGCTCGAACGTCGAAGAGCGTCACGTCCTCGCCCGCGTCGATGCGGGACTTCAGCTGCTCGGGCGTGATCGACTCGACCTCGACGTCCGGGGTCGGAAACTCGGGTTCGTTCATGTACACTTCCATCTACCGGACGGAGACACATAAGGGTTTGCATAGTATTTTGCAATACATACAATACCCTTGGCTGATATCGGCGCCCTCTTTCTCCCTCGGCGTCTTCTACTAGTTGAAACTCGCGCGCAGACGCGCTCTCGGACCTCTCTCGGTACGGCCGCTGAGCGGGTCGGCTACGTCATCGGAAATGGTATTTCGCGTTCGACCCACGAACCAACACACTTTTAACCGAAGGAGCGGTATTGTTCTCTAAGCCCAATACGAACCACGGGTGATTACCAACAATGAGTACGGAATTCAACGTCACGGAGACGCTCGACGTGAAAGGACTCGGCTGCCCGATGCCCGTCGTCAAGACCAAGCAGTCCATCGACTCGCTCGACGAGGACGGAGTGCTGGAGGTCGTCGCGACGGACTCCGGCAGCATGAGCGACATCAAGGGCTGGGCGAACACGACCAACGGCGTCGAGCTCCTCGACCAGGAGGAGAACGACGAGGGCGGCGAGACCGTCTACCGCCACTACGTCCGGAAGACGGAGTGAGCCCATGAGCACGGACACGCCAGACCCGAACGAATCGACGGACGCTCCCGGTAGCGACGCCGACGCCATCGACGAGTCGGCCCTCCGGGAGCGGATAGACGAACTCGAAGGGGAGCTGTCGGACCTCAGGAGCGAGGTGGGCGAGGGGCAGAAGAAGATGACCATCATCGCCACCAAGGGGACGCTCGACATGGCGTACCCGCCGCTCATCCTCGCCAGCACCGCCGCGGCCTTCGGCTGGGACGTCGTCGTCTTCCACACGTTCTGGGGACTCGACATCCTCCACGAGAAGAAGTCGAAGGAGCTCAAACTCAGCGCGGTGGGCAACCCGAGCATGCCGATGCCGAACGCGGTCGCCGCGCTCCCGTTCATGGACTCCATGGCGACGAAGATGATGGAGCGCAAGATAGACGAGAACGGGACGGCGACCATCGAGGAGCTCGTCGACCTGTCGCTGGAGAGCGGCGTCGAACTCCAGGCCTGCCAGATGACGATGGACCTGATGGACTACGACGACGCCGACCTCTACGACGGCGTCGTCTCCGACGTCGGCGCGGCCACCGCGCTCGAACACATGGCGGACGCCGACATCCAGCTGCTCGTCTGACGACTCCCCCTCGATTTCTCCGCGGTTATCGCCTCTTTTCGCGCCCGCACGCCAGGGCCGCCTCCGTTTTACGGCAGCCCCGCGTAGGCGTTCGCATGTCCTCGAGAACCGGCCAGGGTATCGTCTCGCGGCGACGGAACGCGGTCGCCGCGTGGCTGCTGGTCGCCTGTCTCGCCGCCGCGACCCTGGCGAGCGCCAGCGCCGGTGACCTCCTCTGGGCCGGGTTCGGCGTCGCGGCCATCGCGGTCGTCGTCGTGCCGAGCGTCGCGTACCGGCGGTGGACCGCCACGCTCCCCTGGGAGGTCCTCGCCTTCGTCGCCCTCCCGTTCGCCGGCCAGCCGCTCGGACTCCTCCCCCGGCCGGCCGCGACGTTCCTCGTCGTCCCCGCGCTGGCGCTCGCCATCGTGGTCGAGTTCGACGCCTTCACCGCCGTCGAGATGTCGCCCGGGTTCGCCGTCCTCTTCGCGGTCACGACGACGATGGCGACGGCCGGCGCGTGGGCGGTCGTCCAGTGGGTCGCGGACCTCACGCTCGGCACGCAGAACCTCACCGGACTCCGCCAGGTGATGTGGTCGCTGGTCGCAGCGACCGGAGCGGGAGTCGTCGCCGGCGCCCTCTTCGCCGCCTACTTCCGACGGGTCGACGCACAGCGTCTCGGCTTCCGTACCGGCGAGTCGCGCGAGCGAGCCGCACCGCCACGGACGTCGGACCGGGCGTCCGGGCGTCGCCTCCAGCTGTCGGACCGCCGCCAGCAGCAACTCGTCCGCGCGTTCCAGCTCGCGCTGGTCGCCGTCCTGTTCGTCGGCGTCGCGCGTGCGAGCGTGGGAATCGTGGTCAACGCCGGCGTCGCGCTCGTCCTGCTGGAGCTGCCGGGGGTGCTCGAACGAAACTACCGGCTCCCCATCGACACCGGACTGCTGCTGTGGATCGTCGTCCCCGTCTTTCTCCACGCCATCGGGACGGTAGGGTTGTACCAGTCCATCGGCCTGTGGGACCAGCTCACCCACGCCATGTCGGCGTCGCTGGTCGCCGCGGCGGGCTACACGACGGTTCGGGCGTTCGACGTCCACTACGAGGACGTCTACCTTCCGCAGAAGTTCGTGGCCGCGTTCATCCTCCTCTTCACGCTCGCGTTCGGCGTCCTCTGGGAGCTGCTGGAGTTCGCACTCGACGGCCTCGCGTCGGCGACCGGCACCGAGAGCGTCCTGGCGCAGTACAGCCTCGCGAACACGATGCTCGACCTCGTCTTCGACGCGGTCGGCGGCGTCGTCGTCGCCCTCTGGGGTGCCGCCCACCTCTCGGACGTCTCCCAGACGCTCGCCGCGCGACTGACCGCCGAACGAGAGTCGGAGTGACCCGTAGGAGAAGCCGTCGGACAGCGGAAACGGTGGACTGCTACGCGAGCCGAGACGCCTCAGCGGACCAGCGGCGCTACCTCGTCGCCGAGGCGCTCGATGCACTCGACCATCGCGTCGGTGCCGATGCCGGGGTGGTACGTGCGGAAGACGAAGTGAACGTCGTCGCCCAGGGCCTCGCGGTACGCGTCGAGTTCGTCGGCGACCTGTTCGGGCGTCCCGAAGATGGCCTGCTCTCGTAGCTCCCGCTTGCGGTCGTCGTCGAGTTCCTCGACCGCCTCGCCAGAGAAGATCTCGGCGTAGCGGCGCTGGATGTAGAAGTAGCCGGGCTTCATCGTCTCCCACGCGTCCTCGCGGGAGTCGCCGACGAACCCGTGCTGGAGGACGTACACGTCGAAGTCGTCGTCGAGACCCTCTCGTTCGCGGACGTCGCGGATGTCCTCGACGCGTTTGCGGACGCCCTCGACGGAGAGCGCGGAGGGTGCACACCACGCGTCGGCCTCCCGCGCCGCGCGCCGTACCGCCGGTTTCGCCGACCCGCCGAACAGCACCGGCACGTCCGACTCGGGCTTCGGCGTCACCGTCACGTTCGGCGACACGTCGTGGAACTCCGCGTCGTAGTCGAGCGGACCGTCGGACCACGCGGCCCGCAGGACGTTCGTCGTGTCCCGCAGGCGCTCGACGCGTTCGTCGCGCGGGACGCCGAACGCCTCGAACTCCGCGGGGTTCGAACCGATGGCCAGCCCCAGCGTGAGCCGACCGTCCGCGAGCAGGTCGACAGTCGCGGCGTCCTCCGCGAGACGCACCGGGTCGTACAGCGGTGCGAGCGCGATGCAGGTCCCGATTTCCACGTCGTCGGTACGGGCCGCCAGCGCACCCAGCGACGGCATCGTGGCGGGGAGGTAGCCGTCCTCCGCGAAGTGGTGTTCGGACACCCAGGCGCTGTCGAGGCCGGCGTCGTCGATGGCCTCGCCGAGTTCCAGCATCTCGTCGTAGATGGCGCTCGTCGAACGGTCGTCGTCCGGGCGGCGCTGGCAGGTGAACAGTCCCGTGCCGAGTTGCATGCTCGAACCGTCGGAGGGGCGGACCTTAACGATTGATGAAACGAGGGTGCGGGCGACCGGTCGTCGCCGGTCCCGGTCATGACGGTGCGGAAGTAGCCCGTCTTGTCCTCGCGGTCAGTGGTCGATTCGCGTTATCTCCTCGACGGGCCACTGGCTCAGAATCTCGACGCCGTTCTCCCGGACGACGACCATCTCCTCGACGCGAACCCCCTGGTTCTCGGCGGGTTCCATCGTCTCGACGGCCATCGTCATCCCCTCCTCTATCTCGATGGGGTGGTCGGGCGAGAGACCGCGCCATATCAGCGGCACCTCGTACAGTTGCAGGCCGAGGCCGTGCGCCCAGTGGTTGGTCGTCATCTGCCAGTGCTCGTCGGCGTCGTACCAGTCGGCGTGCTCGCCCTCCATGTCCGGGAAACCCTCCGCTATCTCGTCCGTGGTCGCGCCGGGTTCGATGCGTTCGAGCACGTCGTAGAGATTGTCCCGGGCCGTCTCGTAGGCGTCTCGCTGCGCCCGGGTCGGCTCGCCGACCGAGAAGGTGCGGTAGTAACAGGAGCGATAGCCCATGAAGCCGATGTTGTAGAAGTCGGCGTAGACGAGGTCGCCGGGACGGACGATGCGGTCGGTCGTGTTGGCCTGGTGTTTCGGCCAGGTGTTCGGGCCGGAGGTGAGATAGCCGCCCTGGACCATCGCGCCGAGTCGCCAGAGTTCCCTCGTCGCGTCGCCCCAGATCTCCGACTCGCGCTTGCCGGGTTTCGCGCTCTCGGTGATGGCCTGGAAGCCGGCCTCGCAGATGGCGGCGACCATCCGCAGACACTCTATCTCGTCCCGGGTCTTGACCTTCCGGGCGTCCTCCATCGCCTGCGCGCACTCGCCCGGGCGGACGTCGACGCCGCGCTCCTCGAACTTCGAGACGAGGTGGGCGTTGCCCACGTCGATACCCATCGGCTCCTTGTGCACGCCGTACTCCTCCATCGCCGCCACGACGAGGTCGACCATCTTGCCCTTCAGCCAGTCCCTGGCCGAGTCTCGCCCGGACGCGCGGGGAACGTTACCGAGGCCCGGCGCGGCGTACCGGACGTCGTCCAGCCACGGACAGTTGAACCGCTGGTTGCTCGCGTGGTCGGCGGTGTCCCAGTGGACGACGTCGCCGTCCTCCGTGAGCAGCGTGTAGTGGTCCGCGCCGGACCCGCCGGTCATGGCCAGCCCCGTCACGTAGCGGACGTTCGGGTCGTTGATGAGGAGCATGCTTCCCAGACCCTGTTCGCGCATCTTCTCCAGGGCGCGCTCCTTGCGTCGTTCGCGCAGGCGCTGGAAGTTTATCCGTTCCTCCCAGTCGACGGCCATGGTCCCGCGCGTACCCTCCATGAAGTCACGCTGGTAGAATCCCATGTCCGGCGCTACTCCGAGGCGAGTAATGAAAGTAGGTGATACTTCTCGACGGCGGCGGTCGTCTCATCTGGCGAGCGTTCGGACACACCTGAACGTCGGCGACTGCCAGTACGTCGGCTACGGGACCCTCGGAGAGCCCCTCGAACGCCCGGCGTCCGGAACCGTCGAACGGCGGTTACTCCGTGCGTTCTCTCACCCGTTCGAGTGTGGGCTGCTCTCTCATCTGTTCGAGCTTTGACTGGGCCGTCGTTCGCGTCTCGCCGACCACGGCACCGACGAAGGCGCCGATGGCGCCGCCGGTGCTCGCGGCGTTTCGACTGAACAGGCCACCGACGGCGGCGCCGATTGCTCCACCGATGGCGGCGTGACGAGCGCGGTTCACTGCGCGTTTGAAGCGGTGAAAACGCATACGTACATCTTGGTCGTCCGTACAGATAAAGCCACTCGCGGATTCACGCGCTCGTGTCTCCCCGTATCGACTCGTTCCGGTCGCGCTCGTCCCTTCGAATCGCGACGTTCGCGTCGTCCGAACGGGGATTTCGCGGTGGCGTCCGGCGGCGGAGCCGTCTCCGTGTGGTTTTATGACCATTCCGGCTGACACTGCAACCATGTACAAGCACGTCGCCCTGCTCGTCCGGCAGGAAGGGACGAGCCACGAGGAGTTCGTCGACCACTGGCAGAACGAACACACTCCCATCGCCCGCGACATCGAGGGCGTCGTCCGGTATCAGACCGTCCTCCCCACCGACCCCGAGAACGCCGAGTTCGACGGACTGGCGGAGCTCTACTTCGAGGACCTCTCGGACCTCCACGACGCGCTCGGGTCGCCGGGGTCGCGGGACTACGACCCGACAAAGGAGGTTGCGGCGAAGGCCCGCGAGGACGTGGACAACTTCCTCGACGTGGAGCGTCGCCCCCGGTTCATCGGCGAGGAGATCGTCCAGAAGGACGAGGTCGACGGCGACACCGACGGCCTCTACAAGCACTCCGCGTTCCTCGTTCGACAGGAGGACATGACCCACGAGGAGTTCGTCGACCACTGGCAGAACGAACACACTCCCATCGCCCGCGAGATAGACGGCGTCGTCCGGTACGCGACCGTCCTCCCCACCGACCCCGAGAACGCCGAGTTCGACGGCGTCGCCGAACTGTACTTCGAGGACCTCGACAAACTGTACGACGCGCTGGGTAGCGAGGGCTCGCGGGACTACGACCCCGACAAGGGGAAGGCGAAGGAGGCCCGCGAGGACGTGGACAACTTCCTCGCCGTCGACGAGCGACCGCGGTTCATCGGCCGAGAGCGCCTGGTGAAAGACGAGACCGGCGAGTAGCCGCCGCTCGTCGCAGGCGTCCTCGCGGCCCGGGCGACGGCGACCGTCGGTCCGGCACCGCCGCCCGAAAAGGAGAGTCGGGAGTCCCGTTACGGACGGACGTAGGCGTAACCGTCGTCCTGGAGCCGCGTCAGTTCGGCCGCGCCCGAGGATACGGTCTCGACGCCGTCGACGAGGTCGGACTCCTCCAGGTCCTTGAGGTCGAGCGTGTTGCTACACGCCTTGAACGAGATGCCCGCGTCCAGCAGCGACTCGACGACGTCGCTGTGCGTGCCGCCCTTCGTCAGCGGCTCGATACCGTTCGCCTGCGCGACGACCGCGATGTCGTTCATGTCCACCGTCTCGTCCTTCGAGAGGTTCTCCGCGATGGTCAGGCCGGTCTTCTGCTGGTCCTCGTCGCCCGCGATGAGGTGGAATACGGTTTTCATACGTGGGAAGGTGGGCCCGGTCGCGCAAGTGAGTGCTGGCCGCGACAGCGAGGGGCCGGTCGACGTCGGCGGGGACGGCACCGGAGGTCGGGGGACCGAGCGATGGAGTCGACGAACCCGCCCGTCGGAGCGTCGCGGACGTCCCTTCGACGCCGTCCGGTGCCAACGCCGGGAGCGGAACCGGCCCGCGCGAGCGGAAAGTCACGAACCATTACGTACCAGCGCGCCGACCGGACGAACATGAACGGCGACCCGGACTACGAGACGCAGGTTCGAGAGGCGTTTCCGGAACTTGACGACATCGAGGACGACGGCCTCCGCGAGAAGGTGGTCGAGGCGTGGGTGCTCGGCCTCGAACGCGGCGGCTGGCGGGACATCCGGGACGTTCCCTACGCCTGGAACATCCACGAGGTGACGAACGTCGAGCACGTCCGCGGGGTCACCCGCATCGCCCAGCGCAGCGCCGAGGAGCAGCGCGAGTTCCACGGTGCCGACCCGGACGAGGACGTGGTCGTCGCCGCCTGCCTGCTCCACGACGTCGGAAAGTGCTACGAGTACGTCGACCACGTCGACGACGAGACGCTGCTCGACCCGGACCCGACGTACGCCACCGAGGAGGTGCCCCACTCGCTGTCGGGGTACGCGCTCGCCCACGAGGTCGGCTGTCCGCTCGCCGTCCAGCGCGCCATCCCCCACTTCCTCGGCGAGGTACCCAAACGCACCCTGGAGGCGGAACTCGTCAAGAGCGCCAACTCCGCGAGTTCGAACGCCATCACCCAGTCCGCGATGGGCATCACGCTCCAAGAGTGGGTCGAACAGTACAGCCAGACGAGCGACTGACACGAACCCCAGAGAGGGGAGAGGCTTTTCACCGTGGCTCCCGCCGTACCAGGTATGCGACCGAGCGACCTGACGACCCTCGTCGACGGCCTGCTCCACGACGAGACGCAGGTGACCGAGCGCGGTCTGGATCTCACGGTGAACGAGGTCTACGTCGTCGACGACGCCGGCCGCGTCGACTTCGGCGGCGGAGAACTCGAAGACGCGACCCTCTCGCCCCACGAGAAGCAGTGGCGAAACGAGGACGACGACTACCAGTGGTGGCGTCTCGACGGCGGTCAGTATCTCGTCGAGTACAACGAGAGCCTGCGGGTGGACCGCCCGCTGCAGGTCCAGACGCGGGACGAACTGCTCGCCCGCGGCGCGTTCCACCCCAGCCTCCGGGTGACGTCGCTGGACCGCGTCCCGCTCGCCGTCCCTCCGGGCGGCCTCCAGCTGAAGGAGAACGCGCGCGTCTCGACGCTGCTGCCGCCGGAAGGCGACGAGTGAACGGTGAACGGCAGACCGACCTGTTCGACTGTCCATCTTTATCGCGGACTGTCACGAAGAAGGGAGCATGAGCGAAGCACTCTACGCCGACCGTCCGGACGTGTACGACGCGCTGTACGCGGACAAGGAGTACGACGCGGAGGTCGAGTTCGTCGTCGAACAGTTCGAAGCCAAGGGGAACGGCGGCGACCGCGCGCTGGTCGTCGGCTGTGGCACCGGCGAGCATAGCACGCGACTCCGCGAGCGCGGGTTCGAGGTGACGGGCGTGGACCGGTACGAGGCGATGGTCGAGCGCGCGCGAACGAAGTCCGACGCGGAGTTCCGCGTCGGTCGGCTACCGGACCTGCCGGTCGACGACGAGTTCGACCTCGTCTTCCTCCCGTTCACCGTCGTCGACCACCTCCCGCCGGAGGCGTTCGCGCCGAGCCTGCGGGCGCTCGCCGACGCGCTGGCCGACGATGGCCTCCTGGTCTTCGACACGATGGGCGAGCGACCGCCGGAGCCGACGGCGCTGCAACTGTACACGTACGACCGACCGGAGGGAACGTACGCCCGCCTCGTCCAGAAACGTCCGTTCGGCGACCGGCGGGTCCGCTGGGACTCGCTCGTGGTCACGCCCGACGGCGACGTCTTCGCCGACGTCCACGACCTGACGGACTACGACCGGGCCGTCGTGGTCGGCGCGCTGGAGGTGCTGGGGCTGTCGGTCGAGACGTTCGGCTGGTACGGCGATACCGAACAGGAGGGGTACGACGCGACCGTCTTCGTGGCGAGCGCGGGGTCAGGTTCCCGGTAACACGTCGCCGAGCGACGCGCCGACCGCCATGACGATGGCGGTCACCGTCACCTGCCCGGCCGCTATCCAGGGCGTCGTCCACTCGACGCGACCCCAGAGGGTCATCAGCCCGAGCGCCATCCCGCCGGAGACGAGCAGGATGCTGACCAGCCGAACGGGGACGACGCCGAGTATCAGGTCCTCCGGAAACCGTCGGAACTCCACGGCGTGGAGGATGCCGAGCACGAGCGTGACGCCGAACGCGACCGTCAGCGCGAGCAGCGGCGGCTGTCGCCCGATGAACCGTCCGATGGTCAGCGTCCCGTCCTCGACGACCATCGGGACGCCGAAGACGAAGCTCCCGACCATCGCCTCACCGACGTCGCGCGAGTCGAAGGTGTCCCTGAGTCGGCCGATGGTGCCGTGAGGGCGCGCCCGGCGGAGCACCCGCATCGTCTCCCGGACCTGCCGCAGTTCCTCGTCGGCGTCGACGAGTTCCTCCAGTTGTTCGAGTTCGTCGAACACGTCGTCGATGTCCGGTTCGGCGTCGGCGTCGACCGACGCCTGGTCCCGCTCGCTGTCTGCCGACGGACCGCCGCCCGGCGCGTCGGCCGCTCGCTGGTCGCTGCTCACGGGCGACGAAAGCACCGGTCGCGATAAAGGTCTGGCGTCGTGGCGCTACCCGAGCGGTTCCAGCCCGTGTTCCTCGCGCAGGACGTCGATGTACTTCCGGAAGCCGCTCTCGAGGTCGTACTCCGGCTCGTAGCCCATGTCCTCCTGGATGGCCGTCATGTCGAGCTTCTGGGTCCACGGCAGTTCGCCCTCGTCGCTCACGTCGAGGTCGGCGTCGGGGACGATACCGCGTACAGTCTCGGCCGCCTCGCGGATGGTGGCCACGGTGCCGCGGACGTTGTAGACGCGCCGGCTCAGGTCGTCGTCGGGCGTGAACGCCGCGAGGCGGAACGCCTGCGCGATGTCCTCGACGTGCTGCCAGTCGATGACCTGGTCGCCGTACTCGACGCTGAACGACTCGCCAAGCGCGGGTTTCTCGACGATGTTGGCGAGGAACGCCGACCCGCCGGTCTCGCGGTACGGGCCGTAGGCGACGGTGGGGCGCAGGGCGACGTGGCTCACGTCGTGGTCCTCGAAGTACACCTTCGCCTGGTGTTCGTTGAACTCCTTGGTCGCGCCGTACAGCGTGTCGGGGTAGACGAGGTCGTCCTCGGTCACCCAGTCGTCGTCGTAGTTCGCCGGCGGCGCGAACGCGGCGGCCGAGGAGGCCCACGCGACGCGCTCGACCTGGTCGTCCAGAGTGCGCGCCGCCTCGAAGACGTTGTTCGTCCCCTGGACGTTCACGTCGATGGCCGACCGGGGGTTCTCGCGGGCGGTGTTGGTCAACAGCGCCGCGAGGTGGACGATGCGGGTCGTGCCCGTCTCCCTGACGGCCCGGAACACGTCAGTCGGGTCGCTGATGTCGCCGCGTCGCACCTCGACGTCGTCCGCGACCCCGAGCTTTTCGAGGATTCGCGTGTCCGTCGAGAGGTCGTAGGCGACAACGTCGTGGCCCCGGTCGAGGAACTCCTCGGCCACGTACGACCCGATGAAGCCTGTCCCGCCCGTCACCAGCACCGTTTCGGTGTCGGTCATGACGACCTGAAGTCCGTCCGGCGTGTTAAAAAATGTGTACAATACGACTCGCCAAGATAGCCCGACGAACCGCGAGCGTGGCCATCGCCGAAGCCGCTGGTTTCTCCCCGGTGGCGTCCGTACCGTCGGCGATGCCCGACCACGAGAACCGCGGCTTCCGGCGGCTGTTCGACGGCGACCTCTCCGTCGGCCTGTTCTTCCCCATCACGTCCTCGACGGAGGACGTACCGCCGATGGAGGACCAGGTCGAACTGGCGCGGTACGCCAGCGAACTGGGGTTCGACGCGCTCTGGTTCCGCGACGTCCCGACCTACTGGCCGAAGTTCGGCGACGCCGGGCAGGTGTACGACCCCTGGGTCTACCTCTCGCACGTCGCCGCCCACACCGACGACGTCGCGCTCGCGACCGGGAGCGTCGTCCTCCCGCTGCGCCACCCCCTCCACGTCGCGAAGTCGGCGGCGTCGGTCGACCGGCTCTCGGACGGACGGCTGGTCCTCGGGGTGGCCAGCGGGGACCGGCCGCCAGAGTTCCCCGCGTTCGGCGTCGAACAGGACGAGCGCGGCGAACTGTTCCGCGAGAGCGTCCGCGTCCTCCGGACGGTCTGGTCCGAGGAGTTCCCCGAGGTGGACTCGTCGTTCGGGACGATGGACGGGCGACTCGACGTGGTGCCGAAGCCGACGACCGAGACGCTGCCGCTGCTCGTCACCGGCAACGCCCGCCAGTCGGTCGAGTGGATCGGCGAGCACGGCGACGGCTGGCTCCACTACCAGCTACCGCTGAACACGGTCGAGAGCGTCGTCGCGGACTGGCAGGCGGCGACCGACGAAGAGAAGCCGTTCGCCCAGGCGATGCGCGTCGACCTGCGAGCCGACCCCGCCGCCGGGATGGAGCACGTCCATCAGGGGTTCGCCGCGGGGAGCGAGTGGTTCGTCGACCACCTCCGGGCGCTCGCCGAGCGCGGCGTCGACCACCTGGCCGTCAACGTCCGGGGAACCGACCGCGACGTCCGGACGGTCTTGGAGGAGTTCGCCGACGACGTGATGGACGAGGTGTAGCGGTCGGTCGCGGCTACGCCGACTCCGCGACGAGGAGGTACGAGAGGACCACTGCGAGCGCGACCTCCGACGCGATGGCGAGGAACTCGACCGGTCCGGCGAAGAGGTGGTCCAGCAGGAAGGGGACGAGCGGGCCGCGGTGGTACGTACCGGACCCGACGACGAGTAGCGGTCGGTGACCGCCGAGATGCCACCAGAAGTAGCCGACGACGTACCCGACCATCAGGAGGATGCCGCCGAGATACAGGGGACGGCGATGTCGACCCTGCGCGGCGAGCAGGAGACCGGCGACCAGCGCGAGACCGGAGACGACGAACAGCGGCCATCGGAGGTCGCGCGGAACGAGGAAGCCGGCGCTCGCCCACCGGACCCAGTTGAAGACGCCAAGCGTGAGGTGGACGACTGCGACGACGACGGCGAGGTGGGCCGCGACGAGGTGTGCGGGCGACGGTAGCTCCGAATCCATCGGTCGAACGAGGGGCGGCCGTGGCAAGTAATTCGCGGTCCGCCGCGAGCGGACTGAAAAGCTTATCACCCCGACACCCCACTAAGTAATATGAGCTACGATACCGTCGTCTTCGACAACGACGGTGTCCTCGTCGGTCGAACCAGCTTCGACGTCTTGCGGGAAGCCACGCAGGAGACGTTCGCGCAGTTCGGTGTGACCGACCCGGACCCCGACCACGTAGAGAACATGACCGTCGGAACGACCCCCAGACAGGTCGACGTCGTCTGCGACGAGTACGACCTCGACCGGGAGACGTTCTGGCGCACACTCGACCGCACGTCCTCGCTGGCCCAGCAGGAGGAGGCCCGCGCGGGACGAAAGACTCCATACGGAGACATCGACACGCTGGCCAACCTCGACGCCGCGATGGGAATCGTCAGTTCGAATCAGCAGCAGACGGTCGACTTCCTCCTCGACCACTTCGACTACACGAGCATGTTCGGCACGGCCTACGGTCGCGAGGCGACCGTCAAGAGCCTCGACCGCCGGAAGCCGAACTCCTACTACATCGACTGCGCGCTGGCCGACCTCGACGCGGACTCCGCGCTGTTCGTCGGCGACAACGAGTCGGACGTCAGGGCCGCCGAGAACGCCGGCATCGACTCGGCGTTCATCCGTCGCCCCCACCGCCGCGATTGGGACCTCAACGTCTGGCCCACCTGGGAGATAGAGTCGCTGGACGACCTCCACAGCATCTGTAGCGCCTGAGACGGTCCCGAATCTCGCCCCCTCACGGTTCCGCCCAGCGACGACCCCGGTACGAGGAGCGACGCCTGCGGGTGAGGGCGAAGCGGGCGACCTGCCCCCGCTACTCGTGTAGCCCGCCGACCGCCTCGTAGAACGACGACTGCAACTGCTCGGCCATCTCCTCCTCGCGGTCGATGCGCACGTCGACGACGAACGGCACCTCGCTCTCCCGGCCCGCCGCGAGCGCGTCAGCGAGTTCGTCGGGCGAGACGGCGCGGGTACCGTCCGCGCCGAACCCCTCCGCGACCGTCACGAAGTCGGTGTCGTGGAACTCCACGCCGGCGATGTCGTCCTCGCCCTCCTGCATCTGGCGGACCATCCCGAGACTTGTGTCGTTGAGCACGACGAACGTGGGCGCGACGCCCTGCTCGACGGCGATTTCGACGCTCGTCATCGTCATCGTGAACCCGCCGTCGCCCGCGACGCCGACGACGTCCTTGTCGGTCGAGATGGCGGCGCTGACGGCCGCCGGGGTCGCCCACCCCATCCCCCCGACGCCGCCCGAACCGAAGTACGTTCGCGTGGCGGGGGTCTGGAGGTAGTTCAGCAGCCAGAAGCGGTTGTTGCCGGAGTCGGCCGTGACGATGGTGTCCTCGTCGACCACTGCCTCGATCTCCTTCACCGCGCGCTGGGGCTTGATGGGCGCGGCGTCGCTCTCGCAGTTCGGCGCGTGGAACGAGTCGCGGGCCGTCGCCGCCCGGTCGCGCGCCCAGTCGTTGCCGGCGTCCGCCGCGCCCGCCGCGTCGGCGAGCGCCCGCAGGCTCTCTTTCGCGTCGCCGACGAGACCCACGTCCGCGGGGTACACCCAGCCCGCGTTGCGGGTGTCGACGTCGGCGTGGACGATGGTCTGCTCGTCCGGTCGGATGAAGTCCGGGGCCTGCCAGTTGGTGTCCATCGGGTTCATCCGACAGCCGACGACGAGCAGCGCGTCGGCCTCGCTGACCACCCGGTTCGCACCCTCGTGACCGAACGAGCCGATGACGCCCGCCGCGAGGTCGTGGGTCTCGGGGAACGTCGACTTTCCGAGATACGACGTGGCGACCGCGGCGTCGTACGTCTCCGCGACCGCTTCGAGGTCGTCGTAGGCTCCGGCGGCGTGGACGCCGTTGCCCGCGATTATCACGGGGCGGTCGGCGTCGGCGAGCGCCGCGACCGCCGCGTCGACGTCGCAGTCGGTGGGTTTCGACTCCCAGTTTCGCACCTGCTCGTCGGCGTTCCAGACCGGCGGAATCGGGTCCTCCGGAACCGCCTCGGTGATGGCGTCGCCGTCGAAGATGACCGCCGTGGGACCGGGCCGGCCCGCCGTCGCGTGCTTGAACGCCAGCTGGACGCTCCGCAGCGTCTCGGTCGGCGACCGCGGGAACCAGTGTTCCTTCGTCACGCCGTCCAGAATCTTCGGGAGGTCGAGACCGCCGTAGTCGCCGCGCGACTGCTGGTACGGTGCGAGCGTCGAGTAGTCGCCGCGTTCACTCGCCTCCGTCAGGACGACCATCGGCGAGGACGCGAGGCGGGCCTCCATCTGGCCGATGGTGCCGAGGCTCCCTATCCAGGGGCCCTGACCGGCGAGCACCGCGGGCTCGCCGTGGAGGCGGCCGTACATCTCGGCCATGACGCTGCCCTCCCGCTCGTCGCGGGGTCGGACGACCGACACGTCCGACTCGGGCAGTTCGTCCAGCAGTTCGATGACGCGACCGCCGGGGTAGCCGAAGACGTACTCGACGCCCAGCGTCTCGAGGGTGTCGACGACCCGTTCGGCGGTGCTCGTCACGCTCCGTCCCCCGTTTTCGTCCGAACCGCGGTGGCTTCTCTCACACCCGGCCCCACGCCCGGTCGGTTCGTTAGTGTTTCCCTCCCGTCTCGCCGTCGACATCTCCGGCGGCGAACTTCTTTGGTGTCGGCGAGCGAAGCGACGGACATGGTCGCAAAAGAGTCCGAAGAGACCCTCGAACGCGGAGAGCCGGTACCGAACGTCGAACTTCCGGGCACCGACGGGGAGACGTACACCCTCGGGGACTTCGCGGACCACGACGCGGTCCTGCTCGTGTTCACCTGCAACCACTGCCCGTACGCCCAGGCGAAGATGGACCTCCTGAACGACGTCGCCGACGAGTACGACGACGTCGCGGTCGTCGGCGTCAACCCCAACGACGCCGAGGAGTACCCCGAGGACTCCTTCGAGACGATGGTCGAGTGGGTCGAGGAGGGTCGCATCCGGTACGACGTCTACCTGCGGGACGAGAGCCAGACTGCCGCGGAGGCGTACGGCGCGGTCTGCACCCCCGACCCGTTCCTGCTCCGGAACGAGGGCGACACGTTCACGCTGGCGTACCACGGTCGGCTGGACGACGCGCTCAACCCCGACGACGAACCTACCGAGTTCTACGTCCGCGACGCCATCGACGCCGTGCTCGCCGGCGAGGACGTCGACCTGGAGTTCCTGCCGTCGCGGGGCTGCTCCATCAAGTGGAAGTAACCGTCTCGTCCGGCCTCGGTTTTATTGTTCCGTGCCTGTTTCTCACTGGCATGGCCACCCCGGACGACGCCCCCGACTTCGAGCGGTACCGCGACTCGCTGGGCCACGACCGGCCGGACGAGTCGCCCGAACTCGCGGCCGACCTGCGCGACGCCGTCGACGGCGAGGTACGGTTCGACGAGTACACCCAGGTGCTGTACGCGACCGACGGGAGCGTCTACCAGGCGCGACCGGCGGGCGTCGTCTTCCCCCGGAACGCCGCGGACGTGCAGGCCGCCGTGCGCGTCGCGGCCGACCACGACGCCCCGGTGCTGCCCCGCGGCGCGGGGTCGTCGCTCGCGGGACAGGCGGTCGGCCCCGGCTGCGTCGTCCTCGACTGCTCGCGCCACATGGACGCCATCCGCGACGTCGACCCCGACGCCCGCCGCGCGGTGGTCGAACCGGGCGTCGTCCAGGACGACCTGGACGACCACCTCGCGCAGTGGGGGCTGAAGTTCGCGCCAGACCCTGCCTCCTCGAACCGCGCGACCGTCGGCGGCGGTATCGGCAACAACTCGACGGGCGCACACTCGGTCCGGTACGGCATCACCGACGCCTACGTCGCCGGCCTCGACGTGGTGCTCGCCGACGGGTCGCTGGTCTCCACCCGCGAGGTCGTCCTCGACTCGGCGGAGTGGGACGACATCGTCGCGAGGGACGACCGCGAGGCCGAACTCTACCGGACGGTCCGGGCGCTCGTCGAGGACAACCGCGAGGAGATAGACCGCCGGTATCCCGAACTCAAACGCAGCGTCTCCGGCTACAACCTCCAGAAGGTCGTCTACGAGCGCGAGGACGGCGAGCGCTGCATCGACCTCTCGAAGCTGTTCGTCGGCGCGGAGGGGACGCTGGGCGTCGTCGTCGCGGCGACGCTCGACCTCGTCACGCGCCCGGAGGAGACGGCGCTCGCGGTGTACTGCTACGACGACCTGCTCGACGCGCTCGAAGCCGTGCCCGAGGCGCTCGACCTGGCCCCCAGCGCCGTCGAACTGATGGACGACGAGGTGGTCCGGCTGGCCAGCGAGTCGACGGAGTACGCCGCCTACGCCGAGCTGATTCCCGCGGACGCCGCGGCGGTCCTGATGGTGGAGTTCGACTCCGAACTGCACGACGACTTCGCCGACGCCGTCGCGGGGGCGAACGCGCGACTGCTCGACGACGGGCCGGCGTTCGACGCCCTGACGGCGTACGACCCCGACGAGCAGGCGAAGCTCTGGAAGCTCCGGAAGGCCGCCATCCCGCTGCTGATGAGCATGGAGGGCGACCCGAAGCCGTACCCCTTCATCGAGGACGCCTCCGTCCCGCCCGACGAACTCGCCGACTACGCCCGCGAGTTCCGGGCGATACTGGACGACCACGGCACCTCGGCAGCCTTCTTCGCCCACGCCGGCAGCGGAACCCTGCACATCCGGCCCGTGCTGAACCTCAAGGAGGAGGCGGGCGTGGAGACGATGCACGCCATCGCGGAGGACGTCACCTCGCTGGTGCTGGAGCACCGCGGCGCGTTCTCCGGCGAGCACGGCGACGGCCTCGCCCGCACCGAGTTCAACCCGAAGCTGTACGGCCCGGAGCTGTGGTCGGCGTTCAAGGAGTTGAAGTCTGCGTTCGACCCGGACTGGCGGCTGAACCCCGGGAAGGTGGTCTTCCGCGACGACGCGGAGGGACCGACCGACATGCGCGAACACCTGCGGTACGGTCCCGAGTACTCGTCGCTCGAACCCGGGACGGTCCAGGACTTCTCCGACGAGGGCGGCTTCTCGAACCTCGTCGAACTCTGCAACGGCTGTGGCACCTGCCGACAGACCGACGGCGAGACGATGTGTCCCTCCTACCGGGGCATGCGGGACGAGATGACGACCACGCGCGGCCGGGCGAACCTGCTCCGGGCGGCCATCGGCGGCGACCTCCCCGCCGACGAACTGTTCACGGAGCGCTTCCAGCGCGAGGTGCTCGACCTCTGTCTCGGCTGCAAGGGATGCGCGAGCGACTGTCCGACCGGCGTCGACCTCGCGAAGCTGAAGGCCGAGGTCAAACACGAACACCACCGCCGCAACGGGGCCGGCCTCCGCGAGCGCGCGTTCGCGAACGCGGACCGCCTCGCCGCCCTCGGGAGCGCGCTCGCCCCCGTCTCGAACTGGCTCGCCAACCTGCCCGGGTCCGACCGCCTCGGGGAGCGGTTCGGCGTCGCGTCGAGCCGCGACCTCCCTCCCTTCCGGCGGGAGACGCTGACCGACTGGTTCGACGCCCGCGGCCCCCGCGTCCCCGCGAGCGAGGCCGACGAGCGCGTCCTGCTGTTCCCCGACACCTACACGAACTACAGCTATCCCGGCCCCGGCAAGGCGGCCGTCCGCGTGCTGGAGGCCGCGGGCGTCCACGTGCGGGTGCCCGACGACCTCGCGCCGAGCGGTCGGGCGGCCTACTCGGAGGGCTTCCTCGATCTGGCCCGCGAGCGCGCCGAGACGAACGTCGCGACGCTCGCCCCCCGCGTCGCCGACGGCTGGTCGGTCGCCTTCGTCGAACCCTCCGACGCCGCCGTCTTCCAGGACGAGTACCGCGACCTGCTCTCCGGCGCGGCGGTCGAGCGCGTCGCCGACGCCGCGTTCGGCGTCTGCGAGTTCCTCGACCGCAAGCGACTGGACGACGGCCTCGCGTTCGGCGACCCCGACGAGTCGCTCGCCTACCACGGCCACTGCAACCAGAAGGCGCTGGGCCGGGACCACCACGCGGTCGGCGTCCTCCGTCGCGCGGGCTACGCGGTCGACCCCCTCGACTCGGGCTGTTGCGGCATGGCCGGTAGCTTCGGCTACCGCACCGAGAACGACGACCTCTCGCGGGCCATCGGGCGCATCCTCTTCGAGAAGGTCGGGGAGAGCGACGCCGCGACGGTGGTCGCGCCCGGCGCGTCCTGCCGGACGCAACTCGCCGAACGCGACGGAGGGGGCCGGCCCCCGACGCCCATCGAGAAGGTCGCGACGGCGCTGGAGGAACCGGCGGAGACCAACGGCGTCTGACTCCCGAGCGAGCGCGTCGACGTTATCGCTGGAGCGCCTCGGGCGGCCCGCCGGGAAGTCGGTCGCGGTCGTGGGGAGCCTCGAAGTCGAGGTCGGGGCCGACGGCCACGATACGCTTCGGATTGAGGTCGCCGTGACTCCGGTAGTAGTGCTCTCTGATGTGGTCGAGGTTCACCGTCTCGGCGACGCCCGGCAGCTGGTACAGCTCCTTCAGGTAGTTCCAGAGGTTCGGGTAGTCGACGATGCGTCGCCGGTTGCATTTGAAGTGGGTGTGGTACACCGCGTCGAAGCGGACGAGCGTGACGAACATGGCGAAGTCCGCCTCGGTCAGCACCGGTCCGCAGAGGTAGCGCTGGTCGTCGAGGACCGCCTCCCAGTGGTCGAGCGCGTCGAAGAGGTCGGCCACCGCCGCCTCGTAGGCCGACTGGGTTCCGGCGAATCCGGCGCGGTAGACGCCGTTGTTGATGGGGCCGTAGACGGCGTCGATGGTCTCGTCGACCGCCTCGCGGTACCCCTCCGGGTAGAAGCTCACGTCGCGGGCGGCGACGTCGTCGAACGCCGTGTCGAACATCCGCATTATCTCCTCGGACTCGTTGTTGACGATGGTCTCGCGCTCTGTGTCCCATAGCACGGGCACCGTCACCCGGCCCGTGAACTCGGGGTCGGCGGCGGTGTACACCTCGCGGAGGTACTCCGCGCCGTTGATGCGGTCGGCGGTACAGCCGAGTCGCTCGGGCGAGAACTCCCAGCCGTCGTTCTCGCGATAGGGGTCGACGACGGACACGGAGATGGCGTCCTCCAGCCCCTTCAGCGCCCGGGTGAGCAGCGTCCGGTGCGCCCACGGACAGGCGTAGGAGACGTAGAGGTGGTACCGGCCGGCCTCCGCGGGGAACTCGGCGTCCGGGTCGTCCTCGACCCAGTCCCGGAACGAGGTCTCCTGACGGTCGAACTCTCCCTCCTCGTCGGTCGTCTCGTACGCGTCGGTCCGCCACTCCCCCTCGACGAGCATGTTCATCGTGTCCGTCGCTTGGTAGTAGGCACCTAAAGCGGCTACGCTCCCCCACGTTCTTTCCGATTGCGTCGCGGCCGCGACCGCCGTCCGTCCACCCCCGGCGCGGAGGACGCGACCACGTATCCAGATATCTTTCTGGGAATCTATCTAGATATCCCCGGGAAGGCTGGAGGTGGTCGGCCAACGCTCCACACCGACGCGGTCGTCGCGGGGGCGTCCCGGGAGCGCGAGCGACCGCGGACGACCGCCTTCGAACGTCGAGCGCCCGGCCGGTGGGCGCGAGTGTGTCAAACAGTATATCTTTGCCCAGTAAACATATACCCACCCTCGAACCATTTTCGGGCAAGCGATGACGGACGCTCCCTCGACGCGAATCCCTACAGGCGTCGCCGGTCTCCACGAAGTTCTCGACGGTGGACTGATACCCGGTCGCAGCTATCTCGTCAGGGGCGACCCGGGAACGGGCAAGACCATCCTCGGCATGAACTATCTCACCGCCGGGGTCGACGCCGACGAGACGGTGCTTTTCGTCAACCTGGAGGAAGCAGAGTCGGACATCCGACAGAACGCCGCGACGCTCGACATCGACCTCTCGGACGTTCATTTCCTCGACCTGAGCCCGGACTCCGACGTGTTCGTCGACGGACAGTCCTACGACATCTTCACGCCGAGCGAGGTCGAACAGGAGCCGCTCACCCGCCGGATAACGGAACGCATCGAGGAGACGGAACCCGACCGCGTCTTCATCGACCCGCTGACGAAGCTCCGGTATCTCACCTCCGACGACTACCAGTTCCGCAAGCAGGTCATCTCGTTCATGCGCTACCTGAAAGAACAGGGAGCGACGATACTGCTCACCTCCGAGAACACGTCGCGGTCGCCCGACGACGACCTGGAGTACATGACCGACGGTATCATCGAACTGCGACGCTCGACGAGGGGGCGCACGGTCCAGGTGCCGAAGTTCCGCGGGTCGGCCATCCACGAGGGCGAACACTCGCTGCGCATCGAGTCCGGCGGCATCTCGGTCTACCCCGAACTCACGCCCGCCGGGCCCGGCCGCGAACTCGTCGACGACCCCCTCCCGTCCGGCATCGACGGGCTCGACGAACTGCTCCACGGGGGGATCGAGCGCGGCACCGTGACGATGCTGAGCGGGCCGACGGGCGTCGGCAAGACGACCGCCGGCACGCAGTTCCTGAAGGAAGCGGCCAGGCGCGGCGAGCGCTCGGTCGTCTACATGTTCGAGGAAACGCGGAAGACGTACGTGCAGCGGAACGAGGCCATCGGCGTCCCCATCGAGGAGATGGAGCGGCGGGGCAACCTGAGCATCGAGGCGGTCGAACCGCTGGAGCACTCGGCGATGGAGTTCGCCCACCTGGTTCGCGAGGAAGTCGAGGAGAACGACACCGGCGTCGTGATGATCGACGGTATCCAGGGGTACAAGCTGTCGTTGCACGGCGACGAGGCGACGATGGTCCGGAAACTCCACACGCTCGCCCGGCACCTGAAAGACATGGGCGTGAGCGTCATCCTCGTCAACGAGGTAGAGACGGTCGCCGGCGATTTTCGGGCGACCGACGCCGGAATCAGCTACCTCGCCGACAACATCGTCTTCTTGCGTCACCTCGAACTGGCCGGCGAGTTGCGCAAGGCCGTCGGCGTGCTCAAGAAGCGAACCGGCGACTTCGAGCGGACGCTGCGGGAGTTCCGCATCACGACGGACGGCGTCACGGTCGGCGACCCGCTCGACGGCCTCCAGGGCGTGCTGAGCGGAACGCCGGAGACGATCGAGGAACGCTGAGGCCATGAGCGCGCCCGCGGCCGCCACGGGGACCGTCCGTTCGCCACGACGCGCCCTCGTCACCGTCGTCGCCGTCGTCTTCGTCGACCTGCTCGGGTTCGGCATCATCATCCCCATCCTGCCGTTCTACGTCCGCAGCTTCGGCGTCAGCGACGTGTACATCGGGCTGTTGGCGGCCTCCTACTCGCTGATGCAGTTCGGGTTCGCCCCCCTGCTCGGTCGGCTCTCGGACGCCCGGGGTCGGCGACCGGTCCTGCTCCTGTCCATCGCCGGCAGCGCGGTCGCGTGGACGCTGTTCGGACTGGCCGGGAGCGTCCTCGTCCTCTTCGTCTCGCGGATGCTGGCGGGCGCGATGGGCGGTAACATCGCGGCGGCCCAGGCGTACGTCGCGGACGTGACGCCGCCCGAGGAGCGCGCGAAGGGACTGGGGCTGGTCGGCGCGGCGTTCGGCCTCGGCTTCGTCTTCGGCCCGGCCATCGGCGGCTTCTTCGCCAGCGACCCCGTCGTCGCCGCCGCCCGCGACGTCCTCCCCGCGGCGGTCCCGGCCACGCGGTTCTCGCTGCCGAGTTTCGCCGCGGCGGGGTTCTCGGTGGTCAACTTCGGGTTCGCCGCCGCGTTCCTCGAAGAGACCGGCGCGCCCGGCGACGCGCCGGACCCGACGTCGCTCCTCGCCGACTTCGCGACGGTGCTCCGGGACGCCGCTCTCCGGGGGCTGGTCGTCTCGTTTTTCCTCATGTCGGTGGCGTTCTCGGGCGTCCAGGTGATGTTCATCCCCTTCGCGGCCGACGCCTACGGGTACGGCGCGAGCGAGACGGCGCTGCTTTTGACCTACGTCGGCGTGCTCGGCGTCGTCGTCCAGGGCGTGCTCGTCGGTCGGCTCTCGCGGCGGTACGGCGACGCCCGGGTCGCGCTGGCCGGTGCGGGGCTGCTCTCGGTGGCGCTCGTCGCCATCCCGCTCGCGCCCGACCTCGGGCGGGCGCTCGTCCCGCCGCTCGGCGGCCCGCCGTTCCTCACGCCCGAACTGGTCGCGCTGCTGGCGGTGCTCCCGGTGCTCTCGGTCGGCAACGGTCTGCTGACGGTGTCGATGACGACCCTCGTCTCGACCAGCGCGGGGCGGGCGACCCAGGGTCGTGCGTTCGGCGTCACGCAGGGGGCGGGCAGCCTCGGTCGCACCGTCGGGCCGCCCGTCATGGCCGCACTGTACACGGTCGTCGGACGCTGGTCGCCGTTCGCCGTCGGCGCGGTCCTGCTCGTGCCGGTGGTCGCGCTCGCGCTCTCCCGGGTGACCGGCGAGCGCCGCACCGTGCCGTCCTGACGCCGGAGGTGAGTCCGCGACTGTCGCCGCGCTCTTGCACAGTTTTAAATATTATGCCGGAAGAACTGAAGGTGACCGATGGCTCTCGAAGTCGACACGCGGGACTGGTCGCTGAGAACCGCCCGCAACGAGGAGGAGATGTGGGCGCTCGCCGACGAGCAGGGCGTCCACGACGCGCGGCTGTCGTACCCCTCCGGTTGGCTCTTTCTCACCCGGGACGCCGCGACGCGGGACCTCGTCGCCGTCGCCACGGAGGCGACCGACGAGCGCGCGGCCGCGGCGTACGCCGACGACCTCGACCACGACGCCGACCGCGTCGAGCGCGCGCTCGACGACCTCGTCGCGCTGGGGGCGTTCCACGCCGACGAGGACGGGTACCGACCGAATCCCGACAGCGTCGTCGTCCGGAGCGTCGACAGGTTGGACGCGGCCGTCAGGAACGCGGCGGAGAGCACCGACGCCGCGGGGGCCGGCGCGGGGTTCCGCGACCTCGCGCGCTCGGAGGCCGTGCGGTTGATGCTCGACGCGCTGCTGTACGCCGACGACGAACGGGTGAGCCAGGCCGACCTCCACGAGTGGTGCGGTCTCGCTCGCAAACAGGTCTGGATGCACGTCGACCGCCTGGAGGAGTACGGCGTGCTGGTGGCGGCCGGCGACGACTACGCGATCGGCGAGAAGAGTTCCGTGTTCGGCGGCGTCAGGGCGCTCGATGCGGCCGTCGTCGGTGCGGCGCTGTCGCCGTGACGAGTCCGTCGGTGGCCCGGCGGGTCGCCGCGACGCCGAGTGCTCGAAATCGTGGGGTCCGAGTCAGGCGGTCTGGGTTTCCGTGAGGTCTTCGCTCACGTACTGCTGTTCCCACTCGCGGCGCGCTTCTATCTCGCGTGCTCCCCGGCGCGTCAGCGTGTAGAAGTTGGTCCGACGGTCCCGCTGTCCCTTCTCCACGAGTCCCTTGTCGACCAGCGAGTCGAGATTCGGGTAGAGACGGCCGTGATGAATCTCCTTCTCGTAGTACGTTTCGAGTTCCTCTTTGATAGCGAGACCGTGCGGCTCGTCCAGTCCGGCGATGACGTACAGCAAGTCCCGCTGGAAACCAGTCAGGTCGTGCATGGTTCTCCCTCGCGCTACATAACCTGCCGACAGACAAAAGGATAGTGGCCACAGAGGTTCACCCCGTCCCTTTCCCTCGATTATCCAGACGCGGACGGTCCTGTCAATCGCTAGCCCTGTCGTCGGCGAGACAGGCTACCGTTTCCGCCAGACGGTGAAGATATTCCCGGGGGTCGTCAGGTTCCCAGCGGTGTGACGCTCGAGGGACGACGGCGACCCGGAAACGGGGCCGGAGTCAGCGCGGAAAACCTTTACCTCGGAACACCGAACGACGGCCACCGTGGCAGAACTCGAAGACCCCCTCGACGTCGGGGGCGTCGAACTGCCGAACCGGCTCTACCGCGCACCGCTGCTGGAGTGCGCCGGCAACGGCCCGGACGCCGTGGAGACGCTGATAGCGGACCTCGAACCCGCCGCCGCGGCCGGCGCGGGGCTGATATGCCAGGGCGCGACCGTGGTCCGCGAGCGGGGTGGCTGTGCCGCGCCGGGGATGACCCGCGTCCACGACCCCTCGTTCGTCGCCGACCTCGAACGCCTCACGGAGGCCGTCCACGCCCACGGAAGTCGCATCTTCGTCCAGCTCGAACACGGCGGCCTCCGGAGCATGGAGACGTGGCACGCCGGGTACCGGGCGGCCAATCCGGACCTCCGGCAACTCGCCGTCTCGCGGCCGCCCGCGGTCCTCCGGGCGCTCGACCGCGCGGGGTTCCTCGAGTACGACCCGCACGTCCTCACCACGGCCGAGGTGCACGACCTCGCGGCGGACTTCGGGCGCTGTGCCGCGTACGCGGTCGACGCCGGCTACGACGGCGTCCACGTCGCCGGGGCGAACATGGGCATCGTCCAGCAGTTCCTCTCGCCGTTCTACAACCGCCGCGACGACGAGTTCGGCGGGTCGCGGGCGGCCCGCGCTCGCTTCCTCGAACTGGTCCACGACGAGGTCCGCGAGCGCGTCGGCCCCGACGTGCCGGTGATGACGAAGGTGCCCGCCGAGACGGCCGCCCCCGCGTTCGTGCGCCGCCACCTCACGCTCGACGACGGCGTGGCGCTCTGCGAACGCCTCGCCGACGCCGGCTTCGACGCGGTCGTCCCGGTCCAGTGTTCGGTGTTCTGGGACGCCAGCATCGTCCGCGGCGAGTTTCCGGGGCGCGCGTGGCGCGACGACCGCTTCCGCGAGGGGTACGAGACGGCCTTCGGAAGCCGACTCCGCGCGCTCGGCGTGGCCGCGCTGAACTGGCTCCAGTCCCTGCAGTACGACTTCGAACCGGCGTGGAACCGCCGATTCGCCCGGCGCGTCAGCGAGCGCGTCGCCGTCCCGGTGCTCGCGGAGGGCGGCATCCGCGAGCGACCGCAAATTGATCGGTTGCTCGCCGCGGGCGACTGCGACGCGGTGGGGATGGGTCGGCCGTTCTACGCCGAACCGCGCCTGCCCGCCCGCATCCTCGACGCGGAGGAGGCCGCCGTCGCCTGCGAGAACTGCAACAACTGCACCGTCCCGCAGGCGACCGGCGCGGCGGGCGTCTGTCGGACCCCCTCGGTGCTGGCGAAACGCGGCGAACTCCGGCGCGAGGGAGCCTACGAGCGCGAGGAGTGACGCCGCGTTCCGGCCGTCGCTCCTCCCGACGGACGACGCGGCCGCGTGGCGACGACCCGTCGCCGCGTCGCCCGAACGCCCGTAACGCACGTACCGGGCGGGGGCGTACGGCCCTCGATGCCAGCCCACCTCGAAACGCCGCGCGTCCACCGTGCCATCGAATCGCCAGCGGGCGCACTACTCACCACGCGACCCTACGAGTGGCTGAAGCGCCGGAACCTCCCGCGAGAGTTCCGGACGGCGCGACTCCGCGCGGTCGCCGACCGGACCGCGTCGGTGGGCGTCGACGCCTACCTCGACGAACTGGGAATCGACCGCGTCGCGGGTCGCAAACGCGTCCGCGACGCGCTCGAACGCCACCGCGGTCGCAAGCGCGCCCGGGACGCGCTCGAAGTCCGCTGGGAGACCGTCTTCTGGGACGGCGGCGACGCGACGCTCGACGGGCGTGTCGCGCTCGAAACCGACCGCCGCACCGTCAGCGGACGCTGGGCGCGAGCGGGCGACCTGCTGGAGGCGACGCCGGACGCCGAACGAGTCGCGGCCGTGGACTTCGACGTTCCCGACCCCGACGACGCGCTCGCGGCGTGGGAGTCGCGGCTCGACGACCCCGCGAGCGCGTACGCGGCGCCCGACCGGGTTCCTGCGGTCGAGACGTCCGCGACGGTGCCCGGTCCCGACACGTCCGAGTACTGGGTCCGATTCCCGTCGGTGTCCGAACACGTCGCGGAACCGGCGTCGGCGAAGGTGTTCGAGCCGCGGCGGGAGCACGGCCTGCCGACGCTCGTCTTCGGGAGCGGTCTCGGGATGATGTACGACCTGCTGTCGTACTGGCCCGAGGAGGAGTACGTCGGGCGCGAACTCGCCACCCGAGGATACCGCGTCGTTCTCCCGGAGTCGCCGTGGCACGGCCGCCGCGAGCGCCCCGGACGGTACAGCGGGGAACCGTATCTCGCGGAGCCGCCGGTCTCGCTCGTCCGGCTCTACGCCGCCCAGCTCCGGGAGTGGGCCGTGCTGACGGCCTGGGCGCGCGAGGAGGGCGCGCCGGTCGTCGGCGTCGGCGGTATCAGCCTCGGCGGCATCGCCACCCTCCTGCTCGCCGGCTTCTGTGGCCCCTGGCCCGACGAGATGACGCCGGACCTCGCGTTCCCGGCGGCGCCGTCGGCCCGCCTCGACCGCGTGCTGGCCGGGAGCGAGCTGACGGGACTGCTCGGCGTCCGCGAGGCGCTCCGCGACGCCGGCTGGACCGACGCCCGCCTCGCCGAGTTCGCCCCGCTGCTGACGCCGCCGGACGACCCTGGCGTCCCGCCGGAGCGAGTGTTCCCGTTCGCCGGTCGCCGGGACCGCATGGCGCCGTACGGCGACGCCCGCGACGTGCTGTCGACGTGGGGCGTGCCGCCGCAGAACCGCACCGAGTGGGATGTCGGCCACTTCGGCGTGCTCGTCACGCTGCTCCGCCATTCGACGTACCAGGACGCCGTCGCCGCGCAACTGGACTGGCACGCCCGCTGACCCCACAGCGGCGGCGTTCGGGGGAAACGTTTTGTCGCGGCGGCGACCAGTTGTGACGATGTCGTCGGCACTCGTCTCGCGCTGGGCGCGCCGGACCGTCGCCGTGGGTGCGTTCTTTCTCGTCGTGTGGCAACTCTTCGTCCTCGCGGCGACCGCCGGCGCGCCGGGCGTCGGCCGGTCGGTCGGAGCGCACGGCTTCGCTCCGGCGGTCGTCCTCGGCCTCTACGGGTTCGTGCTCCACGTCGTCTTCGGGAAGGCGTACTCGCTCGTCCCCGCGTACTTCGACCGCGAACTGGCGTTCGCTCGCGCGCCGGCGGTGCAGTTGCCGCTGACGGCCGGCGGCGCGGCGCTGCTCGCGCTGTCCGCCGCCGGCGTCCGACCGTCGGGGGTCGACCGGTTCGGCGGCCTCGACGGCGTCGGTGCGGTGCTGTGGGCCGCCGGCGTCGCCGTCTTCCTCGGGACGCTCGCGTGGACGGTCCGGACGAACCCGACCGGCGGCGAGACGGGGACGGGGGAGGCGAACGCCCACCGGCGCGGCGTCGACCGCGCCGCGAACGCCGTCGTTCCCGCGGCGTTCGCCTACCTCGCGGTCGGCACCTACGAGACGCTGGCGCTCGCGACCGGCCTGCCGACGCTGTTCGTCGCCTACGCGCCACAGGTCGCCCACCTCCTCGGTGCGGGCTTCGCCGCCCTCGTGCTCTTCGCCGTCGGGTTCCGGCTGCTACCGCGGTTCCTCGTCGCCTCGCTGCCGCGGGCGCTCGTCGCGGTCGTCCTGCCGGCCGGCGCGCTCGGGGCGCTCTTGCTCGCCGTCGGGTTCCTGCGGCGCGGCCCCTGGTTCCGCACCGGCGCGGTCCTCGAAGCGACCGCCGTCGGCGGGTTCGCGCTCGCGTACGCCGTCCTCTTCGTCCGCACGGACCGCGACCGCGTCGGCTTCTACGGCGTCCTCGCCGGGGCCGCCTTCGGCGTCGTCGGCGTCGCGGTCGGTCTCTGGTTCGCGTTCCGCGGCGTCGACGCGTCGCTGACGCTGGTCCACCGCCGCGCGAACCTGCTCGGCTTCCTCGGCCTCACCATCGTGGGCGTCGCGTACCAGTTCTATCCACCGGCAGTCGGGCGGTTTCCGGGGGCCGGCGACCGGGCCGCGCTCGCGTCGATGGCCGCGCTCGCCGGCGGACTCGGTCTCGAACTCCTCGGCCTCGCGGCCGGAGCGGCCGGCGTCGTCCTGGCCGGCGCGGGCGCGACGGCGGCGGGAGCCGCCGCGTTCGCCTACCTCGTCCTGGGACTGTTCGTCCAGCGCACCGGGTCCTGAGAGGAGCGACGGAGTCAGCGGTCGGCCGACCGCGTCGCCCGGATGCGCTCGCCCGCGTCGAGGCCGCTCCGGAGCGCGCTGTGGACGCGACCCTCGCCCGCCACCCAGTCGCCGGCGAACCAGAGGTCGTCGTCCTCGGCGCGGCGGAGCGTCTCGGGGTCCGCGCCGTCGTTGGGGAGGGCGTCGCGCCAGCGCACCACGTCGAACCAGTCCGGGGCCGCGAGCGCGTCGTCGGAGAGCAGGTCGGCCGCCCGGTCGGCGACGGCGGCGGCGACGTCGTCGTCCGCGCGGTCGTAGTGCTCGGCCGACCAGTCGGGGGCCATCTGGACGACCAGCAGGCTCTCGTCGTCGGGGACGTGTCCGGGCTTGCAGTCCTCGCGCCCCAGCCACCCCACGTCGTGGTCCTTGTCGTCGTTCACCAGGGCGTAGTAGGGCCGCTCGACCTCGAAGGGGTAGTGGAGCGCGACCGAGAGCAGGGGGCGATAGGGGACGTGGCCGACGTGCTCGCGGAGGTCCCGGCGCACGGCCGACTGCCAGTCCGCCCCGTCGAGCAGCGACGCGGTCGTGGGTGCGGGTGGCGTGAGGACGAGGGCGTTCCACGGCCCCCACCGGCGGCCAGTGGGGTCCTCGACGTGCCACGCGGCGTCCCCCCGGCGGAGCGTCTCGGCCGGAACGTCGGCTTCGAGCGTCGCCCCGCTCTCGTCGAGCAGGCGGTCGCCCAGCGTCGCCAGCCCCTCGCGGTAGGTCCACTTCGGCGCGTCGTCGCCCCGTCCCTCCGAGATCTCGCCGTCGGCGTCGAACGTCCACACGTCGCCCTCGACCGCGGCGAGGCCATCGCCGAGTTCGTCGCGCAGGAGCCGCGAGACGCGGTCGTCGTCGCTCTTGACGTAGTTCGCGCCGGTGTCGTAGACACAGTCGTCCGCGGTACGGCTCGCCGCACGACCGCCCGGACGGTCGCTGCGCTCGAACAGCGTCACGTCGGCGGCGTCGCCCAGCGCGCACGCGACGCCGAGTCCGGCCACGCCCGCGCCGACGACCGCGACGCGCATCTCAGGCCTCCTCGTTCTCGTCCGACTGGTCCTCGTCCGCCTCGGCTCCGGACGCCTCGCCGCCGACGTCCGGGGCGGTCCCGGTGCTCTCTTCTTCCCCTTCCTCGTCCTCCTCCCCCGCTGCCTCCTCCACCTCGTCCTCGATGAACGAGTCGTCGCCGGGTATTGGCATTGGTACTCACTCGCAGGGTTGCGTCGGCGTGGCAAAAGTCATTGTGGCGGGCGAGACGGAGAGCGAGGGCGAGCGACGTCCGGCCGACCGCCCTCGCCCGCTTCGGAGCGTGACAGCCGAAACGAATTTCCGTGTCTCCGTCGCCTAGCGGCTGTGACGGCCGTCAGAGCACTCCAGTTCACCGGGCCCCGGGAAGTGACGGTGTGCGAGCGGGAGGTTCCGGAGCCGGGACCGGACGAGGTGCGCGTCCGCACGGAGGTGTCGGCCGTGAGCCCCGGCACCGAGCTGCTGGTCTACAGGGGCGATGCGCCGGAGGAGATGGCGTCCGACGAGGCCATCGACGCGCTCACCGGCGACTTCCAGTTCCCGCTCCAGTACGGCTACGCCGCCGTCGGGCGCGTGACCGCGACCGGGGCGAACGTCGCAGACGACTGGACGGACGAGCGCGCGTTCGCGTTCCACCCCCACCAGAGCCACTTCCTCGCGTCGCCCGACGACCTCCACCGGGTGCCGAAGGGGCTGTCCACGGCCGAGGCCGCCTTCCTGCCGAACGTCGAGACGGCGGTGAACTTCCTGCTCGACGGCGACCCGCGCGTGGGCGAGCAGGCCGTCGTCTTCGGCCAGGGCCTCGTCGGCCTGCTGACGACCGCCCTGCTCGCGGACTGCCCGCTCGCGGACCTCCTCACCCTCGACCGCTACCCCGAGCGTCGCGAACTGGCGCGCGAGATGGGGGCGGACCGCGCGCTCGCCCCCGAGGACGCACCGGACGGAGTTCGGGACGCGCTCGACGCCGACGCGACGCCCGACGGCGCCGACCTGACGTTCGAACTCTCGGGCAACCCGGCGGCGCTCGACGACGCGGTGGCCGTGACGGGCTACGACGGTCGCGTGCTCGTCGGCTCGTGGTACGGCGAGAAGCGCTCCGACCTCGACCTCGGCGGTCGGTTCCACCGGAGCCGCATCGCCATCGAGAGCACGCAGGTCAGCACCGTCGCGCCCGAACTCCGGGGGCGCTGGGACAAGGCCCGGCGGCTGTCGGTGGCGTGGCGACGCCTCGCCGACCTCGACGTCGAGCGCCTCGTCACCCACCGGATTCCGGTCGCGGAGGCCGACCGCGCGTATCGACTGCTCGACGACAACCCCGAAGACGCCCTCGGCGTCCTCTTCACCTACGATTGACCATCCCGACCATGTACGAACTGAGCGTCTCGCGGACCTTCGTCGCACAGCACTACCTCACCGTGCCGGACCCCGGCCCGGAGGGCGAACTGCACTCGCACCGCTACGAGGCCGACCTCCGCCTGCGGGGCGAGTCGCTGAACGAGTTCGGCTACCTCGTCGACATCGACGACGTGCGGGTCGCGCTCGACGACGTCGTCGAGCGCTATCGCGACGCGACGCTGAACGACCTGCCGGAGTTCGAGGGCGAGAACCCGAGCGCCGAGCACCTCGCCCGCGAGTTCTGCGACCGCGCGCTCGCCCCCCTCGACGCCGACGCGGTGAGCGAGGCCACCCTCCGGCTGTGGGAGGACGAGGAGGCCTGGGTCGCCTTCGAGCGGCCGGTGTGATGGACCTCGCGCTCGTCGTCTACGGCTCGCTGGACGAGCAGTCCGGCGGACTCCGCTACGACCGCCGACTGGTGGACAGCCTGCGGGACCGCGGCCACGCCGTCGACGTCGTCTCGCTGCCCTGGACGTCGTACTCCTGGGCGCTCACCCACAACTACGGGTCCGGCCTGCCCTCGCGGCTCGCCGACGCCGACGTCGTCGTCGAAGACGAGCTCTGCCACCCCTCGCTCGTCGCCGCGAACCGCCGCGTCGACGCTCCCGTCGTCACCGTCGTCCATCACCTCCGGTCGAGCGAGCCGCGCGGTCGCTGGCGCAACGCCGCCTACCGCGCCGTCGAGCGTCGCTACCTCCGTGGCGTCGACGCCGCCGTCTGCAACGGCGAGACGACGCGGGCCACCGTCGCCGCGCTGGCCGACCTGCCGACCGCGGTCGCCCCGCCGGCCGGCGACCGGTTCGCGCCCGTCGACGCCACCGCGACGAGCGCGCGCGGGGACGGCCCGCTCGAACTCTGCTTCCTCGGCAACCTCGAACCACGCAAGGGCGTCCACGTCCTGCTCGACGGTCTCGCGCAGGTCGACGGCGACTGGCGTCTCACCGTCGTCGGCGGGACCGCCGACCCGGGGTACGGCAGGCGACTCCGCCGCCGCGTCCGGGCGCTCGACCTCCGCGACCGGGTGACGTTCGTCGGGCGACTCCCGGACGACGCGGTCGCCGACCGCCTCGCGGAGAGTCACCTGCTGACCGTCCCGTCGCTGTACGAGGGCGTCGGCCTCGTCTACCTCGAAGCGATGGCGTTCGGCGTCCCCGCGCTCGCGACGACCGCCGGGGGCGCGAGCGAGGTCGTCACCGACGGCGAGAACGGACTGCTCGTCCCGCCCGGCGACGCCACCGCCGTCGCTGACGCCGTTCGCCGCGTCCGGGACGACCGCGACCTGCTCCGGGCGTTGAGCGAGGGCGCACGTCGTCGGTTCGAGCAACAGCCTGACTGGGACGACGCCGCGGACGCGGTCGAGGCGCTGCTCCGCGAGGTGGGGCCAGCGTGACCGAACCGGACGACGCGTTCCGGCGCTACCTCGCCGCCAAGCGCACCGTCGACGACCGGGCGCTCGACCGCCGCGTCCTCGACCGCTTCGTCGCCGAACTCCCCGACGACCCCGCGGTCCTGGAGGTCGGTGCCGGCATCGGGACGATGGTCGAGCGCCTCGACGACTGGGGCCTCCTTCCCGGGGGCCTCCGGTACACCGCCGTCGACCTCGACGAGCGGAACGTCGACGCGGCGCGCGACCGCCTGCGCCAGCGAGGGTTCCGCGAGGACGAGGAGGACGAGGAGGGTGACGCGCTCGCGCGCGAGGATATCGTCGTCGAGTTCGTCGCGGACGACGCCGTCGCGTTCGCCCGCGACGCGGACCGTCGCTGGGACGCGGTCGTCGGCCACGCCGTCCTCGACCTGTTCGACCTCGACGACGCGCTGCCCGCGCTGCGTTCGGCGGTCCCTGGGGGCCTCTGTTACTTCTCCGTCGTCTTCGACGGCGAGACCGGGTTCGAACCGCCGCTGGCGCTCGACGACCACGTCCTCGCCCGCTACCACGAGCACCTCGACGACGGCCAGGGGTCCAGCCGCGCCGGCCGCCGACTGCTCACACGCCTGCCCGACCACGGCGTGCGCGTGCTCGCCGCCGGCGGGTCGGACTGGGTCGTCCACCCCCGTGACGGGGAGTATCCGGCCGACGAGGCGTACTTCCTCCGGTACCTCCTCCGAACGATCGGCGGTGCGCTGGCCGACGAACCGACGCTCGACGACGCGGCGCTCGAGGACTGGGTCGAGACGCGCAACCGCCAGGTCGCGGCCGGCGAACTGGTCGCCGTCGTGCACAACCTCGACGTGCTCGGCCGCGTCGAGAACTAGTCGCTGGCTTCGCTGGCCTCCGCGAGTCGCCGGCCGACCTCGTCCTCGACGGCGTCCAGTTTCCCGCCGTCGATGTTCGGGTTGTTCCGGTACCGCGTCGCGTCTTCCCGGATGGATTCGAGACGCGTCCGGCGTTTCGCACCGGACAGTCCCGTCGTTCCCTCCAGTCGCTTCCACAGACTCGCTATCGCCGGACTCCGTATTCCGTCGTCCCCCACGGTCATGGTACGGCGTTCGGGTGCCACCTACTTGAGGGCGGTGACCGTCCGGACGGCCGGAACGTCCTCCGGTCCGCGAGCGATTTCGCTCCGACGAACGACTCCCCCGGCGGGTTTGATAAGCCGTCGTCGCCCAGATGGAAGTATGCTGATGACACCCGGCCCGACCGAGGTTCCGGCCTCGGTCCGGGAACGCATGAGCGAGCCGATGCCGAATCCGGACATCGAGTCGTCGTTCCGCGACCTGTACCGGGACGTGACCGAGAAACTCGCGACGGTCTACGACACCGACGACGACGTGGTCGTCATGGGCGGGGAGGGAATCCTCGGGCTGGAGGCGGCGGTCGCGTCGCTCGTGAGCGAGGGCGACGACGTGCTCTGTCTCTCGAACGGGCTGTACGGCGACGGGTTCGCCGACTTCGTCGAACAGTACGGCGGTCGGGTCACGACCTGCGACGCGCCGCCGACCGAACTGCTCGACGCCGAGGACGTGAAAGACGCGCTCGACGGCCGGTCGTTCGACGTGGCGACGATGGTCCACTGCGAGACGCCGACGGGGACGCTGAACGACCTGGACGAGATCCTGGGCGTGCTGGACGACGCCGGCGTGCTGACGATAGTCGACGCCGTCTCCTCGCTCGGCGGCGTCGCGGTCCCGACCGAGCACATCGACGTCTGCCTGGGCGCGTCCCAGAAGTGTTTCAGCGCACCCCCTGGAATCACGACGCTCTCGGTCAGCGACGACGCCTGGGAGGCGACGCGGGAAGGAGAACCGCGGACGTTCTACGCCAACCTCGCTCCCTGGGACGACGTGGTCCACGACGACGCACAGTTCCCCTACACGCAACTCGGCGCGAACGTCGCCGCGCTGGACGAGGCGCTCGACCGCCTGCTCGACGAGGGGCCGGCGACCGTCCGCGAGCGCCACGCCGAGGTGGCCGCCTACTGTCGCGAGCGGGCGGCCGAACTCGGCCTGTCCCTGTTTCCCGACGCCGAGGCGTACTGCTCGCCGACCGTGACGGCGCTCGACGTGGACGGCCGCGCTCCTGACCTCCGGAGACGACTCGACGAGGACCACGACGTCGTGCTGGCGACCGGTCTGGGACCCTACGAGGACGACGTCCTGCGCGTCGGCCACATGGGATACAACGCCGACCGCGAGAAGGTACGACGGACGATGGACGCGCTCGAATCGGTGCTCGACGAGTAGCGGGCCCGAGGCCCGCCGGGACCGCTACTTGTATTTAACCTTTTCGCTTACCTGAGTCAGAGTACTATACCGTAATAACCCGCCAAAGCTACTCTCGGGCCGTTTAGCGCCGCCCTCTCGAAACCAAATCCTGCGAAACATTTAAGTACTTTTCGACCTTACCTATAGTTAGCGAACGAGAGGAGTCGGTCTCTCGCCCGGACCGGCACGACCCTCCGCGAGTGATACACATGAGTAAGGTAATCAGGAGCTACGACGAACGGGAGCGAGAATCGAACGAGGAAGAGCGAGCGGACGAGCGCGAGGACGAGACGGTCTGTCCCGAGTGCGGCGGCAACCTCGTCAGCGACGAAGAGCACGGCGAAACCGTCTGTGCCGAATGCGGCCTCGTCGTCGAGGAGGACAGCGTCGACCGCGGCCCCGAGTGGCGCGCGTTCGACTCCCAGGAGAAAGACCGGAAGAGCCGCGTCGGTGCCCCCACCACCAAGATGATGCACGACGAGGGGCTGTCGAGCAACATCGGCTGGCAGAACAGGGACGCCTACGGTAACTCGCTAAGTTCGCGTCAGCGCGAGAAGATGCAGCGTCTCCGCAAGTGGGACGAACGGTTCCGCACGCGCAACGCCAAGGAGCGCAACCTCAAGCAGGCGCTCGGCGAGATCGAACGGATGGCCTCTGCGCTGGGCCTGCCGAAGAACGTCCGGGAGACGGCGTCGGTCATCTACCGCCGTGCGCTCGACGAGGACCTGCTTCCCGGCCGCTCCATCGAGGGCGTCGCCACGGCGTCGCTGTACGCCGCCGCCCGCCAGGTCGGCGTCCCGCGCAGCCTCGACGAGGTGGCGACGGTGAGCCGCATCGACGCGATGGAGTTCAAGCGCACCTACCGCTACATCGTCCGCGAACTCGGCCTCGAAATCCAGCCCGCCGACCCCCAGAGCTACCTCAAGCGGTTCGAGAGCGAACTCGAACTCTCGCCCGCGACCCAGCGCCGCGCACACGACCTGCTGAAGACGGCCCAGGAAGCGGGCATCACCAGCGGGAAGTCGCCCGTCGGCCTGGCGGCCGCCGCCATCTACGGAGCGGGGCTGGTGGAAAACGAGCGCGTCACCCAGGACGAGGTCGCCGAGGTCACCGACGTGAGCACGGTCACCATCCGCAACCGCTACCAGGAACTGCTCGCCGCCGCGGACGAGACCGAGGTCCTCCCCACCAACGTCTCGGTCGACGGGAGCGACGAGGCCGCCGCGTAGACGGCGTCTCAGTCGTCCGCAGTTGCGACCGTCTTTCCGAGTCGGCGCTCTACGAAGTCGTCCAGGATCTCGAACGCGCGAATTTTCTGCTGAATGTCCGAGGAGCCGTGTCCCTCCTCGCCGAGTTCGACGTACTCGTAGTCCCCGTCGGCGACGGCTCCGCCGTCGTCCGGAGACGCCGTCGGCGCCTCCCGCTCTTCGTACCCGGCGTCGTCGAGCGCGTCGCGGAAGATGCGGGCCTGCGAGACGGGGACGCGGCGGTCGTTGACCCCATGTAGTAGCAACAGCGGCGCGTCGACGTTCTCGACGTGCGTGACGGGACTGCGCTCCTCGTAGAGGTCCGGGTTCTCCTCGGGCGTCCCGAGGTACTTCTCCATCAGTTCCGTCCGGAAGTGCGGCATCGTGTTCTCGTACATGTCCACGAGGTCGGTCACGCCGATCCACGCGATGCCGGCGTCGTACAGCGACGGGTACTGCACCATCTGCCAGTACGCGGAGTATCCGCCGTAGGAGCCGCCGAACACGGCGACGGTGTCGTCGTCGATCCAGTCGCGGGTGTCGAGCACGTGTTCGGCCGCGGCCGCGACGTCGGCCTGCTCCGCGCCGCCCCAGTCGCCGTACAGTTCCTCGCGGAACTCCCGACCGAGTCCGGCGGACCCGCGGTAGTTGACCTGCAGGACGCTGTACCCCCGGGTGACCAGGAACTGCGTGAACAGGTCGAACTCCCGCTTCTCGTGGACCGGCGGTCCCCCGTGGGGGTTGACGACGAGCGGCGAGGGTCGCTCGCCGGAGTCGTACAGCAGCGCCTCTATCTCCAGTTCCGTCGACGGCTCCAGTTCGACCGCCTCGGCGGGCGCGTCGGCGACGCCGTTCGAGGTGAACGTGAAGAACTCCGCGTCGGCGAAGGAGTCCGGGTCGACGTCGCCGTACTCGGCTTCGACCAGCGTCTCGTACTCGTCGGTAGCGAGGTCGTAGGCGAGCAATTCCGGCCGACGCGTGGGGGTAGTGTGGACGACGAGCACACGGTCGTCGTCGAGGACGGCCGACCCGTTGGCCGGGAACGAGGCGACGCCCTCCGGGAGGTCCAGCGTCCGGGTCTCCCCGCTGTCGACGTCGCACACCATCGCGACGTCGGCGGCGTCGCGGGTCCTGGTGGCGAGAAAGCGGTCCCCATCGGGGAGAAACTGGACCGGTTGCTCCTGGTAGTCGTCGTCGCCGAACCAGGTCACCGCGTCGCGCTCGACGTCGTAGATGCCACAGCGGGTCTGGTCCTCGGTCGTGTCCGAGACGAGGAGTCGGTCGCCGTCGGGCCCCCAGTCCACCGGATGGGCTTCGGCTCCCTCTTCCCCTATCTCCAAGTTTCGCGGATTCGACCCGTCCACGTCGACCAGGTAGACGTCCCGGTTCTGGAAGTCGTCCGACTCGTTGGTCGAGTAGGCGACGCGGTCGCCTTCCGGGGAGAGGAGGCCGCTGGCCGTCGCACGGTCGTAGTCGGTTATCTTCGTCGTCTCGTCGCTCGGCAGGTCGTGGACGTAGAGGTTCATCTGTCCACCGGCCGCCGACGCGACCACCAGCGTCTCGCCGTCCGCGCCCACGTCCTGGAGGGCGTTCTGTCCGTCCATCTCGAAGACCGGCTCAGCGTTACCCTCGGCGTCGATGGCGTGGACGTCGTTCTGCTCGTTTCCGTCCTCGTCGAGGTGGAAGAACACGCGCCGGCCGTCGGCTCCCCAGCGGACCCACCAGCGCGCGTTGCGCGGAACCTCGCCGTCGCTCCACGTCGTCCGCTCGCCGGTCTCCACGTCGAGCACGTGGAGCTGGTTCCGACCGGTCTCGTCGTAGTACATCGCCACCCGGTCGCCGTCAGGGGAGGCGGTCGGATGAGCGAGGGTCGGGAGCCGGGCCAGTTCCTCCAGGAGTTCGTCGTCGGACATGTACCGTCACGAGAACTTCCGGTGGCAAAAAGTTTCGCCGAAGCTCGTTTCTATAAATGTTCGTATGATTGCCGTCGTCGGTCGCGTCGGCGCGCCGCCCGGCCACCGCTCGCAAGTCGGCGAGGCGCTCGCGAGTTGCCGGCGCGCTCGCCGGAGCGCCGACGGGGGCGGGTCAGTCCTCCAGTTCGAAGTCGATGCCGTCGGCGTCCTCGGCGACCGTCTCGTTCACGCGGACGCCTTTCGACGCGAGGTGCTGGAGCTGCTGGCGGGCGAACTCCTCCTCGCGGGTGCCGCGCGTCGCCAGCACGTACATTCGCGCGCTGCCGGCGGGACGCATCGTCCGACCGGCGCGCTGGGCACCCTGGCGGCGCGAACCGCCGAGACCGGACGCGACGACGGCGAGTTCGGCGTCCGGCAGGTCGATGCCCTCGTCGCCGACGCGGGAGACGACCAGCGTGTCCAGGCGGCCGTCCCGGAACGACTGGAGGTGTCGCTCGCGCTCGGCGTGGCGCATCTCGCCGGAGAGGAACGGAACGCCGAGCGCGTCCGCCAGCTCCTTCCCCTGCTCGATGTACTCCACGAAGACGAGCGCCTTCGCGTCCGGGTGTTCGGCCAGCAGGTACCGGACCTCGTCTATCTTGACGGGGTTCGAGGCTGCCACGCGGCGCTTTCCGTGACGTTCCGCACTGGCGTACTCGTCGTGGTAGCTCTCGTCGTCCCAGGGGACGTAGCGGATTTCGACCTCCGGTTCGGCGACGTAACCGGCGTCGAACAGCGCGTCCCAGTCCGTTCCGATGGGCGGCCCGATGAGCGTGAATATCTCCTTCTCGCGGTCGTCCTCCCGGACAGGGGTCGCCGAGAGGCCGAGCCGATGCTTCGTCTGGAGGTCGGCGCTCCGCCGGAACACGCGACTCGGGATGTGCTGGCACTCGTCGTACACGATGAGGCCCCACCTGCGCTGGTCGAACAGCTGTCGATGTCGGTCCATGCCGGCGGTCTGGTAGGTGGCGATGGTGACGGGACGGACGTTCTTCTCGCCACCGTGGTACTCGCCGACCTGGTCGGGCGTGAGGGACGTGTTTTCGAGCAGTTCCTCGCGCCACTGGCCGGCGAGTTCGCGGCTGGGCACCAGCACGAGCGTCTCGCCGCCGACCGCCTCGACGATGCCCATCGCGGCCACCGTCTTCCCGCTGCCCGGCGGGCCGACGAGCACGCCCGACTTCAGGTCGAGGAACTGCTCGACCCAGCGGCGCTGGTACTCCCGCAGTTCGAGGGCGAGGTCGACCGAGAGCTCGTCGCCCTCGTCCAGGTCGCGCTCGTCCTGCACCGGGTAGCCCGACTCGTAGAGGACGCGTTTCACCTCGGCGACCTTCTCCTCGGCGACCCAGCTCTCGTCGTCGCCGAGCGGCGCTCGCAGGTGACTCTCGTCGAGCTTCTGGCGCGCGACGTTGCCCATCAGCTCGTCGCTCGCGGCCCGGAGGACGGTGTAACCGTCCTCGTGGGTGTAGAGCGTGAACTGGTGGGCGCGCTTGTACTGCTCGGTGACGAACGCTTCCAGGTGCTCGGACTTCTCGGGGAGCACCTGTCGAACCGTCCTGAGCAGCGAGTCGAGGTCGTCGTACGGCGCCTGCCAGACGTCCTCCTGGCGGACGACGTAGCGATAGCCGCCCGACCCGGTGGTGTCGGCGAGGTGGGCGAACTGCGACAGTTGCGCGCGGGTGAACTGCGACGGCTGGTCGACGACTATCTCGCGGCGCTCGGGGAAGACGACGACGCGCTCGCGGTCGGCCAGCCTCGCCAGTTCGGTCGGGAACCAGACCACGGGGTCGCCCGCGACGTCCAGCCGCGCCACCTCGTCGCGCCCGGCGAGAGCGTCCAGCGCGTCGCTCGCCTCCGCCTGGGTGCAGTCGAGCGTTCGCGCCATCTCCTCCGCGGTGAGCACCGGACGGCCCATCTCCTCGACCGCGTCGTGGAACGCCGACAGGTCGACGTCCTCGGCTTCGACCGCGTCGTCGCCCGCGTCTGCGGCGGCGACCGTCCCCGCGCCCCCTTCGTCGTCCGGTCGTCCGCTCTCCTCGGCGTCGATGTCCTCGTCGGTCACTGCTCACCGCTTGGCGCGCGGTCGGCATACGGGTTACGACTCCCCCGACTCACCCGACCCCGTCGAACGCTCCGGCGGCCGGGGACCGAGTCTCCGGCGGGTCCGCGGACTGAAGTGCCACGCGCGCCAACTGCCGACATGGCACGTGAGGTCACTCACACCGCGACCGGGCCGCTGAAACTCGACGAGGACGACCTCGACCCCGAGAAGGGCGACGTGGCGGTCTGTCTCTGCGGGCTCTCCGACGACTACCCCTTCTGCGACGGCTCACACCGCGTCACCGAGGACGAAGAGGAGGGCGTCGTCTACCGCTACGAGGACGGCGAGCGCCGCGTCGTCTCCGAAGACGAGTGAGCCGCCGCGCCGCGGCGACCGGCGTCCGCGTCGGCGAGCGACGGCGGCGACGGCCGAACGCCGGCGACAACCGCTAACTACTCTCGGCGCGTGCCGACGGTATGCGTCCCGAAAGCGCGGTTCTGGCCGCGGTCGTGCTCGCGCTCGGTGCCGGCCCGGCGCTCGCGGGGGCTACTTCGCCGAACGCCGCGACGGAGACGCGTTCCGCGACCGCCGACGCCACCGACGGGCGGTCCGCGCTCCAGGCGCCCATCGTCGACGCGGAGATAAACTACACCTGTCGGGCCGTAAACGTCTCGGTCTCGCCGGAGTGGGTCCAGTACGACCTCGTCGTCTACTACTACGACGCCGTGACCGACGACACGGGCAAGGCGTTGCTCGGGCCGCTGAACGGGACGGTGCGGGAACCGTTCGGCCCCGAAATTTACCTCACGCGCGTCCAGGTGCTGGTGAACGGCGCGAACGTGGGCGAGGAGGGCCTCCCGGCGCGGTGCTACCCGGACAGGAGCGCCGACACCGATTCGTCGAGGTCGTCGAGCGCGACGGACGGCGGGTCCACGCCGGCGTCCGGGGGTTCCCGGAAGCCCGTCCCGGTCGCGATAGCGACGACGTGATCGTCGCGAGCGACGGCGCCGTCGGTCGAGAGTCGTCGGACGCCGGCCAGCGCCGTCGCCGACGCGGGTTCGACGCAGAACCCCGCCCGGCGGGCGAGCGCTCGCTTCGCGTCGAGAATCTCCTCGTCCGGGACGGAGACGACCGCGCCCCCAGTCTCCCGGACCGCGGTGAGCGCCCGCGTCCCGCTCGGCGGGTCCGGGTTGGCGATGGAGTACGCGACCGTCTCGCCCGCCTCGGCGGTCCCCACCTCGTCGGCTCCGTCCCTGTAGGCCTCGGCGATGGGGTCGCAGGCGGCGGCCTGCACGAGGTAGAGCCGTGGTACGTCTTCGAGCAGCCCCGCCGCCTCCAGTTCCCGGAGCGCCTTCCACGTCGCGCTGGCGTGTCCGCCGCTGCTGACCGGGAGGACGACGGCGTCGGGAGCGGTGCCCTCTCCGAGCGCCTCGGAACGAGCGGGCGACGAGCGGGACGAACCGCCGTCCGCGTCCGGCGCGTCCGGGCCGGTCCGCCGGAACTGCTCGCAGATTTCGAGCGCCGTCGTCTTCTGGCCGGCCACGCGGTAGGGGGTGTCGGAGTTGACGAACCGCACGCCGGAGAGGTCGAGGCTCTCGTAGTAGAGGCGGCCGTAGTCGCCCGCCACCCGGACGACGTCGGGGTCGTACGCCGCGAGGTAGCCCAGTCGCTCCGGCGGGATGTCCTCGGGAACGAGCACGAGGCAGGGCAGGCCCGCGCTCGCGGCGTTGGCCGCCATGCTCGTCGCCATGTTGCCGTGCGAGACGGTGCCGACGCGGTCGTCGCCCGCGCTCGCGGCGGCCGCCACCCCCACGGCGCTTCCCCTGTCTTTGAAACTCCCCGTCGGATTCTCGCTCTCGTCCTTGAGCCAGAGTCGACAGCCGGCAGACTCGTCGAGACGCGGCACGCGGACGAGCGGGGTCGCGCCCGCGGCCGTACCGACGCCGTCGAGGGGGTCGACCGGGAGGAGGTCGGCGTAGCGCCAGACGCCGCGCGTCCCCGGTCCGTCGGCGTCCCCGTCGGGCCACGAGAAGTCGGCGGGGTCGGTGGCGAGCCAGAGCGGTTCGCCGCAGTCACAGCGCGCGCCCGACCCGGCGGTCCGACCGCAGCGGTAGCAGGTCAGTGTCACCGCGGGTCCTCCCCGCGGTCGGTCCCGGCGTTCCGTCCGTCGGCGCTCTCCGTCGCGTCCGCGTAGGCGTCGAGCGCGTCCTGGCCGCCGCGGGCGAGGTAGTCGGCGTCGGTGCCGACCGCCTGGAAGTCGAAGCCCGCGTCGGCCCAGCGCGCCACCTCGTCGGCCTCGAACGCGATGGTGCCGACGGCGGTGTCCGCGGCGTGGCCGGCGTCGAGGACAGCGGAAATCTCGGTGTCGATGGCGTCGACGTCCCCGAACGCGCCGAGCGACGCCGAGAGGTCCGCCGGGCCGACGAACAGCGCGTCGACGCCGTCGACGTCGGCGATGGCGCAAGCGTTCTCGACGCCCGCCGCGGTCTCTATCTGGACCACGACGACGACCTCGTCGTTGGCGCGCTCGAAGTAGTCGTCGAGGTCGAGACCGTACGAAGACGCCCGGGTGCCGGCGACGCCCCGGACGCCCTCCGGCGGATAGCGCGCGGCGTCGACCACGTCCCGGGCCTGCTCGACCGTCTCCACCATGGGCACGACGACACCGGAAACGCCGGTGTCGAGGGCGCGCTTGATGCGGGCCGGGTCGTCGTCGGCCACCCGGACGAGCGGTTCGGTCGGGCCGTCCGCGGCGTCGACGGCGCGGGCCATCTCGGCGACCGTCTCCACGGACGTCGGCGCGTGCTCGGCGTCGACGACGGCGAAGTCGAAGCCGAGTTCCGCCTGAAGTTCGGCCACCGCCGGATGGCCGACGGTGAGCCACGTGCCGACGAGCGAGTCGCGGTCGAGGAGGGCCTGCTTGAGGCGTTCGCTCATACCCGAACGGACGCACCGCGCGTGCAAATATGTGGTCGATTCTCCGAACGCGCGACACGGTCGCTGCGGTCGCTGCGTCGGCGAGTCGACGCCGGCCGGTTCGACGCGTCAGTCCGCGCCGGTGACGCTGTAGATGACGAACAGGTACCCGACGGTCGAGACGGCGTAGTTGACCGTCAGCAGGAGGCGGCTGTTCTCGAACCCGGTGAGGAACGCGCTGAACGTGGTCGCGATGGACGCCGCGACGAGGATGGAGAACCCGACGGAGAGTACGAGCATCGACCGTCTCTCGGTCTGGAGATACGCCCGCATCGCCAGTCCCACCATCGTGAGACCCGTCGCTGCGACGGCGACGCTGAGCACGACGTACGTGATTTCGATAGTTTGCATCTGGCGGCGTTCGTGGACGACAACTCACCGATTTGATTTAAAAGTATCCCGTCATGCGCGGTCGAGCCGGGCCGTTCGTCTCGGCCGGAGCGGTTCGCACGACGGGGCGACCGACCGACGCCGTCGACCGCCCGGTAGCGCAGGGGCCGCGCCGTCGACCGTCGCTCGGCGTCGAACGCGGCGACGCAGACCCGGTCCCGCGCTAAATTCCCCGGACGAAACCCCGAACGCTTTAGTAGTAATCGGCGAATCCACCGCCATGCGCGTCGAGAACAGTTTCATCCCCGTCCGGGGAGTCGGGGAGAAGACCGAACGTCGTCTGTGGCGGGACGGGGCGACTCGCTGGGAGGAGTTCCGCCCGGACCTCGTCGGGCCGAAGACCGGCGACCGCATCGAGGAGTTCATCGCCACGGCCAGCGAGCACCTGGACGACGGGAACGCGGCGTTCTTCGCCCGGGAGTTCCCCGGCAACGAGGCCTGGCGGCTCTACGAGAACTTCCGCGACACGGCCTGCTTCTTCGACATCGAGACGACGGGGCTGAGCCAGCGGTCGAGCGTCACGACGACGGTCAGTCTCCACCGCGACGGCGAGACGACCACGCTGGTCCGGGGCCGAGACCTGACGGGGGAGCGTCTGCAGCGCGAACTCGGCGACGCCGACCTGCTCGTCTCGTTCAACGGCAAGCAGTTCGACGTGCCGTTCCTGGAGGGCGAGTTCGACCTCTCGCTGGACGCTCCGCACGTCGACCTGCGATTCCTCTGCAACCGCGTCGGGCTCTCGGGCGGCCTCGACGGCGTCGAAGCCGAACTCGGCATCGACCGCGGCGGGATGGACGTCAGCGGCGAGGACGCCGTCCGGCTCTGGTACGAGTACCAGGACGGCGACGAGTCGGCACTGGAGACGCTGGTGAAGTACAACCGCCTGGACACGCGGAACCTGGAGACCGTCGTCGAGCACGTCACCGACCGCCTCCACGAGGACGTGTTCGCCTGCCACCTCCCGTAGGCGCCCAACGAGGGCAGACGGCCGGGCGAACGGGACCGAAATCGCACCCCGCGAACCGGCCGGAGGGACGCGGCGGTGGCCATCGGATAATTACGTTCGGCCGTCGAGATTCCAGTGGAGGACAACGTGGTCGAACACGACTTCGCCGACGCGGTGGTTTTCGTCACCGGAGCAGCGCGAGGACAGGGACGTTCGCACGCGCTCGCGTACGCGGGGCACGGGGCCGACGTGGTCGCGACTGACATCTGCGAGACGACCGCCGAATCGAAGTACGAACTCGGTGACGAGACGGAACTCGACGAGACCGTCGAGCTGGCGCGCGACCGCGGCGCGGAGGCCATCGGCGTCCGGATGGACGTCTCCTCCGAGGAGGACGTCGAGTACGCCGTCGAGACGGCGCTCGACGAGTTCGGCGAGATAGACGTCCTGGCCAACAACGCCGGCGTCGCTCCCGTCGGGAGTCTGCTGGAGATGGACGAGGAGAACTGGGACCACGCCCTCGACGTGAACCTGAAGGGGATGTGGCTCTGTGCGAAACACGTCGGTCAGCACATGGTCGACCGCGGCGAGGGCGGTCGCATCGTCAACACCTCCTCGACCGCCGGGATGGTCGCGTCGCCCGGCCTCGGCCACTACACGGCGGCCAAACACGGCGGCCAAACACGGCGTCCTGGGACTGACGAAGACGCTGGCCGTCGAACTCGCACCGCACGACGTGACAGTCAACGCCGTCTGCCCGACCGCGGTCGACACGCCGATGACGGGCGGCATCGTCGAGAGCATCGACGAGGACATCGCCGAGATCGCAGAGCAGTCGGGACCGGACAACCTGCTCGACGACATCGTCCAGCCGGAGGACATCAGCGCCGCGTTCCTGTGGCTCTCCAGCGACGACGCGCGCTTCGTCACCGGCATCGGACTCCCCGTCGCAGCCGGCGCGACCGCGCTGTAACGCGAGGCGACCACAGTTTCTCACTTTTCCACCTATGAACTGGAACGACATACTCGACCGCGACCGGAACCGAATCGCCTGGTGGCTGTTTCTCGCCACGCTCGGCGTCGGCGTGCTGTTCGTCGGCTACTCGTACGTCGGGACCTTCGTCTTCGGCCTGTTCATCTACTACGCCTCGCGCCCGGCCTACCAGCGAATTCGGTCGGTCGTCGGCTCCGACGGCACCGCCGCGGCGGCCACGCTGCTCGGGGCGACCCTCCCGCTCCTCGCACTCGTGTCGTACATCGCCGTGATGGGCCTGCAGAACGCCGCGTCGATGTCGGGGCTGCATCCGGACCAGAACCTCGGACTGCTCCAGCCGTTCGTGAACGTCCAGGCGCTGACGTCGAGCCAGCAGGACCTGCTGTCGACGTTCCTGAGCCGACCGTTCAGGGTCCTGTCCGGCAGCTCCGGACAGCTCCAGGAACTCCTCTCCACCGGACTGTCGGTGCTGGGCGTCGTTGCGACCGGCCTCGTCCACATCTCGCTCGCGTTCGGGTTCGCGTTCTACCTGTTGCGCGACGACGACCGCATCGCGGCCTGGTTCAGTTCGTCTATCGCGTCGAAGGGGTCGGCGGCCCACGCGTACGCGACGGCCGTCGACGACGACCTGGAGACCATCTTCTTCGGGAACGTCCTGTTCGTCTTCGCGGTCGCACTCGTCGCGGCCGTCGTCTACAACGGGTTCAACGCCGTCGCGCCCTCCGCGCTGTCGATTCCGTTCGCGATACTGCTCGCGCTACTGACGGGCGTGACGAGTCTCGTCCCGCTCGTCGTCGGAAAGCTCGTCTACATTCCCATCGTGCTGTACGTCGGCGGGGTAGCTGCCACGCAGGGCGGACTGTCGCTGGTCTTTCCGGCCGGGCTGCTCGTCGTCTGTTTCCTGTTCCTCGACATCCTGCCGCAGACGTTCCTCCAGCCGTACATCTCCGGCCGACAGACACACACGGGAATGATGATGTTCGCGTACCTGCTCGGGCCGATGCTGTTCGGCTGGTACGGGTTCTTCCTGCTACCGATGTTCCTCGTGCTCGTCCTGCAGGCGGTCCGTATCGTCCTCTCCGAACTGCTCCACGGTGACCGCCTCACGCCGCGCGTGACCACCGCCGAGTCGCTCGGCGCGTCCCCCGAGATAGCCGATTCCACCGAGTCGACAGCGTCAGACGACTCGACCGGGGGCGACGACTCGACGGTGTCGAACGGCTAGCGACCGAACTTCCGGTCCCGGACGCCGGCGACCGACCCGGGGATGGCTGCCGGCCGTCGCCGGTCCGTGCCGACCACCTTCGGCCACCAAGCGCCGACCGCCGTGATTTTCGTCCGGCGATAACCAGAGTCAGGTTATAAGCCGCTGGCACGTACAGGTCGACACGTAGATGTACGACGACATTCTGATCCCGACCGACGGGAGCGGTGCCACGGAGACCGTCATCGAGCACGCGGCCGACATCGCGCGTCGGCGGGACGCGAGCGTCCACGTCCTCCACGTGATAGACGACCGCGCGTTTCTCACCCTCTCCGACGACCGCATCGAGGAGGTCACGGAACAGCTCCGGACCGAGGGCGAGCGGGCCGTCGGCGACGCCGCCGACCAGCTAGAGGCCGACGGCATCGAGGTCGCGACCATTATCAGGAAGGGCGACCCGGCGGACGAGATAGTCGCCACGGCCGAAGAACGCGGGGTCGACCTGGTCGTGATGGGCACGCGCGGCCCGGGTGCCACCGAGAACCTGCTGGGCAGCGTCGCCCAGAAGGTCGTCGCCACGGCGGCCCGTCCGGTGCTCACCGTCGACATCTCCGACGACTGAGACAGTGGCCGTCGACGGACGCCGACGCCTTTCGACGCGACTGCCAAAAGAGGTTATGCGGCCGCGGTCCACTACGTGAGGTATGGCGATCGAAAACCGAAGCGACACGTTCGAGATCGGCGGAGACCGAACCGTCCACCGTCTCGGCTACGGCGCGATGCGGCTCACGGGCGAAGACATCATCGGGCGACCCGACGACGAGGAGGCGGCCCACCAGGTGCTCCACGAGGCCATCGCGCGCGGCGTCGACTTCGTGGACACCGCAGACTCGTACGGTCCCTGCGTCAGCGAGCGCATCATCGGCGAGGCGCTGGCTCCCTACCCGGACGACCTCGTCGTCGCGACCAAGGGCGGCCTCCTGCGCAACGACGACGGCGACTGGATTCCGAACGGCGACCCCGACTACCTCCGGAACGCCGTTCTCGGCAGCCTCGACCGCCTCCGGGTCGACAGCATCGACCTCTACCAGCTTCACCGTCCCGACCCCGACGTCGCGTTCGAGGACTCGGTCCACGCGCTGGCGGAACTGAAAGACGAGGGCAAGATAGACCACGTCGGCCTGAGCAACGTCGACGTCGACCAGCTGGAGACCGCCCGCGACATCGTCGAGATAGCGACCGTCCAGAACCGGTACAACGTCACCAACCGCGAACACGACGACGTACTCGACGCCTGCGAGGACGCCGGAATCGGCTTCATCCCGTGGTATCCGATGGGGGCAGGCGACCTCGAAGAGAGAGCCGACGACCTCGGCGCGGTCGCGGAGGCCCACGACGCGTCCCGTCGACAGGTCGCGCTGGCGTGGCTGCTCCACCGCTCGCCGGTCACGCTGCCGATTCCCGGCACCGCCAGCGCCGACCACCTGCGCCAGAACGTCGCCGCCTCCCACCTCGACCTCACCGACGACGACCTGGCGAAACTGGAGTAAGTTCCCCGCGACGCGTTCCGATACCGTAATAACCCGCCAGCCAACGTGTACCGGCACGGATGTACTCACCACTGCATCTCGGATTCGAACACCCGAACGTGACGTGGATCGCCGTGACGGCCGTGGTCGCGTTCGTCGCCGGACTCGGCGTCACCGCGTACGAAACGGTCGCGACGGACGGACCGACCCCACCCGTCGAGTCGCCGGAAGAATCGAAGTAGCGCCCAGCCGACCGGATCGACTATCGCGGGCCGTCCGCGGGTATCAGAACCTGGCACGGCGGGTGAACGTTTTTGAAGACTGCCGGCGTATTATCCTACATGGACGATAATGAAACACGGGGGGCCGTCGACGTGGACGCGAACGAGGAGGTTGCGGAGCCGGACTTCGACAACCTCGTCGGCATCGTCACCGACGGAATCATCGGCGCGGTCGGGGGGCTGGTCGGGACCGCAGCGATGACCGCGATACTGCTGGTCGCGGCGGGCCTCGGAGCCTTCCAGTTCGCCTCGTTCGCGGACCTCGCCAACCTCACCGGTCTGGACGCGCTGTTGCCGGGAAACCCCGTCGCCGTCGGCTACATCATCTTCCTCCTCGGCGGGATGGTGACGTGGCCGCTCCTGTTCGCGTCCATCGGCTCGTACCTCCCCGGCGAGGAGTTCGCTATCAAGGGTCTCCCGTACGGGTTCGTGCTCTGGACCGGCTTCGCCCCCGCGTTCTACGAGGGGTTCTCCGGCGCGGCGCTCGTCGTCTACCTCGTACTGACGTTCCTCGGCCACCTCGCGTACGGCTTCTCGCTCGGCTCGGTGTTCGACTACCTCTCCACGCGCCCGACGACGCTGGTCTGAGACGTTCACGGCAGTCGTCGTCACCCTCCGCCGGCTCTCACTTCGCCACGTGAGTCCCCCAGCGGTGCCCTACCCAGTCCCGCGACGTCCGCGCGAATGCCCGCTCGTCGGCCGGGAAATTCCTGGCAGCCGTCGGAAGCACCGAGAGGGTCGCGCCGACGCTGTCCCCCGCAGTACCGGACGAACCGGGACCCGCCCCAGCGGGGTTCGACCGTCGTCGCGTACTTCGCCGTCCGACGAGTCCTGCGGCCGTGGTCGTCCGGCGTCGCGACTACCCAGGGTATTATCGGCTTGCGGTCGAAGGTCGAAATATGACATCCAACTCCTCGGTTCGACCGGCGGAAATCGCTGATATTTCTGCTATTCAGCGAGTCGCCAAGAAGTCGTGGCACGCCGCTCACGACGACATCGTCGGCGCCGACACCGTCGAGGAGTTCGTCGTCGACCAGTACGAGACCGAGAGCGTCCAGGAGTGCATCGTCGCACCGAACCGGGAGTTCTGCGTCGTGGAGCCCAAAAGCATCGTCGGGTTCGCCGACGCCGGACCGGCCGACGATAGAACCTACACGCTCCACCGCCTCTACGTCCACCCCGACCACTGGAAGGACGGCCACGGTAGCAGTCTGCTCGCCTGGACGGAGTCGGCACTCCGTGACCGCGGCATCACTACCCTGCAACTGATGGTGATGGCCGACAACGAGCGAGCGATCGAATTCTACGAATCGCAGGGGTTCGACCGCACCGGTCAGAACCGCGACGACCGGTTCGACGTCGAGAGTTACGTGTACGCGAAAGAGCTCTGAACGCCTCGATTCGGCGGTCGTGAACGTCGGCCGAGCCGGTTACTCTTGCTCCGGCCGTCGCTGCTGCCGTAACCTCACGTCCCGTTCACGAGACGTGGAGGGCTATCTTCTCGCCTCGCCGACGGTGCTTTCGAGCGCGTCCCGAAAGACGCGTCCGGGAAACTCGCTCGCGACGATAATCGTGGTCGACTCGTTCGGCGTTCGTCGCGAGTCGGTGTGAAGGTCGGTCGCCGCGAATCGGACGGAACGACCGACGGCGAAGGGTAACAACGACGGATTACTACCGGACGGGTGACATCCGCCGTAGACGATTCCCGCTTCAGTGGGCGTCAAGTGACGATTGCCTGGGACGACCCGGCGTTGCACGTCGGATCGACGGCGTCGCCACTGGCGAAATAAATACGAAAAGCCCACGACCAGCGTGTGCTGGCCGTGGGCTGTGGTATGAGTGGGAGGCGGCGAACCGGTGTTCCCAGAGGCTCGCGCACTCCAGTACTGGC